>JAZUBQ010000013.1:0-1780 GCA_045638525.1 Clostridia bacterium
GCAAAATGAGCACGACAAGAAAGCGGATCAAGAAATCCGCTTAAAAAAGCTATTCAAAGCACGAAAATTATGCTACTCTATAGAGGAAGCTGACTGCGTATTTTACAACTATATTGCGAGGATTGCGTCTGCCGGTGCGAGTAACAGAAACATTCTTGCTTATGGTAGCTTCGACATCTGGTGGAGAAATATTACCAAGTAGAAATTGTCTGCAAACCTGTACAGCAACAGAAAAATTCGCTTTGCAAGGGTGTTTTCTTTTGGATTTCTGAATGACTACGTGCGAGGTAATCAATTCAGAGAAGTTGTACATGATAAGTCTGGCATAAATCTCTTGCGTAATGTTCTCCACCTTTTTTGCGTGGAAATGGAGCAAACCCACAGTATATTTCAATTCTCTAAAGGAGGTTTCAATACCCCAACGCATCCCATAGAGGTGCATCAGCTCTTCAGGTGGAAATTCTTCTGCGTCCAAGTTTGTAATGACCGTTTCGTAAGAAGAATCAGATAATTTGAACCGAACAATCCGAAACGGTAAATGGTAGAATACAATCGGATCGTGTTTATGGGAACCAATCGACAGATAATCAAACGGAGTGGAGGTTGCAATCCATTTATAATGGTTCCTGTCCGCAAACAACGGTATTGTTTTGGTCTTCCTGCGTCTGGTCAACTGAATGGGGCAATACACGTCAAACTCATCTGCGTCCGGCAATTCTAACCCCGAAGCGATACCGGATGAGTGAATGTCCTTAATCCGAATCAAATATTTCCAGCCTTTTTCCTGAATATGGGCCATGAGATTATAGCCTTCATACCCTCTGTCGGCAATGATTAAGGCGTTTATAACATCGGAGCGATCGACCATTTTACACAATGTGCCCCTCTCATCTGAATCGCGTCGACCACATATTTCCGCATCAAGATATGTATGTTGAAACAAGTCATAGACAGCATCTAAATGTAAAAGACTATAGGGAGATTGACCATTTGTGCCTTGAAAATAACTGTCTGCATGATTTGGATTCGTTGGAATTTGAATGTCCGAACCGTCTGCAGCAAGCAAGCGATATCCTTTGTACAACCGGTCTTTGTCTGTGTACTTTACGAAAAGGGAGAATAGCGCAGGGAACGCAAATTCGTTGATTTTCTGCCGTTGCTGGATAAAAGCTGAACTAGATGGCGAATAACGACTACAACCAAAATAGCGCAGCAGTTCACCGGTAAGGCTGCCTCCCTCCATGCACAGAAGGATGGAGATAATTTCGTGCAAAGGGAGTTTTCGCTTCCTTGTAAAATCACAGTTAGGATTCTTTGCAAACATCCACGATGTCTTGCATAACTGGCTGATTGCGAGTTTGAGCTTTTCTTTTACAATTTGAATTTGACTTGACATAATTAGACCTCCTTGTAATTTAGGGTGGGAACACCTCTAATTACAAAGGCCTTTTTGCTAACCCCAGTTAGCAAAAAGGCCGCATATTTTACCTGTTTTGTCAAGCGTTATTTTGAAAATAGTTACAAAAACTGGGCCCCGCATTTCTGCAAGACCCAGCCTTTCTTAACTTAGTGACATTGCCCCAACGGGGTGTCCCTGTTATGTTTGAATACAAAAGAGGCGGCTTCAAAAGCCGCCCAACAGTTCCAGTATACCACAAAGCATACGCCTTTGTCCATTTGCAGATTATCCAACATTTTTGCCTGTTTTTCGGGCAATATGCGGTCTTGCATTTCTCATTTCTTTGTGGTAATTTAATGTCAACAAGGGGTGATACCAATG
>JAZUBQ010000014.1:0-13818 GCA_045638525.1 Clostridia bacterium
ATTAAAGAGGACCCGATGGATTTTTGTCTGTGGAAGGGTGCTAAAGAGGGCGAGCCGAGCTGGCAGTCGCCTTGGGGTGACGGCAGACCTGGTTGGCATATTGAATGTTCCGCAATGGCAGGCAGATATTTAGGTAAAACAATTGATATTCACTGTGGCGGTCTTGATTTAATTTTCCCGCATCACGAAAATGAAATTGCCCAGAGTGAAGCGGCAAACGGAGTTCCTTTTGCCAACTATTGGATGCACAACGGTTACATCAATATTGATAACCGCAAAATGTCCAAATCTTTAGGAAATTTCTTTACCGTTCGTGATTTAGCGGAAAAGTTCCCCTATGATGTGCTTCGTTTCTTTATGTTATCTGCACATTACAGAAGTCCCATCAACTTTTCGGATGAATTGTTGGAACAGGCAAAAACCGGTTTAGGCCGTATTGTAACCTGTATTAAAAATCTGGAATTCTTAATGGATAAAGTGGAAGACGCTCCCATCAGCGATGCTGAAAATTCAGCATTGGACGCTTATCGTCAGAGATTTGTTGCAGCAATGGATGACGATTTGAACACGGCGGAAGCCATCGGTGTGATTTTTGAGTTGGTTCGTGAAGTGAATTCCGAAACCAAAGAAAACACCACCAAAGGCTATGTGGATGCGGCATACGGATTATTAAAAGAATTGACCGGCGTGTTGAACATTGCAAGAGTGGAAGAAGATTCTGATGTGGATGTGGCACTTGTGGAAGCAAAAATTGCCGAAAGAACTCAGGCAAAGAAAGATAAAAATTTCCAGAGAGCTGACGAAATCCGTGCAGAGCTTCTGGCAATGGGAATTGTGATTGAAGATACCCGAGAAGGCGTAAAATGGCATAAAGCCGATTAATCTTTGCAAAGAAATTTTCTTAAAATAAAATAATTTACCAAAAATACTTGCAAAGTGATTGAAAATAGTATATAATAGATTCGATAAACGAATTTTTTACAGAAAGTAGGTGAACAAAATGCCTCAGGGTCAGGATATGGGTGCAATGATCAGTTCATTTTTACCGCTTATCATCATGGTTGTGGTATTTTATTTCTTAATAATTTTACCGCAGAAAAAGAAAGATAAAAAATTTAAAGAAATGCTTGCCGCTTTGGCAAAAGGAGATTCCTTGGTTACCATCGGCGGAATCGAAGGCAAAGTTTCTCAGATTAAAGATAACACTGTCACCATCGAAGTTGGTGCGGATAACACCAAATTGGTGATTCAGAAATGGGCAATCAAGTCCGTGGAACAAAAAGAAAAGGCATAGTTTTTTAAACCTTCCAATATAATATACCAAAAACAGCAAAAAAGCATTTTTGGATTGGAAGTGAACTGCAATGAATCATTCCGAGCAGGAAGGAGTAGCTTCGGTGAGTAACAGAATCATAAGTTCGGCAGTAATAGGCTGGTTGGTTTTATTTGCCGGAGTGCTGTTGTCGGCACTGGTATTTCATGTGTTTTACATTTCGGAAACGGCAATTCCCTGGGTTGGCGGCATTTTTACTTACGTTGCTGCATTTCTCACAGGTTTTCGTGCTGCAAAAGGTGCCAAGAGAAAAGGATTTTTAAAAGGATTTTGGGCAGGTTTGCTGTTTATTGCAGGATATATTGTGATAACACTTGTTTTTCAGGCAAGAGTTCGCATTTTAAATTCAATCATTCTTTTAGTCGTTGCTATGCTGGGCGGAATGATTGGTATTCATCAAAAAACAAAACGAAATAATACAAAGAAAGGGATTTTACGATTATGAAACAGATTAAAACTTTAACCACCAAAAATTTAGCTGAAAATTTAGCAAAAAAAGGTTGTGGCGAATGTCAGACTTCTTGTCAGTCTGCTTGCAAAACTTCTTGCACCGTTGCGAACCAGAAATGTGAACAGAAGTAATATTCTATCATAAAAGCGAAAAAAGACGGGTTTTTCCCGTCTTTTTTCATAGCTGAAAAGAGGAACTTGCAATGGATAAAAAAGAACTCCGAAATCATTTAAGAAGTGTACGAAACAGTTTAACCAATGAAGAAATCATAATATCATCCGCAAAAATTACCGAACAAGTGATGGCATCGTCGTGGTTTCTTGATGCGAAAACAGTTTTGCTGTATCGCTCGGCAAACAGCGAGGTCCTCACCGACGCTTTGTGGAAAGCTTGTTTGAATATGGGGAAAATCTGCTTGTTTCCCAAGTGCATCTCAAAAACAGAAATGATAGCAGTTATGGCAGAAAAAGAATCGGATTTTTCACCTTCCCGTTACGGAATTATGGAACCTGTATCCGATTTGGAATATGATAAATCCAACATTGATTTGATTCTGGTTCCGGGTCTTGGATTTGACGAAATGAAATATCGCATTGGCTATGGTGCGGGATATTACGACCGCTATTTGCAAGGATATTCCGGTGTAACTTGCGGATTATCTTATCAAAAAACTTTTGTGAAAACAGTGTTTCCAAAGATTCACGATATCTCTCTTTCTTATGTTGCAACCGAACACGAAATTATTTAATTGACATTTCACTTTTGGTACTTTTGTAGCTTTGGTTCATTTGTTTTTGTGAAAATTGCCAAAATTAGAAAGAAATTACAAAATCACTTGAAAAAAAAGGTGTGATTTTGTATAATATTGTTGAAAAATTCTTTTTTAAAAAGGAGAGGAAATTCAAAATGGAAAAACTGTTTAAGCTCAAAGAACACGGCACTACTGTCAAAACAGAAATCCTTGCCGGTATTACCACATTTCTGGCAATGGCTTATATTTTGGCAGTTAATCCCAGCTATTTAGGTGGCATCGAAGGAGCATCTGCACCTGCTATCTTTATGGCAACTGCAATTTCTGCAGCAATCGCAACTATTTGTATGGCATTTTTTGCAAACTATCCGGTAGCGTTGGCATCCGGTATGGGTCTGAACGCATTCTTTGCATTCACTGTTTGCGGAGCAATGGGATGTTCCTATCAGGTAGCTTTAACCGCAGTATTGATTGAAGGTCTTGTTTTCATTGTTATGTCTTTGTTTAAATTCAGAGAAGCATTGGTGAACAAAATTCCTACGAACCTGAAATTCGGAATTACTGCCGGTATCGGTTTGTTTATTACTATTATCGCTTTAATTAACGCAAAAGTTATCGTTGCAGATCCTGCAACTACCGTAGCACTTGGCGATATTTCTTCCATTCCTGTAATTTTGTCCATCGTTGGTTTATTGATCATCGGTGTACTGCAGTATAAAAAAGTTCCCGGTGGCATTCTTTTGGGTATCATTGCTACCTGGGTTTTAGGTATCATTTGTGAACTGGTTGGCTGGTATGTTCCCGATCCGGCAAACGGCGTTTATTCCGTAATTCCTTCTTTGTCTTGGGAATCTATCAAATCTAACTTTGCAGCTCCCGCACTGTTCCAGTTTGACTTTGCGTATGTTGCAAAAAATGCATTCTCTTTCATTATTGTTGTATTCACTTTCTTATACACCGATATTTTCGATACCGTTGGTACCTTAATTGGTGTTACTCAGAAAGCCGGCATTATGAAAGAAGACGGCACTTTGCCCAATGCAGGCGGTGCTTTAATGGCTGACGCTGTTGGTACTGTTGTTGGTGCTTGTTTAGGTACTTCTACTGTTACCAGTTATGTAGAGTCTTCTGCAGGTGTTGCAGCCGGCGGTAAAACCGGTCTGACTGCATTAACCACCGGTGTTATGTTCTTAATCGCAATCATCTTTGCTCCTATTTTCTTAGCAATTCCTTCGTTTGCTACCACTCCTGCTATGCTGTATGTTGGTATCTTAATGTTGTCTGCTATTAAAAATATGGAATTTGATGGTGACATTGCAGATGTTATCGGCGGTTTCTTAGCAGTTGTTATGATGCCTTTTGCATATTCTATTGCAACCGGTATTATGTTCGGTATCGTTTCTTGGGTTATCTTGAAAGTTGCTACCGGAAAAATTAAAGATGTAAGTGCAGTTATGTGGATTTCTTTCGCATTGTTTGCATGTTATATCGCAACATTGGTAGGTTAATTTTGAAAGGTTGAAATTTTTATGGCAGACCATTATGAAATGGAAATTGCCGGAGTAACCCGGCAGCTTCCTCTTTGTCCCATCGGGGATGACTTATATATCGGTGCATTCATTATGTTTGGTGATGTGGAGTTGACTGAGGCTTGTGCAAGAGAGTTATTGAAAAAAGCTCCCGAACACGATGTGATTATCAGTGCGGAAGCAAAGGGAATTCCTCTGGTTTGCGAAATGGCGCGGCAAGAAGGTGTCAATCACTATGTGGTTGCCAGAAAAGGTCCCAAGCTCTATATGAAAAATCTCATCACAACTGAGGTGGATTCCATTACCACAGCGAAAACGCAAACCCTTTGCATCGGAGAAAGAGAAACCGAGATGCTCCGTGGCAAACGGGTACTCATTGTGGATGATGTTATCAGTACGGGTGAGTCTTTGTTGGCATTGGAAAAACTGGTGGAACTTGCCGAGGGCAACATTGTTGGCAAAATGGCAGTTTTAGCCGAAGGTGACGCTGTGAACAGAGACGATATCATCTATCTGGAACCGCTTCCCTTGTTTAACGCTCAAGGTGCACCGATAAAATAAAAAGGTTCAACTGTTAATGGGTTGTGGCAGAATTGTTTGATTCTGCTACAGCCTATTTTTATTTTGCCCGAATAAAAGGACCTTTTTTACCAAAATATGTCTTGGTATTTACATTGACATTTTCCGACAAAAATGATATGATAAAAAGAGAATTTTTGGACTGATTATTTTAAAACAAGGAGAACCTCTAATGAAATTTACGAAGTTTTTTGCAGTTATACTATCTATCATATTATTTTCTTCTGCGAATGTTGTGGCTTTTGCAGCTACCGCATCACATACAGCTTCCTATGCAGGAGTTTATGCCGTTACTTCTGATAAAACGGTTACCGTAACTTCCGAACTTGGCTCTAAAGCGACCATAACAGCAGGAGCAACCAAATATATTTATTTGCTCAAAGGTGCAAATAATCTGACGGTAAGTAATTCTTCTGCAAAACTTACCTTTACAAATCTTCCTAACAATGGGATGGATTATTTTAGCGAGGTAACCATTGCCAAAGAACCTATGATTTCCGGTCAGGAAGACCTCGTAAAAAAAGGATTAAACAAAACTCTTGCTCCCGGAGAATCCTATACCGTGACCTACACCCCCTCCAAAGGGTTGGCAGGTTTGGTATATCCGTATATTTACTTTACAGATGCCAACGAAAACATCTTCCGCATCACTTCCGACACAGGATTTTATGCCGATATTTTAAAACCTATCGGAATTCATAACACCTTAGCTTGTGCTGATGCGGCAAATGATGACTTGGAGTTGTTGTATGTAAGAAGTGGCAAGAACACCATCACCATTACCAACATCGGCAAACAAATGGGTGTGGTTAGTAACATTTCGTTCCACAGTGTGGGGGAACTTGCCACTATGAAATGGAAAGACCAGCTGAATGTGGCAAACTTAAAACCTATTATCGAATCCGATAGCTTTTCTGCTATTACATTAAACGGCAAAGCGAAAACCGCCACCGTTTCTTTTACCAATTATAACACAGCAGACGACGGACAAGTGCTTTTGGTTCTGGCTTCCTATAACGAGAATCAAATGACAGCGGTAGATGTGACCGTGATTGATACCGATGCACAAATCGTTGGTACCACCAGAGAATATTCTGTGGATTTACCCGAAGCAAACGGCACGCTGTTAAGAGCTATGCTCTTAAATGAAAACTTAGAACCCAAAGCTACGTTCCAAGAAGCCACGATCAAAAATATCAACACCGATTCCTTTGCAGACAAAAAAATGTCTATCCTGGGCGATAGCGTTTCCACCTTTGACGGTTGGTCCAATAATCCCGAAATCAATTCTACCTTAGGTTCCAACGCCGTGGAATACTTCGGCAATAATCACGGAATTTCCAGTGTGAATGAAACCTGGTGGAAGCAGTTGGCAGACGAAACCGGAATGGAAATTTTAGTAAACAACTCCTACTCCGGTGATAAAGTTTGTAATCATGCTCAACAACGCTCGCTGCAACTTCATAACAACGAAGGTGAAACTCCTGATGTGGTTTTTGTGTTTATGGGGGTCAATGACGTAAGAGGTTTTTGCGGTGTTACAAAATTTAAAACCAATTACACCCAGATCATCAAAAATATTACTCGGAACTATCCCGATGCAGAAGTGTATTTACTCAATATGGTATATTATCTGTATGAGTCCGAATCTATCTGCAATGTGATTAAATCCGTTGCAAACACCTACGGTTGTACCTATGTGGATGTCCGTAATAATGCAGGCATCAACGCTTCTAACTATACCAATTATATGGCAGCAGACGAAACCGAAAAGCTCCATCCCAACAGCGCAGGTATGGACTTAATTACTGATTGTGTCATTGAAGCAATGACTCAATAAATCAATCGTCTTGATGCAAAAAACTCCTGTTCAAACGAACAGGAGTTTTTTGTTATCTTTTGTTATTTGATTGAGATTTACAGATTGCCAAGCAATTCTTTCATATTGGATAAGGTGAAATCTCCGCCTTTGGCACTGCCTACAGCAAACGTAACCATTCCTGCGGCTTTGCCTGCTTCAATACCTGCATCCGCATCTTCTACGATTGCACAGTTTTCATAAGGCATATTTAAAAAGTCTGCCGCTTTTAAGAACACTTCGGGATCGGGTTTGGAATTTTTGATGTTGTTTCCGTCGGATACTGCATCAAAGTAATCGGATAAACCGATTTGTTTTAAGATGATGGGAGTATTTTTACTGGAAGAACCAATGGCAATTTTAATTCCTTTTGCTTTCAGTTCTTCTAAGGTTTCCATCACGCCGGGGAGAATATCATCAGGAGTTAATGCCTGAATGAATTCCACATAGTAACCATTTTTTCGGGTTGCCATTTCCACTTTTTCATCTTCGGTGTACTCTTTTTCGGCACGCTCTAAAATGATGTTTAAGCTTTCCATACGGCTCACGCCACGGAGTCTTTCATTGATGGTGCGGTCAAAGTAAATTCCTTCTTCGTCCGCCATTTTTTTCCAACCTCTGTAATGGCAATCATCGGTGGAAACGATAACGCCGTCCAAATCAAAAATTACTGCTTTGATTTCTTTAATATTCGAAAGATTAGTACTCAATTTCTACGCCCTCCATAGTGATTTCATATGCTTTATCAAAAATTTCAACGGTAACGGGAGCACCTTCCAATACTTTGAAGGTAGCTTTTCCTTTTACAACTTCCACTTTCAATACGCTTCCGCGAACTAAAATCGTGAATGCATAACGATCCCATTTTTTGGGGATGTTGGGTTTGAAGGATAACACATCGCCGTCACTTCTCATACCGCCGAAGCCGTAAATCATATTCATCCAGGCCGCAGACATGGAAGTTACGTGTAAGCCCTGATGTGCGTTTCTGTTGTAGTCGTCAATGTCTACACGGCTTCCGTATGCCATATATTCTTCTGCCATATCCAAATCGCCGATTTCAGCCGCCATAATGGAGTGAATTGCAGGAGACAGAGAGCTTTCATGAGAACATCTGTGTTCATAGAAATAGAAGTTTTCTCTTTTTTGTTCTAAAGTGAAATCTTTGGAATAGAAGAACTGCATTAATACAACATCAGGCTGTTTTAACATATTCACACGGAAAATTCTGTCATACGCCCAGTATTTGTATACGGGAACTTTATCGGGGTCCATACCTTTTACATCATATTCGGGGAAATCAAAGTAACCGTCGTGCTGTTCAAACAGTTTGGTTTTTTCGTCATAGTTGATACGCATCTTGTCTGCCATGTTCTGCCAGGTAGCTAACTCTTCAGCAGGAACATCGTAACCGTATTTTTTCACCATTTCGATGGTGTAGAGGAAGTTTTTCTTCACCATAAAGTTGGTGTAGGTATTGTTATGTACCATCATATGGAATTCGTCAGGTCCCATTACACCCCATAAACCAAACTCACCGGTTTTCGGGCTCCAGTCACCACGAGATGCAAAGTAACGGGAAGTTTCTACCAACAATTCCAGACCGTAATCTTTTAAGAACTGTTCATCGCCGGTGTTTCTTACATAATGCCATACGCCGTATGCAATCGCCGCAGTCACGTGGATTTCCAGGTTCCCGTGTTGCCATACGCCACAGCTTTCGGTACCGTCAATGGTAACCATGGGATAACAAGCACCTTTACAATCCTGTTCGATGGAACGTTCTTTTGCCTGAGGCAGAGTGTTATAACGATACATCAAAAGATTTTTTGCCGCTTTGGGATTGTTGAACATATAGAAGGGCAGACAATAGGTTTCCGAATCCCAGAAAGTCCAACCGCTGTATTTTTCACCGGTTAACCCTTTTGCACCAACATTTAATCTGCCATCGTCACCGTGGTAGGTCTGATGCATATTGAAGATACAGAAACGGATACCCTGCTGATTTTCGTCGTCACCGTCGATTTCCACGTCGGAATGTTTCCAGATTTCTTCCCAACGAGCCACGTGTTCCGCTCTGTATTCGTCATAGGATTTTGCTAAGTAAGAATCTGCTTTTGCCAAGTCGATGGTCAAATCTTTGTCACGTTCTACAAAATTGTAAACCACTTTTTCAAATACTTTTTCACCTTCCAGAGTGAAATTGTATTCCTGCATAATCATTTTATCTTCGGAAACAACTTTACCAGCACCCAGGTTGGTTTTCATTTTGGAATAAATTCTCTGACCACTGGTCTGGGTAGCGCAGATGATGTAGTCATCACCTTTGTCGCATTCGGTCCAGTAGTTTTTACCTTCTTCCTCGTGAATGGGAGTAAAGTCAATACCGCTAATCAGTTTCACATCGTGAGCGGATGCACTTGTCATAGTGATTTTCTGTCCGCCGATGTAGTGATAGTTGATGCTTGTGAATCTTTCAAAAGTGAAAGTGATGTCTTTGTATGTAAAGCGTCTTGTTACCAGACCTTTTTTCATATCCAGTTCACGGTAGAAGTTTTCAAATTTGATTTTTGCTAAGTCGATTTCTTCGCCATCTACAAAAATTCTGGTGTACAGCCAGTTTTGTGCGTTAATCATAAAGCAGCATCTTTTTGCTAACCCGTTAAAATATTCGGGATAGGAAAGCGGCTTTTCTTCATACACGCCGTTAAAGTAGCATCCTACCAGCTTGTCACCGGAATACATTTCATCAAAAATGCCACGGATACCCATGTATTCGTTGCCCATGGAGAAAATACTTTCGCCCACTCTGCCTTCCGCCGGGTTAAAGCCTTCTTCAATGATTTTCCAGGGGTCAACCTTGAAATATTTTTTTGCTTCCTTTGCCATAATAGTCCTCCGTTATAAAATATAGCATTTGTCATATTATTACATTATATATAATATAACAAACTTTGTCCGTTGTCAAGAAAAACTATTCTTGTTTTCTTTGGTATTTGTTTATGCAAAGTCTGATACAATTGACAACGAATAGAAAATATGGTATGATTTAGCTAATTGTAAGACGTGACATTAGAACACCATATAGGTGTATTGTAGGATTCGGCGATTTCCGACGAACCGCCCTTTTAATTTTTATGGAGAGTTTCACGATGGATATGCTAAAAAATTGCACACTATGCCCGAGAAACTGCGGTGTTGACAGAACCAAAACCGTTGGCTTTTGTGGTGCAACCAATCAGATAAAGGCTGCAAGGGCAGCTCTTCATTTTTGGGAAGAACCTTGTATCAGCGGTACCAAAGGTTCGGGAACGGTGTTTTTTTCGGGATGTAATCTGGCTTGTCGGTACTGTCAGAATTATGATATCAGCATCGGCGGTTTTGGCGATGAAATCACCATAGAACGGCTTGGTGATATTTTTCTGAAGCTTCAAAATGACGGTGCCCATAACATTAACCTTGTGACGCCCACGCCCTATTTACCGCAGATTATGTCCGCCATCGACCTTGTCAGAGATCAAATACATATTCCCTTTGTTGCCAATATGGGCGGTTACGAAAAGCCGGAAACGATTCAGATGTTAAAAGGGTATATTGATATTTTTCTCACAGATGTAAAATATCAGTCCTCTGAAATTGCAAAGAAATACAGCTTGGCACCTGATTATTTCGGATTTGCTATAGATTCTCTTTCCCAAATGATTTCCCTTTGCGGTGCACCTAAGTTTAACGAGGAGGGAATCATGCAATCGGGTGTAATTGTACGGCATCTTGTGTTGCCAGACTGTCGAAAGGATTCCATAGAAGTGATAAAAAGTCTTGCAGAGAGGTTTGGGACAGAGGACTTTATTCTTAGCTTAATGAGTCAATATACGCCCAACGGGCATCTGGAAGATTATCCTGAAATCAATCGCAGGATTACCTCCCTGGAGTATCATTCGGTGGTGGACACAGCATTAGAACTTGGATTTAACACTGCCTATATGCAGGAAAAGTCCAGCGCCAAACCGGAATATACACCACCTTTCGATTTAACGGGGGTATTGTAGGGCGTGACGACCTCGGCTCGCTGTGTTTATGATACAAAAGCACTTGCGAAAGCAAGTGTGGTAAATAGGGACGTGCCCGATTTTACATATTTTAGTAGAATAAAAAGCAAAAAAAAGTGTAAAAACAGGCACGTCCCTTTTTACATATTTCAAATATTTCATTAAAAGATTTGCCGAAAACTCCTATATCGTTTTTAGTTACACTGTTTCCGCTAAATATGCTTACGCCAATACCTTGACCAGAACTTAAGTCTCTTCTCATATTTGCAAAGGACTTGTTAAACATACCAAGTTTATTTATTGCACCGTCTAAATCAGTTTCAAAAGTTTTGAATATCGTACTAATAATTTAGGACAAGACATTGTGGAAGTTGTCATATAAATATTGTGGAGATATTTGTGTCCATAAAAGAATTTTGTGGAGAAATCCTTGAATTTATTTTTGATTTATGGTATAATAATATAAAAATGGTAGGTGTATTTATGAAAAAAGAAAAGTTAACTATATCAATGTATGAGTGTGAAAAGTGTAATCGAACTGTGTATTTCCGTTCAAACGAAGAAATAAACACCAAATGTAAAATCTGTGGGCAAGAGATGAAGTTTTGGTGGACTCGTCCTTACAACCCAAAAAACAACATAAGACAGGCTAATTCAATGAATAGTCATAGTCGTGTAACAACTCAAAAGCAAACGCAGCCAATAAATGAATACATTCCCAAATGTCCAACCTGTCAATCTACAAACATCCGTAAAATTGGTGGGGTAGAGCGAGGAGCTTCTATCTGGGCTTTTGGTCTGTTTAGTAAGAAGATTAACAAGACGTTTAAGTGTAATAACTGTGGCTATACTTGGTAACTAAATAATCAATTTACATCAATCCTTTCTATAATTTTTATCTGTATACATAATAAAATATTATATACACAATAAAAGACTTATCTCGGCAATGAGATAAGTCTTTGTTTTATAAATAGTAAAAGAGCACCCACAAAGGATGCTCTTTCATTCTACTCACTTAAGAGTTAAAAAATCATCTACCCATTTAAGGGCTATTTCATATTCTCTTCAATAATTATAACATTATTCTTTGGATTTGTCAAGAGTCAAATTTAAAAACCTCAAAAACTTTTCTTCAATTAGTTTTCTGTCTGTTTTAACATTTCTGTAAGGCTTATCTCGACAGTCCACCCTCATCTTGTCAATCATTCGCATCTCGTCAAATCTTAAACGTGATTTTGCACCATCCGACTCTTCTATATCAAAATAATAATCTCTATCTTCGCTTGATGTAACATCCTTAAACGACGTTGTCGGGATAACCAATAATTTTGTACCCGAATGTTTAAAAACATAACACCAATGTCCGTCATACAATTCTTTTGGAAACCCTCTGCATAAATTCACATATATTAACTGGTGCTCTTTTGGATTAGTCTTTAAATTATAATATGTATTGTTTGCATTATTGTTTCCCTGTTTATCAATTAAATCGTTGTAGAAATAATTCAATTGGTCTAATTGATAAGAAAGACTGTATAACAAAGCATCGACATCATATCTGTTTGTTGCTTTTAATTTCTCCATTTTTTGAGCAATCTGCCACATTAGTTTATATATATTTTCTTTGTTTTTATTTGGTTTATCCATGTTATTTTGCCAGCCTTTGTATTAATACTTTCTTATATAATACCATAATATAGCATTATTTTCAAGCATTATTACAAAATTTTCGACATATTTTACGGATTGATATTTTTCTTGCGCTCAACCACAACAATAACCTGTCCTTATTGCAAGTCAACCGATTGTAAGAAAATCTCTGGCTTATCAAAAGCAGGTAGTGTAGCATTATGGGGTATATTTGCTTTAGGTAAAACAACAAAGCAGTGGCATTGTAATAATTGTAAGAGTGATTTTTAACCAACCCAAACTAATGGTCATTACTCTTGGGCTAAATCTTTTAATCTCTCCTGAAGTATCGCATAGTCTTCGGGAGGTATGTGTAAATAGGGACGTGCCTGTTTTTACATGTGTTTTCTAAAATAAAAGCACTTGCGAAAGCAAGTGCTTTTGTATCTTTATGAAATCAGTTGAAATATTACATTTGGGGTATCATCATTCACCTCAGAAAAAACCTCAAGCATTGGTTTACAGCATTTTCTTAAGTCCTCGGGAAGTGATGAAAAGCCGTATATATTTACCGTGAAATTACCTCTCTGATAAAACAGACCATGCATACAATCCCACAAAGCATCCCAATTTTCTCCGTAATACTCGGGAAGTCCGAATTTCGTTTTTAATATCAGGTGTATTTCTCCCAAGTATTTACATCCTGTAAAATCCAGTATAATAGGATTTTCTTGAATCGGTTTAAATGCATTTCTTTTGTTTTTTTCTTGATAATTCATTTCATCACTCCTATACGATTTCGATAAATGTAAGATAATGGTCGTAGCTTACAAAAATTAACCCGTCATTTGAAAATACTATTCTTTCCATTCCTCTGAAGCCGGATTCGTAATTGATATCTGCTTCATACCAAATTCTATTCGGTGCAGTTGGTAAATGTCCGTTTCTATTTTGATAGATGCCTCTAAAAAGCATTTGATTAGGGGCAATTTTTGAAAGATTTCCTAAATATGATCGATAACCTAACTTTTCCGCGTTTTCTTTAGTTATGTAGTAACTCGGTAATTTTCTATAGGATTTTAGATACCAATCAGAACCTTGCATTCCCTTGTTCGTTACGGTTCCTGCAAGAAGGACTTTTAATTTTTCAATGACACATCTGCAATTTGGATGGAGTGGAGGACTAGGATATGCTATTTCACCTATATCATATATTTTACCATTGTTATCTCGGCAAGTCAAGCAAGTTTTGAATTCAAGGGTAGTCTTCCACATTTTCCATTTGGAACTGTACCTCATTTTTTCACCTCCTATCTTGTTAAGCTTGTTTTATTATGACACGTTTTTTAAAATTCAATCAATGTCTTCTTATATTCAGATTTTTATCTTAAATGAGATAGGGGGACGGTTCTATTGTGTTACATAGTCGCTCATATATATAGAAAACAACAGGAATCTTTTAGAAAAAGGTTTCTGTTTTAAAATTTAATAGCGGAAAAACCGCATAAAATCAAGGGTTTTGTGGCATACGCGAAAAAAAGTTAAAAAAATTTGAAAAAAAGTGTTGACAAATGGGAAATGATGTGTTACAATAGCTAAGCTGTCTGCGAGAGACAGTGAATGAACCTTGAAAACT
>JAZUBQ010000015.1:0-1599 GCA_045638525.1 Clostridia bacterium
TCTTTCAGATAAGAATCAGATATGTAATACTTTTTGTCGAATGTTTGTATGAATCCTTTTGTCGAATTCATCTCTCTGATTATAGTATTACCAATCAAATTGGATTTATACAGAAAACTTGATTTTTTTGCATCACAATTAAGGCACTGGCAATAATCAGAAAAAACATGGGCTCCGCCCATACCCGGCCTCTGGAATAAAGTGGGATTTTCCTGGTTATAATACTAATGCCGACGGAATAAGGTTGGAACGGCGTACGTTGGAGATGGTAGCCGTTCCGGCCTTTTTTTCTTACAGATATGGTGTTAGGCGTTCAGGATACAGTACGATTAGTTGATTTAGCACCTGATCCCACCCGCGATAACGCTGCGTCCATTTCTTCACTACATTTTCGCTGGCTAGGTAAAGCATCTTTTCTAAAGAACTGTCACTTGGGAATACGCTTTTGGTTTTTGTTACCTTCCGGTATTGCCTATTCAATCCCTCTATGATGTTGGTCGTGTACATTATTCGGCGGATATCCCCGGAAAATTGAAAAAATGAGCATACGTCATCCCAGTTGTTTTCCCAGTTGCTGATTGCATAAGGATACTTCTTTCCCCATTTTTCCTTAACAGACTCCAGCTGTGCCAGAGCAGCAGTTTCATTGGGTGCATTGTAGACGCTTTTAAAATCAGAAGAGAATTTTTTGAGATCATTATAATTTACATATTTAAATGAATTGCGCATCATGTGGATCACACATCTCTGTATTTGAGCCTGTGGGAATACAGCCTGAATTGCTTCTTTAAAGCCAGGCAGACCATCAACGCAGAAAAACAATACATCCTGTACACCACGGTTTTTCAGGTCATTGAGCATTCCGAGCCAGAACTTTGAAGATTCATTTGCACCCACAGTTATGCTGAGAATATCTTTATATCCATCCATGGTAACGCCCAGAACAATATATGCAGCACGGCTGAGAATCCTGCCCTCGTCCCTTACTTTGTAGTGAATACAATCCATAAAAACAAACGGATAGATTGGGTTTAGCGGTCGGGACTGCCACTCCTTGATTTCGGGAAGCAGTCTGTCAGTGATCTTGCTGACCATCTCAGCAGAAATTTCAATTCCGTAAAGGTCCTGTAACTGGTCATGGATATCCCGTGTACTCATTCCCCTTGCGTAAAGCGAGATGACTTTTTCTTCGATACCGGAAATATCTCGTTGATACTTTGGGATAAGTTTCGGTTCAAACTCCCCATTTCTGTCCCTAGGAACATCAATCTGAAATTCGCCAAACTGACTCTTTAGATTCTTGGGTGAATGCCCATTCCGTTTGTTGGAAGTTTCCAGATCACCCTTTTGGTTCTTTTCATAACCAAGAGTAGCATCCAGTTCCGCTTCCATAAGTTCCTGCAGGATGTCTTTAAAGCTATCTTTGAGTAAGGAATAGACATCTGCTACGCTGCTGAGATTATTGTCTGTAATAATTTGTCGAATTTGATCTTTTGCAATTGCCATAAAAATACTCCTTTTCGATAAGAATTTTCATATCTTAATTCTTACCAAAAAGGAGACATTTTTTTCCAAAGACACAAACTATTTTACACTACC
>JAZUBQ010000016.1:0-32027 GCA_045638525.1 Clostridia bacterium
CCAGACGGATTTGAGGTCATCGAACTACCCAAATGCAAATACATCATGTTCCAGGGTGAACCTTTTGAAGAGGAAAACTTTGGTGAGGCAATTCAGCAGGTATGGGATGCAATCAAGAAATACAACCCTCAAAGCATTGGATATGCTTGGGATGATAGCAACCCCCGTATTCAGTTAGAGCCTATCGGCACACGAGGATATATTGAACTGCATCCAGTAAAAAGTATTTAACCAATTCTAATTTATCTAACAGATAGCAGATGAGAAATAACCTCATCTGCTATTTTTGTCCTCCCACCATTCTTGCCATAATTCTATAAAAAAGCGAATGAAAATCATTGCCCAAGAATTATCCGCAAAAAATCTATTATCATTTCGCTCACAGGCAATAAATTCTCTTTTAAGCATCACGAAAGATGGGTGGTTGGAAAATATTATAAGAAAATTTCAAAAAGGGCTTGGCACCGCGAAAAAAATCAGTATAATAGTAGTATAACCTAATATTACATATTTCAACAAATTACGACATTCACCTACATACAAAACTCTGGCGGGAGTATTGTATGTAGGTCTTTTTCTTTGTTGGGACCTTTTTCCTTTCCCCTTGTCTGGCAGCAAGGTAGTAGTGTGTGTTGAATTTTCCAGTGGGCATCCTCCAACCGCCCACCATATTTCTCCTTCATATCAATATTAGATGCAATCGTGTCGTGCCAGCGACACACCTACATACAAGAGAAAGGAGAAAAATGTATGAATGTAATTATTTTAGAAATTGATGGTGATATTTTCATCATCCCTGCAAGAGAGTATTCGGAGGTGGTTATCAGATTTCTTGAACCTGCTCCCCAAATTGAACCGACCTATCATTTGCTTCGTGTAAATGGGATGGACGGTTGGATGGGTGGTGTAATTCTATGATTAGATGTTATGCAAGAGTATCCAGCAAGGGTCAAGAGAAATACGGCAATGGTCTTGAAAGTCAAATTGCCGAATTAAAAGCAGCAGGCGGAGAGATGGTCTATTCCGATGCTTACACTGGAACTGAATGTTCCAGACCTAATTTTGATAAACTTCTGGAAGAGTTAGAACCCAATGACACCTTGATGTGTACAAAACTTGATAGAATTGCGAGAAGTTTCTCCCAAGGTAGCAAACTGATATCTGACCTCATTGACCGTGGTGTTAAGGTTCATATCTTAAACATCGGTCTGATGGACAACACCAGTTCATCCAAACTTATTAGGAATATTTTCTTCGCCTTTGCGGAATTTGAGCGAGATATGATTTTGGAGCGATGTTCTTCTGGCAAAGCAATCGCCAAATCCAAACCCGACTTCAAGGAAGGTCGTCCAAAGGTTTATTCCAACGAGCAAATTAAACTTGCACTGTCTTTGTTGGAGAATAATTCGTACCGTCAGGTAGAGCGAATGACTGGCATCTCAAAATCTACCCTTTCACGAGCACGGCGAAACGCTAACTTATGACAATAAGAACTGACCACGGAAAATCAATCGTTTCTCTGAAAGTTATGACCATTCCTCAAAACTCAAAAGTTTATAGACACTTATTATGCTCCGAGCAATTTGTTCGGGGCATATTTTCTTGAAATAAAAACAAAAAAGTTAAATGCTTTAAACATCTTAAAATTTAATTTTTTTGGAGGAATTCACTATGACAAATACACGCATTGCACGAGGAAAAATCTTTTTCGCAGACATCCCTAAAACCGCAGGATGCGGCAGCACTTTTATAGGAAAAAGACCGATTTTAATCCTATCGAACAATCTTAACAACAAATTCAGCCGCACGATTACAGGAATTCCCTGCTCGACGAAGGGCGGAACTACTCGTAGTGGAAATGATGGTAGAAAAAAGAAAGACCTTCCGACCCATGTTTACATACCGAGTACGAAAGGAGGAACTGGTCTTACACGAGATACTATCGTTATGTGCGAGAATATCTGCAATTACTCTGTTGACATTTTAGAAGAATGCATCGGAGAGGTTGATGAGGAGATGATGCGCGAAATTGAAAAGGCAGTCCTGATACAGATTGGTATTATTGGATGACAAAGCAAAACCCACGGTTCGCCACCGTGGGTTTTGTTATGTTTTCTTAATTTGGTTTCTTACCTATCATTCTTTTGTGACAAATAACTCTTCAATTCATCCACAAAAGATGTGCCAAGTTTTTGTCCACCATAGTAAGCATCGAGAACTTTAACGAAAGGTACCGCATACACGAATATCATTCTTTCTGGGTCCGTATCGTTTTCAAAGTACGGAATATCTGAAATAAAACCTTCCTGTTCGCCGTACGATGCCACCAAAGGTTTAATTAGAACATTATACACCTTTTTGTCTGGGTTTTTATGCTTTGCAGTAAAAGCATAGTTGAATTGCTTTTCGATAACAGCAGTATGTGAAGCAAGGCGAGCGAGATTAGGGTACATTTTAGCATCTATTATCACAATATCCTTTTCTGTTTCAAAAATGGTATCGTGCTCTGTTTTTGGTGTTTTCGCAGCGGCTTTACCTTTTGAATAGAATGTGAAAGTTGTGCCATATTTTGTTTTGTCTCTCACCGCTTGATTGCTATAACAAGCATCTATCATTTCTTCCCACAGAGTACTTGCAACAATAGAATACTGCCAAGAGCCAACTTCTTTCTTGTTTACGGCACCTTGAATATAGTCAATTATCCATTGAATAAGTTGCTGTTTGCGGGAATTAAACGAGTTTGCCTTAACTACTCGGAGTTGAGCAACAAGACTACTATTAAGAGCAATTTTAGGCACAGCAATATGAATAAGATTGCCGAAAAGAACCTCGCCGCCGTTCTCCATAAAATGATTGATAACATTTCCCTGTGCAAGATTAACGATTTCTTGTGAAGAAACTTTTTTACGTGTAATCGCAAAGTTAGTGTACAATGCCTCATCATTTATTATCATCGGCTTTACACGAGAAATGGTTTTCTTAAAATCGATTTTACCAGCCTCTCGTATGACGGTTTCGGTCTCAAATTCTCTGTATGGACCATTTTGAACATAGTCCAGCACTACATTCAATGCCGATAAGGGATTATTCTTACCTTCACAATTCTCTTGCAAGTAACGGCGAGTTTTATCCTTCGAAAGTGCTTTGGTTATACAACGAGCATACTTCTTTAAGTATTCAATCTTCTCTCGCTCGGTTGAATTGATTGTATCGGGCAGAATAAGACCATACGGTGTGACAACGGAATAGTCGTTAGCATTTTTAAAGATGCCGACATAACTTTTTCCGCCTAATTCGTCATCATTTAAAATACATTTACACGAATATTCCATTATTCACCCTGCCTTTTCAAAAGATTGAAAATATCGGCAGTCTCTTTGATGTATTTAGAGTGAATAGTTTGATAAGATTCAGTAAAGTAGAAATCAACATACTTAAATACATCTTGTTTGAGATAGTGAAGGACCTTATTGATGAAATTCTTTCTGTTTTCAAGGTCTTTTACCGATACGAAGAACGGTCCAAGTTTTTTATCCTCGGAAATCTGTTCGGAGCCACTTTCCTCGTTGATATCATCGATTATGTAATTTACGATTTGGGCAAACGTCGGCCAGTCACGTTTCAAGTCTCCGCTTTCTGCCAACTTATCAACAAACTTCTTCAAATTAGTGTCGGCAAAAAGTTGTTGAAGGTCGGTTGTGCCATTGAATACGGCAGTTGCTTCTTTCAACTCTTTCGTAAGTTTAGAAAAGTCAATTTCGGTATATTCTTCCGAAAACCTTCTCTTAAAAGCACTATCCAAGACAAATACATTTTGGTCGGCGGTGTTCATTGTACAAACGATATTAAAGTTGCTGGGCAACCACACCTTGTCATTTGCAAACAATGCTGCCAAACGCTTATCTTTTTTCAAGAAGCCTGCAATGTCCGTGTTATTGATGCGATAACTTGACTTGCCTTTCTTGTCGTCTCTATCAAGCAACTGGAATAGGTCGCCGAAGATTGCAGCCGCATTGCCTCTATTGATTTCTTCTAATACAAGATAGAATTCTTCTTCAAAGTGTAAGAAGCATTTTTTGAGTAGTTCGGAGAAAGGACCTGCTACGAATTCGTATGTAAGCGATTTGCCTTCTGGTTTAACGGGACGAATAGAACCAACGAAATCGCTATATGTATAATCGGGATGGAAAACAACTCTTGCGGTATGGAAGTCACGGGCTTCTTCATCAGGATATTTCTCGATAAGTTGTTTATCAACTTCGAAGGATTTACCTGTGCCAGGAGCACCGTAATAGATTATTTGTTTTGGGGTCATTTCTACTTCTTTGTATTCAAAACCTTGAAGTTGTTCCACAGCCCCATCGTCATCGATATATTCATCAGGTGTTTCTGTTATCGGTTGAGGTTGGTATCTGCTCTTCCAAGGTTCAACCTGCAAAAACTTATTATAATCTTGCTCTGTACCATTGAATACAAAGTCTAATACATCCTTGTCTGTAACTTTATTGATAGTATCACGGAATGCGCCAGTAAATACATACCATTCTCTTACAGGGTTAAGTTTTTCCCAGTCGACAAGCAAAGTTTTGCCGTCATATTTATTCTCTGTAACAACACCTATGGCCTTAATTCTCAAAAAGGAAACAGTTTGTCCATAATTTTCAAAGGGAATATTACTCGACCTATGACCAGTTGATTTTATGGCAATACGGTCACCTACCTTGATTTCATTAACAAGGTCCACGGGGTCACCATTGTGATACCAAATGCCTTCTTCTAAAAACTCGTCGTGGTCTCTGTCGTCAAATCTGTATCCAACGAACCAAGCGGATGTTATATCTTTTTCAACAGATGGTATTTCGCTTGTTTTTATTTCTTCTGCTTCTTTTGTCACTACTTTTTCACCACTTTTCAAATTACCATAAGCAACATCAATATTATCCAAATAGTACGTGCCCATATTCCGAACATATTTATACAACTGGTCTGCAATTTGGGGATTCTCCTCCTCGATTTTAGCAATAGCAATATCGGGGATGGAAATAAATGCAAAATATGTACCGAAGCACTCGTGCTTAACATAAGTGCTATAATCGAAATCAACCTTTTGGTCATACCCAAAGAGATAGTCAAAGAGCACCTTGACATCATCTTTTTCAATTGTCACATCGGGCTTGATTACTGGGGCAATAATTTCAGAAAGACCATATTCACGATTACAATAATACTTGTAAAGAGTGGCATTGTTTTTAATGTCCCCATCCTTAAATTCATCTGCATTTTCCGAAAGGTAATTAAAAAATTCTTTTTGTTTTTGATTTGGTCTTAATGTGTATCTATTGTCATTTTCTTCAAGCGAAACAAACAAAGGCGTTTGTTTCAATGCATTAAACCAGATGCTATAATTTGTTTCTTCGTTATCGCTTAATTCAATACGATGTTGTAATACACTACCGCTATCGGTATCACCGTACTCTCGTTCGGATATGATTTTTTCAACCAATTCATAGTTCACATCTTCATACGAGTTAATTGGCAGCAAATACTCGTGACACTCAAAATACGTTATAAACACATCATCTATATCAATACCCATATTCATCATACAACTAAAAAGTTTGCACAGCATAACGACAGGGTGAAGACTTGGGAACTCATCTTTGCTTGCAAATCGTTTCACAAATAAATCTATGACAAGTTCTCCGAATGTGAATTTTTCATTTAAATACATCTTGGCTGTGTCGCCAAGAGAATTGTTCATACGAATTAATCCGTGGTCACGAAAGCGAGTAAATGCCGCATTGGGATTGCCGATGGCATTACCCAATGCCTTGTGTTTGGCGAACTTCTTCGCAAGTTCCTTGGTGGACATTTCTTCTCCTGCTAATTCGCTTTCGTTAATGATGGAAAGAATATCACGAAGACCATCGTGAATAAAGTTCTTTGACCTGTCAATGTACCAGTTATTCATTCGCTTCCACCTTGCTTTCTTTTAGGGTGTCTAATATCGATTGTGTTACTGCCTTTAATACGGGAACAGCAATGGAGTTTCCCGTCTGTCTCCAAATCACATTATCATCTACAACTATGTTGAAGTCCTCAAAGCCCATCAAACGCAAAAGTTCTCGTGGGGTCATTTTTCTTGCAACAGCATCGTGCCCTTCGTACTGACCAATAAAAATGCGGGGGTCATCATAGTGATGAGGTTTAGGAGTTTCAACTCTAAAATCTCCAACCCAGTTGAATTGCTGGTTAGCAGTTTGGCAGCCGATAACATCTTGGTTTACACGGGCTCTTCTCTCATTTCTTTCAACTTTGGTAACGAAGTTGAACCCTTTTTCACCCAAATAATATTTGTCATCTACTTCTGTATCGAGGTATTCGGTGCTCTTGTGTGTCAATTCTACTGCGGGAGGAAAATGGAATTCAGGGCACTTTAAATCTCTTCTAATACCAACAACAAAAACCCTTTTTCTCAATTGAGGAAGGTTGTAATCTTTCGCATCGAGAATATCCATCTTTATATCATATTTTAGAGACTTAAAAGTACTACTTATTACATCCCAAGTCTTTCCGTTGTCGTGGTTAAGCAATCCAGTTACATTTTCAAAGATAAATGCTTTGGGTTGGATTTCTTTAACTAAACGAGCATAGTCATAAAACAAGGTTCCTCGTGTATCTTCTAAACCTTTGCGATGACCATAGGTGGAAAAAGACTGACAGGGACTTCCGCCAACAAACAAATCCACTTGACCCTTAAAGGGCTTGCCATCAACAAAACGAATATCTTCAAACCATCTATCTTCATCAATTTTATAGTTTGCAAAATACGATTTCTTTACATTGTTAATTTTTCCAGTTTCATCATAAAGGCGAGAAACAACCTTTTCGGCGGTTTCTGTTCCTTTTGCTTTCTTGATTTCTTTCTTGATGTCTTCTACATCTACATCCAAATATCTTTCGCCATTATCACAAGCAAAAACGATTTCGTGTTCAATTCCCATTTGTTTAAGTGCCTGTTCAATTGCACCTATTCCACTAAAAACTGTTGCCAATCTAACCATTGTTGGTTGCCTCCTATATATCCCCAGCATCATATACTGTAATTTTATTAAATCTTTTGTCCCATAAAACGGACTTTACTCTTTTTCTGCTTCGCAAATATCAGATATGTCACAATCGAGAGTGTTGCAAATTTTCAAAATCACGGAAAGCGCGACCTCTTGATTTTTATTAAGTTTAGTCATCGTACCTGTGCTAATAGCGCACTTCTCACGAAATTCTTGTTTGGAAATACCGCTTTGCAATAAAAAAATCCATAATTTTTTATAATTTATCTTTCGCATATAAACACCTCATACAATCGAAAGTTATAGTTATTTATTATAATACCACAAACTTTGCTATAAATCAACCGTTTTCGAAAAAATATCGCAAGAAGTTGCGATTTTGTGTTGACGCGGCAGATTCTTTGTGGTATAATTAAGAAAACAAAATATTACATATTCCGACATTAAGACTTACATACATTACCCGACGGGGGTAGTGTTTGTAGGTCTTTTTTTGATTTCTCCCGTACGTGCCTGTGCGTACTTATCTTGATATCCTCCTTTACAATTCCTCCTCCATTGCGGAACGGCAGGCAGTTCCGTCTTACATATACCTATTTTGATAGGTAAGAAAGCGAGGAACGATTATGAGAAAAACACTTGAAGCAATGTACTACGATAACCTGTCAATCGCAGGCAGAGGTCTTGACAAGAAAAGTGAGTATTACAAGGCGGAGCGAGCAGTATGCGAAATCGCCTGCGAACTTGAAGAGACCCTTACCCCGCAGCAGAAAGAAATCTGGGACAGGTATGTTTCGGCGAATATGAAAGCATCCAATTTAAGTTGTTGCGACAACTTTGTGCTTGGTTTTAGAACCGCCGCAAATCTGCTGGTTGAGGCACTGGTAGATTGCAGCGACGACAGCACCTTTCCAATTGAGGGGTGATTGATATGAAGATAGCATTGAAAATTTCTTACCGAGCAGTCGCTATTGTGATGCTGGTTCTACTTATGGTTGGTATGTTCGTGAACCGAGCAACCGAAGAAGCGAGTGGGTCTTACACCAGTGTAACAAGTCCTATGACCGCCGCCGACAAGAGATGGGTGCAGGAAACCTTTGGAGAGTATGAGACTTTTGAGGAATTGCTCTTTGATGGGATGATACCCTTTGCCACGGAGCACTTTGTTTACGATGATGACTGCAATCATTATTATCTGACCCAGACCTTCAACTTCGGTCAGTTCATAGGAGAGCAGTTCCATGGGGTCTGTTACCAATTCTCCCAGTGGGCAAAGGCGGTCGGAGTTCAATATGGTGTAAAATCTTATGTGGTAGATGTCAGACTGGACGGTTCTTTCAATCGCACACACAGTTACAATTTCTTTGTGGTTGATGGAGAAACCTACTTCGTGGACTTTACGATGATTGTGTCACGATACAATCGAAACCTGCCCTACGGCGATTATGCCAAGAGCATCGGAGATATGTCTTATATGGAGTATGTAAAAAAGGTATTAAAAGACGATGTCTATCGTGTCTATTAGGAGGTGGAGCAATGCAATTTATATTTGGGTTAGCATCGTATGTCCTTATTCTTATGGGGTTCTATCAGAGAAGCAATATAACCCTGCTCTTCGCCCCATTGAGCATTGCTATGCTGTTTTTCCATTATAAGGGGTACAAGGTTATCTCCGTTCTCTTAATGGTCTTACAGTGCGTTATAACGGTCTTTGCACTGGGTTTACGGTTACAGGGTTATGTCCAGTCCGATTATCTGCTTTATCTTTCAGCAATCAGTATTCTAATGATGGTATCAATGACGGTGGAACTCTTTATCAGACCCAGAGAGAAGTCGGTAGAATAAAAAGAAGTGCAGTCCGAGCAGACTGCACTTTTCTTGAATTAATTGCATAAAAAGGTTAGACTAATAATGAAGTGGAAACACTTTATTTCTCCTTCTATATGTATTTAAATGCCTTACATTAAGAATATGAAATCTTGGGAAAAAAGTATGGCGACCGCATCCCCTGCGGCCGCCGTATTTTTTTGGAAATTTTTATTGGTTTTTAGTGCTGTTTTAGGGTCATTTTCGGGCAACCCCCTCGGAAAGTTTTTAAATACGTAAGAAACGCCCATTGCAGACGCGAGATGCAGCACGGTTTAAAAAAGTCTATCTTTGATAAAACCCAATAGAGAGGAGTTCATCTGATGAACTTCATCTCGGAGCAGGTCAAACTTAATACGGAAGCAGAACAGAGTAAATGCAGACAAGACCTGCATCAAAAGAATTAGAACACATTCATTGATATCAATACCGAACTCGTCACGGCAGAGAGCGATGGTTTCACTAATCGCCAAATCTTTGGTTACGGAATAGTCCATATATTCTTTATCGTCCCCGATAAGTTTTTCCAACCGCCCATCCCACATATCATAATCCGCTATAAAAGAGAATATCGTCTCCTGTCTGTCTTCAAAATTCTCACAAGCATCAAATATATCTCTCATAAGAACAGCACCATCAAGGATTGCTCCAAGCAGTCTTTGGGGTGTTTTTTTGCTTTCATCGGGACAGTTATGGAAGTCCATTAAGATTTTTTGATAGAGTTCTCTGGTAAACAAACCAACCTCTTGTTGCATATCCGTAGGAAGGGGTGGAACGGCATCTAATACCTCTTCCAGATTGGATGTGATACGGTCAAAAAGCACTTTTTCAATGTTCAATTTTCATACCTCGTTTTTAATGTATTTTGGTATAGAAAATTGTAGCGCGTTTTGCTCCAAAAGTCAGCCTATTTCAATAATTTCCTGCCGTCCTCCCATCGTAACCCATAAAAAGACGATTTTAGAACACTTTTTCGCACACAGGCGAAAGTCCCCCGAAGCGGACGATTGCTCGGCGAATAGAGACGATGCTGACCTGATTTACCCATATTAAGGGGGTGTTTTGGGTATTATAAGGGGTATTTGTGATTTTTGAACCCCATATGGGGATTTGGACATTTTTAAAATCGTCCTCGTTTTTAAAATCGTTCATTTTGGTAATTAAAAAAATACAATTCGCTGTTTTCGGGGTCATGGGAGTGGTCGGGCGGTAGGAAGAGTATGTGTTTAAATAACCATATTTTCGCACACTCATTAACACACTCATTAACACAGTTAATGAAGCATATTTACACACATATTTTAACACAGTTTAAGACACATATTATATCAACTGCGCTTTTACTGCCATCGCATAGATTTTCTCAATTACGTCGTTCCGATACACATAGTAAGAAGACGGAGGTTCACCCAGTTTCTTCGGAATATCGCAAAACGGGTAAAGCAGGTTATTGTTTTGCAGAATTATTTCGCAATATTTTCTTCCGAACTCCGCCTGCGGCATCTGGGTCTCTTCGTATATGAATGAGAAGTCCTGATATGCCTTTTGCACCACTTTCTTGAACTCTTCATTTTTGAGGCAAAGGGCAAATATCTGTCTCTCAAAGTCGGTACGTTGCGAACTGGTGAGGTTGCCTTTTTTGCGAGGTCGTGCCATTAAAATCACTCCTTTGTAAGTTTTATAAGGTAAGTATTTGAGAAATTTTTTATTATTTCAAGTAATTTTTTATGTTTTTGCTGGAAAATGTTCTTGAAATTTTGAAAAAAATATCTTAATAGGTTTAATACTCACGAAGCAAAGGAGGTGAAACAAAAATGTTAGATACAATTTGGTGCTCATTCCCAGTAGTAATTCCTTGGGACAAACTCAAAGGTTGGGGTAAAATAACGTTTCTTAACCCATATGAGAACTATTACCACAAAAATTACAACGGCATCCATTTCCGATACTACTATAACCAATACAAGGACAAGATGCCCTGTCCAAGACTACGAATGGACTTCTCCGCATCAACGATGCAGAACGGTCTTAATGCAATCGCTTATGACTTTGGCAAAGGCCATATTCTTGTTAAAGAAATGGAGAAAACTCTTTTTGAAGTGGTCGGCAGACCGATTTCTCTTGAAGAAATCACCTGCTTCTCCCGCATAGACATCAACCGTGACCAGAAATGCAAAAAAGAAGTTGAAAAGCAGCAACTTTTCAACTTCTTTAAGAAAATCAAAGGTCGGTCTGGTATGGAACGTAAAGTTTACGAAACTGGTTTGGTTATCAAAAACGATGATGTGCAGTTGAAATTCTATTTCAAAGACCAGGACAAAAATCTCGGCGAAGAAATATGCTCCTATATGCCTAAAATGGCCAGAACCGAATTTCAGATAAAATCATACCGCATCCGTAAATATTACCCAGAGAACCTTAATCTTTATACATTGCTAACTAACAAAAGAATGACAGCAATGGTTTGGAATGAATTGCTCAAAGAATTCAGCATCAGCGGTGAAATTTACGACGAACAAACTCTTCGCAAGGAAGCGAAAAAGGTGTTCGGGAACACGAAAAGAATCCGTGCTCGTAAAATGCGCCAGTTGAAGCAGATTAACGATGTCAACGATAGTGTAAGACACCGCCCAAAAACAATTGAGCAAAGCAAAGAAGTTGTAAACGAATTAGATGAAGCAGGAGTATGCCCATATTCTTGCGAAACACCTCTTGTACTAACAATAGACCTTTCTGTGAAAATAATCAAGAAAAGAGTGGTCTATTACATTGTAATTCCCGCAATCAAGATGCAACCTGCACGACAGGTTGGCTATCTTGATAGTTCGTGACCTTATAACATAAAACAACTTTTCGTTTTTTGCGGGCAGAAAAACATAAGAAAAGTTCATATATCATTAACCGAGACAATGCATAGTCCCACTCTTCAACCAACTTTTTTAAGAGTGATGACGAACATTGTCTATTCGTCGTTGTCAAAATACTTGAAATAAAAAAAGCAGTTAGATAATATTTACTTAACGGTGTGTAGCGAATTCCACCAATAAGATAAATATGTACTTTTATAAAAATTCAATAAAGATATGTGAAAATAGAGTAACTTATGGAACACTAACGTAACTGTTCTTTCTTTAAATTTATCCAGTTGTATGTAGCAAATACAATTCTATTGTTTTAATTTTTTCCTTTATATATTTTAACAAAGATAAAAATAAATGGTGTAGTTACCCGTCAAGATGTTAGCACACCGTCATTTTGATGGGCAACGAAGATAACCGACCGCTTGGGGAGCAGTCGGTTATTTTTTGTTTTATGGTTGTTCCAACCCACCCTGCCATCCATCAGGCGAAAAAATAGTTTGATAATTAGAAATCGCCAAAAGTGCTGGAAAATTTCTTAATCCACATATGCAGGGACGGCTGAAAAACCATTCGGCATCTATTTTTGGAAAGTTGCAGCAGAAAGCAAAAAATGGACAAAATTGCCTCCAAAAAATTTTTTTAAAAATTTGTGGAGACCAAAAGATACCCTTTTTCGGAAAGTCCAAAAATGGACCCCTCAAAAAAATTTCCAAGAACTTCTGGAAAGCAAAATCACAACCGAAAAAATCCGCCTGAATTACAAAAGTCGTTTTTTGAAAGTGCCCGAAAAGTTTGAAAAATGGGGGTGTTTAGGGGGTATTGACACACAAAAAAGACCGCTGTATAATACACCCACAGTCAACGGCTGACACCCTTAACACAGGGGTTCGGCGATGACTAAATCATTTTAAGGAAGATGCTATGAAACCATTTTTGAGTATGTAGTAAACGGCATATCGCAATATGTTTGTACAACCGTACCAGTGGAACCATCGTCTTCCATCGGCACGGTTTTTTCGTTGCCAATAGACTTCGTATCTGCTTTGAGGTTTCCTTTCGTACCACGAGGCAGAATACATAATTCCCACTATTTTAAGACCTGCGAAAGTTGGTTGGGGGGTTATGTCTTCCGCAGGAAGTAAAACAATACTTCAAAAGGAGGTCATAACTATGACACACATTTCTGTTTCTACCGAAACAACCAATGCTGCCGTTGGTAGCACACCCAGCAAAAGCAAAAAAGAGTACATCACATTCGCTGCTCTCAAACTGATAGAACAACTCTATCGTGACGGAGCAATCAAGGAACATATCTACGCGAACATCCTCAAAGAGAATGCTAACATCGTAGATATCACCCAGTTTGCTTATGCTGGTTAAAACGAAAGGAGATTTTACTATGAAGACTAATACTGAAAAGACCACTCGTGTGGCAATCTATGCCCGTGTTGCAAATGCAGACCAGTTGTACCTTAACCGCAAGGTGGAGATGTGCTCGGAGTATGCCGAGCGCATCCCCAATTGTGCTATTGTTGCTAAATACACCGACCTGAACAAGTCTGCCAGAACCGTCAGCGACCGTAGTGGTTTCCAGCAGATGATGCTTGATGCCCAAAACGGTATGTTTGACGAAATCTGGGTGCACGAATTGCACGACTTTTCCAGAAACCTATCAGATGTCTGCTGTTATGCAGACAAACTCAACCAAATGGGGGTTACTGTCTATTTCATTGATTACGGCATTCGCACTGATAACTCTGATGGCCAATTTCGTATCGTGATGATGGCAAGTCTTGAACAGGATGAAAGTCGCAGACAGTCTGAAAGAATTAAGCGCGGTCACGAACTCTCTCGTGCAAAGGGAACGATATTCGGCACAGGCAATGTTCTCGGTTATGATAAGGTTGATGGCAACTATGTCATTAATCCTGACCAAGCGGAGACCGTCCGTATGATTTTTGACCTGTGTATCAATGGGTATGGTTTGGGTAAAATTTGTAATGCCCTCAAAGAGCAAGGCAAACTTACCTCCACGGGCAAGTCTGCTTGGCAGCAGACTACCGTTGCCCGCATCCTCAAAAACCCTGTGTATTACGGTAAGATTTGCTACCCTCGCTCCAACGAAATTGCTGATGGCACTCACGAACCGATTGTAAGCGAGGAAACCTTCATTAAGGCGAATCAGATGATGAGCGAAAGGAGGGTCGGCAAGTGATGAACCATAACACACCTATACGGGTGGCTGTGTATGCTCGTGTTTCTACCGAGCACGAGGCACAGGTGTTAGCACTTGACAATCAGTTGGAGTGGTACACCAATTATATTGCCCAGCACCCCAATTATTTTGAGGTGGGTCGCTATATTGATGTAGGCATCACTGGAACTTCTGCCAAGAAGCGACCAGAGTTTATGCGAATGATAGAAGATGCCAAAAAGGGCAAGTTCCAACTAATTATCACCAGAGAGGTATCACGTTTTGCTCGTAACACCAAAGACACTCTTAAATTTTGCGAATTGCTTAAAGAATTTGGAGTTATTGTTCACTTTGTCGGAGATGCTATTCAAACCGATGACCCAGATGGAGAATTTCGCTTGACATTGATGGCAAGTCTTGCACAAGACGAAAGCCGTAAAATCAGTCAACGAGTTAAATACGGTATCAGTATGGCACGGCAAAAAGGCGTTCTTTATGGTAACGGCAATATTCTTGGTTATGACCGCATTAAACGAGAGGTAGCCCCTGATGTTTTTGTTCCAGAGTTTGTCATTAACCCCGAACAGGCGGAAACTGTCCGTATGATTTTTGACTGGTATCTGCAAGGGTATGGTGTTCGCAAAATTCAGTTTATGCTGGAACAGGCAGGACGGAAAACTGCCGAAGGTAAAAGCAACTGGTATGCCTCGGCAATTTCTAAAACCCTCAAAAGGAAGTTCTACTGCGGACTGCTTGATTATGGTCAGCAGTATAGCGATGGTTACAAGACCCAAAAGAGGAAGAACAACTATGGGCAAGTAGACAGAGTTGTTGTCCAAGGTCCGCACGAACCTATTGTAACAGTGGAAGAGTTCAATAAGGTTCAGGAAATACTGGAAAGTCACCTCAAACAGTTGCCAGGAGTGCAAACTGGTCCACGAAGTGGTCAAAAACAGAAAAAGGATGTCTGGTCTAAACTGCTCGTTTGCATCTGCGGACATTCTTTTAACCGTCGTCGTTGGAGCCATCAGGGCAAGTCTAACACGGTGTACAGTTACCAGTGTTACAGTTCTATTCGTTCAGGAACAGTCCAGACACGATTGAACAAGAACCTTCCTATTGACGATACTTGTAGGTCTCCTGTCGTTCCAGAGTGGAAACTCAAAATGATGGCGAAGTATGTGTTCACTCACTTCATCACCGATGTTGACGAAATTCTCGCAACTGCTAACCGTCTCCTGCAAAAGCATCTCGCCGACAAACCAGTGCTGGACAACACCCAGATTATCGCTAACAGGCGAAAGGAACTTGCCAAACTGGAAAATCGTTTGAAGAACTCCATTGTTATGCGAGAGGATGGAGAGATTAGCCGAGAGCAATTCTTTGAACGCAAGGCGGAGTTAGAACCACAAATCGCAGAACTGAAACAGTACATTGCTGAAATTGAAGCAGAAACCGAACCTGTGGAAGAGGTCAATTTTAGCGAGCGAATCAAGTTGCTTGAATATGCGATGGAGCAATTGGTTGACTTTGAGAACATAGAAGATATTCCAGAGAAGGTCGTGGAGGCATTCGTTGACCGAATTGTTGTCTCCGAAGACTGCTTTGACTGGTATCTTCGCTTTGACCCTACGGTTGCATATACCTGTAAGGTTGAGGGCAAAAGAAGCGGGACCGCAAAGGTCTCCGCTTCCTTTGCGTTTCTTGAAGACAGCAAAACCAAGAAAAAATTTAAGAATTTATCCAAAAGCGAATATGATATGGTCGCTTCTGCCACATTGGACATTGACTATGCCAAGCAGTACCTGTATTCGCAATCAACCAAGCACCGCATCCACAAATACGAAGACACAAATGTGAATGTATATGTGTAAGACATAGTTGAAAATTTAAAGCAATAATTATACTACTTTCTACATTCATTGTTGAGAGTAGTATAATTTTTTGCACTATAATTATGTAAAAATTTACAGTAAAGTCCTTTTTATTGGACATTAACAGTGCTATAATAGTATCAAAGACAGGAAAACTTTAATATAGAGACCGATTATGCTATAATAAATATAATGTGAGGTGAACGATGTGTTTTGCGATGAAAAGATAATTGCTGTATATCTGGGTCAAAACGAATACCACGACATTGAAGGCGCTAACTGTTGGTTTGATATTTATCACGACATTGCATTTCACACCACCGAAGGATATCGTCTTCTATTGGAAACCGATAGTTATATGATATCGTTAGGTGCGGATGGAGTTTCCGTCACCAACAAGGTTGAATTCAAACCCATCGAACACGAATGGTTAGAGGAATATGTCCATAACCTTGATGATGAAGTAATAGTCAATTTTGAAACCACTTTACTTGTTGGCCAGCGAATTTTGACCGTAGATAAAAACGATGATTTCTATCTGATTCAGTTTGATGATTTCTCTTTGAAATTGTATGTCTATGAACTTGGCAAGATGGACAAAACCCTTCACAATAGAGACCATTGGTCTTATAACAATGTTCTTGGTTTCGACAGGTTTATTAAGACGAAGTGTCCTCTGTGTGGTGGCGAGGGCGAAATTCTGCTTGATTTTGTATCAGACTATGTAGTCCGTTGCAAGTCCTGCAAGAAGTCCACCTATGCCGAAATGCAATTAAGACACGCGATTGACCACTGGAATGACGGTGAAGTCCAGTGCGACTTATCTGATATTACTATTGAATAATGCCTACCACTGTAAGGGGTGAGATAAATGACAACTCATATCGATGGTTTATATGAACTCTGCAAGGAGCAACCGTTTGATACCGAGAAAATTAAAAAGTACATCCAAAACAATAATATGAATAGCGAAGCGGTAACTCGTGCTGCACTGAAATTGTGTGACCACGGTATGTTCTCTTACAGTGATTACATTTATCAGAACGAGAAGGAACCGCAACCAGAAGAATTGTCTACATACAATTGGGAGTTGTTATTTAATGTCCTAATTGATAACGGTTTGGATGCAAACCTCGTAACCTGTGACGATGGCCACAATTACGAAAATATCCTTCAATCCGTTTTGTACTTTGATGACGGTGACCTGTCTGCAAGACTACTGCGTAACATTCTGTCCAAAGGTGGAACTCCGAATGTTGTAATAGATAATACCCCTTTCTTTGTAGAGGTAGATGCAGATTTTATCATTGATATTGATATGGGGTTATATCCGCACAAATGGCAGGTAGATAATGCCTTCCGCAGTTGGTTGGTGTTGATTGGGTTCGATGGCATTATCAAAGACGGTAAACTTCCTATAAAAATGCGCGATGGTTTTGCTCCCCACATATTCAAAGAGTTCGAAAGGTTCGACTATCGTATTACCCACACAGAAAAAGATTTCGAACTTGAAATTATAGAAAAAGAAACAGGTACTGTCGTAGCGACAGTTTAAGGAGTGATAAAATGGTTCTTTCAGATGGAAAAAACAATTTTCCCAATAATGAGTTTTCCTTTTGGGAGTGGTCTGCTCCTGTTCTTCAAACACACGAAGAAGTTATGGCCAAAATCAAAGAACTAAAATTGCAAGGCAGAGTGATTAAGGGCTTCTACTCTGTCGGTATGGGTTATAACTGGACTGACGACAACATTGGAGAAGCGATTTATAATACTACCGAAAGAATGATTAAAGAAAATCGCATTTCTTCGAAGGGTCCGTTCCCGTTCTTGCCAGAGGGAGTTTATATTTCAAGATATGCCGAGATTGATGAACCGTTTTTGATTGAGTTTGAAGACGGCGACATCTTGGGTGTTGATTACAGCGAAGGAAGTTGTGTTCGTATGGAACTGAACACTATTCCAAAGGATATAAAGTTCGGAACCAATCGAAGAACATTCCACCCTAATGTTTTGTTCAGTAGTCTTATTGGGAGAGAAATTGTTGCGGTCGAAGTGACCACTTCTACCGAACTGGATGAGTTCACTTGGTCACACGGTCTTGATATCGGTGAGCAGGACGCTTACATCACAAAAATATCTTTTGTATGTAAAAAAGGCAGAGAGTGGGAACGCGAAAAGTTAGAATTCACTTCGTGGTATGATTATGGTATGGTGGCCGTAACCGATTATGAGGGAGTAACTTTGAAAATTCACGCTCCTGATGTAAGAGAGGTTGTTGCAGGTTTTATCGACGAAGAAACATTAAATCTTCAAGACGATTTCTCTTTTGACGACTAAAATGAGGTGAGAAAATGTCTAACCATAGATTTGGTAAAGTAAATTACTCTACCATTGTAACTCCTGATGAAGAAGGTACTTTTTACTATTCATATACAGAATTGCAAAGTATGTTAAATGACCTTTGCAAAGAACATATTCTCAAAAAGGTTTATGCCGATTTGCAGGGTTATTTAGAATCTTTTCACCAGGGCGACAATTATTACGATTTTTCATACTTTGGCGGTCCTGTACTTTTAATATTTGATAACATCGCTATTGAACTTTGTGTTCACGGTACAGGTATGGTGGAATGCCGTGCTATTAACCTATGGGATGTCAAAATCAAAAGCACAAAAGACTTCCCACCAAGCAATATGGGGCTTGTTGGCGACAATTATTTCTATGACTTATCCGAACAGTTCCAGTTGAAATACGAGGGATATACCGTAGAAGAGGTCGTTGTAGACAATACCGATTGCTATCCGTTCTCGTTGAGCAGGTTTGACGAGGAGAAAGCAAAAGTAGCGGAAGAAACAAACACACTTCCCGACCACGTACATTTTCATTTAAGTAATGGAGTTGACTTCGGTGTTTACTCTGATGCCATTGAATATTTCTATATTGAATTAAAAACATACAATTAACCCAAAGGGGTGATGAAATGAACGAATATGTATATAAACCCAAGGAGAAAAGTCGGGTTCAGCAAATCAATGAGAGCATAATGCAAAGTATCAATACCGTATATAGACTACGAAAGATACAATACAATCTCGCTGATAACAAACCCTGCTATGCATATGTCGTTTCTCTTGCAAAGAATTATACTCACTCATTGAAGGAGCAAACCTTATCTTTTTACGAATACCTTAAAAGTATTATCTCTTTTGATGAGGTGCTAACCACAGAGAATAAATGCTTCAAAATAATCGCAGTAGGTTTTGAGGTTACATATTGTATCGAAGCGTGGCGAAAGCACGCGGATACAACGGCATATATTGAAAACGGCGAAGTAGTCACGGAACTTATACACCGTATGAGTTGTGAGCAGGCAGCATATATCTTCAAGAAGCACAGGGTTGACCCATTTGAGTTACTCAACACTTTGGAAACTTTGCAAAAGTACAACAATCCCGCAGACAAGTATTGCGCTCTTGCAAAAATGCCGATTTTACTGAAAGAAATACATACAAGAGGTGAGTAAAATGAAAATCCTATGGCGATATGCCGTTGCTGGAAACATAAAGAAAACACGAATTGACGGAAACGGCATTTTGAGATATGGAACTGCGGTATTTAAAGGAAATGCGAAAGTGTATCTTTGCGGTCGCCTATGGGATGAAAGATTACCCGACGAAAACAAAACAGGAATTTCTGTTTTAGGCCTTAGTCGTGGCGGAAGATATTATGTGGATTTTGTTCCAATCGAATTAATCGAGAATTTAAGAATTACAAGAGTATATACACCAAAGGTGTTGGATATGATGTCTGATTTTGAGTTCTGCGAAGGCTGGTGGGGAAACACACAAGAAGAAAGAGACGATGCGTCAGCATTCTTGAAAAGATTTAAAGAAAAATATGGGAAAGAATAGTATTTTATTTTCCCTCTTTTGCTGATAGCAGCACAGGCTGCCATCAAGGGCTAATTAACTTAATAAAATACCGCCTGGAGAAATCCAGGCGGTATTTTTATGGAACTAACCGATGTAACAAGAAAACTGTCCCTTTATCTCATAAGTTCTTGTTTTTCCATTCCGTTAAGAATGCAACGCATTTCTCCGCAGTAGCGTCTTGTGCCCGAGACAGGAAAATCTTTTCAAAGTTCCTTTTGGTAATGCACTTTTTTTGAGCATAGAATTTTAACAAATCTGGTCGGTCAAGTTGATAAACCAGTTCCAGCATTTTGCCCTTGTTATGTATGACATAATCTATATAATCCTGTCCTAAATCACTATTTTCATAATACTCCGGATGGGCCAAACAACCCAATAACAGATTGTATTTCGTAATCATGTCTGCAATTTTCGAACTTCTAAACTCAACACGCGGAAAGATCATCGGAAGAACGGGACGCTCTTTGATTTTTAGATCATTGACATGCAAAACACGAAAGAAATCAGGAGCGATGATAGAGGTAACTTTATCACATCCGTCAAATGCGCCCGGAAGAAAACTACCTGAATCTTCTGGGAGCAAAACATCTCCATTCTTTTGATCGTCACAACGGACAATGGTAGTTAAAACGGCCCCGCCATTCAAAGAATCCTTTGTAAGCAAAAAACCATTTTTTTCATAAAAATATGTGAAATTAAGTGGTTGAATGCGTCTTTTTGAGGGATAAACTGTTATTCTCCGTGGTTTTTTAGCCGACGAAAGGTCAAATACATTAAACGGACAGCAGCTAGGAACAACTACCTCGTTAATGGAGTCGCTCGCATAATGAAGGCTGGAAGCTTCTAAATTATCAGAAATGATTAGGGTGTTCAAGTTTTTGGCGTGAAGAAATACACATTCACCAATATAACTGACATCCTCCGGAATGGTATATTCTTTATCCTTTTTGCAACACGGATAACACAACAATGTGATTTTCTCCGCAAATTGCTCTGTCATTCTCTCAAACAAAACCCCATCACGAGAAAAGTATCTTTTATTATCCGGGTGTACAGTAATTTTTTCCAAATTATATAGACCGGAAAGTGCATTTTTCTTGATGCCGATAATTCCTTCGTGAATATAAAGTTCCTTATAACTCGCACCGCGAAAAGTGCTACAGTCTTCAACAATTTTGACTTTGGACGGTATGACAACCTTTTCTTCATCACTCCAGCAACTTTTTAAAATGCCATTTTCAATTCTAAATTCAGTCATATTTTCCACTCCCATCAATTTTTGCTTATTGTAGCATAATGTTATTGTAAATACAACCAAGCACCAAATTTGGTGCATAAAAAACTCATTCGCACAGACGACTGGTTCTGTATTAATTTCCCACTTTTACTGATTGCACCACAGGCTGCCATCAAGGAAGGTAAGTAATTCCTTCTGAAGGGGAAATAAAACATAATAAGATCCCCACCGGTTATCCGGTGGGGATTTTTACATCTATTGCAAAGAATTTGACCAAGTGGTATAATGATAAACAAGAGGTGATCTGCGTATGGGATTGTTTGATAAATTCAAAAAAGATATTTTCAAGCCTAAGCCGTGTTTATCTAAAAAGCACGAGTTCGTTACTGTTGTAATACATACTGCACAATGCGTTTCTGCGATGTCGCAAACCTATTATCGTTGCCAAAAATGTGGTGCACGTTATTATGGAGATGCTCCGCAAAAGTATGGTATGGTTGTAGAAAAGGAAAAAGATGACATCTCAAATAGCAGTGATGGCAAGTACATTTGTGAAAAATGCGGAAGGGAAACGATATTTGCAAACGCTTCTTTTTGTTCTGCATGTGGGCATAAAAGAAGTTGAAATTAATTTTCTCTCTTTTGCGTACTGCACCGCAGGTTACTATTAAGAACTAATATTTCCTAATAAAATCCCCGCCGAGAAATCGGTGGGGATTTTTCTATGTCAAAATAGTTGAGTTTTCAAAACAGAATTGCTAAAATGTAACAAGTGCCACGCTGTGCACTAAATTTAATACATAGCAACTGATAGCATCGTAATACAGAAAGGATGTGCAGAAAATGTGCAAAAAAATATTTATTCCTAAAGACAAACTCTGCTATGAGTTTGGCCCTTACGATTTTGATGAATGCGAAAACATAAAAGTGGACCCGGAACATCCTGAAATCCTTTGCTACAACAACTTTTTAATACAAAAAGAGAACAACGCATTATGGAAGGCCTGCGGAAATGAGGAGATTCCGACCTTTGTAAAAAGTATCATGTGGGGAGCTTATCATGGGCGACAAGATATTGAGGAACTGATAATCCCCGATTCCGTTGAATTCGTTGATGGGGGTGTATTTCCTTACAGTAGCCTCAAAAGAATCAGGCTGCCTAAAACGCAGCTTGAAATAGGTGGTGCGATGTTTAAAGGTTGCGTCAATCTTGTTGCAGTCGACGTTCCTCCCAATATCACCTGCATTGGATATCAAGCATTTCACGGCTGCACAAGCTTGGAGAGCCTTGATCTGCCGGATAGTATAACGCGCATCGAATGGGACGCATTTGCGGAGTGTATGCGCCTGGAATCTGTGCATATGCCTAAAGGATTAAAGGAAATCCAGCATGACGCGTTTCATAATTGCGAAAACTTAAAATCAATTGAAATACCCGAAGGTGTTAACGCTATCGGTGGCGGAGCGTTTTGGGGGTGTTGTGCATTGGAGTCTGTAAAGCTTCCGCAAGGTTTAGAGCGAATTGACGAAAGCACATTTTTTAACTGCACCCAATTAAGAAATGTAGAAATCCCCGACGGTGTCAAAGAAATACACAATGGTGCGTTTTGCGGTTGTACCTCCTTGCGGTCAATTTATATCCCCTCCAGTGTTACGAAAATAATAAGCATTGTATTTCCGAATCAAGGGCACAATGGTTATTCCCTTACAATTTACGGCAGTAAAGATAGCTGTGCAGAAGAATATGCCAACAGACACGGGTACAATTTTATTGCAGTAGAAGAAAAAACTACTCTGTCCCAGCAACCGGATGATTGTGCTAAGACTGACAAATAATTTCCCCCTTTTGCGTACTGCACCGCAGGTTACTATTAAGAACTAATATTTCCTAATAAAATCCCCACCGAGTGATCGGTGGGGATTTTTGCTGTCTGATGCAAAACAAAACCATGCACCAATTTTGTCTCATTACTTTTGGTATATTAAGCAAGCCGAAAGGGGGCGATGATATGCTGCATGTTGTTATTGGTGGCTATAGAAATTTTAATGATTATGAAACGCTCAAGGTATTTGTTGATGCGAGTATTGCGCAACTTAACGAAACAGAGATTACCATTCTTTCCGGACATTGCAAGGGTGTTGATTTAATGGCAGAACAGTACGCAATGGAAAGAAATTACGGACTTGAAATTTTCCCCGCGGAATGGAAAAAATATGGCAGGGCGGCAGGACCGATCCGAAACAAACAGATGGTGGAAAAAGCGAATGTTGTAATTGCGTTTGTGTGCGAAAGAGCGAAAGGAACGAAAAACCTGATTTCTCACGCGAAAGAACTGGGGAAAAGGCTATTTGTCAAAAACATAGATTCGCTTGTGTAAAAATTGAGAAATTTTAAGAAGCGCATTTCCCACTTTTGCTGTCTGCAACCCAGGCTGCCAACAAATCGCCACTCTTCGGAGTGGCGATTTTTTCGGATGTCCCCGGTGTTAGGGATGGCACAAGTGGGGGAAAGGATCAAGATTATTTTGACTTTGCTGTTTTTCTGTGTTAAAATGACAATATCTTTTAGAAAGAGGGAGAAAATCATGAAAAAAACAGTTGCTCTAATTATGGCGCTCATTCTCGCAGTTGCAGTGTTTGCCGGCTGCAATAGCAATGTATCTACGTCGGACCGCAAGACAGTTAACAGCAATTGCGAGGAAGCCGTGGACATTATGATTAGACTTCTGGCGGGCAAGGAACTGAGCCAGAGCCAGGTCAGAAGAATGCAGCCGGATGATTACGTGTCTTATATGGAGGATCAGGGAAATGATTTCTCCGATTATTACGAAAGCGTGCAGAAGCAAAGGAAGACCAATGAAAATGCGATGATAGCAGCCTTCGGCAAGGACTATACGTTAACCTATGAGATTATCGAAGACAAACAGCTGAACGATGATGAGCAGTATCAGGCCACGAAGCATCTGCACAGTGAGCAATGGTACGATGCCAAAAAATTGAACGATGTTCGCTCTCTGAGTTTGGAGATTTCCGTTTCTGGCGAGAAGAACAGCAAGACCTTTGACGCGGTTTTGCAGGCGATTCAGTACGGAAGCGCCTGGCATATCCTGCAGGTTGAGTGCGATGAAATGGAGTCTTTCCTGAACTAATCTTTCCTAATAAAAACCCCTCGGAGTAATCCGAGGGGTTTTTGTATAACGATTATTCGGTTACAGTTTTTCGAAAACCATAGTTGCCTGAATTCTGTCACCGCCGCCGAAGCCGGTACTGTGTGCGGAAGCGGTTGTGATGGTATGTAATCTGTATCCCTTTGCCGCTTGCGCATTGATAACCGCTTCTAATTCGCCTAAATTCTTAGACGCTGTACCAATGAATTTTTCCTTTAATGTTACTTGTAAAACGACATATTGTGGCATAATTTTACATCCTCCTATAAAAGATTTCCTTAATTATACAGCAAATATGTCTTTTTGTAAAGAATTAATATAGAATTCATACTTTTGAAGCATTTACCCTCTTTGCGTATTGCTGTGCAGAGCTAATTCATAATAGTAAAATCGCTACTTGGACCAGGTGGCAATTTTTAAGTTTCTTCTCACACCGCCCATTGATTAAAAGGCGAATTGCTCACAGAGGCAGTCTGTGGCAATCCGTTTTTCAAGTATACATTAAAAAGCATTAGCGCAGTATCGCCATACTACAGCATAGCAACGGCGGTTATTTTCCGTGGGGGACACATATAAGCACTTGAAGCGGTTAAGATAAATTCAGTGTGATGATGTACCATAACAATCGTGTTCGCGAATTATGGTATTGAAAAGTATGCCAAATTCTGTTAAAATTGATACAACAACACTGTAGTTGTTGTTTTGCAATGCAAAAAGTATTTTTGCGGTTATGGCTAAGGTAAAACATAAAACCAGGAGGGAAATAGCATGGCTAATTTTTGCGAAAACTGCGGCGCACCAATTGATCAGACAACCGGCCTGTGCACGAAATGTGCATCGACGCGTAATGTAACCGAAGATGTTTCAGGCGCAGCCAAGGAATCGCAATCAACCGGTTTTGACATCGAAAAAAATCGGGCGGAGCAGACGGTGAAAAACGCAGAAGAAAAGGCAAAACGCAAGGAAGAGAAAAAACTTGCCTGGAATCGTGCAAAAAAACGGTATGCGGAGGATATTGCGGCTAAAAAGGCTGTGTTAAAGAAAGGCAAGAAGGATAGAAAAAAAGCGAAGCTGGCGGCTATGTCCACCGGAAAGAAAGTGGCTAGAGTACTTGTGAAGCTCTTTTTGGTGCTTTTATTGGTAGGTGCAATTGTTGCTGGCGGATTTTATGCGGCTAAAAATTTGTTCGCCGATCAGAAAAAAGACAATTCTAGTAACAAACCTACAGAGACCACGCCGACAGCAAAACCCGATAAGCCTGAAGATGAGAATGGCGGCTCTATTGATGTATACAATCCACCCACAGGCACTATGCCCGATGAATATAAGCCGACGGCCCCAAATGCTGATGAGTACTTCCAGCAAAACGCTGAGATTATTTCCGTAATTCCTGCTACTTCCGCTGGTTGTACAGAGGAAGAGGCTCATAGCAACCTGACCGGACGGGGCTTTAACGCTGCCATAATGGCAGAATATACTATGGACGGCGTATATAGTGGCGAGAAAGAAATTTCGGCCACAGGAAAAGACAAACACCCTATTTACACAACATTCTTTGTGGCAGAAAGCGGTGAGCTTTGGTCTATTTTTGAAATCAACGGCGCAGTGTTTGCCAGCCCTGTTTCTTATAATTATGAGCACAGTGATTCTGTGCCGGTGCTTTTGGCAGAAACCGAAACGGTGATCAGTTATGATAGCACCCAAAATAGATTCTATGAAACAAAGCCTGCTGAATCTGTGCTGGATGTCAAAGTGATAGCGAGAATTGATGCAACGACGTTAAGCACGCTGGACGTAGAGGAGGTTGAGATGTATGAGTAATTTTTTGGATAAGATTGATCAGGCATTAAGCGTTAAGCGCTTGTTCTGCTTGTTGCTTGCGTTCATTACATTTTTCTCCCTCGCGAGTGTCAATGTTTGTGCTGATAACACGATTGATGATATTGAGGAGGCGCCGATTATTGTCTCTATGGGCGATTCCTACTCTGCGGGAGAGGGCATCGAAAATTTCTACGGCAGCAATCCAGAAGGAAAAAAGCTGGAGGATATGAATGCAACAGAAAGGGAACAAGCTTTGGATTGGCTGGCGCATCGTTCACAGGAAAGCTGGCCCGGCAGGTTGAGCTTTCCAGGACTGAATAAAACGGCGAAAAACTACAAAGGCACAAATTGGTATTTTGTAGCGGCCTCTGGGGCAGAGACGGTACATTTAGGGGACTTGGAAAGTATTATCAAAGGTGAGCAAGTGACCAATCCCCAAAAAGGCGAACAAGCTAAGACATATTCTTACGGCATGGTCCATCAAAATAAGGATACGCTTTATTTGCCACCGCAACTTAGTATTTTTGATGAATTGGCTCCGAATTCTGTAGATTACGTCACAATAACAATCGGTGGCAATGATGCAAAATTTGCGGATATCATACGGGCAGGTGTTATGGGAAGCTCCTATCTGAAATTTGGCAAACTGACAGACATGCTTGCTGAGGTGTGGTTGGACTTCTATAAAGACGACGGTATTCGCAACAGTATTTATAATAGCTACAAAGCGATCGAGAAGAAAGCCGGTGCCCAGGCCAGAATTATTGTGGCAGGATACCCCAAACTCTTAGACGCGACCGGTGACAATTTTCCTTTTTTCAGTCAGCAGGAGGCAATCGAAGTTAATCGAGCGGTCAGCAACTTCAACTTGGAGATCGAGAAAATTGTAGATCAGTGTGCGAATGAGGGGATGAACATTTACTTTGTCTCCGTGGAAGAAGCTTTTGAAGGACATGAAGCGTATGCAAAAAACAATTATATCAACCCGGTATACCTAGGCCCCAAAAGCCAAGAACTCGAAAAATGGACAGTTGCCAGCAGTTATTCAATGCACCCTAACTGGAATGGTGCGCGTGTGTACGCAGATTGCGTCAATGCCAAAATCAAACAGATCGCGGAAGATGAAGCAGCGCGCTTGGAGCAAGAAGCATTGAATCCGAGTCCGAAGGATCGGGAAGTTGTGCTGGTGTTGGATCAGTCTGGCAGCATGGACGGCGAACCGATGAGAGAGACCATTGTTGCGGCAAAGAAATTCGTGAGTTCGGCAGTGCAGTTAGGTGCAAATGTAGGTGTTGTTACTTATGAGGACTATGCAACTGTCTGCTCAGCAATCACGGACAGCGAAGAATATCTCAACAAGAGGATCAGTGAAATACGCAGCGGCGGTGGAACAAACATTGAGGCTGGCTTGCAAATGGCGGATCTGATGTTAGAGAACAGCTCGGCAAAGAAACGAATCATTGTTCTTATGAGCGATGGCGAACCGAACAGGGGAAAAGTCGGGCAGTCATTGGTTGATTATGCGAACACTTTAAAGGAAAAAGGCTACTATATCTATACCCTTGGCTTTTTCTCTGCTGCCGATGACAAAGAGACTGCACAAAAACTGATGGAAGATATTTCTGGCTCCGGAAACCACTATGAAGTGGACAATGCAGCGGATATTAAATACTTCTTTGGTGATATTGCCGAGCAAATGTCTGGCACAAAATACATGTACATTCGCATTGCGTGCCCCGTGGATGTTACTGTAAAATACAATGGAGAGAAGATGACCTCTAAGGGAAGTACCTCCAGCGTAAGAACATCTTTTGGTACGATGACCTTTGAGGAAAATACTGAGGAAGAGGAAAAAGAAGACAAGGACGACAACAATGGTATTTTTGCGGGTGATGAAAAGATAGAAATACCTGAGGGAGATAACCGCATAAAGGTTCTGCGACTCAAAGAAGGTGCGGAATACACAATACAAATTGAGGGCAATGGCACAGGTAAAATGAATTATACCATTGGCTTTATGGATGAAAATGGAGAATACAGCGATATGCGCAGATTCTCTAATATAAAAATCACCAGAAAAACAAGTATTAGAACTACTGCAAGTGTCAGCGATGAAACCTATATGTATGTAGACTCTGATGGTGACGGGAAGCGGGATCTTGTGTATAGAGCTGAAGCCAACAGTAAAGCAAAAGTTGTCGACTATTCCATTTATGTGTATATCGGATTGGGTGTTTTGACAGCGTTGGCACTAGCCATAGTTGTTAAGATTATGGTGCGACGCGCAAAAATCAAAAGATATCTATAAAAGCGATCAACCTATACATTAGGTCGCCGGGAACCGATTTCCCCCTTTTGCGTATTGCAGCAAAGACTGCTATCAAAGAATCTAGACGCTTAACCTAAAAAGAAATCCCCGCCGGGAAACCGGTGGGGATTTTTGCTGCTATGGCGGAGAAAATTTGTTTACACTTTCCTTTTGGGAAAAATGTGATATAATGGTTACAAAGCCGAAAAGGAGGGCGTGAATTATGAAAAAAACATTGATTGTCATTGATATGCAGAATGATTTTGTTGATATGGCATTGGGAACTGAGGAAGCGGTACGGATTGTGCCGAAGGTAAAGCAGAAAATTGAGGAATGCCATAAAAACGGCTATGAAATTATATATACCCGCGACACCCATTCGGAAAATTACCTTGAGACTGCCGAGGGCAAGAAGCTGCCGGTTAAGCATTGCATAAAAGGAACGAAAGGCTGGCAAATTGTGGACGGTCTCTATATTGAGGGCTGCAAGATCATTGACAAACCCAATTTCGGTTGGCCCCACTGGGATCAGGAAACCCTGGAGGATGTCCTGATTGTTGGCCTTTGCACCGATATATGTGTGGTTTCCAATGCGCTGATTATCAAGGCAACCTTTCCCGATGCGGACATAAAAGTGGATAGCGCTTGCTGCGCAGGCGTAACGGTGGAATCTCACAATGCGGCACTGAAAACGATGGAAATGTGCCAGATCGAGATTATGTAAACCGAAAACCTGGCGATTTTTCAGTTTCTTCAGCACCTTTGTTTAAGAAAAGGTTAAGAATGTTTTTTGGATGTTGACATTTGTGCGACACGGGTGTACTCTAAGCGTAGATGTTACACAAATTGCGGCAAAATTCGCGTAACGTCAAAATAAATGTATAGAGTAAGGAGAAAAGATTATGAAGAAGCTGATTTGCATTTTGTTGTTGGTCGTTGTTTTGGCTAGCCTGTTTACCGCTTGCGGCAAGTTCGAGTGCGACACTTGCGGCGAGGAGAAGACCGGCAAGAAGTATAAGGAAGAGCTCCTGGGTCAGGAAATCGTAATCTGCAAGGATTGCTACAAGGATCTGGAAGAACTGGCCAACGCTTTCGGCTAATTATACATAAGAATCAATCCCCGCCGGATATCCGGCGGGGATTTTTCTTTGCAAAGGCTTTTTGTTGTGATATAATAGCAAAAAGAGGTGAGAAATGTGGGGACTTTTGATTTTACGAAAAAGGCCGTATTGTGGGATCTGGATGAAACGCTTTACAGCCGTCGTGATACCGCCCGGCGGGTGTTTCCCGGTATGTTCCGGGCGTGCCTTTATACTGACCGAAGCGATGACTTTATAGACGAAGCGGTGGCCTATATGATGACAAAGGTCAAACGCAACAGTATGACCCACGAGGACGCATTCCGTGCACTTCTGGAACGCTATCCGTCGGACAAACCCTATGTCCGATCGGAGTGCATCGACTATTACTATGCCCATATGCGTGATTATGTGGTGCCTTCTGCCGAGACAGTCCAGATCATTCAAAAACTCAAGGGCCGAGGCCTGAAAATGGCCATTGTTACCAATGTTGTTCCCGAACTTTTGGAGCACCAGCGGAAAAAAGTCCAGGCACTGGGGATTGCAGATCTTTTTGATATTATCGTTTATTCTGCGGAGTTGGGTGTCCACAAGCCGGATCGGCAGATTTTTGATCACGCCGCCGCGCTTCTCGGCGTTTCCAATGCGGAGTGTTTGTTTGTGGGCGATGACCTGGAATCGGACGTGGTCGGCGCGTTGAATGCCGATATGGAGGTTGTCTGGCTGGACCGCTGGCAGGATGACGACCGTTTTGACAACGACCCCCGGGTCCACCGGGTCCGTTCTGTTGCGGATTATTTTGTGTTGTAAAGAAAAGAGGTGAGCGAAATGGAACAGACAAGGCAGTTGCTGCTGCAGCATTTTAAGACGTATCCGGAAATGCAGATCCGGGACGTTTTTAAATTCTTACATCAAAGTGCCTTTGGCTGCGAGCATTTCGTCGCATCTTTGGAAAAAGCGACGCGTTTTATCGAAGCCGAGTACGAAAATGGGATCGCGCAGGCGCAGATCCAGCCGCTGGACGGCGAATATTGCCGTGTGCCGTTGTGGGTATTGCGCCAGGGATTGCGGGCGCAGACCCTTGCAAAACTTTTCGTCGCCTCGGCAAAGCGGGAAGAAAATGGCCAGCAGGCGCTTAAAGAAAAGTTGAGCGTGGCACGGGAAATGGTTGCTGCAGGCTTGCTTCCATTCCCAGAAAAAGCGTTTGAAGAAGCGGTGGCAGAATGGGCCCAGAAGGGCTATCCTGCAGTTCATCATTCTGATATTTTTCGGGAAAAGTATCATCCTTCGTACCGCGTGATTGCAAAGGAGTTTGTGCCGTTTCTGCCGCTGTTTGCGGCGTTGGACAAGCTTCCCGGAGATAAGCAGACCATTATTGCCATCGAGGGCGGCAGCGCCAGCGGAAAAACCACACTGAGCAAAATTCTTGAAAAGCTTTATCGCTGCACCGTTTTCCATATGGACGAGTTTTTCCTGCGGCCGGAACAGCGAACGCCTCAGCGGTATGCGGAGGTGGGTGGCAATGTGGATCGGGAACGATTTTTGGCGGAGGTGCTGAGACCGCTGAGCAGGGGAGAGACCGTCCATTACCGAAGCTTCGATTGCCAAACGATGACCCTCGGCAAAGAGAAACAAGTGGAACCCGAAAATTTGGTGATCGTGGAGGGCGCATATTCGATGCACACCGAGTTGGAAAAGTTCTATGACCTTTCGGTGCTGCTGCAAATCTCTCCGGAGCTGCAGCGGGAACGTATTGTGCGCCGCAATGGCCCGGAACTGGCGCAGCGATTTTTCACCGAATGGATCCCCCAGGAAAACATCTATTTCGAGAAAACAGGCATCAAACAGCGGTGCAGTATGACAATCCACATTTAATAAAAACCCCGCCGGGTAACCGGCGGGTTTTTGCAGCTGATCAAAGAAAGGTTTTTTATTTTTCGGCAGCACGCCACGCATTTACCTGACGCTGCATCTCGCCAAAAACGGTTTGCAAACTTGCTTAGCACAGAGTACAACCCTGCGCAAACTGAATGGTGCTTTGGTAGTTCATCAGGTAGCCGGTAACGGTGATGGTGTCATCAACGCCGATCATCTCAGCGCCGTCGCCAGCTAGACGATAGCACTCGATGGTCTTACCATTGACCGTCATAGCAACAGTGAGATTCTTATAAGCGGGGTCATAAGGAGTCTTGATCTTGGTGATAACGCCGGTCAAAGTTGCCTTATAGGGCAGAGTTTCACCCTCGGCCAGACCGAAAGCAGCATCCAGGATCTCATCGGCATCGGTGGGAGCTTCGATCTCAGTACCGGTCTTCTCGACCTTGATCAGCTGGCTGCCCTGCTCGAACTCGACAGTGCCGTTATAGTTAACAATGTAACCCTTAACGGTGATGGTATCACCGATCAGCAGGTTGTCTGCGCCTTCACCGGCAATACGGTAGCACAGCATGGGATACTCGGGACAACCGGGAACCTCAATGGTAACGGAAACGTTGCCATAAGCGGGGTTGTAAACGCTATTGATGGTGGTGATCTTACCGGTCAGGGTAGCAACGTAAGGCAGAGCCTTGCCGTCTTCCAGAGCATAAGCGTCCTTCAGAATCTGCAGTGCATCAGTG
>JAZUBQ010000017.1:0-127256 GCA_045638525.1 Clostridia bacterium
CCCCCTTGACAATCCCCTTACCCCTTTTACACGAGTGCTCAATCGCCGCACGGCTGTCCTATCCGACAATTTGAAAAACGAAAGAAAGATGTTCCACATTAGGCTTTCTGTAACCTATAAAAAAGTTATCGAAAGACGAAACCAAATACATCCGCCCTTATTTTCGCAATAAAACAAAGTTGCAGGAAGACAAATGTTCGGGATTGCGGAAATACCAGGCGGAAGTTTCTTTTTTTGGTTCGTTTTTTCTTTGCTGTCAAAGAAAAAAATGAACATATCAAATATATAAAAAAATACCGTTTGCATTTTGCAAACGGTATTTTTCTTCTAACTTCAATTAGTCTTCGCAATCGCAACCGCAGTCACAGCCACAGCCGCAGTCTTCGGGCAGATCCAGTTCAATCTGCTGACGGCAGGAAGGGCAATAAATGTCTTCGGTTTCCAAGGTTTCGCCGTCTACATACACTTCTTCGCCACAGTTGGGGCAAGTGATTTCGTAAACGTCTTCCTCTTCGCAACAATCGCAGTCGCAATCGTCATCGTCTTCATCATCTTCAAACACGATGTCTTCCACGTCTGCCAAATCATCAGACAGGTTGTCCAGCTCTTCCTGAGTCATTGCCAAATCGTCATCGATTTCCACAATGTATTCATTCATTTCTGCTAAAACATCTAAAATGCCTGCAATGATTTTGCCTTCGTTGGTGGATTCATCCACTTTGAGGCCTTCTGCCAGACCTTTTAAGTATGCGATTTTTTCGCCGATATTTTCCATAGGAATTCTCCTTTCAAATCGGAAAAAACGAAAGATTACGCTCTTTCCATGTAGCTTCCGTCTCTGGTGTCAATTCTTAAAACGTCGCCAATGTTGATAAACAGAGGAACGTTGATGGTTGCACCGGTTTCTAAGGTTGCGGGTTTGGTTGCACCCTGAGCGGTGTTACCTGCCAGACCGGGTTCGGTTTCGGTAACTTCCAGTTCTACAAAGTTGGGGGGTTCGATACCGAATACGTTGCCGTTGTGAGACAAGATTTTAACACATTCGTTTTCTTTTACGAATTTTAATGCATCGCCAACCTGACTTGCATTGATGGGAATCATATCGAAGGTTTCCTGATCCATAAAGTAATACAGATCGCCATCGCTGTAAGAATACTGCATATCTTTTCTTTCGATATGAGCTTTCGGGAATTTATCGGTGGGTCTGTAAGTTTTTTCAACTACAGAACCGGTAATGATATTTTTAATTTTGGTTCTAACGAACGCTGCACCTTTCCCGGGTTTAACATGCTGAAACTCAACAATCTGGTAAATGTTTCCGTCTTCCTGGAAAGTAACGCCGTTTCTGAAATCGCCGGCACCTATCATAGTGAATTCTCCTCTCAATCGGAAATGGCTGTCTTTTTTTGCCCATTCCGTTTATCAAAATAATTTTATACCAAATACATTATACCAAAGCCCGAAATAAATTGCAAGTAATTTTTTGAAAATTTTTTCGGATTTGGAAGTTTTTTCAAATCAGTAGCCTAAAATCCGCCGTTCTTTACGCAACTTCATGCGTTTTTCGCCGGCTTCCCACTCCATTTTTTCCATGTGAGTGTTTAAGCTCAAGCCGGGAACAGGGGTCGGTTTTTGGTTGCGGTCAATGGCAACCATTACCAGATAAGCATAGTTTATGAGTCTGCGCTGACCCGACAAATCCTCCCGATAGGTATCCACACGGATTTCCATAGAAGTTTTGCCCACATAGGTGACTTTTCCTTCCAGAAGAAGAGTATCCCCCGAGAAGGCACCTTCTTTAAAACGAAGGTTGTCAATGGCAACGGTTGTCACGTTGGTTTCCGAGTGACGTCTTGCTGTGACTGCCGCCACAATATCAATCCAGGAAAGCAGTTGTCCGCCGAACAAACGTCCTGCAGGATTCAGATGCTCGGGCAAAATCAGCTGAATCTGTTGTGTTTTGGATTCTGAAACTGTTTTTTTAGGCATTTCGGATTCCCCTTCATTTACATTACAGCTCCCGTCGGAAAAATGAACCAGGTTGATTCCGTTCTCATCCGGAGTACGCAAAGTATGCATCTCGGAAACCGAAATGGTAATCTCTGACGTAACGCTGACCACACAACGGTTCAAATGACCGCCTATCACCCGATTGGAGCCGTCTGCCACGGTAATGTGCAGATGTAAATAGGGTTCCCCGTCCATTCGGGAAATATTCCCGGATAATGACGTAATTTCCATATCCCCCGTATAGGTGGTGGAATGATATGCCTTTTCGTTTGTGTCAAACAGTCCCACCGTGACGTCGTTGGTGGCACCGATGCCGGAAACTTCGCCGGCTAAAATCTGTTCCTCCCGACACAAATGAAGGAGGGATTCTGTGATTTCTTCCCCTTTTTCCAAACGCAAAAAGAGAAAATTTCCTTGCTTTCTATATTCCATAGTTTAGTGTTTTACAGAAACGGTTGTCACCTGTTTGAAGCCATTTTCATCCACAATATATTCCAGGTCAATCAGGCTGCCTTCGGTGATGCCCATTGCATCCAGATCAATTTCGGAAGAAATCTTATAGGATTTTTCAGGTTTGCCGTCTTCGGGATTTGCTTCGATGATTACCATCAGGTTGTTGTCTGCCATACCGATATACATACCGGATGCCTGATAGCTTTCTCCTGCTTTGGTAGGTGCTTTTTCGGTTTCGGCAGAAGGAATGTTGCCCTCTGTTTTGCCTTCTTCTTTGGAATCGGAAACTTCGGGTTTTTCTGCATTGGTGGGAATATCAGGCTCATCCGGAGTGCCGGAAGAACTGTTTTCTGCTCCGATTGCCGGTACAGGGTCGGGAGTGTTGCCGGGAGTTTTGGTTCCACAAGCACTCAGTAACGCGATTGCCAGTAAGACTGCAATAATTTTTAAAAGTTTCATTTGGTCTAATCCTTTCTTTGATTCGTTTTTTATAGTTTACATTTATTTTCTGTTAAAATTGTGAACTTTTTTGCCTTTTAATCGGCAACCAGTTTTACATTCTCATCTCCCAACAAAGCAATGAGTTTATCCATGAGGATGGAATTTTCGCTGACCCAAAGGTCTTTGGGAGCCAGTGTCAGTCGTTTTTCTTTGTCAAAGTAGACATACACGGCAGTTTCTCCGCTGAAAAACCGTAACAGTTTTTTCACTTCCTCCATTTTGGGAGACTGCTCACTTTCCACTTTCAGATAAAGCTTTACATAGGTGATATCCGTGGAAAAACGTTCCAGTTTGGTTAAGATAAACTTCACCGTATCATCCGAATCCAGACTGAGTTTTCCGGTTGCCACCACAATGTTATCTTCTAAAATGGCGTCCGTATTTTGCGTATAAAGATCCGGAAAAGCAATGGCGCTGATACTGCCGGTCACATCCTCCAACTGGAAAAATGCCATTCGTCTGCCGTTTTTGGTTCGACGGATATCCAGATTATTGATAACCCCGATATACTTTACAACCATTTCACGGGAACTGTCCTCTAAAAAGGCTTCCTTGGTGCGAACCACAGAATCACCACCCATCGAGCGGATTTTCTTTTGGAACTGCTCCAAAGGATGTCCCGAAACGTACAATCCCAACACTTCCTTTTCCATCGTCAAGTCCCGTGGGGTTGGTTTTCTCTTGTTCAAACGGGAACGAGTAACCGGTGGTTTTGGCGTGGATTCTGCCAGAGTTGCACCAAATAAATTCAGCTGTCCGCTCACATTCTGATGCACTTCTCTGCTTCTCTCCTCCATCAATGCTTCATAAACATCCAGAAGTTCGTCACGGGAATCAAATTCATCAAAGCAACCTGCCTTGATAAGGGCTTCCACCGCCCGTTTGGTCAGCTGTTTTTGAAACAGTCTCTCAATAAAATCCTCCAACGAGGTATACTCTCCGCATGCCTCCCGTTCTTCCACAATGACAGTTGCCAACTGTTTGCCGATGCCTTTGATGGCAGTCAAACCGAAAATGATTTGATTGTTTTTGACCGTGAACACTTCTTTACCCGAATTGATGTGGGGCGGAAGCACCAAAATTCCTTCCTCACGGGCAGATTGAATATAGTAGGCAACTTTTTCAGTAAAGTTCATATAAGAAGAAATCAAGGCGGCATAAAACTCTGCAGGATAGTACCGTTTCAAGTATGCGGTCTGATATGCCACCACCGAATAACAGGCGGCGTGAGATTTATTGAAGGCGTAGGATGCAAAATCTTCAATTTCGTCAAAAATTGCAACTGAAACCTCTTTTGCAATCCCGTTTTTGAAACAACCATCCACAAATTTTTCTTTTTCCCGCATCAGAACATCTGCCTTTTTCTTGGAAATGGCACGACGGATCAAGTCTGCCTGCCCCAAGCTGTATCCCGCAAGTTTACGGAAAATTTCCATGACCTGCTCCTGATACACAATGCAACCGTAGGTAACATTTAAAATGGGTTCCAGTTCCGGGCAGCGATATTTCACCAGATGTGGGTTTTCTTTGTTTTTGATAAATTCCGGAATTTTTTTGGCAGGTCCCGGTCGATACAGAGAAATTGCCGCTATAATATCTTCAAAACTACGGGGTTTGAACTCTTTTAAAAAATTTTTCATACCGGAAGATTCCAACTGAAATACTCCGTCGGTATTCCCGGATGACAACAACTCATACACCTTCGGGTCATCATAATCCATTTGATGAAAATAAACCCGTTGTCCGTTTTTTGCCTGAATCTGTTGCTGTGTATTTTCAATCACCGTCAGATTCCGAAGTCCCAGAAAGTCCATCTTGAGTAAGCCCAGAGATTCCAGATGTGCCATTTCAAACTGGGTGGCAGTGGCATCGGTAACGGTGCATAAAGGAGTTAAATTCACAGCAGGTTCCCCGGTAATCAACACCCCTGCCGCATGAACGGTACAATGGCGGATATGCCCCTCTAACTTTTTGGAAATGTCAATCAGTTTTTTAATGTCCGGGTCAGATGCATACATATCCCGCAAACGGTTGTCATTTCGGGACATGGCTTCCTCTAAGGTGGGATTCAGGCTGTGGGTACGGGAGAGCTCCTTGGTGACCTCATCGGCAACCGAATAGGGAATCCCCACCGCTCTTGCCACATCCTTGATGGCGGCTTTCGCCTTCATAGTTCCAAAGGCGATAATCTGCGCCACACGGTCGGCACCGTATTTGGAGATGACATAATCAATCACTTCCTGACGGCGTTCATTACAAAAATCAATATCAATATCGGGCATACTTACCCGTTCTTTATTCAAAAATCGTTCAAACACCAGACCGTAGCGAATGGGGTCAACGGTAGTGATATTTAAGCAATAGGCAACCAGACTTCCTGCGGCAGAACCTCTGCCGGGACCAACGGGAATGCCCTGTTTTTTGGCATAGCGCACAAAATCCCAAACGATGAGAAAATAGTCACAAAAGCCCATCTCGATGATGGTGGAAAGCTCATACTCCAGTCGGTTGGTTAATTCCTCGGTAATCGTTTCGTATTTTGCAGTCATCCCCAATTTGCAAAGATATCTGAGATATTTTTCGGGGGTAGTGTCTTCATCCACCGGATATTTGGGGAAGCGGAATTTTCCGAATTCAATTTCCACATTGCATTTTTTAGAAATTTCCAAAGTGGTTTCCAGTAACTCCTTGGGAAACAGCTCTGCCATTTCGTCATAGGATTTTAAATAAAACTCCCGCTCTTCCATTCGGATGCGGTCAGCATCAGACACCTGACGCTGTGTTTGCACACATAATAAAATATCCTGAATGTCGTGATCCTCTTTTTCGATATAGTGCACGTCGTTGGCACAAACTGCCTTGACTCCGATTTGGGATGCCAGTTTCAACAGTTGGGGAAGAATGGTTCTCTCCTCGGGAAGATTGTGGTTATGTACCTCAATGTAATAATCTCCCGGAGCAAACATATCCCGATATTCTTCTGCTGTTTTGGTTGCACCTAAAATGTCGCCTGCCAGAATTTTTTGAGAAACCTCTCCCTGCAAGCAACCGGACAAGCAAATTAACCCCTCGGTGTGGGAAGCTAAAAGTGCTTTGTCAATTCTGGGCTTATAGTAAAAACCGTCCTGATAGCTTTGAGTAGAAAGACGGTATAAATTCCGAAGACCTTCTTCATTTTTGGCAAGCAGCACCAGATGATGATATCCGGGTGCGCTGCGGTCTGTCCGATGCCCATTTGCCACATAAAATTCACAGCCAAGAATGGGTTTGATTCCCTGCGCCTTACATTCTTTGTAAAATTCCATCACACCATATAAAGCACCGTGGTCTGTGATGGCAAGAGAAGACTGTCCCAACGCTTTGGCATAAGAAACAAGCTCACGGATGCGACACAATCCATCCAGCAAGCTGTACTCTGTATGGGTATGCAGATGGCAAAAATCCATATTCGGTCTCCCTTTTACAATGTTTCGGCAATTTCAATCAATTTTCTGAGCCGATGATTCAGTCCGGATTTTGTGATTTTGCTTTCCGAAAGTTCACAAAGCTCCGATAAAGACTGGGTTGGATAACGAAGCCGAAGCTCCATGGTTTCTTTGAGCGGTGCCGAAAGGGTTTCGGCTTTTTTGCTTTGCATAATTTTCTGAATGGCTTTGGTTTGAATCAGTGCCGTATTGATGGTTTTGTTTTCATTGGCACTTTCGCAGTTCATTTGACGGTTGATTTCGTTTTTCAGTTCCTTTTCCATTTTGATTTCGTGATATTGGAACAGGGCACGTTTTACGCCAATCATCCCTAAAAAGTCGCAAATCAACTCGTTATTTTTGATATACAATACATATTTATTCTGACGGGTGATGGATTTCACCTCAATGCCGATTTCTTCAAATATGCTCATCAAATCGGAAAATACTCTCTTTTTATGGGTGGAAATTTCCAGATGATAAGACTTTTTTGGGCTGTTGACAAATCCGCTGACCATAAATGCCGCTCCAAGCACCGAACGTTTGCAACAGTCGGATACCGAAAAGGACGGGTCAATGCGGGACTGAAAAATGTTGGCTTTTTCAGACATCATTTTCAGCTCATTTTTTAAAATTGCGATATTTTCTTTGCCGGACAAAGTGAGATAAATCTGTTTTCTGGTTTTGGAACGGTTGGAGCGGATATCCGGCTCCAGTTCCAGTCCCAGATATTTTCTGGATAAAATAATAATTCGTCTGGCAACGGTAATATTTTCAGTTTTTAAATGAATTTCGTTTCGTTGTTCTTCCGAGAGCAATGCATAAAAGGTTGCAAGCATTGCCAGTTCGCAACAGGATTTTTTGGGCGAAACGCCGCTTAATTCCCGTTTGATTTCTCCTGTAAAAGACATAATTTCCTCCTTATGGGGGATGTTACAATTTTGCTTCGGGACAGTTTCGTTTTAAATACCGCACCTCGGCCTCTAAGGTAACGCCAAATTCTTTTTGTACCCGTTCTTTTACGGCACAAATCAACGTTACCACGTCCTCTGCAGTGGCATTGCCTTTGTTCACCACAAAACCGCAATGCTTTTGGGATACCTGCGCATCCCCCACCAAAAATCCCCGAAGATTGGCATCTTCAATCAGTTTGCCTGCAAAATAGCCTTCGGGACGCTTAAAGGTGCTTCCTGCATTGGGATATTCCAGAGGTTGTTTTTCGTTTCGTTTTTTTAACAGCTCCACAGTTTTGGCTTTTAGTTCCTCCCGATTGCCGGGACTAAGCAAAAAGGAGCTTTCTAAAATCACCCATTCGGGATGCTCGTGAAAAATGCTGTACCGATAGGAAAAGTGATGTTCTTGGTTGGTCAGAGTTTTTCGTTCGTTATGTTCATCAAGATATAAGGTTTCCGCCAGGGTATCTTTGATTTCACCACCGTAGGCACCTGCATTCATATACACGCCGCCGCCCACGGTTCCGGGAATGCCCGAAAGTTCACAAAGACCGCCCAGATTCTGTTGCAAGGCAGTTTCGCACATAGCAGACAGCCGCACACCTGCACCGGCAGTAACCCGGTTTTCCTGCACCGAAATTCTGTTTAATCCCGTTGTTTTCAATACGATGCCGTCTATTCCTTCGTCTGCCACCAAAAGGTTAGAGCCGTTACCTACAACCGTAACACGAAGGTTTTTTTCTTTGGCAAATGCGAGGATATGTTTCACTTCCTCCACACTCTCAGGAAGCACCATATAATCACATGGACCGCCGATTTTAAAGGTGGTATGCCGTGACATAGGCTCCCCGCAGAACACACGGGAACAGATTTTTTCTAACTGCGCTTTCATAAAAACTCCTTTCAGAAGCTATTGTTACGCTTTCCAAAGCATGGCTGCACCGATTAACCCGGCATCGTTTCCTAATTCGGCAATGGAAATATCGGCGTGATGAATCAAATCGCCGCCATAACATTTTGCCACAACCTGTTCTCTTAAAGGAACCAACAGGGTATCCCCTTCATTGCAAACACCGCCGCCTAAAATAATGGCTTCGGGGGCAAAAATATTGATTAAATTGGCAATGCCTTCGGAAAGATAGAATAAGTAGTTTTCTACCACATCTTTTGCCACACTGTCGCCTTTTCTCATCGCATCAAACGCAGTTTTTGCGCTGACTTTTCCGCTTTTGTCTGCTACGGTATTGAGCAGGCTGAGCGGATGCTTTCTCATTGCCGCTTTTGTCTGGTTCACCAGTGCTGTTGCAGAAGAATAGGCTTCAAAGCAACCGCGTCTGCCGCAAGTACAGCTTTCACCGCCGATATGCAATACCATATGACCGATTTCCGCACCGGCACCTTCCAGCCCTTCCCAGAGCTTTCCGTTTAAGATAATACCGCCGCCTACGCCGGTACCTAACGTGACTAAAATAATGGACTTATAATTTTTTCCGCTTCCTGCAAAGAATTCTCCCAATGCCGCACAGCTGGCATCGTTGGCAAGATAGACGGGTTTTTTCAGTTTTTCCTGCATAATGGCACCGATGGGCGCTCCATCCATATTCAGGTTGTTGCAGTAAATTACAGTGCCTTTTTCAGCATCCACAGTGCCGGGAATCCCAACGCCGATTGCTTCCACGTCATCCATAGAAATTTCTGCTTTTTCGGGAAGCTCACGACACAGAGCAACCATCTGCTCGGCAATCGCCTGTGCATTTCCCGCAGCATCGGTTTTGACAGAAGTTTTCAGCAAAATCGTTCCCTTTGCATCGGTGATACCTGCTTTGATGTTGGTGCCACCTAAATCTACACCCAGATAATATTTCATAGTAAGTTTCTCCTTGTTGTCATTAAAATTGCGTTTTCGATTCTTGTAAATAGCGTTCAAAGGTTTCTAAGGTGGAATTTACAATCAGCTCAGAGGGGAAGTCTACCTCCCGAAGCATATCAAACACCAGTTTATAGTTTCCGATACAACCCGAATAGTGTGCGTCGGAAGACACCGCCACACGGGTGCCGTACTGTTTGCAAAGACTTGCCACCTTGGTGCATAACTCTTTGGAACCGGGACGAATTCCCTCCAGAGAATGATTATTCAGTTCAATGATTTTATTCAGTTTATTTGCCTGTTTTACCACCGCTTCAAAATCACAGCGATAATTCTGTTGTCCCATATGCCCGATACAATGCACATAAGGATTTTCCAGAACCCGAAGATAGGTTTCGGTGATGTCTTCCATGGAGCTTTGGGGAAGACAGGGACCGTGAATAGAGGCAATCACCCAATCAAGCATTGCTAAAACGGTGTTAGGAAGATCCAGCCCACCTTTGTAGTCAATGATGTTGGCTTCTGCTCCTTTAAAAAAGCGGATGCCGTCAATTTCGTCGGGCAAAAATTTTAAGCAGGTAAAATGCACTTCTCCCGGTGCATCGGGAATGGCAGGAGCGTGATTGGTCATACAAAGGCCTCTCATTCCCACATCCCGAGTTGCCTTGATATTTTCCTGCAGGGTGGAATAGGCGTGTTTACTCACAATGGTGTGACTGTGGGTTTCTACTTGAATCTGATACATAAGTTCCTCCCGGTTGTTATTGTTGGATTGCGGTACCGCTCAGATCGTAGTGGTCGCAACCGGTGATTTCTACCAAAACATATTCTCCGATATCCACGGGAAAATCGGCTTCAAAATATACGGTACCGTCAATTTCGGGAGAATCCATGTAGGTTCTGCCAAAATAAATATGATTTACGGTGTCAATCCCTTCCACCAAGACGGTGAAGGTGTGACCGATTTTTTTCTTGTTCTTTTGCAGGGAAATCTGTGAAGACAGTGCCATAATTTCGTTGACACGGCGTGTTTTTTCTGATTTTTTCAGTTTTCCTGTGATACGGGCGGCGCGAGTGCCCTCCTCGGTGGAATAGGCAAACACGCCCAATCGGTCAAAATACCCTTGCTTTACAAAAGAAACCAACTCCTCGTGTTCGGAAACGGTTTCGGAAGGAAATCCGCTGATTAAGGAGGTTCGGATGGTGGAATTCGGCATTTTGGTTTTAATTTTGTGAAGTAATTCTAAAATTTGCGCCTTATTGGTACGGCGATTCATTAAGGATAAAATTCGGTCATTGCAATGCTGAATGGGAATGTCAAAATAAGGCAGAATTTTTTCGGAGCCTGCGATTTTGTCCAAAAGCTCGTCGGTGACTGCCTCAGGATAGAGATAATGCAGACGAATCCAACGGATTCCTTCAATCGTTTCCAGTTCCGAAAGCAAGGGAACCAGTTTCTTTTCCCCATATAAATCCAGTCCGTAGCGGGTGGTATCCTGGGCAATCACAATCACTTCGGTTACGCCCTGCTCTGCCATAGCTTTGGCTTCTGCCACAACAGATTCCATCGGACGGCTCACATATTTACCGCGGATTTTGGGAATGGCACAATAAGAACAGCCATTGCTGCAACCATCGGCAATTTTTAAAAACGCATAATAGAAGGGGGTGGTCAGCACCCTGTCTTTATAGTTTGGCTCTTTTTCCTCTGTTTTACTAAAATATGCACATTTTTCTCCTGCTAACACCTTCTCGGTAACAGAAGCGATTTTATCCAGATCACGGATGCCTAAAACCGCATCCACTTCGGGAAAGTTTTCCAGAATTTCGTCCTGATACCGTTGTGCCAGACAACCGGTAACAATCACTTTCTTCCGGTAAGAAATTGCATTTAAAATTTCACCAATGGCTTCTTCCTTGGCGGCTTCAATAAAACCGCAGGTGTTAATCACAATGACATCGCTTTTTTCTTCGGTGTCCACCAGTGAAAATCCGGCGTTTTGCAGATTGGTCATCATAATTTCGCCGTCTACTTTATTTTTAGAGCATCCCAGCTGAACAAACAGCACGTTAGCTTTCTTCATAATAAAACTCCTCTGAAATCTCGCTCTCCCGGAGAAACTGCTGTAACAGAGCCCGGATATCTCCGTAGCGGAATCCTTTTCTCATCAGCTGCCCGATGATTTTTTTGGGTTCTTGTCCCTTTTGCACCAGTTTTTCCACAAGTTCTTGCAACACTTTCTGTTCTGCTTCACTGTCATAATCTTCATACGAAAGAGAAATCCCCTTTCTTAAAAGATCCTGACGGATTTTATAATATCCCTGCTTGTGATACACCTGACGGCTTCTCACAAAATCTTTTGAAAATTCTTCATCTGAAATCAACTTTTGCTCCGTCAAACGGGTCAGAATTTCCCCAATGATATCCGAAGGAACCTCTCTGGCTGACAGTTTGTCTTTTAATTCTTTGGAAGAATATCCCCGTCGGGACAATAGGTCCAGACAATAGCCATACTGCTCGGGAAGCATACATTCCCTTTGAAAGGATTCTGCATCATCCACCGTCAGTTCGGCAGGTTCCCCCAATTTCCGATAGGTATAGCGGGAAATGGAAAACAGATAGTCTTCTCCCGAAAACACAGAATATCGGTTTTTGTTTTTCACTTGGGGACGAATGGTCAGTTTCATCATAATAAACGAAAATCGGAAAGCAGAGTTTTCTCGTCAAAAACTCCGCTTCCCTGTTCTTTTGTCTCCTATTTTACTCTTCTGCGTCTTTCCCAAAATATTGGGTCAGAATCTCATCGGCTTCCCACTGATCTATCACCACATAGGGGTCGGCAATGGAAACCGGAAGTTCAAAGGTCTGAACCAAAGGTTCGTCCATTTTGGTAATGGTATTCACATAGCTCAAAAGCTCCGAAACACTCATACTGGATTTGATATTTTCTGAAATTGTTCCGTATATTGCAGGAATTTTCGCAATATATTTTGCACGGAGTTTTTGTTCAAACACAGCGTGGAAAAAGTCCTGCTGAACCTGATTTCTCTGCAGATCGCCCATAGGATAACGTCTGAAACGCAGCACCTTAACCGCATCTTCCCCGTTTAAAAGCTGATCTCCTTTGGAAATATGAATGTATAAATCCTGTGTAGGGTCTTCATAGTTCATATCACACGGCACATCAAACTGAACACCGCCCAATTCATCAATCACAGTTTCCACAGCAGCAAAGTTCACGGTCAGATAATCGTGAATTGCGATGCCGGTCAGGTCTTTTACCGTCTGCACCGCTAAGCTTTCCTGCCCGATTTGAAGAGCTGCATTGATTTTCTGGGTTTTTCCGTTAATTTTAACTTTGGTGTCACGAGGGATGGACATCAGCGTTACGGTGTCATTGATGGGATCCACCGAAAGAACCATGATAACATCCGAGCGAAGACCGCCCTTATCGGTTCCGAAAACAAGCAGATTTCTCTGTTCGTTGGCAGAAGCCTGGTCAATTTCGTCAATATCTTTGCCGCCGCCAATGTTGCGTGTCCAGAACATGGTGCATCCAACCAGAACAAACAACACCATATAGGCAACGATGGACCATAACAAAACTTTTTTGAATAATTTTTTATTCATGGCTTTTCCTCGATTCAATTTCTACTGTTCGTAGCCCTGTAAGAATGCCTTTTCGTTTGCTTCACGGAATTTTTCGGGAACGGTGGCTAATACTGCATCCACCCAATCCTGTTTGTCAAATTCCAGATATTTTGCCAACACGCCCAGTAACACCACGTTGGTTACTTTGGAATTTAAGATGGATTCCGCAATTTCCAGAGCATTCACAGAAACCAGATCAACGTCTTCTTTTTTGAGCGTTTCTAAAATATCGGAAGGATATTCTGCCGCACCGATGATGACGGGCATCGGCATAATCTGCTGCACATTGGTGATCAGTTTTCCGCCTTTTTTCAGGTAAGGCAACCAACGCAGAGCTTCTAATTCCTCAAAGGAAATGATAATATCCGCTTCTCCCTGACAAATCACGGGAGAGTGAACTTTGTCACCGTATTTTACATAAGTTACCACGCTACCGCCACGCTGGCTCATTCCGTGTACTTCCGAAACTTTTACGTCATATCCGTTCTGGATCGCTAAGTTTCCTAAAATTCTGCTGGCAAGTAAGGTTCCCTGACCGCCAACGCCTACAATCATAATGGATTTTGTGTTCATTACTTTCTCCCCCTTCCTTACAGAGTGATGGCATCAAACTTACAGATGTTTTTACACAATCCGCAGTTGGTACACAAGGTTTTGTTGATTTCGGGTTTTCCGTCCACAATGGAAATGGCAGGACATCCGATTTTCATACACATCTTACAGTTTTTGCATTTATCTTTCTGAATGTTTACGTCAAAATCATATTTCACGCCTTTTAACAGAACGCAGGGACGACGTGCAATAATTAAGGAAGGTTCTTCCACAGCGGTTTCTTCTTTGATTACCGCTTCACATTCTTCCACATTGAAGGGGTCAACCACCTTGATTCTGGTGTAGCCAACTGCTTCTGCAAATTTTTCCAAGTTGACAGAAACGGTGGGTTCGCCTTTTAAGGTTTTACCGGTGGTGGGATTTTGCTGATGACCGGTCATACCTGTGATGGAGTTATCTAAGATAATTACGGTGGAAGTACCTTTATTGTATGCGGTGGAGGCAAGACCTGTCATACCCGAATGGATGAAGGTGGAATCGCCGATTACCGCTACGGTTTTTTTGGAAAGTTCGGGGTTTGCTTTGGAAATCCCGTGTGCCGCACTGATGGATGCACCCATACAGATGGTGGTATCCATTGCGGAAAGGGGTGCTGCCGCACCTAAGGTATAGCATCCGATATCCCCGGAAACGGTGAGTTTTAATTTGGATAACACATAGAAGATACCTCTGTGGGGACAACCGGGACACATTACGGGAGGTCTCATCGGCGGATTATAGTCGGGATAGGTTACTTCGTCTTTGTTGCCGGAAATTGCTTCACGCACCGACACATTGGAAAATTCGCCGAATTTGGAGAAGGTATCTTTTCCGTGAACTTCGATACCCATTGCTTTGATGTGATTTTCAATATAGGGATCCAGTTCTTCTAAAACGTAGAGTTTTTCAACCTTGCTTGCAAAATCTTTGATGAGTTTTTCAGGCAACGGCCAGAGCATTCCCAGTTTCAGATAAGAAGCTTCGGGGAAGGATTCTTTTGCATACTGATAGGGAGCACCTGCGGTAATGATACCGATTTTGGTATCGTTTAATTCCACACGGTTAATGCCGGAGTTTTCGGCATATTCCACCAGTTTGTCTTTTCTGTCTTCGATCACCAGACGGCGTTTTTTTGCCATACCGGGCATCATAACATATTTCATAACATCTTTCCGGTATTCTTTTAAGGGAACATCCACTCTGTCACATTCGGTCACAATAGACTGAGAATGTGCAATACGGGTGGTGAGTCTTAACAACACGGGGGTATCAAAATTTTCAGAAATTTCGTATGCCAGTTTGGCATATTCTTTACATTCTGCACTGTCAGCAGGTTCCAACATCGTCACCTTTGCCGCATTGGCATAGTTACGGGAATCCTGCTCATTCTGAGAGGAATGCATCCCCGGGTCATCTGCAACGCCAATCACAAGACCTGCGTTAATTCCGGAATAAGACACAGTAAATAAGGGGTCTGCCGCCACGTTTAAGCCTACATGCTTCATGGCACAGAAAGAACGTGCACCTGCAATCGCTGCACCGATGGCAACTTCCATTGCCACCTTTTCATTTGCCGCCCATTCTGCATCCACTTCGGGATATTTGGCAACAAATTCAGTAATTTCGGTAGAAGGAGTTCCCGGATAGCTGGATACCACGCTTACTCCTGCTTCATATAAACCTCTGGCAACGGCTTCGTTACCAATCATCAGCTTTTTTAACTCTTTTGACATTATAAATGCCTCCTATATTTCGTTCTGCGCTGCAACTAAGCTTTCACCGCAGTAGATTTCTCTGAGTTTGGGTTTTTCAATTTTGCCGGTGGGATTTCTGGGAACATCGGCAAAAATAATTTTACGGGGACGTTTGTATTTGGGCATTGCTTTACAGAAGTTGTCCATTTCTTCTTCGGTGCAGGTTTCGCCTTCTTTCAACTCGATGATGGCTGCTGCCATTTCGCCCAAACGGGGATCGGGTAAACCGATAACCGCTACGTCTTTTACTTTGTTGTTGGTGCGGATGAAGTCTTCAATCTGCACCGGATATAAGTTTTCACCACCGGAAATGATAACGTCTTTTTTACGGTCAACCAAGAAGATAAATCCGTCTTCGTCTTCCTGTGCCATATCACCGGTAAAGAGCCAACCGTCTTTTAACACATCGTTGGTGGCTTTTTCATCGTTATAGTAACAAGTCATTACGCCGGGCCCTTTTACCACAAGTTCACCAACTTCGCCACGTTCCACGGTGTTACCGCGTTCGTCCACGATTTTCACTTCCCAACCGTAGCCTGCTTTCCCGATAGCACCCACTTTGTGAATGTTTTCCACACCCAGGTGCACACAACCGGGACCGATGGATTCCGACAGACCGTAGTTGGTGTCATACTGATGGTTGGGGAAAACAGATTTCCAGCGTTTAATTAAGCTGGGGGGAACCGGCTGTGCACCGATATGCATCAGTCGCCATTTGGATAAGTCCATACGGTCAATCTTGATGGTGCCTGCATCAATGGCATCTAAAATATCCTGCGCCCACGGCACCAACAACCACACAATGGAGCATTTTTCGTTCGCCGCAGTTTCCACAATCCATTCGGGTTTTACTCCTTTTAACAAAACTGCTTTTGCTCCCACCACCAGGCAACCGAACCAATGCATTTTGGCACCGGTATGATACAGCGGCGGAATACAAAGGAATACATCGTCTTTGGTCTGAGAATGATGATTCTGCTCGGTTAAACAAGCATGAACTAAACTTTCGTGATTATGTAAAATTGCTTTGGGGAATCCGGTGGTACCGGAAGAAAAATAAATTGCCGCATCATCCTCGGGAGTGAGCGCAATTTCGGGAGTTTTGGATGTGCAATAGGTCACCAGTTTGTCATAGCTTTCTGCAAAGGAAGGACAGTCTTTCCCCACATAGAATAACTGTTTGACACCGGGAATCACATCACAGATTTCTTCCACACGGCCGATAAATTCGGGGCCGAACACCAAAACATCTGCTTCTGCCAATTCCAGACAATATTTAATTTCGTCCGAAGTGTAACGATAGTTTAGGGGAACTGCCAAAGCTCCTGTTTTTAACGCACCGAAATACACGGGAAGCCATTCCAGACAGTTCATCAGCAAAATGGCAATCTTATCGCCTTTTTTGACGCCACGGGAAAGCAGAAGGTTCGCAAAACGGTTTGCTTTTTTGTTAAATTCTTTCCAAGTGATTTCGCAACGTCCGCTTTCTTCGGAGTTTGGGGGAATCAGATTATATTCTTTCCATGTTGTTCTTGCCTGAGAGATAATGTTCGGCACAATTTCAACCAGTGCCACATCATCGGGGAATTTTTGTTCATTTTGTTCTAAAAATTCTGTAATTACCATAGGGGAATTACCTCCAATTAAATTGTTTCTGTCAGAAGGTATAAAAAACGCCCTCTGAACGAATTAGTTTCAGAGGGCGAGAAGTCACGTTCCCGCGGTACCACCTCAGTTTACCGACGTTATAAAATATCGGCCTCAACGGGTACAAAAAATACCCTTGTGCTGTGACGGGCACACCCGTAGCAATCTACTGAGATACTAAGAAAATCCGTTCGGTGCTCTGCTCCGGAAATGTATTCACGCTTTCTTCCGCTTCCGTCTCGCACCAACCGACAGCTCTCTCCAAGTTTCTATAAAGCGCTACTTGTTCTCCATCATCGCATTATATCGGTTTCAGTTTACCACAATCTTCCCCCTATGTCAATAGAAATTCAGTATTTTTGTTGAAAAAAAACGAATTTTAAAAATCACTTTTTTTTAAGGGTGGAATTTTCATAAAATTTCTGATTTTTATTGGTTTTCCTCTTTACTTTGGCAGAAAAATATGATAGAATGAGCCTGATATATATTCTGTTTTGTTAGGAAATAAAAACGACAGGAGTGAGAAGAGCTTGTACCAAGTGGGCGATAAAATTGTATATCCGATGCACGGCGCAGGAGTGATTGAAGCCATCGAAGAGAAAGAAATTTTAGGAAGCATCAGTTCCTACTATATCCTGCGGGTTCCCACGGGAAACATCTCTCTTATGGTACCTGTAAAAAATGCGGAAGAAATCGGCGTTCGGGACGTGGTTGCTCCCGAAGTGATTGACCGTCTGTTTGAACACATTCTTTGTGCAGATGTCAATATGCACGAAAACTGGAACAAAAGATATCGGGAAAATATGGCAAAAATCAAATCCGGTGACTTGTTTGAAATTGGTCCCATTTATCACTATCTGTTGCAGAAGGAACAGGAAAAGGGACTTTCTTCGGGCGAAAAGAAAATGTTTGGCTCGGCGCATCAGATTTTGGTTTCTGAAATGATTTTATCCAAAAATATTTCCCAAAAAGAAGCTGAGGATATGATCATTGCCCGGCTTTGTCAATCAAAAAATCTGCAGGAAACTCCTGTATCATAAAATATGAGGTGTTTTTTCTATGTTTTCAGGAATAAAAAATCTGTTCGCTTCCGATGACCCATCCCCCCGATGTTCTGCCATTATTGTTGCGGCAGGCAAAGGAGAACGGATGCGCTCCGATGTGAAAAAACAGTTTTTGCCCATTTTGGGACGTCCCGTTCTTTCACACACCATTGAAGCCATCGGGAAAAGTAACCTTGTGAAGGAAATTCTTCTGGTGGTGTCCGAGGAAGATATCATCCTTGCCAAAGACATTGCCGCATCATCAGATTGCGATAAAGTAACCCAAATTATTGCCGGCGGAAAAAGCCGGGCAGAATCGGTTGCAAAGGGAATTTCTGAAATTTCCCCGGACTGTGACATTGTGCTGATTCACGATGGCGTGCGTCCGTGTGTTGGGGTATCTCTGATTGAAAGTTGTATTAAAAATGCCTGTGAATACGGTGCTTCCGCTCTTGGTGTGAAAGAAAAAAACACCGTAAAAAGAGTAAATCAAGACGGCTTTATCGAAGAAACCCTCAATCGGGAAGAAATTGTGGAGATGCAAACACCACAATGCTTCCGCTATGAAATCATTAAACAAGCTTACGAAAATTTTGATGCCTCTGCCACTGACGATTGTGCACTGGTGGAAGGGCTTGGCGTAAAAATTCACATTACAGAAGGAAGCTATGCCAATCTGAAACTGACCACAAGAGAAGACCTTCTGATGTTATCTGCTTTGCTGGATGCAGAATATTCCAACGAAGAATAAAGGAGGCTTGGTTCCATGAGAATCGGCTTTGGCTATGATGTACATAAACTGGTTCCTGAGCGGAAGCTCATATTAGGGGGTGTAACAATCCCCCACGAAACAGGACTTTTGGGTCATTCGGATGCGGATGTTTTAATCCACGCTCTGATGGATGCCATCTTAGGTGCATTGGCTTTGGGTGACATCGGAAAGCATTTCCCCGATACTGACGGTGCTTATAAAAACATCGACAGTATGGTACTTTTGGAAAAAGTTGTGGAAATTATGAAAAAAGAAGGGTATCAAATCGGCAATGTGGACTGCACCGTGTGTGCCCAGCGCCCCAAACTGGCTCCCCACATTGAAGCTATGCGGGAGAATCTTGCCCGTGTGTTGCAAACCGACATCAACAACGTCAGCGTTAAGGCCACCACCACAGAAAAGCTTGGCTTTGAAGGCAGAGAAGAAGGCATTTCCGCTTCTGCGGTTTGTCTTTTGATAAAAAATTGAATGAGGAGAGAAAACCATGAAAGGAAAAACAAAAGAACTCACATTAACCGCACTGTTAACCGCATTGGCAATCATCATTCCCATGGTGATGCCCGTGAAAGTAGTAATGCCACCCTTTACCGCAACATTGGCATCTCACGTGCCGTTGATTCTGGCAATGTTTTTAAGTCCCATGGCAGCCGTCTTAACCGCAATCGGCTCTGCAATCGGATTTTTCTTCACCTTTTCTCCCATTGTGGCGGCAAGAGCTGCAACTCACGTATTTTTTACTTTGGCAGGTGCTTATCTGCTTCGTAAAAAAGCGCATCCTGCATTGGTGGTTATCGTAACCTTAGTGCTTCATTCCATCACCGATATGGCAACCGTATACGTTGCTGCAGAATTTATGGGAATGAAAACTTTGTTAAACAGTCACGCAATGGGATATGTGCAAATCTGGCTGGGTCTGGGAACTGCTGTGCATCATCTGGTGGACTTCTTCATTGCATATCTTGTGATGATTCCCTTATGCAAAGCAAAAATTATCAATCCCAATCTGTTATGGGGAGGAAAAAAACGTGAAACTGTTAGTAGCAACAAATAATCAGGGAAAATTAAAAGAATTTAACGAAATTTTAGGAGAACTGGGCATTGAATGTGTATCCCTTCGTGATATGGGGATTACCGCTGATGTGGAAGAAACCGGAACCACGTTTCTGGAAAATGCACTCTTAAAAGCCAAAGAAATTTATAACATTGCAAAAATCCCAACCATTTCCGATGACTCCGGACTTTTGGTGGATGCCTTAAACGGAGAGCCGGGTGTATATTCTGCCCGCTATGCCGGTGAGCCATCTGACGATGACAAAAACATGGACAAGCTTCTTGCCAATCTGCAAGGGATTTCCAACCGTAGCGCAAGATTCCAAAGTGTGATTGCCGCAGTATTTTCCGAAGATGACATTATCACCGCAACCGGTGCATGCGAGGGCGTTATCATTAACGAAAAACGAGGAGATAACGGCTTTGGCTATGACCCGATTTTCTATGTGGAAGCACTGGGCAAAACCTTTGCCCAAATGAGCGATGCCGAAAAAAACAGCTTAAGCCACCGTGGCAATGCCATTCGTGCTTTAAAAGAACAACTGAAAGAAAAACTAAAGTAACAAAAGAAAAGCTTCAGCAAAATTATTTCAATGATTTTGCTGAAGCTTTTTTCACTTCTTATTTTTTTGCTTTTTTTACTGATTAATAGTACAAAATATAATCATATGCGCCGGACACTGCATTGCCGTTTGTGTCGATAATGAAAGAGCGGTAATCTTCATCAACCACAACGGCATAACCATCCTCAGAGAAATCGCTTCTGACATCTTGATACTGTGGCTCAATCGAATAGTAACCACTTTTGGAGATATATCCGAATTTTCTGTCGACCTCTACAAGCGCATAACCATTATGAAAACTGCCTGCATAATCAAACTGAGGGGGAATCACCCATTCGCCTACGGTATTCATATAGCCCCATTTTCCGTTAGATTCCAGTGCAACCAGACCTTCGGAAAACGGCAGACTATAGTCTAATGTAGGAGCAATGCACCATTCGCCCGCAGTGTTGATATAGCCCCAATCCAATTCATCATACTGATTTGCAACTGCAGCTTCTGCAAAACCATCGGAAAAATAAGTAGCGTAATCAAATTTCGGGGGAATTACCCATTCTCCTGCTTTGTTGATAAATCCTGTTTTTTCGTTCACCTCAACCGCAGCAAGTCCTTCAAAAAAGTCGTTAGCATAATCAAACTGAGGCGCAATCACCCATTCGCCTGCCTTATTGATATAGCCGTATTTTTCGCCATTGCGAACGGCAGCGATTCCATCGGAAAAATACTCAAGATAATCAAACTGAGGTGCAATCGCCCATTCGCCCGCTTTGTTGAGATAACCCCATTTGTCATTGTAACAAGCGGCTGCCAGACCCTCACGGAAAGGATACAAATTATCATATTCGATAGGAAGAATCAGTTCCCCTTTGGTATTGACAAATCCATATTTTATCTCTGCTCCATTGTTTTCCTTATGAGTAACCAACGCATAACCGCCATTCAAAGTACAAACGTCATACGGAAGCTGTGCAACAATGGTTCCGTTGGTATCAATGCTGTACCAGACATCATCAATTAAAACCAATGCATTACCGTTTACAAACTGGGTAGCGCCGTCAAATCGGGGAGCAATGGCAACCTCTCCGTTTTTGTTTAAGTAACCGTATTTTTGATTGTAAGTGTATGCTTCTTCCTGGCAGAATACAACCAATCCGTTATGAAACAGCGGGTCTTCATAAACGCCGTCGTCACTTCCCAAAGCAACGGTTTGTTTATCGCCATACCATTCCACTAAAATACCGAACGCTTCGGAAACGGCACGAACGGGAACTAAGGTTCTGCTTTCTACAATACAAGCAGGGGTATCTAACGTAACGGCAGTGCCGTTTACATACATCGTGGTATCATCAATGGTTAATTGAACGGTAACGTCATCTTTCACAGAGGTTACGGTTCTGGTGTCACCATTCCAGTCTACCGAAGCACCCAGCGCTTCAAAAATCGCACGCAAGGGAACCATCGTTCTGGAATTAATAATCTGAGGCGGTACATCGAATACGATTTCTTCTCCGTATAAGACAACCCGTATCGGTTCTGCACCCATTGCAGTGATTGTGGATGCCAAAAGAAGCACCGCTAAAAATAAGCCAAGGAATCGTTTACATTGTTTCATTGTTGTTTCCTCCCTTTTTTATTTTATTTCTTATGTATAGTATAAACTTGTGAAAATCATTTGTCAATACAGCATTTGATTTTGGTAGGAAAATTTTTCCTTTTAGTTTTGTTTTTGCAAAAACAAAACTGCAAACAGCACCAAAAAGATTCCCAAAATCCCGATCACCGAAGGAATTTCACCAAAAAAGAAGGCACCGCACAAGGTTGCCACCACAGGTTCTAAGGTTGCCAGAACCGATGCTTTTGCAGGAGGCGTTTGTTCCAATCCTTTGGTGTAACAATAATATGCCGCCGCTCCCGTCAGAATTCCGTATAAAAGCAAAACCCAAACGCTTTGAGCGGATTGCAACAGAGTTTGTGTGATGTGAGTGGGACTACATAAAAAAGTGGAGCCGACAGCCGCCACCAAAAAAGTGTATACAATCACCGTCAAGGTGTCATACTTTTTTAAAGCAAAGGTTGCAAACACCGAATATAAGGCATAACCAAATCCGGAGCCAAGACCCCAAAGGAATCCTTCCAACGAAAGCGAAACTCCTTCCTCCAACACACCCGATACCAGAACGCAACCCAAAAAGGCAAAAAGCATGGCAACAATTTTTCCTTTTGTGATGCGTTCCCGAAAGAAGATGGCCGACATTCCCATCACAAAAAAGGGAGCTGTATACAAAAGAATTGCCGCTACCGAAAGGGACGCAAATTCCATCGCTTTAAAATAGCAGGTATTAAAAAACACAAAGCTCAAAAGCCCCGTCCCAATAAAATACCATAGGTGAGACAGCCTGATGACAAGCTTTTTCGGGTCGGTAAACAGAAGAATCAAAACTAAGCCTGCTACCGTAATATAAGAACGAAGCGTCACCAACTCAATGGCAGAAAAGCCAAGGGGTGTAAGGTAGCGCACAAATAAGCCGATGATGCCCCAAAATACGGCACCAAGCAGAATAAAAACAGATGATTTCATAACAAAATCCTTTGCGGGAAACTAAATTTTTACTGAAATTGCAACCAAGAAGGAACCCGGATTTATCTGGGAACGGCAGAATACATTTCCACCATCAAATCCGGCTGATAGCTCAGCTTGGCTTTTCTTAGTCCTTCAATGCCCATATCATCCTCACGATTGATATATTTTAAATCAGAAAAGGCGTGTTGCACAAACTGTTGGTTAATCATGGGATAAGCACCCTGATACTCTGTATTTGCCTTTTCAAAATGGATGAGTGCCGTATCCTCATTTAATTGTTCCCCAATGGAAAAGGCAACAATTTCACCGTCCACCAACAACATTCCGCCTTTTAACTGCAACGCTTCAAAGTAAGAAAGCGCATTTTCCAAAGCGGTTTTCTCGGTTAAAACGGAGGCATCCGATTCGGATTTTTTTTGGTACCACTCCTCAATAAAGGGGCGCAAACGGGGAATGGAATCGAGGGTAATCGGTTCATAAGAATACGAATATAATTCCTTAAATTTATTGATGTGATTTCGTTTTCCGTGCAGTTTTTTTCCGGACAGGGAAATTAATTTCTCGGACAAATACACATAGTTATCCATATCTCTGACCCGTTCAATACGGAAAAATTCACCGCAGTTTTTTTGCACTTCTTCCACATCCAAATGAGTGATTCCATAGATGTGATAGTTTGTTCCAAACTGCTCGTCCAGATACTTCTTTAACTTATTGCACAAACAGCCACCCAAAGGCATCATAAAATAACGCTCTTGGTTATACAGGCTTTTGCCGGTGGCAACCAGATGCCCCTCATACTGGAAAAAGTGAATTTCTTCGGCATCTTTCCACAAAAATAAATTGGCAAAGCTTAAGTAAGAACACTTTGCCGGATTTGTTTTATAATATTGATAAAAAAGACTGCGGTCTTCAATGGTTAACGGTTTTAATTGCATACGATTTTCCTGATTTCTTCCTGAATTTCTTCGATGGAACGAAGCTTATCTTCCACAACGCAAGGAATCACCGACCAATCATATTTTTCTGCCACATAGCAAGCATTTTCATAACAAGCATTCAAATAAGCGTCATCGGATTCGTGGATGTCTTTCTGCGCTTGATTGGTGATTTTGTTGGCACGGTTTTTCATAAGCTCTCTGGCAGTTTCGGGAGGCATTTTCAAAAAGATGACATGGTCAGGCTTGGGGAGTTTGAAAATCTCATACTCCAGCTCATATACCCAATCCAAAAATGCATCTTTTTCCTGCTGTTGTTTCACCTTTGCCGCCTGATGAATCATATTGGAGGTCACATATCGGTCAAAAATGATGACTGCATCCGGATCTTTTGCCACAGACTCCCACTTGGTTTTATAGGACGCATATCGGTCGGAAGCATAAAAAATAGAGGCAATTTTTCCGTCCACACAATCCGGCGTATTACCAAATTCGCCACCCAAATACATTTTCACCAATGCAGAACTTTGACTTTCATAATCGGGAAAGCAAAGGCGGATAACTTTAGTATTCTCTTTTTGATAAAATTCATACAGAAGCTCCGACTGGGTTTGTTTTCCGCTGGCATCGGTGCCTTCTATGACAATTAGCTTTGCCATATTATTTCTCCTTTTTTCATCATATATCCGCTAACGCACCTTGGGGATAAAACACCTGAAGGCACGATAACAACAGCCCGTGGCAAATCTGCCGTCCGTAGCTGTTTGATTCTACAAATAGTTTACCATAACAGAATCGGAATTTCAATACTTTTCCCAAGGAATCAGAAAAAAAGAAGAAAATTCTTAAAAAAATCTTGCATTACCCCCAAATCCGTGGTAAAATATTTATCAGCAATTTTGAAAATCCTTTTTGGAGGTAATACTATGGATAAAATTAAAGTGGGCATTGTAGGACACGGCAATTTGGGCAGAGGTGTGGAAATGGCAATTTCTCATACCGGCGATATGGAACTTTGTGCCGTATTTACCCGCAGAAATCCCGAATCTCTTACACCTTTAACCAAAGGTGTTCCCGTATATTCGGTCAATGATATTTTAAATTTTAAAGATAAGCTGGATGTTTTGATTTTGTGTGGCGGTTCCGCAACCGATTTACCGGTGCAAGGACCGGAGCTGGCAGCACATTTTAACACCGTAGACAGTTTTGACACACACGCAAAAATTCCCGAATATTTTGACGCAGTGGATCAGGCATCCCGTCAGGCAGGGAAAACCGGCATTATTTCAGTGGGTTGGGACCCGGGTCTGTTTTCCATTCAGAGAGCGTTATTTTCTGCTGTGCTTCCCACCGGGAAAGACTATACATTCTGGGGCAAGGGTGTCAGCCAGGGGCATAGCGATGCCATCCGCAGAATTGACGGCGTAAAAGATGCCAAACAGTATACCGTTCCCGTTGCATCTGCCATTGAAGGTGCAAGAAGCGGTAACAATCCGGAGCTTACCACCCGTGAAAAACACACCAGAGAATGTTTTGTGGTGGCAGAAGAAGGGGCAGATTTAGCAAAAATTGAGCAGGAAATTAAAACCATGCCCAACTATTTTGCCGATTATGACACAACCGTGACTTTTATTTCGGAAGAAGAATTAAAACGTGACCATGCAGGCATTCCTCACGGTGGATTTGTGATTCGAAGCGGAAAATCCGGCTTCCAAAGTGAAACCAATCATGTATTGGAATTTTCACTGAAGTTGGAATCCAATCCCGAATTCACCTCCAGTGTTTTGGTTGCCTATGCCAGAGCGGCAGTCAAACTGAATCACGAAGGGTTAAACGGTGCAAAAACCGTTCTGGATGTGCCTTTGGCATATTTATCAGAAAAAGACGGCGCAACCTTACGAAAAGAATTGGTATAAGAATACGGTTTTCAAAAGACGAAATTCCCGAGGATTGGAATTTCGTCTTTTTTTATTTGAAACAAAAAATCATCATAAAAAAAATCTGTCTGCAAATACTGATAAAAAAGAAAAGGACCGATACAAATGAATGAGCATAAACAGCGTGTGGCAGAGCTGTTATCCCGACAATTTCCAAATATTGCTTCTGCCACAACCGAAATTATCAATTTAAGTGCCATTTTGGAACTTCCAAAAGGAACGGAACATTTTTTCAGCGATTTACACGGCGAACACGAAGCCTTTTGCCATATGTTAAAAAATGCATCGGGCCTGATTCGCTTAAAAATCGAGGAAGTGTTTTTGCATCTTCTGACGGAAGAAGAAAAAGATGACCTGGCAACTTTAATTTATTATCCCAAAGAACGCATCGCATATTTACAAAAAGAAAAGCCTTTGTCCGACGACTGGTTTCTCACGACCTTATACCGTCTGATTCAGGTTTGTCGTCAGGTTGCCTCCAAATATACCCGTTCCAAAGTGCGAAAAGCCTTGCCCAAAGAATTTGCTTACATTATTGAAGAATTGCTTCATGAAGGAACGGACGGAACCGATAAAGCTGCCTACTACCGTGGAATTTTTCTAACCATTCTTACCACCAAACGGCAAACCGCCTTTCTGATTGCCATTGCCCTTTTGATTCAACGGCTTTGCATTGACCATTTGCATATTTTAGGAGATATTTTTGATCGTGGACCGGGAGCACACCTGATTTTAGATACCCTGTTAAGCTATCACAGTGTGGATATTGCGTGGGGAAATCACGATATTCTCTGGATGGGAGCGGCTGCCGGCAACGCTGCTTGTATGGCAAATGTCATTCGGATTTCCGCTCGCTACAACAATCCGCAAACTTTGGAAAACGGATACGGCATCGGTCTAAGACAGCTTTTTTCTTATGCCGAAACCACCTACAAAAATCATCTGTGTCCTGCCTTTGCTCCCGTAGATGAAAAAGAGGAGTTATCCCCTTTGGAACGCGCTTCACTGACTGCCCTGCATCAGGCGATTGCCATCATCGGCTGGAAGCTGGAGGCAAAAATTATCAACCGACATCCCGAATATGAAATGCAAGACCGTCTGTTACTGCAAAAAATGGATGCCACCCAAGGGTATCTGATCATAAACGGCATAGCTTATCCCATCCAAGACGGTTTTTTCCCCACGGTGAATCCAAGCTGTCCCCATCAGCTTACCCAACAGGAGGAAGAAATTGTCAATCGGCTGCAACAGGAATTTTTACAGTCTCAAAAGCTGAAAGACCACATCAAATACTTGTTTGCAAAAGGTGGAATGTATCGCATTATGAATGGAAATTTAATGTATCACGGGTGTATTCCTCTGGATGAATCGGGAGAATTTGCAAGTTTTCTGGGATGCAGCGGCAAAAAACTTCTGGATGTTTGTGAGAAAAAAGTGAGAGACGGATTTTTTCTTCCACAAAATCATCCTGACAAGCAAGACAATCTGGATTTTTTCTGGTATTTATGGTCAGGAAAATATTCTCCGTTGTTCGGAAAATCTCAAATGAAAACCTTTGAGCGATATTATCTTTCGGATTCTGCCCTCCATCAGGAAGAAAAAAATCCCTACTATCCGTTGATGGAAACGAAAGACAGCACCATCCTTGCCAATAAAATTTTGCGGGAATTCGGTCTGCCCGAAGAAACCGCTCACATCATCAACGGTCACGTTCCCGTCCGTCAGAATCTGGGAGAAAGCCCCGTAAAAGCCAATGGCAAACTGTTTATGATTGATGGTGGACTTTCCCGTTCCTATCAAAAGAAAACGGGCATTGGCGGTTATACCCTGATGTATCATTCCCGTGGCTTTTTACTCACTGCCCACGAGCCGTTTTCCAACCGTCCCGATGCAGTAGAGAACGGAAAAGATATCGTATCCACTCCCGTTATGAGCGAGCAGATGCATCAACGGTTACGGGTTGCCGATACCGATACGGGAAAAGAGCTTTCCCGTCGGATTTCGGAGCTTTATGAGCTTGTAAAAGCCTATCAGGAAGGTACGCTTTTGGAAACTGAACATCCGATTGTTTAAAAAAATAAATTTGATGTATAAATTCAAAAAAATTGCCGTAGAATAGAGTTGAAACAATATAAAAAACGCACACATCCCTGTGTGCAAACTACTAACAGGAGGTTTTTCATTATGATGATTGCCGATACAATCGCCTTGATTCTGGTTATTGTCGGTTCTTTAAACTGGGGTTCTATCGGACTGTTTGGTGTTGACGTGGTATCCACCATTTTCGGACCCGGCTCTATGATTGCCAGAATTATTTTCTCATTGGTTGGAATTGCGGGACTTTGGACAATTACCATTTTATTTAAAGATAAACTCCCCGCAGAACACAGAGATTAACCAATTTGCTCTGTTTGGAATCGAAATATCTTTTTGATTTCTGCAAGATAATCCCAAGGAAACATTACGGTTTCCTTGGGATTTCTTCTGTTTTTCAGCGGATACCTTCCATCAATTTACAAATACCGCTTCTTTTATGGGAATTTCCTAATTTTTTTTGGAAAAACACTTGACAAATGGGATAAAATCTGTTATCTTATAGTTGTTAGCACTCGAATCAAAGGAGTGCTAACAATACGAAAATCGTTGAAAACAAACCACTTTAGATGAAATGCTCTATGGAAAGGAGCGGTTACCGAATGGATTTGGACGGCAGAAAAATTGCCATATTAAAGGCATTGATCGAAGATTATATTGAAACTGCAGAACCGGTTGGCTCCCGTACCATTGCCAAAAAATGTGACATTGGTTTATCTTCGGCAACCATCCGAAATGAAATGTCCGATTTGGAAGAAATGGGATATCTGGCACAGCCGCACACCTCAGCAGGCAGAATCCCTTCCAATTTAGCATATCGCTTGTATGTGGACAGTCTGATTGAAAACATCAGAGCCACCAATCTGGAAATGGAATTTATCAAACAGAAGATGGAAGCACATCTTTCGGAATTAAACCGATTCCTGGACTTTTCCGCAAAAGCCATTTCCGATTCCACCGGGCTGACCGCTGTAACAGGTGCTCCCCGTGTGACCTCGGGTGCGATCAGTCATTTTGAAATTGTCAAAGCATCAGAACATTATTTAATGTTTATTTTGGTGACCAATACGGGAATGATTAAGAAGCGACAGGTTAGAATCTTAACTCCCATTGATGATAATTCCATTTTATATTTAAAACAAATTTTAAATGAAGAACTTGCCGGCTGTACATTGGAAATGATTACGTCCGACAAGGTGGAACGCTTAAAACGCAGATTCAATGATAATTTTGAGTTGCTTGGCATCATTTTGGAATTTGTGACACAAACCATGGAAGCCTCCGGCGGTGCGGAATATCACTTCAGCGGAAAATCCGAAACCTTAAAAGCACCGGAATTTTCCAGTATGGACAAAGTGCTTGGCTTTTTGGATCTGGTGGATGACCAGGAACAGATCACTTCGCTGATCAATACGGCTTCCGCCTCCCACAAAAACGGAATCACAGTTGTCATCGGGGATGAAAGTCCCATTTTAAAAAATAAAGATTTAAGTATGGTGGTTTCCACCTACCGTGCTTACGGCGGAAAGAACGGTGCCATTGCAGTAATCGGCCCCAAACGAATGGACTACGGCAAGGTAATCAACACATTGGAAGCAATGTCTAAGCTGATGAGCGAGATTTTAGAACACACAGAAGGAGAATATGATGAAGAAAGATAAAAAGCAACCGGAAGCGGTAGAAGAAACCATCGAAGAAACCGTGGAAGAAACCATTGACGAAACCGCAAAACCCAAAGAAGAAAATCCTTTGGAAACACTGGAAGAAAAAATCAAAGAGCTCACCGATAAAAACCTTCGTCTGATGGCAGAGTTTGAAAATTATAAAAAACGTACCCAGAAGGAAAAAGAAGCGAGTTATCAGTTTGCGGCGGCAGACACCATCGGCAAAATTCTTCCCATTTTAGATACATTGGAATTGTCTTTAACTCAGGATGCAACTGACGGTGCCGCATTCAAAGCAGGCATTGAGTTGACCGTCAAACAGTTCCACACCATCTTGGAAAAAGCAGGTGTTGCAGAAATTCCTGCATTAAACGAACTCTTTAATCCCGAACTTCACAATGCGGTAATGCGTGATGAAGAAGCAGATGCCGAACCCGACACTGTGGTGGAAGTTCTGCAAAAGGGATACACCATCGGCGACAGAGTGATTCGTCATTCAATGGTCAAAGTGAAGGCGTAACTTCACATTTGATACATTTTATATAAATTTTTTAACATTATTTGGTTCACAACTTGTGAGAATAGAAAGGAAGATCTTATTATGGCAAAAATTATTGGTATTGACTTAGGTACAACAAACTCCTGTGTTGCAGTTATGGAAGGCGGCGAGCCGGTTGTTATTGCAAATGCAGAAGGTGCAAGAACTACCCCCTCTGTGGTAGCATTCACCAAAACCGGTGAAAGACTGGTTGGTCAGGTTGCAAAAAGACAGGCAATCACCAATCCCGAAAAAACCATCAGCTCCATCAAAAGAGATATGGGTACCAATAAAAAAGTAAACATTGATGACAAAGCATACACCCCTCAGGAAATTTCTGCTATGATTCTGCAAAAATTAAAAGCAGATGCAGAAAACTATCTGGGCGAAACCGTTTCTCAGGCAGTTATCACCGTTCCTGCATACTTCTCTGACTCTCAGCGTCAGGCAACCAAAGATGCAGGTAAAATTGCAGGTTTAGAAGTGCTTCGTATCATCAACGAACCCACCGCAGCATCCTTAGCATACGGTCTGGATAAAGACACCGACCACAAAATTATGATTTATGACTTGGGTGGCGGTACCTTCGACGTTTCCATTTTGGAAATCGGCGATGGCGTATTTGAAGTTCTGGCTACCAACGGTAACAACCGTCTGGGTGGTGACGACTTTGACGACAGAGTGATGAACTATTTAGCAGACGAATTCCAGAAAGAAAACGGAATCGACTTAAGACAAGATAAAATGGCTCTGCAGAGATTAAAAGAAGCGGCAGAAAAAGCGAAAATCGAATTATCCGGTATGACTACCGCATCCATCAACCTGCCCTTCATCACCGCAGATGCAACCGGTCCCAAACACTTGGATATGACCTTATCTCGTGCAAAATTTGATCAGTTGACCGAAGATTTGGTAAAAGCTACTATGGAACCCACCAAAAAAGCAATGGCAGATGCCGGACTTTCTCCCTCTGATATTGCAAAAGTTCTCTTGGTTGGCGGTTCTTCCAGAATTCCTGCAGTTCAGGAAGCTGTAAAAGCATTCATCGGTAAAGAACCTTTCAAAGGCATCAACCCCGACGAATGTGTTGCAATCGGTGCAGCGATTCAGGCAGGTGTATTGGCAGGTGACGTAAAAGACTTACTGTTATTAGACGTAACTCCCCTGTCCTTAGGTATTGAAACCTTAGGTGGAGTTTGCACCAAACTGATTGAAAGAAACACCACCATCCCCACCAAAAAAAGTCAGGTATTCTCCACCGCAGCAGACGGTCAGACTGCAGTTGACATTCACATTCTGCAGGGTGAAAGAGAAATGGCGGCAGACAACAAAACTCTGGGTAATTTCCAGTTGACCGGTATTCCCGCAGCTCCCAGAGGTGTTCCGCAGATTGAAGTTACCTTCGATATTGACGCCAACGGTATCGTTCACGTGAGTGCAAAAGATTTAGGCACCGGAAGTGAACAGAAAATCACCATTACCGCTTCCACCAACTTATCCGAAGCAGACATTGACAAAGCAGTGAAAGAAGCAGAACAGTTTGCAGCAGAAGATAAGAAGAAAAAAGAAGCGATTGACGTAAAAAATCAGGCTGACTCCATGGTATATCAGACTGAAAAAACTCTGGCAGATGCAGGTGACAAACTGAGTGCAGAAGACAAATCCGGTATTCAGGCTGAAATTGATAAATTAAAAGAACTCTTAAAAGGTGACGATACCGAAGCGATCAAAGCAGGTACCGAAGCACTCACACAGAAAATGTATGCAGTAGCTTCCAAACTGTATCCTCAGGGCGATCCCAACATGAGCGGCGCTGATATGGGTGCAGGAGCAGCCGGCGGTGCACAGGCAGATGACGGGGCTTACGAAGCAGACTACACTGTGGTAGACGACGATAAATAAGATAAAATGACGGTATTTCCGACAGTGTATGCTGTCGGAAATACCTATGTAAATGGAGAGAACTATGGCACAAAAACGAGATTACTATGAAGTGCTTGGAGTTTCCAAGGATGCCACGGAAGCGGAACTGAAAAAAGCATACCGCCAAGTGGCAAAAAAATATCATCCCGACTTAAATCCTGATAATAAAGAAGCCGAAGCGAAGTTTAAAGAAGCCAACGAAGCCTATGAAGTGCTGTCCGATGCACAAAAACGTCAGCAATATGACCAGTATGGCCACGCAGCATTTGAAAATGGCGGAGCAGGTGCAGGTTATGGTGCCTACAGTGATTTCGGAGGTTTTTCGGATATTTTTGACAGCTTTTTCGGAGGCGGTTTTGGTGGATTTGGCGGTGGCGGCGGACGTAGCCGTCGAAACGGTCCTCAAAAAGGCAGAGATTTGCAGAAAAGCATCACCATCACCTTTATGGAAGCTTGCTTTGGTGTGAAAAAAGAAATTTCCATCTTAAAATATGAAACTTGTTCCGAATGTGGCGGTTCAGGTGCAAAAAAGGGAACCTCCCCCGAAACCTGTCCCACCTGTCACGGTAGCGGAACGGTGAATCAGACCCAACGTACCCCCTTCGGTGCGTTCCAGACCTCGGCTCCCTGTTCTCATTGCGGAGGTACGGGGCAAGTGATTAAGGAACCCTGCAAATCCTGTAACGGAAGCGGTCAGGTTCGTAAAACCAAAACTCTGGAAATCAACATTCCCAAAGGAATTGATGACGGTCAGACTTTGACGGTCAGAGGTGAGGGCGAACCGGGCAAACGTGGCGGTCCGAACGGAGATTTATACTTAGAAATCCGTGTGCAGAAGGATAAAATTTTCCACCGTGAAGGATATGATGTGTATGTGGAATTGCCCATCACCTTTACTGAAGCTGCACTGGGGGCAAAGGTAGTGGTTCCCACCATTGACGGAAAAATCGAAATGAACATTCCCGAAGGAACCCAACCGGATGCACGTTTTGTATTAAAAGGAAAAGGGATTCCTTATCTTCGTGGCAGCGGCAACGGCAATCAGTATGTGATTGTGAAATTGGAAGTTCCCAAAAAGCTTTCACAAAAGCAAAAGGATTTGTTAAAGGAATTTGAAGAAACCTACGAAGGGTCCAATCATTCCAAAAAGAAATCGTTTATGGAGACATTGAAAGATATGTTTTCTTAAAAGAATGGGTTTGAAAAATGGAACATAGCGGATTCTGCATTCATTTTTCTGCACCCCATTGTATCAGACTATGAAAAGGAGAGGATTATAAAGTCCTCTCCTTTTTTCATTCTGATAATGTTTGATAGGGGCGATTTACGAATCGCCCGTGGTACGGGTTCCTAATATCGCTGATACCATCACTGTAGGGTTCGGCGTTTACGGCGAACCGTTGTATGGGATGCTAATACCTTTTTATAGGGTTTGTAGGGGAGTGGCTCTGTCCCCTCCCGTTGTGTGGGAAGGCATCTCTATCAATTTCATGAGATAAGGTAGTGAATTGTCAACCGGATTTTTTCCGGGTGCGTTTGTCATTTACACCTCATCAGTCACTTCGTGACAGCTTCTCCGGGGAGGAGAAGCCTTTTATAAAAATTTCTATATACGAAAAAACACGGGACACAAAGTCCCGTGTTTTTCATTTCTGTTATTAAAATTAAGTAACAGGCAATTAGATCTGAGAACCTTCAGCTAACAGAGCCATGTTGTATTTAGTGGTGATTTTACCACCGGAAGTAGTTACAACAGCGGTTTCTAACGGATTTTCATAAGCGATTGCTTCATTAGCCTGTAAGGAAATAATTTCAACAGAAGGGCAAACATAATTTTTCATCTCTATATATCCTCCTTTAAAATTATTCAGCTACGTTTAATACGATAGCGTCAGAAACGTATGCATCGCCAACAAAGAATTTGAATTCTTTTGCACCAGCGGAAACGTTTTCTAAGATGATTTCAAAAGTACCATCCCATTCACCGAAGATGAATTCTCTGGTAGTACCAGCTTCAGGATCATCAGCAACGATATCGCCAGATTTAGCACCATAGTATTTCTGAGCTCTTGCGCCTTCAACGGTAGATTCAGCGGTGAATTCTACACCGTATACATCAGCCATCTGTTCAGCGGTTAATTTACCAGCACAGGTAATGGTAGTACCTGCTACAGCACCGGTGAAGTCGGGTTCCGGAATCGGATCTTCAGATTTCAGAGCTTCCCAATCAAATTCTGCAGCAGCAGTAGCTTTGGATACACGATAGGTAACGGTAGATTTTTCACCGGTACAGTTGATACCGCCGTAACCTTTGGAGTATACATCAGTACCAGCTAAAGTGAAGGGGCATTCTTCGATAACTGCACCATCAACTAACTGGAAGTACATAGTCCACATAGCACAAGCATCGGTTAAACCATCGTTAGAAGTAGCGGTGGTGTAAGGATTAACAACGCCTTCTGCGATTAATTTAGATTTGTCAGTATCATGTAAGCTGGTAACATCAACAGTAAAGTAGTCACCAACTGCAACAGCTTCTTTAGAACCAGCGTCAACAACGATCATTTTATCAGCAGGATACTGTAAAGTTGCAGAAGCTAATTTTAAAGCAACGGGGGAGGTAAAGGTTACGCCGAAGATTCCGTCTGCATCAGGAGCAGAAGCGGTGAAAGTGAATACAGTTGCATCTGCAGAAGCGGTGATTGCAAAGCAAGAAACCAGCATCATACAAGCTACAACTAAGCTAAGTAATTTTCTCATCTGAGTTTTCTCCTTTTAAAAATTATTCTTCGATGGATTCGAAGTCATAGTTGTCTAAGATGAACATGATATCGTCTGCGTCGATCCAGGTAGATTCATCTAAGTCAGCAAAATAGCAATCTTCCCATTCATCATAGGTGTCATCAAAGTCATAGCAGTCTAAGATAAACATAATATCGTCTGCGTCTACCCAAGTAGATTCATCGATATCACCAACGTATACATACAGAGCAACGTCTGCAGTATCTTCGGTAACTTCTAATGCTTCGATGGAGTGATAGGTATGGTATGCTTTAGAAGCATATACGGTGTAAGTACCAGGTACTACGCCGCCTTCAACTTCCCATTCACCGTCAACGATGGTAGCTTCATAAGAGTTTTCATCGTTAGCGATTTCGATAACGGGCAGTTCTGCGGTATCAGCATAATAACCTTCGATGGTACCGCTTAAGGAAACGTTCTGAACTTCTTCTTCTTTTTCGAAGAAAATAGTACCGATTTCCTGTTTGTCGATGGCTTCGCCACCCATTACAACTTTAACGTCTTCAGTTAATTCATCTTTTAACTGGAAAGTAAAGCTGTTTGCTGCAGCCTGGTCGATGTACTGGATAGAACCAACTTCGATGGCGTCACCTTTGTAAGCAACGATAGTGGTCTGTTTGCCAGCATTCGCAGTAGCAGCTTCGTCGGATAAAGCAGCGGTGTAAGTAACAGGAGTACCTTCGTTTGCAACGATTTCATCAGTGAAAGCTGCGAAAGAAGTTACGGTCATGCTACCCATTACTGCTAAACCAGCGAGTAAAGCGATGAGTCTTTTCATAGTTTTTCTCCTTTTCTTTTTTTTCCGGGAGGAAAAATCCCGGGTATATTTATTTTTTTTTAACAATTTTATATTTGCCGTTACAAAGAGAGGTGAGAGCTATATATCCCTCCACCACCGTCGGTGGTCCCCCGTCCGGGGTGCAAGTATAACTTGCTTCCCGCTTCGGCTAAAAATATGCCACCGGCATATTTTCTTAACGCGTCGCGCCCTTTAGGCAAGGGAGGCATTATATGCCAACAAAAACGAATTAGTTTTCAGAAGGATATGCAAAGTCACGCAAGGTGAGCATTAGCATAATTTCGGAAAGCAGGTTCTTTTCTACACCATTTTCTTTATCCCAAGGATAAGAAGCGGTAGTGATTACAACCATTCTTTGAGCACCCAACCACTCTACTTTGCGTCCCAGTGCCTCAGACACGAAACGAACGGGAACAAAGGTTCTGGATTCTATAATTTCTGCTGCACAATCCATTTCAAAGGATTCGCCATTCAGCTTGTATGCTTTTTCATCAATAGTTAATTCCACCACGTTGTTACCTAAGGTAATGGTAACTACTCTTGTTTCGTGGTCATATCCTACGGTTGCACCCAATTCTTCTGCAATGAAACGAACAGGAACCATAGTTCTGTCATCTTTGATATAGGGTTTTACATTTTTATTGCTTTTATCTACCCATTTTAAGGTTCCGTCGGAAACGGTACCATAGTTATTGATATTCAAGAAAATAACATTTTTTGCACGATTCTTTACTCTTTGTTCCATCGGAACGGTAGAATCTTTAGAATCGTCGGAGGAAATTGTGGTAGGAGTGATAACAGATTCGGTTTCCGGAACTTCAACCCTGCTGACAGATTTGGGTAATACAACGATGGTTTTAATAGCGGTATCTTTGTCAACAATGTTAGAAATCTTTACACCATCCGGCTCCTGGCTTCTGGTGCCGTTATATACTTTGAAATCAGCATCTTTATCGGAAATTTTCTTGAAGGCAAACTGATAAAGCTCCAAACCATTTTCATCGGCTACAACTCTTTTGTCCACATTTACCAAGGAATTGGGAACTTTGCTCATATTACCGAACATAGAAAAAGAAAATGCAGATTTATCTTTTAACAGCTGGGTCCAGGTAGTGGTGAATACGCCATTAATTTCCTGACCATCTTTTATTGCGGTGTCTAAAACTTTTGCAAACTCTCCAAACACTTCTGTTTCTGCTTTGGTTTCCATATTTACGGGAACTACCGCTTCTGCATTGTATGTAATATACGCCTGCATAACCATAAACTCAAGATTGTATGCAGTCAAAGAAATTTTGAAGAATCCGTCTGCATCGGGTTCGGTTGCTTCCAAAACAACTCTTGCAGAGGTATCTGCTACCGGTGCTTCTTCTGCAAATGCACAGCAAGAAACTGCCATTACCAATATCATCATCAGGGATACAATTTTCTTAACCATGGGAATCTACCTCACTTTTCTATACTTCTTTCAGATCTTATCTCTCCACTTTGTTTCTGCCCAAGGGAGATAAAGACAAGCGAACTTCTGCCAGAGCGGTAAGCTCAACGGTATTGTTATCGCCCACCCAAACTGCATCAGCAGGAGTAATCACAACAATGCGTTCGTCTCCAAGCCATTTGACTGCTCTGCCAAGTGCTTCGGACACGAAACGCGCGGGAACAAAAGTTCTGCCTTCCACAATCTCAGCGGCGCAATCCATTTCAAAGGATTCACCGTTCAATGTGTATATCTTTTCATCTATGGTTAACCCCATCACAATATCACCCAAAGTGATGGTGACTGTACGGGTTTCACCGTCATAACCAACAGAGCCGCCTAATTCTTCTGCAATAAAACGGGCAGGAACCATAGTTCTGCCGTCTTTAATGTAAGGCTGTACGCTCATATTGTTTAAATCAATCCAGGTCAAACGATTGTTGGAAACGGTTGCATAATTATCAATCTGGAGAAAGATAACATTTTCTTTGCGCAAACGGACTGCTTGTTCCGCTTCGGTTTCCGCTAAATCAGATGCAAAAACACCCATTGACATAGAACAAGCGAAAGCCAAAATCAGTGTGAAAATCTTCTTCAACATCTGTTCAGCATCCTCCAATCCATAGACAATAAGCGATTTTACTATGGTTATTATAGCACAGCGGTTTCCCTTTGTAAACCCTTTTTACTAAAAAACCTAACTTTTTTTTGTAAAATTACCAACTTGTTTTTTGTGCATAGTGCATAAAAATATTTTTTCATTTCGTGAGTATCAACTGTTTCCACAAAGAATTCCACATTTAAGGTGGATTACTTTTTTTGCGTAAATTTTTTTCCACAAAATTGAGAAATTTACCTGTGGAATTCTAAAATGTTATTTTTTTGTAATCATAATTTAATACGAATTTCTGTCAGAAAAGGTATATTTTTGCAAGAAATTGCTATACTATTATATATTATATATAAGGCGATGGGATTTTTATGCAATGGTGGGTTTTGGGGAACCCGTACATATGTTTTTTACGGTGCAGAGAAATGGACGCAGAATTTCCCAATCGCACCCAACGGGTAGTTTTTTCCGAAGCCGTACCCACAATCCCTCCGTCTTTTGCTTCGCAAAATCCACCTCCCTTTACACAAGGGAGGCGATTGACGTTTGTGCGCCATTTATCCAACCGTATCAGTCGGTGCAGGAAAAGGGTACAGAATGAACAAACTGACCCCGAAGCTGTACATAGGTACTGCAAGAGGGGAGGTTTGTTAATAGCAACAAGCATTTTCAATCAAATTTTGTTATCATACGAAATTTCACCGTATTATAGTAAAGATACCTCACCCACCACAAGTTCTCCTCCCCTTCTCGTTCTGCGAAGAAGGCTTTGAAAGCATAGGCTTGTTGCGGTCTGTACTCTTTTACAAGCCGTCGGTGATGATTTTTTTGTGTTCTACACGAATACATCGGTCGGCAACATCAAAGGCTGCTTGTTTATGAGAAATGATGATGCAGGATTTGCCCGGCAGGGCGCGGATATTATTTAAAACTTTGGCTTCGGTGGCTTCGTCCAGAGCGGAGGTACATTCATCCAGTAAGAAAAGAGGTGCATCCAAGTAGACAGCACGGGCGATGGCAAGGCGTTGCACTTGTCCTTCGGAAAGTCCCAGTCCTTTTTCTCCGAGGAGGGTATCCATTCCATGGGGAAGGGTTTTTATAAAGTCATAAATTTCTGCTGTTTTTGCCGCATTGATGATAGCTTCTTCGTTGATGTCACGGTAAAATGCGATATTTTCTTTGATGGTGCCGGAGAGAATCATATTCCCCTGGGGAACGTACGCTACGTTGCCGTTACAGCAGACTTTGCCGGAAGTGGGTTTTAAGATTCCCATAATCAGTTTTAAGAAGGTGGATTTTCCGATGCCGGAGATGCCACCGATGGCGATAAACTCGCCGTGATTCATTGTGAAGTCGGTATGTTCAAACACGGTTTCTTCCCCGTAGGCAAAGGTCATATCCTGAATCTGCACCAGGGGAGAAGTTTTTTCACAATTTAAAATATCATTACGGGTATCCGGCGAAAGATTTTCCAGATCCATCAGACGTTCTGCGGAAGCGATGGTAGAAAAATACTGCGGAACCACAGAGGAGAGGTCTTTGACGGGAGTTTGCACCTGAGAAAGCAGCTGCAGAATTGCCATCAGAGTACCGAAGGTCATCAGTCCCAGAGACAGTCTCCAAGCACAATAACCCAAGGCGATGTAGTAACTTCCGGTGAGTGCCAGATAGAACAGAATGTTCATCATAATGCTGATGTAGCTTCGTTTGATTGTGAATTTAAAATGCAAAAACTGAAACTCTCTTGCGTGACTGATGACAGCATCTTCGGTACGGTAGGCTTTGATTACCAGAAGATTCTGCAAAATTTCCTGCATAAAGGATTTGGTTTTGCCGTCGGTTTCCATACATTTTTTATGGAGTTTCTTCATACGGGAAGAATACAGTCTTGCCCCTAAGAAAATAACGGGAACCATTGCCAGACATACAGTGGCAAACATCCAGTCCAGGCGAAAGAGTTCATAAAAACTCAGTCCAATCCGAAACAGAAGGGAGACCAGATTGGGAATTAACAGCATGACACCGGTAACAATCACATTCACATCGGAATGAATTAAGTTAATCAGTTCCCCGGAGTGAATATTGCTGATTTGTTGCCAGTCTCGCCCCAGGCAGATGCCAAAGACATACTCTTTGAGACGGATGGCATATTTTCCGCTGACGTGTGCATTCATCAGCGAGTATGCAATCTGACTTCCCAAAAGCAACAAAAGCATCACAAGCAAATGGGTAATCTCGGAATACAGACTCCCTTCTTTTGCATGAGATGCAATGTCTAACACTTCTTTGGAAACAATGGCAAACCGAACACCCAGATAGGACATCAGCATCCCAAACAGGGTCAAAACTGCAAGTTGCCCATACATTTTGGGTCCGGTTCGCTTACATAACCATTTAATTTGATTCAGATTTTTCATTTTGTTGTTCTCCAAGCATATGGCGGTACTTACGCAATCGGAAGTTCACGATTTTCCAGCGCAAGGGCATCAAAAGATGCCAAACTCTCACATACAACCAATAGAGAGGGCTTTTGACAGAATGTTCTTTCCCCCAACGGGTATAGGAGGTGACAACTCCCAAAATCTGCTCCCGATGAACCGGAGGCTCGGTTTTTAATTCGTTGTCTCCTGCAATGAGATAGGTGCCGTCTTTCTGAATTTTCAACACCCGGTGGAGAATGTATCTGCCATCCTTTCGTTTGTGAAAGGTGATATCATATTTTTTAACATTTTTTGCCGGTTGCAATACCACCGAATCTCTTCGGCTGTGAAGCAGGGGATACATACTGTTGCCGGTCACTGTAAGACGGACGGTATCGCCACGGTTTAACAGTTCTTCAATCAGTTGCCCCATTTGCCCAACATCGGCAATTTTTCTGGGAGCTTCCATAGTTTACTCCATTAAGTTATTATCAGACAGGATTTTTATGAAACTTTCAATATCCCGCATTGCAGTTTCCCGGTCAATGTCATATTCTGCGGTCATTTTTGCACAAAGAGCTTCCAGTTCAGCCCCTTCCTGCAAGAGTTCCCACAAAAAGGCACCGGTTTCGTTTACGGTAATCATCGCGGTGAAATCCACTTGTCCTACCGGAACCACAATGTAGCTTCCCGCTACTTCCTTGAGCATAAAACCTTCTTTTAATTTCATAAGTAATCCTCTTTTCTTAAAAATGGGGAATTGCAAAGCCCTTTCGGGATTAATATTTTTCTTAATTCTTATAATGATTTTGCTTTTTTATCGGAACAAACGCTGAAACCACTTGGTGGGCGTTGCCTGATAGTAGTTACTTGCGTATTTTTCAATATATTCGTCATCCAACAAAAGATGTCCGTTTACATTCAGATAGTGTGCAAACTCGCCCGATATTTTTTCGCCCAGCAGCCGGTATGCTTTTTCCAGATTCGGGGGACGGTTGTTCTGATTGTGCGTATCGGTGCCCATCAGATGGATGGCATTCTTTTGAATCATTTTGAAAACTGCCCGACGGGAAGCTTTTTCCAACACTGCCTCTGCGTTGATTTGAAAATACAAATCCATGGAAGCTAATTTGTCAATTTTCTTTTTATCTACGTGGGGATAACGCTCGATATGCGCAATCACCGGAATCAGATTGCGGTGTGCAATCAAGGCATAGATGGAATCAAACATCCAGTCATACCAAGCGGTGTAAGGCATTTCGACCAGAATATATCGGGTGCCTTCGATGGCGAGTTTATCAATGTCATCAATTTCGGACAAATCGCAGGTCAATGCCACTTCAGCCCCCATACGGAGGTTGGGAATGGTAATCCCGTGTTCGTTTGCATATTGGGTGATTTCTTTCACTCTGCGTTCTCGTCGTTCGATGAAGCTTTGGATGGTGGTATTGTCAAAATCTTTAAAATGCGGTGTTACAATAACGGTTTCCACATTTTGACGGTATTCCTCCTCCAACATTTTGACGGAGGTTTCGATATGTTCGGGCCCGTCATCCATCCGATGAAGAATATGTGAGTGAACGTCAATATACTTTAACAGGGTGCTCACCTGCTTTCCGTTTTTTTTTGAAATTGTTTTAATTTTTAAAATTATTTCTGGTTTTTCTTTTTCTGAACCACAATTTTGTCGCCCTGTGCAACCTTGCTGTTCTGACGGATTTTTTTCAGAATTTCAGCTTGTTCCACTTGTTTGCTGCTCTGTTTGCCGTTGGAATATTCATAACGGTTGCCGTAATACTGACGTTTGTAGTAACCGTATCTGCCGTAACCTAAGTTATAACGATAGTAAGAGCCGCCTTCTTCGGAAGCATCGTTTAACACAAAACCCAGCACTTTTGCACCGGAGAATTTTAATTTTTCCAGCGCTTCTTGCAAAGATTTATGGTCGGTGATGCCCTGACGTGCCACCAGAATGGTGCCGGATGCATTACTTGCCAGAAGCAAAGCGTCTGCCAACAGGTTTACCGGAGGTGTATCAATTAAAATATAGCGGTATTCTTTTTTCAGCTCGGTAAGCATTTCTTCCATTTCTTTTGAGGACAAAAGCTCCGCAGGGTTGGGAGGAATGTGACCGGAGGGCATAACAAACAGATTGTCATACTGGGTGGAGTGAATGGCTTCTTTTACGGTGCAGAAGCTACGCAATGCATTGGATAACCCCATTTTGGTGTTGATGTTAAATACCTTTGCAATACGGGGTTTTCTAAGGTCACAGTCGATGAGCAGGGTTTTTGCACCGGTCTGAGAAAAGGCAATCGCCAGATTGATACAGTTGGTGGTTTTCCCTTCCATCGGCCAGGAACTGGTTACGATGATGGTGCTGCTTTCTTCTTCGGGAAGTGCAAAGCGAACGTTGGTTCTGCCGATTTTATATGCCTCACGGATGTTGAAACTGGATTTGTCATCAATCAAGTGAGTGCTTCGGGTGCTTCGGGTAGGCTGATGGGCTTTTTTGCGGGAACGGAACACCGCGCCCAGAGTCAGATTATTAAGCTTTTTCATTGCCGGTTTCCTCCTCTGCTTCGGGCTCCGAATGATAGCCATATCCGTAGCCATAGTTGTAGCTGTAATATTTGCCGCCATAGCGACCGCCGTATCTTCCGTCTCCCTTGCCGTCATGATGCAGGTTGGGGATAACGGTTAAAACGGGAAGTTTATACTGCTCGGTTAATTCTTCTTTGGATTTTACCGAAGTGTTCATCAGCTCAAACACAAAGGCAAGACCGCACGCCAACACTATACCGATTACAATCCCGATGATGGTGTTCTGGGGGATGTTGGGAGAGGAATGTGTGGTGGGAAGCGCCGCTTTGTCTACAGTTTCTACTGCACCGGCACGAACCACACGAATGATTTCCGGAGGCGCAACCTGCTCAATCGCATCGGCAATGATTTTTGCATCTTCGGGATTGCCTGCAGAAATACGCACTTCAAATACTTCGGTCTCTTCCACAACATCGGCACTGATCATAGAGCGGATTTCTTTTGCGGAATAGTTCAGACCAAGTTTGCTGATTTTGGAAGAAACTGTTTCCAACACCTGGTCACTTTTTAAAATTACCATATAGGTATTAACCAGTTTTGCAGACAGCGCAAAGTCACTGGTGTTTAACGCCTGCTGTGCCTGTCCGTCCTTCTGGTTATAAACATACAATGTGATTTTCGATGTATACTTCTTGGGAAGCACATACTGAGAGTAGGAAAAGGCAACGATGCCTCCTGCCAGAGCCAACGCTACAATCAGCCAAAGTCGCTTCAACAATATTGTGATAATGTCATTGACGGTAAAATTCCGTTCCATATGATTTGTTTCCTTTCTGAAAGAGTCCGGACAATTTGCCTTGGGATTTTACATTATATAAAAATAGTCTCGGTTTATTCTATCACAGTTTTGGTGCTGTGTCAACTGATTTATGGATTTTTTCAACGATTATTTGCGTATTCTTTCCATAATTTTAAGAAAGCTTTTCCAAAAAGTCAATTTGTTTGAGAAATATCCGCATCAACCGACAGTTTTATCTTGACTTTTTTTCTATTTTATTGTATGATAGAATTACTTAACTGTACAATTTGTGATTTTGAAATAACGAAAGAAAAAACAGGAAGGAGCAACTTCCGATGGAACGATTGCGAAAGTATAAAAAATTCAGCTTAATTTTTGCAGATTTCGTCTGCATTGTTTTCGCATACCTTGCATTTATCATCATCCGTTTTGATACGGATGTGCCACAGGCCATTGTGGACCAGACCATAAAAACGGTTGGTCTCACTACGGTATTTACCGCCATTTCGCTGATTGCGGGCAGATGCTACAACACGTTGTGGAAATACAGCAGTGTGCGGGAATACAGCAGAACCATGAGCTTTTTCGGCATCGGGATTCTTCCGGTGCTTTTGGTGAGAGTTTTCTTCCCCAATGCGGTCTTATCTCATAAAATTATGGTAATGTTCGGCTTTTTAAGTGCCGTCATGATTGTCATCACCCGTGTGGGAATCCGTATGATTTTGTCTGCAACCGATTTGCCCCATAAGAGCAAAGACGGAGCCAACACACTGATTGTGGGCGGTGGTTCTGCCGCTAAACTCTTAATTGATGACATTTTAAGAAATCAGTCCAATTCTTACAGCATTGTGGGAATTATTGATGACAATCCCGAAAAAGTGGGACGCTCCATCCACGGCTACCGTGTGTTTGGTACCCGAAAAGACATTCCTGCCGTAGCGCAAGAACAAAATGTGGAGGTTATCATCATCGCCATTCCCTCTGCCAATCAGAAAACCATGCAGAAGCTGCTTGCCATTTGCAGTGAAACCACTTGTAAAATCAAGATTCTGCCCGGCATCGGGGAATCTATGTCAGAGAAAAAGACTGTTTCCACCAATGCCATTCGTGATGTGGAAATTGAAGACCTTCTGGAACGCGACCCCATCATTTTGGATAACAACAGTCTGCAAAGTCAGATTGGCGGAAAAACCGTACTGGTTACCGGTGGCGGTGGCTCCATCGGATCGGAATTGTGCCGTCAGATTGCAAAATATCAACCGGGTAAACTGATTGTGGTGGATTGCTATGAAAACAATGCCTACGATTTGCAGCAAGAGCTTCGCTATCAGTATCCCGAGCTTTCTTTGGATGTTATCATCGCTTCTGTCCGGGATGAAAAACGCTTAAACGAATTGTTTGATTATTACCGTCCTCAGTTGGTGTTCCACGCAGCGGCACACAAACACGTTCCGCTGATGGAGGTAAGCCCTCAGGAAGCCATTAAAAACAATGTGTTCGGCACTTGGAATACTGTTCATGCCGCACATCAGTATGGTGTTGAAAAATTTGTGTTGATTTCCACCGATAAAGCGGTGAATCCCACCAATGTGATGGGTGCTACCAAACGAATCTGCGAAATGATTACCCAGGCAATGCAACCGGTTTCCAAAACTGATTTTGTTGCGGTACGATTCGGAAATGTACTTGGTTCCAATGGTTCGGTCATTCCGTTGTTTAAACGTCAGATTAAACGTGGGGGGCCCATTACCGTAACACACAAAGACATCACCCGTTACTTTATGACCATTCCCGAAGCATCTCAGTTGGTGCTGCAGGCGGCAAGTTTTGCTACCGGCGGTGAAATTTTTGTGCTGGATATGGGCAGACCGGTCAGAATTTATGACTTGGCGGAAAAACTGATTCGTTTGTCCGGTTATGTGCCCAATAAAGATATTGAAATCAAGGTAACAGGTCTTCGTCCCGGTGAAAAGCTTTATGAGGAGCTTTTGATGGCAGAAGAAGGCTTAACCAACACCTCTCACAACAAAATCTTCATCGGACAACCCCTGGGTTGTGAATACCAGAACTTGTCCGCTCAGTTAGATGAACTGAAAAAAGTGCTTTGGGGCAGTGATCCCGATGCGGTGAAAAAAGCAGTTGCCAATATGGTGGACACCTATTCTCCGGATCTGACCTGCGAAAAAGTGAAATAGCAAAAGCAGAAGACACCAGGAACAGCGAAACAAAACGGAGAAAAAATTATGGTAAAACACATCGTATTCTGGAACATTAAAGACAACGCAAACGGCGAAAGCAAAGAACAGATTATGCTTCGGATGAAACATATGTTAGAAGATTTAAACGGCAAAATTCCCGGCCTTATAAAGGCAGAAGTGGGCATTGACAAAAACGGCAGCGATGCCGCATTTGATATTTGTCTGTACTCGGAATTCCCCGATTGGGAAAGTCTTGATTTTTATCAGGACCATCCGCTTCATGTGGATTGCAAAGGCTACATCAGAAATGTGGCGGAAGAGCGCGTATTGTGCGACTATGAGGCGTAATGGACGGTTTGTAAAAGAACATAGACAATATATCAATTTCAAATAATGTTTGGCATTACACAACGGCGTGCCGGGGTCGTCACGCCCTACGGTGGTAATTCCAACATTTCGGGATAACCACATAACGAAATGGAGCAATCCATTCCCTGCGTCGGATAGTCCAACGATGTTCGGTACCACACACAATCGTATGGTTCCATTTGCAAAAAATGTCATCGAATGACGAAAATAAAAAATTCCGCCCTTATTTTCGCAATTTTACCTCGTTTCAGAAAGACGGGAAGTCGGGATTGCGGAAATACCAGGCGGCAGTTTCTTTTTGGTTCTTTTCTTTGATGTCAAAGAAAAAGAACATAAAAAATATATCAATGTCAAATAATGTTTGGCATTACACAACGGCGTGCCGAGGTCGTCACGCCCTACGGTGGTAATTCCAACGTTTCGGGATACCATACAACGGGCGATTCGTGAATCGTCCCTACGGAGTACCCAAAAATTATTTTTCCGACTTCACAAAAAAAACACGGGAGCTTACTACAATATGTATCCAAGAACCTTAGCCATTGACTACGGCGACCGCAGAGTCGGTCTTGCCGTGTCGGATTTATTAGGCATCACAGCACAACCGGTGGGCTATCTCACCGTCAACGGCGATCGGGACGCTCTGCGCCAACTGACCCGGTATGTGCAGGAATACCAAATCAAAAAATTTGTGTTGGGACTTCCCAAAAATATGGATGGCTCAGAAGGGAGCCGAGTGGAAAAAACTCGTACCTTTGCCGAAAAACTGCAGCAGGATTTCCCCGAAATTGCCATTGATTATTTTGATGAACGGATGACCACCATCTGTGCAGAGCGTACTCTCATTTCGATGAATGTACGCAAAAAAGAAGGAAAGAAAGATATGCTTTCTGCCGCTATCATCCTACAGGGATATTTGGAAACCCATCCCAACGGTTAGATACTGTTTTGGCAGAAATTCGCATAAAATATAAAAGAAAGAATTAAAGGAGGACTCTATCATGAGCAAAAATAAAGATTTACAACCCCAGATGGAAGAAAAAATTGTAACCTTAGCGGAAGAAGCGGAAGATGAAGTAATCGAACAGGTGGTTACCCTCTATGATGAAGACGGTAACCCCGAAGATTATGAACTGATTGACTTATTTGAATTCAAAGACAATATCTATGGCGCATTTACTCCCGTACTGACTGCAGATGAACCCGACCAGGTGGACGTGGTTATGTTAAAAGTGACAGAAGACGGCAATGCTTTTATCGAAATTGAAGATGCTTCCGAAGAAGAAGCGGCATTTGAGGAACTTTTGCGTCGTGAAGACAGTCAATTAGACTAAAACGAAAATTTTTTAAAGAGGCTTTCACAAAATGGTATTATGTTCAAAATGTAAAAAGAATATGGCAGTCGTCTTTGTCACCAAAATGGAACACGGCAAAGAAGTTTCCGAAGGCTTATGCTTTAACTGTGCCAAAGAAATGGGAATCAAACCTTTTGACAAGCTGCTTGGTCAGTTTGGAATCAGTGAAGAAGATTTTGCCAATATGAACGAACAGTTTTCCGAAATGATGGAAGACGGCTCTATGTTTGGCGATAATATGATGATGTTCCCCGGTGAAGGTGCAATGCCGATGGAGGGTGGAGAAGAAATCCGTCCCGAAGATATTGGGGTAAAACAGAAAAATCCCAAGCAAAAGCAAAAGAAAAAAACTCCTTTGGAAGTCTACGGCACCAATTTGAATGACAAAGCAAGACTGGGTGAAATTGACGCGGTCATCGGCAGAGAAACCGAAATCAACCGTGTGATTCACATCTTAAACCGCCGAACCAAGAACAATCCTGTTCTGTTGGGAGAACCCGGTGTTGGGAAAACTGCGATTGCAGAAGGTCTTGCCTTGAAAATTGTGAGGGGAGAAGTTCCTCACAAGCTGTTAAACGCTCAGATTTATCTGATTGATTTTGCGGGAATGATTGCCGGAACTCAGTTTCGGGGTCAGTTTGAACAACGCTTAAAATCAGTGGTCAATGATGTGATTGAGCGTAAGAATGTAATTATGGTGATTGACGAAATTCACAACATCGTTGCTGCAGGTGATGCCAACGGTGCTATGAATGCTGCCAACATTTTAAAACCCTATCTGGCAAAAGGTGATCTTCGGATGATTGGAGCAACCACTCCCGAAGAATATCGCAAACACATTGAAAAAGATTCTGCTTTGGAACGTCGTTTTGCAACCGTTTCGGTGGAAGAGCCGGATATTTATGAAACCATTGAAATTTTAAAAGGCATCAAGGGATATTACGAAAATTATCACAAAGTAAATTATTCTGATGAAGCCATTGAAACTGCCGCTGTGATGGCAGACCGTTATATTTTTGACCGCAAACTTCCCGATAAGGCGATTGACCTTCTGGACGAAAGCGGTGCAGTGAAAAATGTTGCCAATGATACTTTGGTGAAACTGGAAGAATTAAACCGCGAATTGGAAAAAATCGTGGCACTAAAAGAAAGCTCGGTGGAAAATGACTCCATTGACGATTACCAGAAAGCGGCTGACTATAAAATTCAGGAATGTCAGTTGAGAGAAAACATCGCCGCTTTGCAAAAATCCGCTTACCGTGCGGTTTCTACCGAAGATATTGCAACGGTGATTGAAAACATCACCAAAATTCCCGTAAAAAACATCACAGGAATTGAAGCAAAAAATCTGATTCATCTGGAAGAAAAAATCTCCAGACGAATTGCAGGTCAGGAAGACGGTGTGAAAGCGGTTGCCGCCGCTGTCCGTCGTGGCAGAGCGGGACTTTCCGCAAAACGCAAACCCACTTCCTTCATTTTTGCCGGTCCTACCGGTGTTGGGAAAACTGAACTTGTAAAAACGCTTGCCTATGAACTGTTTGGCTCGGAAGAAAGCATTATCCGCTTTGATATGAGCGAATATATGGAAAAACACACCGTAGCCAAACTGATTGGTTCCCCTCCGGGATATGTTGGCTATGATGATGCAGGGTTATTAACCGAAAAAATCAGAAAGAAACCCTATTCCATCATTTTATTTGACGAAATTGAAAAAGCACATCCCGATGTGTTCAATCTGTTACTCCAGATTTTAGATGACGGTATCTTAACCGACAGCCACGGCAAAACCGTACGCTTCTATAATGCCATCATCATTATGACTACCAATGCAGGCAGTGACTATAAAGCCGCATCCTTAGGGTTCTCTCAGGGAAGCGAAGGCAAAGCAAAAGATAAAGTCAATAAAGCTCTTCGAGAATTTTTCCGTCCCGAATTTTTAAACCGTGTGGATAAAATTGTGGTGTTTGACCCGCTGGGCAAAGAAGAACTCCGCAAAATTACCCACATTATGCTTTCGGATATCGAAAAAAATCTCAAAGATAAGAAATTGTTTGTTTCCTTTGGTGACAATCTGGTAGAATATCTGATTGAAAACGGCTTTGATGAGAAATTCGGTGCCCGTCCCTTACGTCGTTTGATTGAACGGGAAGTGGAAGATAAAATTGCCGATTGTTATATCGCAGGAACCTTGCCGCAAGGCGCAAATATTTTAGTGGACTATAACGGAAGCGAAGTAACCGTTCAGGCATAAAGCAAAAAAATGGCTGTAGCAAAAATTTGTTTGCTACAGCCTTTTTGGTCATAAATTTAACTTTAATTTAACGCAGCAGAAGTATTCTGTAACCACAAGAAACGATTTTCATGATGTGGTAACAATCATCAATCAATAAAATACTGAATTGAAGGTAATCGTTAGCAAATTGTGTACGGCGATACGAAATTGATTACCATTACATCAAAACAGTAGTATATATTTATATGTTGAATATTGGAGGGAAACTCCGAAAAAGAGTTTTCCTCTTTTTCGGAAAAATCTGACGAATTTAACTTTGATTTAACTTTTTTTATTTATAATCAAAAAAACAAAAAATTATGATACAAAAGGAGCTGATTTCAGATGTTACCCGTTCCAGTAAAAAAGACAATTTCCATGGTATTATCCCTTTGTATGTTGTTTGGCATAACGGCTTTGGCAACAGAACCGCAAACGAATTCAGTTTCCCTTACAGAATACAGTAACTATGAAGTTTTTATCATGTATCGCGACGGCACCTTTGATGTTTTGAACTATGAAACTGCAGATGCCCTCGCAACAGGACTGGAAAAAATCGCGGCGGATGAAACCATCACATTGTATCAGCCAAACTATGCTTACAAAGCGTCTTCTTTGTTGGCAGATGATGCACTTGCGGCAAAACAATGGGCACTTTACAATGACGGAAGCTTTCATATGGAAGAACAACGAAATGAGTTCCCCGTGTTTGATATGCCTTTTGGTGATGTGAAATTGCCCGGACAATGGCGGGCTCCCGATTATTTCGGACAACCGGGCGGAACTTACAGACGATATGCCTATTATGGCAAAAACACAAGTGTAACTGCAAAAGAGGGAATTGACATCAACCTTCAGACAGCATGGGAACGCTATAGTGACAGCGGCAAAGAAGTGATTGTTGCTATGGTTGATACCGGCATTGATTATACTCACGAGGATCTTAGCGGAAATCTCTGGACCAATCGTGATGAAATTGCAGGAAACGGCGTGGATGATGACGCAAACGGATATATCGACGATGTTTATGGTTGGAATTTTTATCATAATTCCAACAAAATATATACCGGCAGCGAAGATGACCACGGCACACACGGCGCAGGCACGATAATAGCAAGTGCAAACAACCAAAAAGGGATTGCAGGCATCGCCCAAAGTGACAACATTAAGGTGATGAGTGTGAAAGCACTGGGTGGCCGTGACGGTGCAGGTTCAACCGCATCGGTGATTCAGGCGATTCAGTATGCCGAGGCAAACGGTGCATCTGTCTGTAATTTGAGTCTGGGTGCCGACTATCACGACCAAGCACTCTATCAGACGATTGCAAATTCCAATATGCTCTTTGTGGTAGCTGCAGGGAATAACGGTCAGAATACTGACCAAAGACCGTCCTATCCGGCTTCTTATGATTTGAAAAACTTAATTTCCGTGGGCAACCTAAATTATGACGGAACCCTGCACTACAGTTCAAACTATGGTGCAAACACGGTTGATATTGCGGCTCCCGGTTCTTACATTTTAAGCACCACAACAAACAACGGATACAGCTATATGACAGGAACCTCTATGGCTGCCCCCTTTGTTTCGGGTGCTGCGGCACTGGTAGCTTCTCATTCTGCCGATGTTACCCTTTGCGATGTGAAAGAAATTCTTCTTTCTTCGGCAACAAAATCAGACGCACTAAGCGGTGCCGTTGCAACGGGTGGTATGCTCAATGTCGGGAACGCCTTAACCTTTGACCTTAACAACTTATCCGGTGAAAAATGGGAAGAAAAAACTCCATATGTTTACACGGGAAATGCACCGCAGATTGCGGCACAGATTGTCAACCGGAGAAACAAAAGCTATTTGTGGGTTCAGTTTTATGATGAAGATGGCGATATTGTAACCGCAAACTATGCAGTCGGTGAACTGACTGCCGGGGATTTTAACAGTGGCAAAAGCACAAATGCAGTCAAACTGAACGAAAGCGGTGTTGTTACCTATGAAGCATCGGTCGGAACATACACATTCTATGCACTGGATGCAAAGGGAAACGAAACGGTAAAAGTAGTCAAAATCACAGAAACCAAGAACAGACAAAACGGTGGCGGATGGCAATCCGGAATGCCGGGGTTTGGATATGGGATTCCGAATCCGGCAGATCTGTGGTTTGAAGAAATCATGGGCATAAGCTTTGACGCCATTTTTGATTATATCAGACAATTCAGATAAATGTATCTGTTGGTATATCCATTCATTTCATAGCAGATGGAGGTGATAACACGATGAAATTCAGACATGAATATAAGCATCAAATCAATTTATCCGACATATTTGGTCTTACAACCAGGCTTTCGGCAATCTGCAAACACGACCCGAACGCAGAAGCAGACGGCACCTATTTTGTCAAAAGCCTGTATTTTGACAATTATATGGACAAAGCACTCCGTGAAAAAATTGACGGGGTCAACAAACGGGAAAAGTTTCGGATTCGCTACTACGGCACCGATACTTCCTTCATCCGTTTGGAGAAAAAAAGTAAACTGAACGGACTTTGCAACAAAGAAAGCTGTCAGATTATGGCAGAAGAATGTCAAAAAATAATTGACGGCAATCTTGAGTTTATGAAAGACAGCCCCCACGAACTAATGCGGGAGCTGTATGCAAAAATGAAATATCAGCTGTTAAAACCAAAATGCATTGTGGCATACACCCGTGAAAGCTTTGTGTATCCACCCGGCAATGTGAGAGTAACGCTGGATAGGAACATCTCGGGCAGTAACCATGTAAAAGAATTTTTAAATCCCGATTTGTCATTTTTGCAAACGTATCAAAGCTCCATTCTGGAAGTAAAATGGGATGAATATCTTCCCGAAATTATCCGTGACTGTGTGCAGGTACGCTCCAGAAAAAGTGCCGCCTTCTCAAAATATGCAGCAGTCAGAATCTAACTCTTTGAAACGAAAGGAACAAAATCATGACTTTTTCAGATGTATTTAAATCAAGCTTTTTATCCAATATCAACGCTTTTTCAACCGTAGATGTGCTGTTGGCACTGGGTCTGTCCTTTGTGCTTGGCCTCTTTATTTTTCTGGTTTATAAAAAAACCTACCAGGGTGTAATGTATTCCGATTCTTTTGGGGTTTCATTGATTGCAATGTCTATGATTACCAGTTTGGTTATCATTGCCGTAACCTCCAATGTTGTGCTGTCCCTCGGTATGGTTGGTGCACTCTCAATCGTACGTTTCAGAACCGCTATCAAAGAACCTATGGATATCGCTTTCTTGTTCTGGTCCATTGCAGTTGGGATTGTATTGGGCGCAGGATTGCTTCCTCTGGCGCTGATTGGTTCTGTGATAATCGGTATCATCATTGTGGTATTCTCCACCAGAAAACTGGGCGACACTCCCTATATTTTAGTGGTAAACTGTGAAGATGCTGCGACAGAAACCGCAGTGAGCGCTCTTTTGAAAGAAGATGCGAAAAAAAGCCTCTTAAAATCCAAAGCAGTCAACAAATTAGGCGTGGAACTTACTTATGAAGTGCGTATCCAGAAAGACAGCACCGAATTTGTTAACAAAATTTCCGACACCACGGGAGTCAGCAATGCAGTTTTGGTTTCCTATAACGGTGAGTATATGGCCTAATCGGGAAAGGAGAATTGTTGTGCAAAAAAAAGTAATTCCCATGTTTTTGGTGCTGTGCTTATTGACTGTCACCATTGCAATGGCGGCAAACTCTGTATCTGCACCATCGGCACCCCGGATGCCGTCCGGCGGTATGGAAAGCAAAAATGCTCCTCAGATGCCCGAGGATTTCGATCCTTCCAAAATGCCTGAGGATTTTGACCCTTCCAAAATGCCCACAACAGGCAACGCACAAAATCCGATGCCAAACACCGCGGAACGTCCTGCAACCAATCAAGCAGAACCGGCAAGTCCCGATGCCAATCAGGAAGCAATCACACACGCTTCCCAAGCATCGTCTGCAAATCAGGCACCCCAAACGCAACCGAACCGTGAAAATTCGCAGTTTGGCGGCGGATTCGGCGGTATGGGTGGCTGGAATATGCAAGCGGAACAACCGGAACAGCCAACCGGGTTTTTAGGATTTTTAAAAACCTATCTGACTCCTGTTATCTCTGTGATTCTTTTAGCATTGGCGTTTGTGTTTGTAGGTTGCTATAAACGAAAGAACTATTAACACGGAAAGGAGATTTCCTGTGATTTCAAATAAGTACATTTCACAAATAACTCTTGTGCTTGTTTTGGTTGTTCTCATTTTGTGTATTCTGGCAATGACCTGTTATGACTCTTTGATTTCTTTCTGTAATCCCAAAGGGTACAGCATGGAATATCAGGATGTGTTATTTAACAAAGACCGGATTTTGGAAATTGACATCCATATGGAAGATGGCAAATGGGAAGAAATGCTTCAAAATGCAAGGCAGGAAGTTTACTATGAATGTGATGTTACCATAAACGGAACCACCTTTCATCAGGTGGGAATCCGTCCCAAGGGCAACACCAGCCTTTCCTCCATTGCATCGGATCCCAATAACAACCGCTACAGCTTTAAATTGGAATTTGACCAGTTTGTGGAAGGTCAGACCTGCTTCGGACTGGACAAACTGGTGTTAAACAACAGCTATGCGGACACCACCAATATGAAAGAATCCATCATCTATGATATGTTTGAATTTTTAGATGCGGATGCTTCCTTGTATCACTATTCAAAAATTTCGGTCAACGGAACCTATTGGGGTGTGTATCTGGCATTGGAAGCGGTGGAAGAAAGCTTTATGCTGCGTAACTACGGCATGGAAAAAGGTTTCTTATATAAACCCGACAGCATGAATATGAACCGGGACACCAAAAACAGCCGGGACAAAGCACAAGGCAACGGATTCCCCCAACCTCCCGAAGGTTTTGCAATGCCTGATTTCCGGGATTTCGACCCTTCCAAAATGCCCGATTTCGGGAATATGGAAAATTTTAAAATGCCGGAAGATTTTGATATGTCCAAAATGCCCGATTTTGGGAATTTCGGCAATCGGGAAGGTGGCGAAAAGTCCAACCGTGGCGGATTTGGCGGTATGGGCGGCGGCAGCAACCTAAACTATTCCGATGACAATTTAGACAGTTATTCCACCATCTGGAATTCTCAGGTGAATGACAGCTCGGACACGGACCACAAACGAGTGGTGGAAGCGTTAAAAAATGTTCACAGCCAAAACGAAATTGAAAAATATATTGACGTAGAACAGGTATTAAAATATATGGCAGTGCATAACTTTGCCGTAAACGATGACAGCCTGAGCGGTTCCATGGCACATAACTACTATTTATACGAAGCAAACGGACAAATCAGCATCCTTCCCTGGGACTACAATTTATCTTTGGGCGGTATGCACGGAGGTGGCTCCACCAGCGTCATTAACGACCCCATTGATGACGATTGGAGAGGAACTAAACTGTTTGATTTTGTGTTGGATAACGAAGAATATAAAGCCCGTTATCACGAGTATTATCAGAAGCTGGTGGACGAATATTGCTTCGGCGGCGGCTTTGATGCAACTTACGAAAGAATCCGTTCGCAGATTGACTCTCTGGTGGAAACTGACCCCAACAGTATGTACACTTACGAAGAATATCAACACGGTGCAGAAGTGTTATATCAAGTGATTATGCGTCGTGCCGAAAGTGTGAAAGGACAGTTGGAAGGAAAAATTCCTGCAACTTCTCAGGGACAAAGTGAGGATTCTTCCGCTTTGGTGGATGCATCTGATCTGAATCTGTCTGATTTGGGACAGTTTATGATGGGCGGTTTTGGCAGATGGCAGGGAATGTAGAAAACAGGCAAGACTTTACTTTTTTAAAAAAATATGATATCATAAGTGCAAGGCAGGTGATTGTATGCGACTGTTGGTGGCAGAAGATGAAAAACATATCAACAAAACCTTAACCGAACGACTTAGCAAACTGGGATATACGGTGGATAGCTGTTTTGATGGAGAAGATGCATTATATTACATTGAAAACACCCGCTATGACGGGATTTTGCTGGATGTTATGATGCCAAAGCTCAACGGCTTTGCCGTTCTGAAGCAAATTCGGGAGAAAAAAATTCTCACTCCCGTTTTGATGCTGACGGCAAAAGATTCCGACGAGGATATCATTACGGGGCTGGATCTGGGTGCCAATGATTATCTCACAAAGCCGTTCTCCTTTGACGTGTTGTGTGCAAGAATCCGGGCTATGCTTCGTGTGAAAGAAAATGTGACGGGAAATCTGCTTGAAATTGCGGATTTAAGCGTGGATACCACCACCAGAACGGTGAAACGCTCCGACTGCGTGATTGCCCTTTCCTCCAAGGAATATGCGGTGCTGGAATATCTGATGCGCAACAAAGGAATCATCCTGTCCAAAGAAAAAATCGAAGAAAATATCCGAAATTATGATTACGAAGGCACCAGCGATGTGATTAAAGTGTATATCCATCATTTACGCAAAAAAATTGATGACAACTTCGAGAAAAAACTCCTGCATACCATCAAAAATGTGGGTTATGTCATAAGGGAAGAATAATATGAAAAAAATCACTTCAATCAAAACAAGAATCACCATCTGGTACACATCCCTGATGTTTGTGCTGATTTTTGTGGTGCTGTCTTTGGTGGGCGGGCTTTCTTATCAGTTGTCCATTGACAGCGTTGAAAAAGATGTCATTCTGCAAGTGACACAGGTGACGGAAAAACTCTCAAAACGACAGCTGGATGTATTCGAACTGGTTGACAACAAGGAAGAGTTTAAAAACGTTTCCATTTATGAAGCAGACGGAAAATACATTGTGGGACAGTACAGCTATGATGTGGGTTATATTCCCTTTACGGAAGGAATCCCAAGACGGGAGAGCATTGACGGAAAAGAATATATTGTGTATGACACCAAAACCCCATCGCCTCCGGGAATGCGGGGCGGATTCTGGATTCGGGGTGTCGAATCGGTCAACTCCACAATGCTCCTGGGTCGTTCCGCCATCGTGATTATGCTGATTCTGGTTCCGTTGATTCTGATTCTGACAGCACTGGGTGGCTATTATATTACCAAACGTGCCTTCCGACCGGTCAACACCATTGCAAAAACTGCCAATGAAATTTCTTCGCAAAAAGATATTTCAAGAAGAATTGAGATCAAGCCGGGCACCACAGAAGATGAACTCTATCATCTTGCTCTCACCTTAAATCAGATGCTGGACCGAATTGAAACGCTGATTCTGCAAGAAAAACAGTTCACCTCGGATGCTTCTCACGAGCTGAGAACTCCCATCAGCGTAATTCTCACACAAGGGGAATATCTTTTGGATATTGCAAAAGATGAAAAGGAAAGAGAACTTGCCCAAACCATTGTGGAAAAAGCAAAGCAAGTATCCAAGCTGGTATCCGGTCTGTTGCTCCTTGCCCGAATTGATGCAAACAGACAAAAATTCAATAAAGAAACGGTCGATTTGGGAGTTCTTGTAGACATTGCCTTTAACAGCGTGAAAGAATTGGCAGAAAAAAAAGGCATCCGACTTTGTTCGGAGGTTGCCGAAGGAATCTTTGTGGAAGCTGATGAATCTCTGCTGTTAAGTGCCGTCACCAATTTAATCAGTAACGGCATCAAATATACCCAAGAGGGCGGTCAGGTTTCGGTTGTTGCTACCCGATGCAATCACAGAACCAAAATTGTTGTGACGGATGACGGAGTTGGCATTGACAAAGAACATCTGGAGCATATATGGACCCGTTTTTATCGGGTGGACGATGTGCGAAACGATGAATATTGCAGTAGCGGACTTGGTCTTTCTATGGTAAAAAGTATTGTTACGCTTCACGGCGGTAGTGTTACTGTCAAAAGTAAACCCGGTTTGGGAAGTGAATTTACCATCCTTATCTAATCTAAAAAAATGGTGCGGTTTTCCTCAAGAAAACCACACCATTTTTTATTTTTTAAGGTTGGAAAATCCGGAACAATTATTGTACCAATTCGCCCTGTGTGTTAATGTAGGCTGTTGTTCCGTTCACGGTGACAGCAACCAGACCATTGGAATAATTTAAGGATGTAAACTCATAGGGAACTTCGTTCACAAGATTTCCTTGGGTATCAATGCTGTACCATACGCCGTTGAGTTTTGCCAGTCCGTATCCGTTGGCAAATTCGGTAGCATCGGTAAACTGAACCGGAGTTACCCATTCTTTCCATTCATTGAGATAACCATACATTCCTGCAACTTTATAGGGAGTTAATGCGGTGGAAGTGGCAGTGGATAAGGTCATCTGGTAAGCAACCTGATTGGTACCCAAAGTTACGATGCGGTTTGCACCGTCCCATTCTACGGAGATGCCAAAAGCTTCCGAAATCGCACGAACGGGAACTAAGGTTCTGGAGTTCACAATACAAGCAGGACTGTCTAACGCAACGGGAGCATAGTTCACATACATGGTGGGACTACCGATGGTTAACTGCACGATGGTGGAATTTCTCATGGAAGTAACGGTCTGAGTTTCTCCATTCCATTCTACCGATGCACCTAATGCTTCAAAAATCGCACGTAAGGGAACCATAGTTCTGGAATTGATTATCTGAGGGGGTACATCGAACGCAATTTCGGTGGTTCGCAGGAAAACACGAATGGGAGATGCTGCCGTTACGGTAAAGGCAGTGGTTAAAAGTAACACAGCAAGTACCAGACTTGCCACACGTTTTAGCTGTTTCATTGTTGTTGCCATCCTTTTTTATATTTTTATAAGATATATTTTTTTATATTATACTATTTTTGAAAAGTTTTGTCAATAAAAATATGATGTTTTGGGATGCCCGAACAACGGGCGATTCGTGAATCGCCCCTACGATTTGATTTTCCGACAGAATTAGCATTTCATAAAATTTAGAAATCCTATATCCAACAAAAAAGACGAAACTCTTCCGGGAAGAATTTCGTCTTTTTCTATTTCCTAATTTTAGTGTAAGGTAAAGAAAAATGAAAATCAAATAGGGAATGTGAACCCGAAGCTGTATATGTTATACTGCGAGGGTGAACAGAATCCGTTATGCGCAATTTTTCAATCCCTTATCCCATACAATGGGGTGAAGAAAAATGGATACAAGCTGCATCAACTAAACCCGAGGCAATACAAAATGTATGCCGAGTGGTGCAGTTGGTGCGGATGGTGCCATTTTTCAAGCCCTTACTTATACAGAGGGCCGTAGGTTTCACATGCGCGATAATCCTGTCCCTCTTTATCCATGCCAAATGCGTTCCAAGCGGCGGGACGGAAGATTTTTTCTTCGGGTACGTTGTGCATACATACGGGGATTCTTAAGATGGAGCAGAGGGTGATTAAGTCTGCACCGATGTGACCGTAAGAAATTGCACCGTGGTTTGCACCCCAGTTATTCATTACATCATAAGCGGTTTTGAATGCGCCTTCACCGGTAGTTCTCGGAGCAAACCAGGTACAGGGCCAAGTGTAGTCGGTACGTTTCCATAATTTGTCGGAAACATCATCGGGCAGGTCAATGGTCCAACCTTCTGCAATCTGAAGAACGGGTCCTAAACCTTTTACTAAGTTCAAACGAATCATGGTAGCGGGCATTTCGGCTTTGGTTAAGAATCTGGAGGAGAAACCGCCACCACGGAAGTAGCCTAAGTCTGCCATATTCCAGGTGGTTGCTTTCATAATTGCATCCTGGTCAGCTTCGGTTACTTCATACCAGGGTTTCATTACGCCGTTGCCATTTTCGTCTTTTGCAGCACCACAAGCATCCAGACAGCAAGCACCGGAGTTAATTAAGTGAATGAAGCCGTCTGCTTCTTTGGCTTTGCCTTCGATATCGTAGCCGGTTGCTTTTTTCACAGCGTCACCGCTCCAGTAGGTTCTAACGTCTGCAAACATCTGTGCACGATTGGTTAAGAGTTTACCAAACAGCATACCAATACCGTTTAATACGTCGTTTTCGGTTGCTAAGATATAGGGTTCTCTTGCACCATTCCAGTCGAAGGAGGTGTTTAACATTGCTTCGGGGAAGTCGCAGTTGGGATAGAAGTCTGTCCACTGTCTCTGACCCTGGAAGCCTGCTGCGATGGCATTGTGACCAACCATTTCTTCTTCGCAGCCTTCGGGCAGATTTTTGTTGCCGTTCATTAAGTCTTTGATGATACACATCATTTTCACAACGAAAGCAAACTGTTCTTCTTTTTCTTCCTGGGAAAGCTGTAAATCTTCGGGATTTTTGTCAAAGCCCATCTGACATTTTTCTTTTGCCCAAGCCATTGCTTTTTCATATTCTTTTGCATCATAGATGCCTTCAGTCATTCGTCTGATGATTTCTACCTCGTCAACAGATTCCACTCTCATACCTAAGTATTCTTCGATGAAATCGGTGTCAATGATAGAACCTGCGATACCCATACAAATGGAACCAATCTGCAGGTAGGATTTGCCTCTCATGGTAGCTGCTGCAACAGCTGCACGACCGAAACGAAGCAGTTTTTCCTGAACGTCTGCCGGAATTGAAGTGTCGGTAGCGTCCTGAACGTCGTGTCCGTAGATACCAAATGCAGGTAAGCCCTTCTGAGCGTGACCTGCCAATACTGCTGCCAGATATACAGCACCCGGTCTTTCAGTACCGTTAAAGCCCCAAACAGCTTTGATGGTGTTTTTGTCCATATCCATAGTTTCGGAACCGTAGCACCAGCAGGGAGTAACGGTTAAGGTGATGTCTACCCCTTCTTTTTTAAACTTGTCCGCACAAGCTGCCGCTTCTGCCACACGACCGATGGTGGTGTCTGCAATCACAACTTTCACAGGTTCCCCGTTAGAATATTTTAAGTTTTCGGTAAACAGCTTTGCAGCTGCTTTTGCCATGTTCATGGTTTGATCTTCCAAAGATTCTCTTACCTTTAACACACCACGTCTGCCATCAATGGTGGGACGGATGCCAATTACCGGATAAGAGCCGATTAATCTGTTTTCTGCCATAATTTTGTTCCTCCGTTTATGTTATTAAATTTTCACATCAATTTTTCATAAAAATAGTGTGTGCTATCATTGTTATTTTATACTAATTTGACGGAATTGTCAACCGAAATTCTGCTTTTTTCTTTGGGATTCTTATTCATTTTTCACGATTTTTACCAACAGAAGATAAAAAATCTGTGGAATTTTTCATAATTTTTTATAAATTTTAAAAAAAATGAGAAATTATAAAAAGAAAATATTGAATTTTTCATCAAAACGTGATAGAATAACAATCAGTTAATGGAAAACACTTGAATTCTATATCAGAAAAGGGGTACAAACCAATGAAAAAAATCTATGAAGGTAAAACCAAAGACGTATTCAGTTTAGACAACGGCAATGTGCTGTTGAAATTCAAAGACGACTGCACCGGTAAAGACGGTGTGTTTGACCCCGGCGAAAACTCTGTTGGCTTAACCATCGAAGGCATCGGCAGAGAAAACTTGAGAACGTCTATCTACTATTTTGATTTGTTAAAAGAAGCCGGCATCAAAACTCATTATGTTTCTGCAAATGTGGAAGATGCTACCATGGAAGTGCTTCCCGGTAAAGTGTTCGGCCACGGTCTGGAAGTAATTTGCAGACTGGTTGCAACCGGAAGCTTGATCAGAAGATACGGCGAATACATCAAAGACGGCACTCCCTTAGAAGGCGGTTATGTGGAATGTACGTTCAAAAATGACGAAAAAGGCGATCCGCTGGTTACCGGCGAAGGTCTGGCTGCATTGGGAGTTATGAGTCCCAAAATGTTTGAAGATATGAAAGAACAGACCTTAAAAATTACCAAAATTGTTGCAGATGACTTAAAAACCATCGGTCTGGACTTGTGGGATATCAAATTTGAATTTGGTTACAACAACGACGAAGTTATTTTGATTGACGAAATCGCATCCGGTAACATGAGAGTATATAAAGACGGCGTGATTGTGGATCCGATTGAATTAACAAAATTAATTTTAAACAGATAAGAAAGTAAAGTTGCCATCCTTTGGCATAAAAAACTTGCCTTTGCTCTAACATCAAAAAAGACGAAATTCGTAAATTACGAACTTCGTCTTTTTTTGTTTCATTGTTCTAAGCCATCCCAAAAGGCGCAGAGAAAAGGACTAAGAATTCACAAACTGACCCCGAAGCTGTACTCACAATCCCTCCACCATCTCCGATGGTCCCCCTCCCTTTACACAAGGGAGGCGATTGGCGAGAGGTGAGATTCCTCCATTTCAAAAATTTTATCCAGCTAATGCGCAGAGAAAATTGAATTTAAATGGAATAACCGAACCAAAGATCTTCTTTGGTATAACCCGAAGCCGTACAAAGGTACGGCGAGTGGTGAGGTTCCTCCATTTAAAACAATTTTATCAAGCATTAGTCTTTGGTAAGTTCTTTGATTTCCTTATCCTCTTGTTCGTCGTGAACTACAGCCTGTTTGATAATCTTCACGTCTTTTTTGTGGTAGGTGCCGACTGCTTCGGTATCGGAAGATACGGCGCGTAAGATTCCGGTGATGACATTGACGTCGATAACGGTTCCTTCACCGCCACCGGGTAATTTTACCAATGCACCGTGACGGGGAGTATCTTTCCACATATCTTCGTAGGAAGCCTGTTCATAGTTTAAACAACACATCAATCGTCCGCAGGCACCTGAAATTTTGGTGGGATTTAAAGACAGATTCTGGTCTTTTGCCATTTTGATGGAAACGGGTTTAAATTCGCAAAGGAAGGTAGAGCAGCAGCACTGCCGTCCGCAGGGACCAAAGCATTTGAGCATTTTTGCTTCATCACGAACGCCAATCTGACGAAGCTCGATACGGGTGCGGAACACACTTGCCAAATCTTTTACCAATTCACGGAAGTCCACTCTGCCGTCTGCGGAGAAATAGAACAGAACTTTGCTTCTGTCAAAGGTATATTCCACTTCTAACAGATTCATTTCCAAGCCGTGTTTTTTGATTTTTTCTTCGGCAATTCCAAAGGCTTTTTTCTCTTTTTCTTTATTTTCAGCAAGTTGTTTGGCATCTTCTTCGGTGGCGATACGAACCACGGGTTTTAAAGGGGGTACCAGATCTTCCTCCGCTACCATAGAATTGCCACGGACAACTTTCCCGTATTCCAGACCTCGTGCCGTTTCTACAATGACACAGTCGTCGGTATTTACCGTCAAACCGTTGGGGTCAAAATAATATACTTTCCCGAAGTCTTTAAATTTTACACTGATTACTTCTATCATAATATTATGAAATCCTTTCATGATTCAGATGATTTCTGATGGAGGTCAGCATACTGAGCACTCCTATATTATAAGCACCGTTTGATAAGAGCTTTTGTTTTAATTTGCGAAGCTCCAGGTAGATGCCGTCTGCCACCGAAAGGGGCAGGGCAATGTCCCAGGGAATGTCTGTGTTTTTCCGCAAAGACGGCTCCGAAACGGTACTGTCATATACAAAACTGTTAAAAATATCCCAAAGGGCTTCCCATTCGCTTTCGTAGGTGAGAAAATCGCTGTATAAGCGAATCACATCTTTGGTGGTTTTCTTCTCAAACAACAGACGAATGTCGGAAACCAGGGTTTGTCGCATGGTGCGGTATTCCTCCGATTCTGCCAGGGCAAAAGCTGTGGTTGCCGACCCGTTGGCACGCTCAAGCAAACTGTCTTCGGGAAGGGGTTTTCCTTCCTTTTTGAAACAGAGTTTTAACTCATCGGGGGAAAGGGGGGAAAATCGAATCTGCACACCACGGGATAAAATAGTGGGCAAAATCATGGATAAATTGGAAGTCACAAGCAAAATCACCGCATAGGAGGGTGGTTCTTCAAATACTTTTAATAAAGCGTTTTGTGCTTGTACCGTCATTTTATGGGCATCGGTAATCACATAAATCTTTTTTTCAAAGGAAAAGGGTTGCAAATAAATTTCAGTTGTGATTTCTCGGATGTCAGAAACCGAAATGCTTTTTTCGCACCGGATGATTTTAATGTCCGAGGTAGAATAAAACTGCTGACAGGCATCACACGCACCGCAAGCCGTGTGATTGCGGCAAACAATGCTTTTGGCAAATTCCAGCGCCATTGTGGTTTTCCCCACACCCTTCTGGCCGTAAAAAATGTAGGCGTGACTTAGCTTCCCCGTTTCGATTGCAGTAGAAAGAATCTCTTTTGGGAGCTTCTGCCCGATGACACGTTCAAACATTTCTTTTTTTTCCTCGTCTTTCCTGGATTCTTTGCTAAAGTTGGAAACCGCCGAACTCTACACGTTCTGCAGAAAGGTATTGGGTACCGATACAACGGGACGATGTGGGCATCATCCCCTGCAATATTCCAACATGATTTGGTATCATACATTGTATAAACAGAAACTACTCTTGCAGTTTTTATTTTCGGTAATCTTACAAATCTTTCGCTACTTTTGCCAATATTGCTTTTTCTTTAGCACGCATTACTTTTTTGTCTTCCTCCACCATATGGTCATATCCAAACAAATGCAAAATTCCGTGTAATGTCAGATAACAAAGCTCTCTTTCAAAGGTATGTCCGTATTCTTCTGCCTGCTCACGGATTTTTTCGTGAGAAATTAAAATATCGCCCAAGACCACCAGATTGGTTTCGGGGTCATAATCCCATTCGGTCAAAGGATTTTCCAACACTTCCGGTTCCTTAAAAAACAGCATGGGAAAGGAAAGAACATCGGTGGGTTTATCAATTTGCCGTTGTTCACGGTTCACTTCACGGATGGTTTCGTTATCCGTCACTGTTACACAAACCGAAACGGAAAATTCGGGATTTACAACAGCCAGACAGTCTTTCACAAAAGAAACAAGCATTTCTTCCTCGTTAAACTGTTCCGCTACTTCATTATAAAACTCTACGGTATGCATATGCTACACTCCGATTTTAAAAATTCAAAAAATTAACAGATAATCTCAACATCTCGTTTTTCGCCTAAAAAACAGATGCCGACTACTTCGGGACCTGCGTTACAAACGATGCAAGGACCAATCAGGTTATTTTCCAGCGGTTTTTCTTTCAAACCGTCTTTCATCAGTTTGACAAAATCTTTGGAATCATTGGAACCGTGGAATAAAATGTATTGCTTATCTTCCCCGATTTTTTCTTTGGCAATCTGCAACAACGAATCCATAGCTTTGGGGATTCCTCGTGCTTTCTGTGCCGTCACGGAATCTCCGCCAGTTAAGCACATAATGGGTTTAATCCCCAGAAGTTCCCCTGCAATGGCTGCCGCACTGCCGATTCTGCCCGATTTTTTTGCATACTGTAAATCAAACACGGTAAAATAGACTTCCGCACGGGAAAACCAGTTTTCCAGATAATTTAAAATCAGCTCAACCGGTTTGTTGTCATTTGCCATTTTTGCCGCCTGCAAAACGGGATACCCGTAAGCTGCGGAATAGGTCATGGTATTGATTACATAAATTTTCATTTTGCAATCCGGCATATCGTTTAAAAACATTTTTCTTGCCAACTGTGCCGAATTGAAAGTGGACGACGCTTTCTGATTGATGGTCACAATCAAAAGGTCGGTTACATCGTCTTTATATGCCGCTTTGATTGCATCCAAAAATTCAAAGGGAGGTACCTGTGCCGTTGTGGGAATCGTGCCGTCCTCAGGCAACATGGTATAAAACTCCTCTTTGGTAAAATCGTAAGCTTCCTTATATTCCTTTTGCCCGATGGTAACGGTCATAGGAATCAGAACCACGCCGTGTTTTTGCGCAGTTTTCAAATCAATATCACTGGCAGTATCTGTAAGTAATCTGATTTTTGCCATCACATACATCTCCTGTAAGTTAATTATAGTTCAGTTTATTATACTATAGTTTTGTGAAAATAGCAAGAACATTTTTAATTTTTTTCGGAATCTCCGGGAAACATTTTTTTGTTTTTTGTGAAAAAGAGTTGAATTTTTGTGAAAGTTATAGTATAATGTGGAATAATCAAAGATTATGACTTAGAAAGGCAGTGTATCCTTATGGAAATCAAAGTAACCAGAACCACCACTCCCGGACAGAAACCCGATCAGTCCAATTTAGGCTTCGGTAAAATTTTTACCGACCATATGTTTGAAATGGAATATACCGAGGGAATCGGTTGGCACGACGCTAAAATCGTTCCCGTTCATAATTTGAGCCTCCATCCTGCTTGTATGGTATTCCACTACGGTCAGGAAATGTTTGAAGGCTTGAAAGCATATCGCGGAAAAGACGGTAAAGTTCGTCTGTTCCGTCCCGAAATGAATGCAAAACGTACCAACAACACCAATGACCGTCTCTGCATCCCCCACATTCCCGTGGAAGATTTTGTGGAAGCGGTAAAAGCTGTGGTAAAAGTGGATGAGGACTGGATCCCCACCGCTGACGGCACTTCTTTATACATTCGTCCCTTCATTATTGCAACGGACGAATTTTTGGGAGTTGCTCCTTCTAAAACCTACAAATTTATGATTATTCTTTCTCCCTCCGGTGCGTACTATGCAAGCGGACTGGCTCCGGTTGGCATCTGGATTGAAGATGAATATGTTCGTGCGGTAAAAGGCGGTATCGGCTTTGCAAAAACCGGCGGTAACTACGCGGCATCCTTAGCGGCACAGGTGAAAGCACACGATGACGGCTATTCTCAGGTACTGTGGTTAGACGGTGTGGAAAGAAAATATATTGAAGAAGTTGGCGCAATGAACATGTTCTTCAAAATTGACGGCACCATTGTAACTGCCGCATTAAACGGCTCCATCTTACCCGGTGTTACCCGTGACAGCGTAATCCAGTTATGTAAAAAAATGGGTCTGCCCGTGGAAGAAAGAAAAATCAGCGCAGAAGAACTCATCGCAGCACAGAAAGCAGGAAAACTGGAAGAATGTTTCGGTTCCGGTACTGCGGCAGTTATTTCTCCCGTTGGTAAACTGCGTTACAAAGATGATGTAATGCTCATCAACAACAACGAAATCGGCGAAGTTTCTCAGAAATTGTATGACACCATCACCGGAATCCAGTGGGGCAAAATCGAAGACGATATGGGCTGGACCGTGGAAGTGAAATAATCCCGGAAAGAAAAAATCAGGAGTGTAAAAAAATGCAGGTAAACGGCTTTAAAAAATCCATGTTCGGAGGTCTTAAAAAAGATGAGGTTCTGACCTATCTTGAGCAGATGTCCCGTGATGTGGAAGCGAAAATCCGCAACAAAGATGATGATATCCGTGAACTGAAAAAAGATCTTTCCGACAAAAAGGAAAAGGTTAAGGATTTGAAAAAAGAGCTGGAAGAACAAAAGGAAGCCTATGAAAAGAAGCTCGCTTTGCAGGAAGCTGAATTCAAAGAAAAATCCGAACAGTTAAAAGAAACCTTCCGCAAAGAAAAGGAAGAACTTTTAGAAAAGCTCAACGACATTAAAGTGCAGTTCACACTGGAAAAAGAAAAAATCGGCAGAACCCTTCTCACCGCAGAAGAAACTGCAAACGGCATCATTGAAAACGCCAAAAAACAAGGCGACGAAATGATTGCAGAAGCCAAAAAGAAAGCGGATCTGGAAAAAGAACGTTATAAAAAGCAGAAAGCCGATGTCACTGACTTTACCTACGACATCAAAAAGCTGATGGAAAAGCTTTCCGCAGATTTAAAAGAACGTTTGGACTAATCGTTTGATAACGTATAAAGAGCATGGAAACATCCATGCTCTTTTCTGTTTTTTGTGTTGTTTATTTTGGTTTATACAACCGAAATCGTACCAAGCAAATGGACAGATGCAAGTAGGGGAGGGGCTCTGTCCCCTCCCGTTGTATGGTATCAAACATTGTTTTAATTTTATATATTTTTTATATGTTCATTTTTTTCTTTGACAGCAAAGAAATTTTTCAAAAAAACCAAAAAAAGAAACTGCCGCCTGGTATTTCCGCAATCCCTACTCCCGTCTTCCGAAAACGGTGGAGAATTGCGAAAATAAGGGCGGAATTTTTTTTGCTTTCGTCATTCGGTAACGTTTTTTTAGATAGATGGAACCATACGGTTGTGTAGGTCACCAATACGTCTATGTAAATTTGTAGGGGACGATGCCCACATCGTCCCGTTGTGGCACAAAAAAAGATTCCCGACTGGGAATCTTTTTTCATATTCTGATATAATTTCGCACAAAAACCAACGGCTATTCTGCCAGATAGGTTCTTAACAATTCTTCCATAATTTCGTCCCGCTCTAATTTGGCAAGCAAGGCTCTGGCGTTGTTATAGCTGGTGATATAGGTGGGGTCTCCTGACATAATATATCCCACAATCTGATTGATGGGATTATATCCCTTTTCTTTTAAAGATTCATACACAGAAAAAAGAATTTCACGAATATTTTTTTCATCATCTTTGGGAAGCTTGACCAATCTTGTTTCGCCCATTGTCATCATTCCTTTCCGAATCAATTTGATTTTAGCGTTGTTATCATTATATCACGGTTCTTTGAAAAATTCAACTGTTTTCGCTGAAATTTCACAAATGAAAAAAAATTTTAAAAAAATTGTAAAATATCTTGATTTTTCATAAAAGGTGTGTTATAATAGTCGAGAATTCGCACGCGCCCTTACGCAAACTCGGTGACAAAGTTAAATTTTTTCATGGCTTTGTTCGTTTGTGAGTAGAGTGATTTCAAGACTTTACGCGGCGCCGAGGAACAACCAGAAAGGATAAAAAATCATGAGCAACGTAATTTCCATGAAACAGTTACTTGAAGCAGGCGTTCACTTCGGTCATCAGACCAGAAGATGGAACCCCAAAATGGCTCCGTACATCTTCACCGAAAGAAACGGAATCTACATTATCGACTTACAGAAAACTCTGAAAAAAGTAGAAGAAGCTTACTACTTTGTTAGAGACATCGCAGCAGAAGGTGGCGAAATCCTGTTCGTTGGTACCAAAAAACAGGCTGCTGATGCTGTAAAAGCAGAAGCTGAAAGAATCGGTATGTACTATGTTAACGCAAGATGGTTAGGTGGTATGTTAACCAACTTCAAAACCATCCGTAAAAGAATTGACAGACTCTTCCAGTTAAACAAAATGGAAGAAGACGGTACCTTCGATTTATTACCCAAAAAAGAAGTTATCAAATTAAACTTAGAAAGAGAAAAATTAGAAAAATACCTGGGCGGTATCAAAAACATGAAAAAGCTCCCCAGCGTTCTGTTTGTTGTTGACCCCAGAAAAGAAAGAAACGCTATCTTAGAAGCGAAAAAACTGCACATCCCTGTTGTTGCTATCGTTGACACCAACTGTGACCCCGATGAAGTTGACTACGTTATCCCCGGTAACGACGATGCAATCCGTGCAGTAAAACTGATTGCTGAAACCATGGCTAACGCTATGATCGAAGGCAGAGAAGGCGCTGCAGCTCAAATGGAAGAAGAAACCGACGAAGCAGCTGAATAATTTAGAAATTGATTTTTATGAAAATAGGCAACAACTGGCTTGCCTATTTTCCATATCATAACGAAAAGGAGAATTTTATTATGGTTACACCTCAGATGGTTAAAGAATTAAGAGAAATCACCGGTTGCGGTATGATGGACTGTAAAAAAGCATTATCCGAAACCAATGGCGATATGGACAAAGCAGTTGAATTTTTAAGAGAAAAAGGCTTAGCTGCTGCTGCTAAAAAAGCAGGCAGAATTGCTGCTGAAGGTATTGTTTCTGATTACACCTGCGACGGCGTTGGCGTTATCATTGAAGTTAACTCCGAAACCGACTTCGTTGGTAAAAACGCAGATTTCCAGACTTTCGTTAAAGACTTAGCTGAAATCGTTGCAAAAGAAAATCCCGCAGACGTTGCTGCTTTATTAACCTTAGCTTACAAAGATTCCGGCATGAGCGTTGAAGAAATGTTAAGAGACAAAATCTTAACTATCGGCGAAAACATGACCATCAGAAGATTTGAAAGATACGAAGGTGCTGTTGCTACCTACATCCACGGCGGCGGCAGAATCGGTGTTATGGTTCAGGCTGAAAACGCTTTAGACGGCGATGCTTACGAAGCAGCTCGTGATGCAGCTATGCAGATTGCAGCTATCAACCCCGGTTATTTAGATAAATCTACCGTTCCCGCAGAAGATATCGAAAAAGAAAAGAAAATCTTAATCGAACAGATCAAAAACGATCCCAAATCTGCAGGTAAACCCGACCAGATTATCGAAAAAATGGTTATGGGTAGAATTTCTAAATTCTACACCTTAAACTGCTTAAACCAGCAGGAATTCGTTAAAGATTCTGATAAAACCGTTGAAGAATATTTATCTTCCAAAGGCGTTAAACTGGTGAAATTTGTTCGTTTTGAAAAAGGCGAAGGTTTAGAAAAGAAAGTTGACAACTTTGCAGAAGAAGTTGCAAATATGTCCAAATAATTATTAAAATTGAAATGGCAAGCACCAATATGATGCTTGCCATTTTTACGGCACCCGATGGGTGTTCGTTCCGGCTTTGCCGGTGGTTCTCCCAAAAAACAGGGAGGACAAGCTGACTTTGGAAAAGAATTTTGTTTTTCATATTTTTCATATTTTTAATGATTTAAAATATTTTAAAACAGTGTAATATAGTATGAATAGAGAGGATTGAAAAAAATGCAACCGATTTATAAAAGAGTATTATTAAAAATCAGCGGCGAAGCGTTGGCAGGTTCCAACGGTTTCGGCTTAGACTTCAATGTAATTGGCGACATCGGAAAACAGGTGAAAAAATGTGTTTCCATGGGTGTTCAGGTAGCCATCGTTGTAGGTGGCGGTAACTTCTGGAGAGGAAGAACCGGCGAAAATATGGACAGAACCCGTGCTGACCATATGGGAATGTTGGCAACCAGCATCAACTCTCTGGCAATCGCAGATTCTCTGGAATCTTTAGGCGTTCAGGCAAGAGTGCAGACTGCGATTGATATGAGACAGATTGCAGAACCCTACATCCGTGGCAGAGCGGAACGTCACTTAGACAAAGGCAGAGTGGTGATTTTCGGTTGCGGAACCGGTAACCCCTACTTCTCCACCGACACGGCAGCTGCTCTGCGTGCGGCAGAAATCGGTGCAGATGTTATCTTACTGGCGAAAAAAGTTGACGCTGTTTATGATTCTGACCCGGCAAAAAACCCCGATGCGAAAAAATTCGATACCATTTCTTACATCGACGTATTAAACAGAGGTCTGGGCGTTATGGATTCCACCGCAACCTCTTTATGTATGGATAATCAGATTCCGATTCACGTTTTCGGTCTGCAGCAGCCCGAAAATATCATTAAAGCAATCACCGGCGAAACCATTGGTACTCTCGTGAAATAGGCTCGATAAATGGCGCATAATTCGTGAACCTCACCGCTCGCTGTACACAAAGTACAGCTTCTGGTAAACACCCGTTGGGTGTTCGGTTTCCGAATTCTGCATCCATTTCTCATCGCCTTATTGTAGGGGACGATGCCCACATCGTCCCGCATTATCAAAACTCGAAAACCGTAAGGATTCTAAAGATAAAATCCTTACGGTTTTTCAAGGAAATTTTTTGATTTTCCAATCTCGAAAAAATGTAGAAATATACGAAAAACCAAGAAAAAATGATTGACAATTCACTATAGAAATGATACAATAGAGAGAAAGAAATTCAAGGAGAAAAATCTCCTTTTTTATAAAAAAGCCGGAATCCTTGATGATTTCGGAAAAAATTTTACCCATTTTTAGGAAAATCCGCCGTTTTTGGGGTAAAATCCTCACAATTCGGCTATGATACAGACAACGAGAAAGGATGGCTCTTATATGAAAGAGATGTACTTGATTCTGGAAAACAAAACAGTGTTCAAAGGCAAAAGCTTTGGTGCTTACCGCGAAGCGGTGGGCGAACTTGTGTTTTCCACCAATATGCTTGGCTATATGGATACTCTGACCGACCCTGCAAACTTCGGTCAGCTTGTGATTTCCACTTTCCCCGAAATGGGTTGCCACGGCACAATTTCCGAAGAACTGGCAGGAAAAAAAGCTTCCTGCTTTGGCTATATTGTTAAAGATTGGTGTCAGGCACCGTCCAACTGGCGTTTGGAGGGTGATCTTGACACTTTTTTAAAGGAAAAAGACATCCCGGGCATTTACGGCATTGATACCAGAAAACTTACCAAAATGGTGCGTGATGCCGGCACTATGAATGCCAAAATTTCTTTCACCGCTGACTTTAGCAATGATATTTTGGACTATACCATTGTGGATGCGGTAAAAACCGTTTCGGTTACCGAAAAAGAAACCATCCCGGCAAAAGACGGTAACTATAACGTAGTCATGTGGGATTTTGGTGCCAATGACAATATGGTGAAAGCTTTTGTGAACGCAGGATGCAACGTAACCAAAGTTCCTTATCACACCAAAGCGGAGGAAATCTTAGCAATGAAACCCGACGGTGTGATTCTCTCCGGCGGCCCCGGAAACCCCACCGAATTAACCAATGTGATTACCGAAATCAGCAGCTTAAAAGACATTCCGATGCTTGGAATCGGCTTGGGACATCAGCTTCTGGCACTGTCTCAGGGAGCAAAAATTGAAAAACTGAAATTCGGCCATCGTGGTGCATCCGTTCCTGTTCGAAACGAAACTACCGGCAAAGTATACATCTCTTCTCAGAATCACAGCTATCAGGTGGCAAATGATTCTGTGGAAGCATTTGGAAAAGTTTCCTATCGCAATGTAAATGACGGTACGGTGGAAGGCATCGACTATGCCAACATTCCCGCATTTTCGGTGCAGTTTAACATTGAAAGCTTCTCCGAGCCCATGAATCCGGGCTTCTTGGTAGGCAGATTTACAAAAATGATGGAGGGAAGAAAAGATGCCGTTAAATAAGGAAATCAAAAAAGTTTTAGTAATCGGTTCCGGCCCCATTGTCATCGGACAGGCTGCCGAGTTTGACTATGCCGGCACGCAGGCTTGTCGTGCGTTAAAAGAAGACGGTCTGGAAGTTGTGTTGGTAAACTCCAACCCTGCAACCATTATGACCGACAGTAAAATGGCAGACAAGATTTATATCGAACCTCTGACTTTACCTGTTATCAAAAGAATTATTGAAAAAGAAAAGCCGGACAGCTTGCTTTCCACCTTAGGCGGTCAGACAGGCTTAACCTTGTCCATGCAGTTGGCAAAAGAAGGATTTCTGGATGCACACGGCGTGAAGCTGTTGGGTGCAAATCCCGAAACCATCGACAAAGCGGAAGACCGTCAGATGTTTAAGGATATGATGGAAAAAATCAATCAGCCGGTAATCCCCTCCAAGGTTGTAAACACTTTGGAAGATGCACTGGATTTTGCTCGTTCCATCGGCTATCCGTTGATTATCCGTCCTGCTTTTACCTTAGGTGGAACCGGTGGCGGTATTGTAAACAACGAAGAAGAAATGATTGAAATTACCACCAACGGTCTGCGTCTTTCTCCCATTACCCAGGTATTGGTTGAAAAATGTGTTTCCGGTTGGAAGGAAATCGAATTTGAAGTAATCCGTGACAGCAAGGGCAACTCCATCACGGTCTGCAGTATGGAAAACTTAGACCCGGTTGGGGTTCACACCGGTGACTCCATTGTTATCGCACCTGCGGTTACTTTATCAGACTATGAATATTCCATGTTAAGACGTGCAGCGCTTGACATTTTGAATGAATTAAAAATCGAAGGCGGCTGTAACTGTCAGTTTGCCTTAAATCCCAACAGCTTTGAATATGCGGTTATCGAGGTTAACCCCAGAGTTTCCCGTTCTTCCGCATTGGCATCCAAAGCAACCGGATATCCCATTGCAAAAGTTGCGGCAAAAATTGCCATCGGTTATCAGCTGGATGAAATCTTAAATGCTGTAACCGGTAAAACCTATGCTTGTTTTGAACCTGCCATTGACTATGTGGTTGTAAAATTCCCCAAATTCCCCTTCGACAAATTTGTGTATGCAAAACGTGATTTAGGTACTCAGATGAAGGCGACCGGGGAAGTTATGGCAATCGGTGCCACCTTTGAAGAAGCCATCATGAAGGCAGTTCGCGGTGCGGAAATCTCCAAAGATTCCATGCGCCATAAAGATTTGGTTGGCTTATCCGATGATGTGATTTTTGAAAAACTGCATCAGTGTAACGACGAACGGATTTTCGTGGTATATGAAGCCATCACCCGTGGCGTATCCTTGGATACCATTTATGACATTACCAAAATTGACCGTTGGTTCTTATCCAAGCTTTATAATCTTTACAAAATGGAATGTCGCTTAAAAGAAGAAACTTTAACCAAAGAACTGCACTTGGAAGCGAAAAAGATGGGCTTTTTGGATAAGGTGATTGAAAATTTATCCAATCAGAGCATCCCCGAAAAAATCTATGCATCCTATAAAATGGTAGACACCTGTGCCGGAGAATTCAACGCACAGACTCCCTACTTCTATTCTTCCTACGAAGAAGCCAACGAAGCAAGAGAATTTATCGACAATAACCCCACCGATAAGAAGACCATTATCGTATTCGGCTCCGGTCCCATCCGTATCGGGCAGGGGATTGAGTTTGACTATGCATCCGTACATTGCGTATGGGCGCTTCAGGAAGCAGGTTACGAAGTGGTTATCGTAAATAATAACCCCGAAACCGTTTCCACTGACTTTGACACTGCAAACCGTTTGTATTTTGAACCCTTAAATCCCGAAGACGTTATGAACGTAATCCACACCGAACAGCCTTACGGCGTTGTGGTTGCATTCGGTGGCGGTACTGCAATTAAACTGACCAACTTCCTCCAGGAAAACGGTGTCAGAATTTTAGGTACCAGTGCAGACAGCATTGATATGGCAGAAGACAGAGAACGTTTTGACGATCTTTTAGAAAGACTTAATATTAAGAGACCGCAAGGTTTTACAGTGTTAACCGAAGAAGAAGCATTGGAAACTGCAAACCGTATCGGTTATCCCGTACTGATTCGTCCCTCTTATGTATTGGGCGGACAGAATATGATTATCGCATGGAATGATAACGATACCAAAGAATACATGAAAATTATTCTTCACGGTCTGGACGAAAACCCCATCTTAATTGACAAATATTTAATGGGTACCGAAATTGAAGTCGATGCGATCTCCGATGGGGAAGACATTTTAATCCCCGGTATTATGGAACATATTGAACGTGCAGGGGTGCACTCCGGTGACTCCATTGCCGTATATCCTGCCTTCAATTTAGACGTACCGATGATTCAGAAAATCATCGATTCCACCAAGAAACTGGCGATTGCCTTAAATACCAAAGGTCTGGTGAACATCCAGTATTTAGTATATGATAACGAATTATACGTTATCGAAGTAAATCCCCGTTCTTCCAGAACCGTTCCCTACATCAGCAAAGTAACCAAGGTTCCCATGATTGATCTGGCAACCCGTGCAATGCTGGGTGAAAAATTAAAAGATATGGGTTACGGCACCGGTCTTTACAAAAATTCTCCCTATGTGGCGGTAAAAGTGCCTGTTTTCTCCTTTGCAAAGCTCTTAGGTGTGGACATTCACTTAGGGCCTGAAATGAAATCCACCGGGGAAGTTTTAGGTATCGGCGCGAACTTAGAAGAAGCGCTGTACAAAGGCTTAATCGGCGCAGGATATCAGCTCCATAAAAAAGGCGGTGTGTTCATTTCCGTTCGTAATTCTGACAAAGCGGAAGTGTACGGCGTGGCAAAAGGTTTCCACGACCTTGGATTCACCGTTTATTCCACTCACGGCACCGCAAAAGTGCTGTCTGATGCAGGTCTGCCTGTGATTGCTGTGGATAAAATCCACGAAAATTCCGAAAACAACACCTTAACTCTGATTGAAAGCGGTAAAGTCAACTTTGTTGTTTCCACCTCTGCAAAAGGCAGACTGCCCGAACGTGACAGCGTAAAAATCAGAAGAAAAGCAGTAGAACGAAGCGTTCCCTGCTTCACCTCCATTGATACTGCAAACGCTGTTATCAACTCGATGAAAGGGAAATATTCCGAACAGAGCATTGAAATCGTGGACATCAACAATATGCGCGAAGAAAAAATCGCCGTAGAATTCACCAAGATGCAGAGTTTGGGCAACGACTATATCTATTTTGACTGTTTAAATAAACAGATTGATAACCCCGAAGCACTTGCAATTCGTCTTTCCGACCGTCATTTCGGTATCGGTGCAGACGGTGCGGTTGTGATTGAAGCATCCAAAACCGCAGATGCAAAAATGAGAATCTTCAATGCAGACGGCACCGAAGGCAGAATGGGCGGAAACGCCATCCGTTGCGTAGGTAAATATCTGTATGACAAGGGCATTGTTCCCCGTGAAGATATGGAAATTGAAACCTTAAGCGGTGTGAAAAAACTGAAAGTTTACACCATGGAAGGGGAAGTAGTTGCCGCTCGTGTGGATATGGGAAAGGCAGAAACCAAACCGGAACTGGTTCCCGTAGTCAGTGACAAAGAAATCGTGAAAAACGAGCCTGTCACCGTAGCAGGGGAAACCTTCAATATCACCTGTGTGGCTGTGGGCAATCCCCATGCGGTAGTATTTACTGATAATCTGGACACCGTAAACTTAGAAAAAATCGGTCCCGAATTTGAATATCATCCTATGTTCCCCGACAGAGTAAATCTGGAATTTGTCAACGTAATTGACAAAAACACCTTGAAAATGCGCGTTTGGGAACGTGGTATCGGCGAAACCTTAGCTTGCGGTACCGGTGCTTGTGCAGCTGCCGTTGCGGCAATCTTAAACGGTTACTGTGAAAAGGATACCGATATCACCGTAAAACTGCCCGGTGGAGACTTGAAAATCCGTTATACCGATACCACCATCTTTATGACCGGTCCGGCAGTAAAATCCTTTGAAGGAAAAGTTTCCTTCTAATGGTTTGATAAACGGCGCATAATCCGTTTTTCTGTACCTTGATTTTTGGGTAAATACAAAAGACGAAATTCTGTGATAGAATTTCGTCTTTTTGTTTCGTTTTCAATTCAATTTAGTACCCACACAACGGGACGATGTGGGCATCGTCCCCTACACCCAATCCTCATCGTCTGTTACTTCGTCCTCATCATCAGGCATATCCATATACATATCTTCGGTTTCCAATTCAATGTCAATGAGCTTTTTGACAATCGGTTCATATTTTTTGGTATCTTTATTTTCTTCAATCACATCTGCTACCTTAGCATACAAATAATAATACAATTTCTTGTAATCCGCCATCGTTTTTCCTCTCCTTTTTCCCATAAATAAAAAAGTGTGTCTCCACAACCGAAGACACACCGAAAAAGTGTCTCTCCGATTGGAGTAAAATTCCATCCTCAAACTACGGGATAAGAAAGTAGAGAAAACACTTTTTACCAAAGTATTTTCCCGCAGTTTGCACATTTTATGAAATTTTACTCCGTTCTCATTGTAACATAAACCAAAAAAATTGTCAATAAAAATATAGGGAACAGCCTTTGGGATGTTCCTAAAATAAAAGATAACAAAATGTATCGGTTCGTCGGAAACCGCCGAACCCTACAAATCCTATTAAAAGATATTGACAACCCATACAGCGGGACGATGTGGGCATCGTCCCCTACGATATTCCGACAATATTTCGTATCATAATACAATTCCAAATTCATTTGGCACGATTTTTTCAACCTTTCCCAAAAAAATTATAAAAAAGCCGTTGCCAAATGCATTTTTTTGTGTTATACTTTATGTGTGAAAGGTGTTGATTGTGTGAGTCAAATCGCAATTTTAGGTTCCGGTAGCTGGGGATGTGCCCTTGCACATACTTTATCCAAACAAAATGACATTGTAATGTGGTCATTTTTCCCGGAAGAAACCGAAAGTCTGAATAAATATCGTGAAAATATCCAGTTTTTACCCGGCGTAAAACTGGATGGACGCATTTCTTTTACCTCCCGGTTAGAGGAGGCTGTTTTGGATGCAGAATTTGTGATTTTTGCAGTTCCTTCCTTTGCCATTCGTCAAACGGCGAAAACCATTGCTCCTATGTTTCGTGCTGACCGTCAGATTGCGGTCTGTGTGGCAAAAGGATTGGAAGAAGAAACTCTGTTGACCCTTTCCGGGGTAATTGCCGATGAACTTCCCGAAGGCAGCAAGGTTTGTGCCTTGTCCGGCCCTACCCATGCGGAAGAAGTTGGCAAAGATTTACCCACCACTATTGTGGCTGCTTGTCCTGATGCTGCCGTTGCAACCCGTGTGCAAACTGCATTTATGAATGAAAATTTCCGTGTGTATACCAGTACCGACGAAATTGGCGTGGAACTTGGCGGAACCATTAAAAACATCATTGCCCTTTGTGCCGGAATTTCGGACGGATGTGGCTTTGGAGATAACACCAAAGCGGCTTTGATGACTCGTGGAATGTATGAAATAGCAAAGCTTGGCGTTGCTATGGGTGGTGAAGTTGAAACCTTCTACGGCTTATCCGGTATGGGTGATTTGATTGTTACCTGCACTAGCTTACATTCCAGAAACCGTCGTTGCGGTATGCTGATTGGGCAGGGAATGTCTCCCGAAGATGCCATGCGTGAAGTCAATATGGTTGTGGAAGGCATCAAATGTTTAAAAGCCGTGAAAAAAGCAACCGAACAGTATCAGGTGGATATGCCCATCATCCAAGAAGCATATCAGGTGGTTTATGAAGGGAAAAATCCCAAAGAATCTGCCCTGTACCTAATGAGTCGTGACAGAAAGCCGGAACAGGGTTAATCTTATTTTTTGTTTTATCTCACAAGAAAGAGCGGCATTGCCGTAACGGGGTGATTTGCCTATGTATCATATTTATAAATCTTTTGACGGTAAAATCCGTCAGATTGATCAGATTGAAAAAGACTGTTGGATTAACTTTGTCGATCCTGATGAAAAAGATACCCGTTTTTTAACCGAACAACTGGGCATTGACCATGACTTTATCCGTTCTTCTTTGGACGAAGAAGAAATGTCCCGTGTTGAAACCGATGATAACGGCACTACCTTAATCATTGTGGATATTCCTGCACCTGAAAAGGAAGAACACGTTGGGAATACCATTTTGTTTGAAACTCTGCCTTTGTCTATCATTGTGAATAAAGAATATATCATCACCATTTGCAGTGATGAAACCGCCATTTTAAAGGCATTTGCCGACGGTGTGGTGAAGCAGGTACACACCAATATGAAAACCCGTTTTATCCTGCAAATTTTGTACCGTGTGGCAAGTAAATATCTGTTTTACTTAAAACAGATTGATAAAATCTCAAACTATGTGGAACGTCAGTTACATCGTTCCATGAAAAATAAAGAACTCATTCAGCTTCTGGATTTGGAAAAATCTCTGGTGTTCTTTTCCACTTCGTTAAAAGCGAATGAAATCACCATGCAGAAAATCCGTCGCGGAAAATTTATCCGTCTGTATGAGGAAGATGAAGATTTATTGGAAGATGTTTTAATTGAAACCAATCAGGCGATTGAAATGTCCAACATCTATTCCAACATTCTTTCCGGAACCATGGATGCCTTTGCGTCTGTGATTTCCAACAACTTAAATATTGTAATGAAGGTTCTTGCCTCCATCACCATCTTAATGGCGATTCCCAACATCGTGACTTCCTTCTACGGAATGAACATTACCGGCGGAATCCCTATGGATCACTTCTGGTGGTTCCCGGCGGCGATTTCCATCGCTGCAATCTGTGTGGCTGCGTGGATTTTAATTAAGAAAGATATGCTGTAGGTCATAAAAAATTTTCCATCGGCTCCAGCCGCATAAAAAAACCTTAAAAAACTAACTAAAACCCTTGATTTTCAAGGGTTTTTGCATCTTTTATAAAAACAAAAAAAAACAAGGAAAAAAAGATAGTATGAGAACATTTCGCATTCTCACCTTGGGTTGCAAGGTGAATCAGTATGAATCGGAAGCGTTGGCACAGCTGTTCCTCCAAAATGGCTATCAAGCCGCAGAGGAGGGGGAGTCTGTGTCTGTGTCTGTTGTGAACACTTGTTCCGTTACCAATATGAGTGATAGAAAATCTCGAAAAATGATTCGCCAATGTGCCAAAGACAGTCAGGTTGTTGCCGTGGCAGGTTGTTATGCGCAGGCAAAGCCCGACGAAGTTGCCCGAATTCCCGGTGTGGATCTGGTGATTGGAAACGGGAATAAACATAAACTCCCAACTTTGGTAGAAGAATTCCTCAATCAAAAAATAATGGAAAAAATTTCCATATATCCGTTGACTGCAGAAACCTCCTTTCCCGAAGGTTCGGTGACGGATTATCGGGAGAAAACCCGCGCCATCATTAAGATTCAGGACGGTTGTAACTCCTTTTGTTCCTACTGTATTATCCCTTATGTACGAGGCAGATTACGCAGTCGAAATGCACAATCTGTGATTGAAGAAGTTCAAAAACTGGCAAAAAACGGCTATCAGGAAATTGTATTGGCAGGGATTCATGTGTGCCATTATGGCGTTGATTTTCCCGAAACGTCTCCCATTCGGGATTTGACTGATTTGCTGTGGGAACTGGAAAAAATTGACGGAATCCGTCGGATTCGGTTAAGCTCCATTGAACCCCTTGCTTTTACCGAAAAGTTTTTTGATTATTACAAACAGGCAAAAAAACTGTGTCCCCATTTTCATATTTCCCTGCAAAGTGGCTCTGATGCGGTAATTGCCAGAATGAATCGGCACTATCGTGCAGAATACTTCTTAAAAACTGTGGAAACTCTAAGAAAAATTCGTCCCGAAACCTCTGTCACAACCGATGTAATTACCGGTTTTCCGGGAGAAACGGTCGAAGAATTTCAAGATACTCTTTCTCTGATTGAAAAGGCGAATTTCCTGAAAGTACACGCATTTCCCTATTCCAGACGAAGCGGAACGGTTGCCGACGGTATGCCAAATCAGCTGCCCCAATCAATCAAAGAACAACGCTGTCGTGAAGTGATTGCTCTGTCATCCAAAATTGAAGCAAAAATTCTGGAAAACGCAGTAGGAAAGCCACTTATGGTATTAGCTGAACAACAAAAAGAAAAAGGGGTTTACGGTCTTTCGGAAAACTATTTCCCTGTAATGATAGAAACCAATCAGGATATCACCAATCAGATTTGCCGGGTGATTCCCTATAAAACCGACGGACTGTTTTTGTATGCAAAATTGAGTCGGGAATCAGAATAATGACTAAAAAGGATTGTAAAATTATGGTTTTACAATCCTTTTCATTTTGTTGGAATGGAAATTTGCACAGTGGGACGATATGAGAATCGCTCCCTACAATTTCAACATCATTTGGTATTACAGAACAGCAGGAATTACAACATTATAAAATACCATTTTCGTTCATAGGAATCCCAATTATTCTTTCCCTAATCTTCGGTGCATACAGTCAAAGAAAACAAATCCCCAAACCCCTTCACAAGCTAACGATGCTGCCAGAATGGTGAGATACCTTGCTTCTTCCCGTAAATCCGTGTTTTTTGCCACAATGATTCCAATCACCGCAACCAGAGTTGCCATCACAAGAAAAATCTGAAGCAACCTTTGATAGGCTTTCTTCGGTGTTGAAATTTTATGAAACAGCTTCATTGACTCCTCCTTTTGTGATCAGATGATTGTTCCACGGGGAACATTTGAAATCCATTCTTTTTTCTCCTGATAAAAATTTAAAAAATTCTCAAAAACTATGGACTTTTTTTCAATAATATGTTACAATACTCTTTACCAATCTATGTTTTTAGATGAAATTTTACGGTTTTTGTTCCACGGGGAACAATATTGCCGAATATTGCATAACATTACAGAATGTTCCACGGGGAACATTTGCAACAATTATGTTTTTAGATAACATAAGAAAGGTCAAAAAAATGGGAAAAATTATTGCAGTTGCAAATCAGAAAGGCGGAGTTGGAAAAACAACATCTGCCATCAATATTGCCGCTTGCTTAGGGCATTTTGGCAAAAAAGTTCTGCTGATTGATGCCGACCCGCAGGGCAATGCCACAAGCGGTGTCGGGGTTGATAAAGAAAAAGTGGAAACCTCGTTCTACGATGTTTTAATCGGGAATGAACCCATCGAAAAATCGCTTGTTTCAACGGATTTCAAAAATCTTTGGGTGTGTCCCTGTAACATTGATTTAGCCGGAGCGGAGGTAGAACTGGTTGGTGTTTCTGACCGGGAATTTCAATTCACAAAATCACTGGAACCCATCCGGGAACAGTTTGATTACATTATTGTGGATTGTCCGCCCTCTTTGGGGTTAATCACCATCAACATTCTTTCAGGCTCTGATTCCATTGTGATTCCGCTCCAATGTGAATACTTTGCCTTAGAAGGTCTCAGTCAGCTGATGAATACCTTACGGAAAATCAAATCCCGCTACAATGAAAAACTGGAAGTGGAAGGGGTTATCCTCACCATGTATGACGGACGAACCAATTTAACCCTTCAGGTTGCGGGAGAAATCAAAAAATACTTTGGAGACAAGGTGTTTAAATCACCGGTTCCCAGAAGTGTTCGTCTGGGAGAAGCTCCCAGCTACGGGGAACCCATTCTATATTACGACAAACATTCCAAATGTACCGATGCATACTTAAAAATTGCACAGGACATCTTAGATAACAACCAATAGAATATCATTGACCGCAAAAAAGCGGGAAACAGAAAGGAACATACATATGACAAAAAAAGGCGGACTTGGCCGTGGATTGTCTTCTTTATTGGAAGAAACAGTGGCAACCGGAACCGGAAAAGTCCATGAACTTTCCATTATGGATATTGAGCCAAACCCGGAACAACCCCGAAAAAACTTTGATCAGGATGCACTGCGAGCGTTGGCAGATTCCATCGCAGAAGTGGGTGTGTTATCTCCCATATTAGTGCGTCAGAAAGAAAACGGGTTATACGAAATCATTGCAGGGGAACGCCGTTGGAGAGCCTCCAAACTGGCAGGAAAGAAGAAAATCCCCGCCATTGTGAAAGATTATGAAACCCGTGAGGTTATGGAGATTGCGCTCATTGAAAATCTGCAACGTGAAGACTTAAATCCCTTGGAAGAAGCTATGGGTTATCAGATGTTAAAAGAACAGTTTGGTCTGACCCAGGAAGAAATTTCCAAACGTGTTGCAAAAAGCCGTTCCACCGTTGCAAACATCTTACGAATTTTAAATCTGCCCGATTTCGTATTAAAAGAAATCAAATCCGGAAAGGTTTCGGTGGGGCACGCAAAAGCCTTGTCCTCTCTGGAATCTGATGAAACAAAAAAACTGTTACTCTATGAAATTGTGAAAAATGAAATTTCAGTAAGAGAAGCAGAAGAACTTGCCAAAAAACTTTCTCAGAAAAAACGGACAACCTTAATCAAAAAAAATCTGAAAAAAGATCCCAATGTGATTGCGGTGGAAAGCCAACTGGCAGAAAAATTCGGAACCAAAGTACAGATTAAAAGCGGAAAAATCAAAAGTAAAATTGAAATTGAGTATTACTCGCAAGACGATCTGACCCGAATCATTGACAAGCTGATGTAATTTTTTATTTTTCAATTTTTTAATAACTATCGCAATTCTGCAAAACGATAAAAACAACCAAACTAATCAAAAATTATTTTAAAAATATTCAAAATGTAAACAAAAGGGTAAAAAAACTCATTTACCTTGACGAATGAGGAAAAATATACTATAATATGAAATTGCCATTCTAAAGTATTCAGAATATTATTCAAAATAAAATGCAGAATGGTTTGTGAAAGAAAATAAGGAGAAAACAATATGCTGGACTTAAAACGAATCCGTGACGAAAAAGAAGAAGTAAAAAGACTGCTCACCATCAAAAAAGCAGATCTTGATTTACTGGAAAAAGTTTATGAATTAGACGAAAAAAGAAGAACTTTAACTTATACTGCTGAAAATTTAAAAATGAAGCAGAATACCGTTTCCAAAGAAATTCCCAAACTGAAAAAAGAAGGCAAGGACGTTGCTCCTATTTTCCAGGAAATGAAAGAACTTTCCGAACAGATTAAAGGGATGGACAAAGAGCTTTCCGAAATTCAGGAAGAACTGTCTGCTACTTTATTAAAAATCCCCAACACTCCTGCAAACTGTGTTCCCGACGGTAACTCTGATGAAGATAATAAAGAAATCAGAAAATGGGGAACTCCCAGAGAGTTTGAATTTGAGTTTAAACCCCATTGGGATATCGGGGAAAACTTAGGAATTTTAGACTTTGAAAGAGGTGCAAAAATTACCGGTTCCCGTTTTACCGTATATAAAGGACTGGGTGCCAAATTAGAACGTGCGGTTATCAGCTTTTTCTTAGATACCCATACCGAAAACGGCTACACCGAAATTATGCCTCCTTACATGGTAAACCGTGCATCTATGACCGGTACCGGCCAGCTTCCCAAATTTGAAGAAGATGCATTCTCCTTAAAAAATTGCGACTACTTTATGATTCCCACCGCAGAAGTTCCCGTAACCAATCTGCATCGTGACGAAATCATGAAAAAAGAAGATCTGCCCATCAAATACTGTGCATATTCCGCTTGTTTCAGAGCTGAAGCAGGCAGCGCAGGTCGTGATACCAGAGGTTTAATCCGTCAGCATCAGTTTAATAAAGTTGAGTTGGTGAAATTCACGACTCCCGAAACTTCTTTCCAGGAATTGGAATCCTTAACCAATGATGCAGAACGTCTGTTACAGCTGTTGGGACTGCCTTACCGTGTGGTTTTACTGTGTTCCGGTGATTTAGGTTTCTCCTCTGCCATGACTTACGATTTGGAAGTATATATGCCCAGCTACGGCAGATATGTAGAAATTTCTTCCTGCTCTAACTTTGTAGATTATCAGGCAAGAAGAGCCAATATCAAATTCAAAGAAGACATCAGTTCCAAACCTCAGCTTTGCCATACCTTAAACGGTTCCGGTCTGGCTGTTGGAAGAACGGTTGCCGCAATTTTGGAAAATTATCAGAATGAAGACGGTTCTGTTACCGTTCCCGAAGTATTAAGAAAATATCTGGGTACTGATGTAATCCGATAAGATTTTTTGATATGGGATGATGTGGCATCGTCCCATACACGCCCTACCAAAAGGTATTGCCAAACCATACGACGGAATGGATCAATCCATTCCCTACATAGGATGTTCCAACAGGATCGAATCGCTGAGAAATAATTTATTCTTCTTATGTGTTTGCAAAACTAAAAGAGGAAATCTGTTGCATCCCGAATTCTAAATAACGTATGGTAATCCAATTTTATATCTTATGTGTTCGGATACATAAAAGAGAAAATCCGTTGCGTCCCGAATTCTAAAAAAAGGAAATTCCTCCTTCTTACGTGTTTGAAAACCTAAGAGAGGAAATCCGTCGCGTTCCGAATTCTAAAAAAAACGAATTCTAAAAAACTGTCAAGAGGTTTTTTGAAAAAATTTAAAAATTATTTTTATAATTATTATGTAAACCATAAAAACAGGAAAACCCCGTGTTTCTACACTATGGTTTTCCACACAAAAAGAAATTTTTTTCCACAGAAAATGTGGAATACTATGAAAAATGAGGTGAAATCGCTTGTTTTCCACGGATGAACTCTACCAAAAGGTAGTTGACATAATAAAAAATGAAATATCTCCGGTGGCATACAGCACTTGGTTCCTCTCGGTAACTCCGGAGAAAGTAGAAAATGATACATTATATTTACGGGTTCCCATTGAATATACCCGTGATATGATTTTAAAGAAATATAAGGAACTGTTAAAGAGTGCCGTGGTTACAGCTTCTCAAGGAAGCATAACCGAATATGACTTCGTGGTGGATGACAGAAAAAATACTCCCTCGGTGTTAGACCGATTCAATCAGATGGAGGAAGATAACTCCGGCTTAAACAAAAAATATACCTTCTCTAACTTCGTTATCGGTGAATCCAACCGTTTTGCACACGCAGCAGCAGTTGCCGTTGCGGAAAGTCCTGCTGAAAACTACAATCCGTTATTCATATACGGCGGCGTTGGTTTGGGAAAAACCCATCTGCTCCATGCGATTGGAAACCGTGTGAAAGAAAATGACCCATCCAAAAAAGTATTATACTTAACTTCTGAATCGTTCACCAACGAATTTATTGATTCCATCAAATCAGGACAAAACACAACATTTCGTGATAAATTAAGAAACATTGATGTATTGATGGTTGACGATATTCAGTTTATCGGCGGAAAAGAAGGTACCCAGGAAGAGTTTTTCCATACCTTCAATCATTTGTATCATAATGACAAACAGATTGTGTTATCCTCTGACCGTCCTCCCAAAGACATCAGAACCTTGGAAGAACGACTCAGAACCCGTTTTGAAGCCGGTTTGATGTGTGACATCAATGCACCGGATTTAGAAACCAGAATCGCCATTTTAAAGAAAAAAACAGAGGAAGAAGATTTTCCCATTGCAGATGAAATTATTCAGTTTATCGCATCGAAAATCAAATCCAATGTGCGTGAATTAGAAGGTATTTTTACCCGTCTTGTGGCAATGACCAAGTTATCCAAACAGGAAATTACCAGAGAAATTGCCGAAGATGTTATTAAAGTAATCATTGCTGATAACAAAAAAGTAAAACCCGGAATTGAAACCGTAATGGTGGAAACCGCAGGATATTTTAACATTGATCCCCAGCTTTTAAAATCTTCTTCCAAGAAAAAAGAGATTGTAAAAGCACGTCAGGTAGCAATGTTTTTAGCAAGAGAAGTTCTGGAAATGTCTTTACCCAAAATCGGGGAAGAATTTGGCGGCAGAGACCATTCTACCGTTATGTATTCCATTGAAAAAATCAAAGAAACCAGACAAAGTGATGCTTATATTGATACCATTATTGAAGAAATCACCGGTTTACTGGTAGACTAACAGCCATTGGTTGTCTTAAAAAATGCCCTGTATTTTGTTACAATTTACGGTTTCTTATCCTATATCAATAAGATAAGAAACAAATTATTTTAAAGTTCTACACAGATTCTGTGTAATACTACCGTGGAATTTTAAAGAATTCCTATGGAAAAGTCGAACGTTATCAACAGGAGTAATTTTTTGAAATTTGAAATTCCGGAAATTTATACACAATTCCACAAGGAAATCTTGTCGAATGTGTGTGGAAAAGATTTCCCCATACTATGCTATGTGGAAAACAAAGATTTTATGCACATTTTTTTTGTCAGGTTATAAACACCCAAAAGTGTTGAATATCAAAAGAATTCGACGGTTTTCAACATTTCCACACTCCCTAATATCATAACTGTTTACCTTTTAATATTTCTTACTATCTATAGCTGTCCGGATTTTTTGATTTTTGATTTGTTCTTTTCGTTTTCCAAAAGGAAAGAAATGAAAAAAATGAAAAATTAAAAAACCGAGAAAGGAAGTCTTCTTATGAAATTTAATTGCCTGAAAGAAGTTCTTTTAGAAAATTTATCTATCGTTTTAAAAGCAGTCTCTCCCAAAGCTGCCGTTGCGCAACTGGAAGGAGTTTATTTACACGCATCCTACGGTATGCTGACCTTAATCGGTAACAATACCGAAATTGCCATCAAAGCAAGAATGGAAGCAGATATTTTAGAAGAAGGAGTTGGCGTATTAAATGCAAAAACCTTCTTTGATATGGTTCGTCTGATGCCGGAAGGTCTGGTTACGGTTGAAATTATGGAAAACTTAAATACCGTAATCAAAAGCGGTTCCACCAAATATGAAATCGTTGCTATGGATTCCGAACCTTTCCCGGTGGTGGAAGATATGAACTGTGAATTCTCGGTCAAAATCAAAGAAAACAAATTAAAAGAACTGATTAAAAAAACTTTGTTCTCCATCGGAACTGCTGATACCAAAATCACTTTTACCGGTGCTTTGTTTGAAGTGAATGACAATGAGCTGACCGTGGTAACCTTAGACGGTTACCGTATGGCAGTGAGAAAAGAAGAAATTTATCCTACCGGTGAAAATCGTTCCTTTATCATTCCCGGTAAGAGCTTACACGAATTATTAAAAATTCTCACCGATTCTTCCGATGAAACCGTAATCGAATTCGGTCATAAAAAAGCCTTGGTGAAAATTGAAAACTATGAGTTTTATACCCGTCTGATTGATGGTGAATTCTTTAACTATCAGCAGATTATTCCCAAAAATGCAGAAATTAAAGTCAAAGTGGTAACCAGAGATCTGGTGGATGCGTTAGAACGTGCCTCTTTGCTGATTACTGCCGATAACAAAGCTCCCATCCGTATGACCATGACCGATAACCGTATGAAATTAAACACAGTTTCCAGAATCGGTCAGGCACAGGATGAAATCGCCATTGAAAAAGACGGTGACGACCTGGAAATCGGCTTTAATCATAAATTTGTGTTAGATGCCTTAAAAGCAAGTGAAACCGATGAAATTATGATGGACTTTTCCAATCATTTAAGTCCCTGTATTTTAAGAGGAACTGACCGTAACGACTTTATCTATATGGTGCTTCCTGTCCGTTTGAAGGACTAAGCACAAAAGTAAACAGCTATACAAAGGAGAATCCGCGGGATGATGAAAAAAACAGCATTAACCTTAGAAGGCACCAACGATATTTTATTTTCCGAGTGCCAATTTAAACATCAAATTGAAAAACAGATTTTAGACTGTTTTAAAAGCTATGGCTATTTTCAGCTGGAAACTCCACTGATGGAGTATGACAGCGTGTTTTCTGATGCAAACGGCTTGTATCGCTTGGTTGACAGAAACGGTGCTGTGGTATCCTTACGTCCCGATATGACTATGCCCATTGCCCGTGTGGCTGCAACCAAGTTGTTTGACCAGCTTCCGGTAAGAGCCTCTTATCTTGGCAATGTATACCGTTTTTCCGATCCCACCAAAGGTGGCAGACAGAATGAATTTACCCAGGCAGGCATTGAATTATTGGGAGAAACGGGAACTTTCTATGATGCAGAAGTCATTGCATTAACCATCAATGCGCTTTTAGATGCAGGTACTACCAACTTTATGGTGGAACTGGGGAATGTAAACTTTGTAAGAGGATTGCTTTCCGAAAGTCACTTATCCGAAGAAATTCAGGAAGAAATCAATGATTTGATGGTGAAAAAAGATATTTTATCCATGGAAGAAGCTTTGGAAAAAGTAACTCTGGATTCTTTTATCAAAGATATTATCTTGGCATTACCTACTTTATTCGGCGGTAAAGAAGTTTTGGAAGAAATGTTAGAAAAACAACTGCCCGAACAGTGCAAACAGGCAATTAACGAGCTGTTTGAAATTTATACTTACCTTTCCTATTACGGATATGAACAGTATATTACCTTTGATTTGGGGATGAATAAAAATATGGATTACTACACCGGTATGATTTTTAAAATCTTTCATCAGGGTGTAGGATTCCCGGTTGCAGGCGGCGGTCGTTATGATAAACTGATTTCCCGCTTCGGAAGAGAAATTCCTGCAACCGGTTCTGCCATTTATATCAACCGTCTGACCGACGGAATGAGTCATGCCATTTCTCCGAAATCTCCTGTAGCAGATGAAATTCTTTTTGGGGATGACAAGAAGGCAATGATAGAAAAAGCAAAAGAATTAAGAAAAACGGGCAAGTCCGTCATTGTCAACGGATAGGAGGTTATTAAAACATATGGAATACATTACCGTTGCCTTGGCAAAAGGCCGTCTGGGAGACTATGCTGCCGAAATTTTTGGCAAAGCAGGTTACGATATTTCCTGTCTGGAAGAGAAAGGCAGAAAACTGATTTTTACGGATGAAGTCGGAAAAATCAAATATATTCTGGTGAAAGCCTCCGATGTTCCCTGTTATGTGGAATATGGAGCTGCTGATATCGGCGTGGTTGGGAAAGACACCATTTTAGAAGAAGGCAGAAGTCTTTATGAAGTGTTAAACTTAAATTTCGGAAAATGCAGAATGTGTGTGTGTGGACCCGAATCTGCAAAAGAAAAACTGAAAAACCGTGTGTCATCACTAAAAGTTGCCACCAAATATCCTAATATTGCAAGAAGCTATTTTAAAGATGTGAAAAAACAGTCTCCCGATATCATCAAATTAAACGGTTCCATCGAGTTGGCTCCCATTGTGGGCTTATCCGATGTGATTGTGGATATTGTGGAATCAGGAAAAACTCTGGAAGAAAACGGTTTGGGCGTATTGGAGGAAGTATGTCAGCTTTCTGCCAGACTGATTGTCAATAAAGTGAGTATGAAAATGAAAAAACAAATCCTGCCCATGATTGGAAAGTTAAAAGCAGTGATTGAATAAGAGGAAGCTATGATTGCAATTATCGATTACGGTGCAGGAAACCTGTTTGGCGTTTCCAATGCCTTAAAAAAATTTACAAGCGAGGTACAAATCACCTCCGACAAAGAGACCATCCGTTCTGCTGACCACGTGATTTTACCCGGTGTTGGCAATTTTGATGATGCGATGGGCAGCATCAAACAATCAGGACTCATTGAAACCGTGTATGAAGTCATTGACAAAAAAACACCTTTTTTAGGAATTTGTGTGGGCCTTCAGATGTGCTTTGAAAGCTCAGAAGAAGGAAGTTTGCCAGGTCTTGGCATTTTCCCCGGGAAAATTAAAAAGTTCCCCGTGGAACTGTGTAAAAAAGTGCCGCAGATTGGATGGAATCGGGTTATTACCAAAGAAAGTCCTTTGTTTTTTGATTTGCCCGATGACTATTTTTATTTTGTTCACAGTTACTATCTGGAAGCGAAAAACCGTGAGGAAGTCATCGCAACCGCAGAATACGGCATCTCCTTTGACTGTGCCTATCAGCGTGACAATGTGTTTTTAACTCAGTTTCATCCTGAAAAAAGCGGTAAAACAGGACTGAAACTGTTGGAAAATTTTTTGAATGTAAAATAAGACACCCGAAGGGTGCCTCCCTCTGAGGAGGGAGAGATATGATATCTTATAATAAAAAGAATATCCCTTTGGCAAAAGAACTTCGGAAGAATATGACACCTTGGGAGCGAAAATTGTGGTATCAGTTTTTAAAGGATTATCCTATTCGCTTCCAAAGACAAAAATCTATTGGCAATTATATTGCAGATTTTTATTGTGCAAAAGCGAAATTGGTAATTGAGTTGGATGGAAGCCAACATTATAGTGATGAAGGTATTTTGTCTGATCAGAAGAAGGATTGTTATTTTCAAACTCAAAACATTACAGTGCTTCGATTTTCGAATTTAGATATTGACAAAAATTTTCACGGTGTTTTAGAAACAATTGATTTAACCGTGCAACAAAGACTATAGCAAGAGAGAGTATCTCTCCCTCAGTCACTAACGTGACAGCTCCCTCGTCAGAGGGAGCTAAATAAAAAATTCAGAAAGGAGGTTACGAAAAATAATGGAGAAAAAAATCGGCTACACATTTCAAAATAAAGACTTGCTTCGAAATGCCCTGACCCGTCGTTCCTACACAGTGGAGCATAATTTGAAGGAATATAATCAGCGGTTGGAATTTTTGGGAGATTCGGTGTTGGGCTTAACAATCGCCGAGGAGCTTTACAAACTGCTTCCCGATGTGAAAGAAGGGGAGCTGACCAAATTGAAGGCATCTGTGGTTTGTGAAAAATCCTTGGCTATTGTGGCAAATCAACTGGAAATCCCGAGATACTTACTCATCGGAAACGGTGAGCGATTACTTGGCATCCAGAATCTGGATTCCACCACGTCAGACACGTTGGAAGCCATTTTTGGTGCCGTGTTTTTAGACAGTGATTTTCCTACCGCCAAAGAAGTTATCTTGCGATTGATGAAGGATTCCATTAATCAAACCGTTAAAAACCGAAATGTGCTGGATTCCAAATCCAAATTGCAGGAACTTGTGCAAAAAGAATCCAAAATTGATTTGGTTTATGAACTGGTAAAATCAGAAGGTCCCGACCACGATAAATTTTTTGTATCGCAAGTGTCTCACTTGGGAAAAGTGCTTGGAACGGGCGAAGGTAAAACCAAAAAAGAAGCAGAAAAGCAAGCTGCATTGAAAGCAATCAAAACTTACTATCCCAATGAATTATAGTTTTTTAACAGAACATAAACAGACTACCTTACAGAAAGGAAGAATAAAAGAAATGAAATATCATATTTCCGATACAATGAAAACCATGCAAGGCTCTGCCATCCGTGAAATGTTTAAAACCATGGCAAAACCCGGTATTATCTCTTTTGCAGGTGGAAATCCGTCTCCTTTGACGTTCCCTGTGGATGAAATCAAAGAAATTGCACAGAAGGTGTTAACCGAAATGCCTTCTTTGTGTCTGCAATACGGCATCACCGAAGGGTATACCCCCTTAATTGAGCAGGTGGAAGAACGTCTCAAAAAACAGGGCATCTACCGGGAGGGAAATAATACCATCATCACCACCGGTGGACAGCAGGGGTTGGATCTGGCAGTAAAAAGCATCTTAAACCCGGGTGACACCATTATTGTGGAAGAACCCAGCTTTATCGGTGCTTTAAATTCATTCCGTACCTACGGTGCCGTATTAAAAGGTGTTCCCGTGGAAGAAGATGGTATGAATATGGAAAAACTGGAAGAAATTTTGAAAAACGATGATCGGGTACGCATCATTTATGTAATTCCAACTTTCCAGAATCCCACCGGCATCACTATGAGCTTAGAAAAAAGAAAGAAACTGCTTTCTTTGGCGTATCAGTATAATGTTGTGATTTTTGAAGATAATCCGTACGGCGAACTGAGATTTAAAGGGGAAAATGTGCCAACCTTAAAATCCATGGATACCGAAAATGCAGTAATGTATTTTGGTTCCTTCTCCAAAATTTTGGCACCGGGATTAAGACTTGGTTTCACCCACGGTATCCCTGAAATTATGGAAAAAATGGTGGTTGCAAAACAGGTAAATGACGTACATACCAATCTGTTAACTCAGGTAATTGCATCCGAATGGTTAAAAACCTGCGATATTGATGCTCACATTGCAAAAGCAAGAGAATTATATGGACATCAGTGCGAACTGATGTTATCCGAAATGGATAAACACTTCCCGAAAGAAGTGAAATATACCCGTCCCGAAGGCGGTCTCTTTATCTGGTGTACCTTACCTGAAGGAATGGACGCTGCAGGCATCGTGAAAAAAGGCGTAGAGAAAAACGTGGCATTTGTACCCGGTTCCAACTTTATGACTGATATGTCAAAACCCTGCAACTGCTTCCGTTTGAATTATTCCACTATGACAGACGATAAGATTATTGAAGGCATTGGAATTTTGGCAGATGTGTTAAAAGAGAATCTGTAAGAATAAAGATGTAGGGGACGGTGCCCACACCGTCCCATCCTTACAATTTGTGAGAATTGAAAACAGCGGACAGATGTGGGCATCTGTCCCTACAATTCGGATTATCCTAACAGAGACGAGGAGCAAAGAAAATGGAAAATATAGAAAGAAAAAAACGAATTTTTTCGGGCATTCAGCCCTCCGGACATATCACCATCGGTAACTATATCGGTGCATTAAAAAACTGGGTCAAACTTCAGGACGAATATGACTGTGCATACTGCGTGGTGGATATGCACGCCATCACCGTTCGTCAGAATCCTGCGGATTTAAGAAAAAGATGTTTAGACTTTTTAACTCAGTATATCGCTTGTGGATTGGATCCGGAAAAAAACATTATGTTTATGCAGTCCCATAACCCGGCACACGCAGAACTGGCGTGGGTTTTGATGTGTAATTCCTATATGGGTGAACTTTCCCGTATGACCCAGTTTAAAGATAAAACCAAAAACAAACAGAATGAATCCATCGGGGCAGGTCTTTTCACTTACCCTGTGTTGATGGCGGCAGATATTTTACTGTACGGTACCGATCTGGTTCCCGTTGGTATCGACCAGATGCAGCATCTGGAATTAGCTCGTGATATTGCCATCCGTTTTAACAATCACTACGGCGATACCTTCACCGTTCCCGAAGGTTACATCTCCAAAACCGGTGCAAAAATTATGAGTTTGCAGGAACCTACCAAAAAAATGTCCAAGTCGGACGAAAACCCCAAAGCCTTTATTACAGTGACAGACGAGCCGGATGCGATTGTGAAAAAGATCAAATCTGCCGTTACCGACAGCGATATGCGAATCTGTCGTGGCGAAGGCAAAGAGGGCATTGAAAACTTAATGAGCATTATGGGTGCCATCACTGGAAAATCATTTGAAGAAATCGAAGCCGAATATCAGGACAAAAACTACGGTATCTTTAAAAGCGATGTAGCCGAATGTGTGGTAGAAGAATTACGCCCCGTAAGAGAACGCTATCTGCAGCTGCAAGGCGACAAAGCATATTTAGAACAAATCTATAAAGCAGGTGCCGAAAAAGCACAGTTGGCATCCCGTAAAATCTTACGAAAAGTATATAAGAAAATCGGCTTTATCGAACGGTAGTAAAAAAGCCTCCCTCTGAGGAGGGAGCGGAATAGAAAAATTCCCCTCAAGGGGAAGCCTTATAAAATAATAAAAACCAAAAAAGGAGTGTTTACTATGAATCAATATATCGGTCATCCGTCTCAGCTTGGCGGAGTGGAAGAAGTTACCTTAGCCAAAGGCAAAGGAAAAGGTATGAATTTACTGCAGATTAAAAACACCAGAGCGGTGGATTTAACATTAACTTGCGACAGATGTATGGATATGTCCCGTTTGTCCTACAAAGGTGTAAATCTGGGATGGTTCTCTCCTGCAGGTTATGTGGCACCGGGACTGTATGACGATGCCAAAGGCAGAGGATTCTTGCAGAATTTTACTGCAGGTTTTTTAACTACCTGTGGTTTAACTGCGGTTGGCGGTTCTTGTGAAGATGACGGAGAAAGCACTCCCATGCATGGGCTTATCAGCAATATCCCTTGCGATCACTACAACTATTGGGAAACCGAGGACGAAATCATCGTGGAAGCAACTGTGACCGAAGCTTCGTTGTTTGCGTGTCACACCCGGATGAAACGTACCTACAAAATTTCCAAAACCGAAGATAAAATCACTTTGTCGGATGTGATTACCAACATCGGGAATAAAACAGCTCCCAGTCAGGTGTTATATCACATCAATTTGGGATATCCTCTGCTTTCCGAAACTGCCAATGTGATGATTCCCGAAAATTCCAGTTTCCCCACTCAGGAACGGTTTGAAAAAACCTATCCCAATCGTAAAGTGATGGAAAAACCTCAGGCAGGATTTATGGAAGAATGTTATGTGTATGACGTGAAAGAAACGGACGGCAAAGCCAAAGTTGGCATCTATAACCCCGATTCCAAAGTCGGCTTTACCATGAGTTTTTCCAAAGATTCTCTTCCGTTTTTAACCGAATGGAAAATGATGGGTGAATATGAATATGTATTGGGTTTAGAACCCGGTAACGCTTGGCCCATCGGCAGAAAAGGTATGAGAGAACGCGGGGAATTAAAATTCTTAGAACCCGGCGAAAGCATTACTACCGAAATTATATTAGAATTTACCGACAAAGATTTTGACTTATAGGTCGGCTTGTAAAATCGCTTCTAATCGGTGAAGTTCACCTCTCGGCGTACACGCGGTACGCCTTCGGGTAACCCCTGCGGGTTCACTTTTCCGATTATAACTCGATTTTCCTGCACCTTAGGTTGTGGTGGCTTGACAAATGGTGCACAACCGCTCGCTGTACACAAAGTACAGCTTCGGGTTCAATTTCCAAATTCTGCATCCATTTCTCTGCGCCTTACGGTATCAAAATATTTATCAATGAGAAAACGGTATGGAATTTCCATACCGTTTTCTTCTTGTATAACGAAAACCACGCCATAGTGGAGTGGTTCAATAAATGAAAATCCCCCCGTTCCACGGGGGGATTTTTATTATAATTATACATAAAATGTGTAGTAAAATTATTGAATTTGTAGATTTTGAATGAAAAAGGTTGACAAATGGTATAATTTGCAATACAATTTAGGTATTATTATGAGAGGGGGTTCTGCTATGAACAGAACAGAACTAAAAACATTTGCAAAGGCTCAAATCAAAGGAAAAATCGGGATAATTTTTGTTATCTCACTGATTATTGCAGTCGTTTCCGGTCTTGCAACCGTTGTGTTATCACTGATTCCGGTGGTTGGTACGATAGCGAGTGCGATTATCGTTACTCCTGCATTTGCGCTGAGTATTTACCGTGTGTATTTGAATGTTTTGGCAGGGAACAAACCTGAAGTTGGAGACGGATTCTCCGGATTTGACGATTTCTGGTCTGCATTTAAAGTAAACTTCTTAGTGGGATTCTTCACCTTCTTGTGGTCATTGCTGTTTTTCATTCCCGGCATTGTGAAATCCATTTCTTACTCAATGTCTATGTATGTTTTAGCTGAAAACAAAGGAATGCCTGCTTTGGAATGTATCAGAAGATCCAAAGAGATGACCAAAGGATACAAAATGGATTTATTCGTGTTAGGTTTATCCTTTATCGGCTGGATTTTATTGGGATATATTACTTTGGGGATTGCGTATATCTGGATTATTCCTTATATGTCCACCACTTATGCTGCTGCATATTGCACTTTAAAATCCAACGTATCGGTTTTGGAAGACTAATTGCTACGAACAAAAAAATGGACTGTCTCATTTGTGAGACAGTCCTTTCTTTTTTTAAGAATTAAATTTTGTCACTAATTTCTGGATGGGGTAACCCATTTCGGAGAAACGGCGTTCGTATTCGGTCATAATGTTGCCTTCGGGATGTTCGGTATGTAAATCAAAGGTTAAAAGGAGCCATTGCATCCCATATTCTTTGGTTTCCAACAGCGAAAAACGGAACAATCTCACATTATCGGTCTTAAAGTGAATTTCTCCGTCACGCACCAAAACGGTTTCGTATTTTTTCAAGAAGTTTTTGTGAGTCAGACGTTTTTTGCGATGTCTGCCTTTGGGCCACGGGTCAGAGAAGTTTAAGTAAATCCGCTCAATACTTCCCGGTGCAAACATCAAATCCAGAAGCTCCGCATCCAGGTTCGCAAACCGAAGATTAGGGATTCCTTCGGATTTGGTTGCCGCAATGGCGATAACATCCGCACACTTTTCAAATGCAATGTAGTTAATATCGGGATTTTGTCTTGCCAAAGTGGTGATAAAATCTCCTTTGCCTGCGCCGATTTCAATATGAACGGGATTGGAATTGCCGAATATTGTTTCACAGTCAATATAGTCTGTTTCGGCTTCTTTGGAAACATCCGAAAAATCCAGGAAAAAATCTTTATAAAACTCCAGACGGGTGGGAGTATTCTTTTTCTTTCGTAACCGCATAATCAAAAATTCCTTTTCATAAAGTTCTTTTCTATTTTACCACATGTTTTTTAAAAAAACAATAGATTTTCCCGAAAAATTGAGAACTCTTTCCGATTCCGACTGTATTTGCCAAACCTTGTCGAGAAGTTTTTTTAACTTTTTGAAATTCCCCGACAGATTGCAACACCTTTTTCAAAAAATCTGTGCTATACTGATAAAAATTGGAAAAAAATGGAAAAGGAGTTTTTCTGTATGGCACAGACCTCTCTTACCTCACAACGAATTGCAAACCAAAAATCAAACCGAAAACGAAAATTCAGACTTCCCGATATTTCTCAGATTGCAACCGAAATCCTGTTGTTTTTGTTGTCCTTTTTTCTTAGTCGGACAAGTATATTTTTTAAAATCACTCCTTTGCCACTCAGTGCATATCTTGCACTTGGAGGCGGAATTGCTCCGTTTCTGGGAGGAATGTTCGGTAGCTACAGTGTGGGAATGATGCAAAATCTATGCAGTCTGGCTGCTTCTTTTTGCTTAAAAAAATTATTTCGGGAAGAAAAGTGGGATCCATCCATTTTGTTTGTATGTCATACGGCGGCAGGGGGCATCTTTTTGTGGACAAAGAAGGCAATGCCATATGACGTGATTATGTTGGTGGTGTCCCTTCTGATATCGCTTCTGGGATATTTTGTGTTAAAAAAAGCCTATCGTGCTCAATTCGTGAAGCCCTCTCAGCTTCGGTTCAGCAAACAGGAAACCTATTGCAGTTTGTTTTTGCTGTTCTCTTTGCTTTCGGGGATGCGCACCGAGACGGTGGTTTTTCTGGCGGATGTACATAACATTTTAAAAATCTATTGCATTGCAATGGGTGCCTGCTATTTCGGGATTGGTGGCGGAGCTTCTGCAGGTGCCATTTTGGGGATGCTGTCGGGATATCGGATGGAATATTCCACCCTTTTGATGTCGGTGTATTCGCTGTACGGTTTTTTTACGGGTCTGTTCTGCAAATTTTCCAAATTCACGGGATTTTTGGGACTGGTCTTTGCGTATGTGTTTTCTTTGATGTATTTATCCGATACGGGGAATATGATTTCCTTCTGGGAGGTGGTGATTGGCGGAGGTTTGTATTTATTGACGCCCGACAGCAGGATTCGTATCTATCTGGAGCGATATCGTCCTTCGGAGCCTGTATCGGACATCAGCACAACCTTAAACTCCATCACAGCCAATCGGCTGGAACGTCTTGCAAAATCGTTTTCGGGTCTTTCCATTCAGATTGAACACACAAAAAAAAACATCCGTTCGGCAACGGGCGTCAATGAAAATACCCTGTTTGATTTTGTGGGAGAGCGTGTGTGCAGACATTGCAGTTTATGTCATGTCTGTTGGCAGGAGAAATATTCCGATACGGCAGATGCCATGATGAAAGCAGTCAATCAGTTATCCAAAGGAGGCAGACTGGAGGAAAAGCATTTTTCCGCTTATTTTAAAAAATATTGCATCAAACTGGACAAAATTATGGATGCCGTCCGCAATTTTTATGAACTCTACCGCTTAAATGCAGTCTGGAAACATAAGCTGTCTGAAAATACGGGAGCCTTTCAGACACAGTTTATTGAACTGTCGAAAATCATTTGTCAGTTAAAACAAAACATTGAAGCCAATCGCTATTTTGATGCCCGTCTTTCTTCGGAATTATACAGCACCTTAGGCAACGAAGGCTATTTTGTGAAAGAGGCATCGGTCATTAAAACCGCCTGTGAAAATTATGAGGTTCGTCTGGAGTTAAAGCCTTGTAAACATTCGCAAAGCTGTGTTCCCCAACTGAAAAACATCATCAGCGACGTGTTGGGAGTGCCGGTGGTCCGCAGTGAGGGAGGCTGTGCCAAGGATGTGTGCCGTTTGATTTTTTCGGAGGGAGAATCGGGCAAAATTTGTCAGAGGATTCAAAGCATTTCCAAACAGGATTCTTCCCCGACCGGCGACAGCCACATCATTTCCCAAATCAATCGGAATCAATATTTGATGGCGTTGTCTGACGGAATGGGAAGCGGACAGGAAGCCTCACGGGTTTCCACATCGGTGGTGACATTGTTGGATGAATTGATCAGAGCAGGTTTTTCGCCCGAATCGGCATATAAAATGTTGAATTCCTTTTTAATTGCCTTTTGTTCCGGATTTTCCACATTGGATTATGTGTTCATTGATTTAAAGCGGATGACCGCAAAAATGTTGAAAACCGGTGCCTGCCCTACCTTTTTAAAACGGGGCAATGAGGTGATTGTTGTGGAAAATGCGTCTTTGCCTGCAGGAATTTGTCCCAAAAAACCGTTTATCAAAACCCTCCACTTAAAGGAGGGAGATATGCTCTTTATGGTGTCCGACGGGGTAATGGAAGCGTTGCCGGAGGAAGACTGGATTTATTCTTTGATTCAAAAAAACAATACCACTGATATCAGCGAGGCGGTGGATTTGATTGCTTCGGTGGCACAGCAGGATTTTGAGGTTCGTGGAGATGATATCACCGTTATGGGTGTTAAAATTTTAAAGACCGGCTAAAACAGGTTTAACATCATCGGTTTTATGCAATACTTAAAGCAACTGATGATACGAAGGAGTGAAGAAATCCGTGAAAAAAACTGTGTGGTTTGCGTTTGTGTGTGCTCTTTTGATGCTGTTTGCCATGGTGTTTGACTATTTGTATAATGAACGGGTGCATCGGGTAGAATTTCATACTGTTTCTTCCACCGACATTCAGAATCAAATGGAGTTTACCTCTCCCGTCATGGTGCAGGACGGGTTGTATCTGATGAGTGGTTCTGTCAAAAAAATTGACAATGTAACCGAAGGTGCCGGTGCCATTGTTACCTGGGGGAACGAAACGCTGGAAGGATATCTCTACCGGTTGGAGCCGGTGATGGATGATGTATATCTGGCAACGGTATCGGTCATTGCACCAAAACCATTGGAGGGGGATGCAACAGCTGTGATTTATGGTACCTATCTTGCCAACCAGTTGTTGATTCCTGAAGAATGTATCACAACGGATGAAAAAGGACAGGATGTGGTATTTGTGAATATGAATGGTTATGCAGTCAAGCGGAAAGTGGAGCTTGGAAAACGCTATCCATCCAATCAGATTCAGATTTTGTCGGGAATTTTTCTGGAAGAAAAATTGATTATTTCTCCAAAAAATATTCGTGTGGGAGACCGTCTTTCTGTGAAATAAATACAAGTGGTAGTGAATAAATTTTCAGAGTTTTTCCACATTTTTTGGGGAAAACTTTTCTAATCTCTGTGGAATACCCTGAATTAGAGGTGGATTTTTGGGAATTTACTGCCAAATATCTTGTAAATTCAACAAAGTTTTCATTTGGGAGTTTTCCACAGTTATTGTGGATAGGGGATGAATCAATTTGCAAGGTGTGAATAGAGTAGGGGACGATGCCCACATCGTCCCGCTGTGCGGGTTCCTCAAAACGTTGCAACTACCAACCGTAGGACGTGACGACCCCGGAACGCCGTTGTGTGGTACGAAATAAACGGGCGGATGTGGGCATCCGCCCCTACTTTTTTATTTTTGTAGAAAATCTATTGCAAAAATAATTTTTTTATGATATGATAATAGAGCCAAACTAATTGAATATGCTGAAAGAGTTGTTTCTATTTATGGTATACTAATGCCATTTTTGAGAAAACTCACATTATTGAATTTGATAAAAATGCAAATTCCTTTTATGTGTGAGTTTTTTTCTTTCAGCATAAAAATTAGTTTGGCGACTATCGGAGTTTGCGTTTTTTATGCGTTGACTTCGGTTGGCGCATTTTTTATTTATGGGAAAAAGGAGAGGGAAAACGATGGCAGATTACAAAAAATTGTATTATTATTTGTATGCTAAGGTAGCAGATGTGATTGAAGAAAATAAAGATACCAAAAAATATGAACCAATAATAAAAAAGCTGATTGACATTGAATTGGAAACCGAAGATATGTATATGGATATGCCCGATGATGAGGACGAAGTGACAGACGATGAGGATTGGGCGTAGGGGACGATGCCCACATCGTCCCGCTGTATGGGTATCCAAAATTGTCGATTTATATACAAAAAACGCCTTTCCCGATGGGAAGGGCGTTTTTATATCATCAATTACGTCAAAAATAAAATAATTAAAAAAATAAATTACAGAAGAGGCGTACTCCAACCATCAGACAATCATCGTGGGGATAAAAACGGGGATTATGGAGCGGATAAACAGGCTCACCCTCTTTGTGGCATCCGATTCTTAAATGTGCCGATGGAACCGCCTCACAAAAATAGGCAAAATCTTCGGCAGCATAGGTGGCAACGCCTTTGATGAGATTATCTTCTCCCACGCTTTGGATTGCCGCTTGTTTGAAGCTTTCCAAGGTGTCGGGATGATTGGTAAGGGGAGGATATTCCCGAACGGGCAGAAATTCGGTTTCAATTCCCGTTTCTTGGGTGATATCTTTGGCAATTTGGAACAGATTATTTAAAATTGCATCCCGATCTTCTTTCACAAGGGTACGAATGGTCCCCAAAAGAGCGGCATCCTCGGAAAATACATTGTGAAATCCGTTACTTTGACAAGCACAGGCTGACACCACGGCATTGGGAAACTTTTCTCCCATAGCGGTGATTTTTTTGATGGCTTCTGCCAGAGCAGGTAAGGGAGAACGAACCGATTTTGGCATTGCTCCGTGTCCGCCGGTTCCGTGAAAATGAAATTCATAGCGGTCACATCCTGCAAAGGAGGCACCCTCCACCCATTCCACTTTTCCCAATGCAACTTCGGGCCAGACGTGGGCACCGTATACCCGACTTACTTTGGGATTTTGAAGAACTCCTTCTTCTATCATGGGCAAGGCTCCGCCGTCTCCTTCTTCACCGGGTTCAAAAATCAACTTTACCGAGCAGGGAAGTTTTTCTTCCTGTTCTTTTAAAATTTTCGCCGTCACAAGCAAAATGGCAATGTGGGCATCGTGACCGCAGGCGTGCATCATTCCTTCGTGAGAAGATGCGTAGGGCAAATCGGTTTTTTCGGCGACGGGGAGTCCATCTGTGTCCATCCGAAGGGCAATACATTCTTTGGAGGGGTCTCCGACAACAGCCACCACGCCGGTATGAAACATCCGTTTTGCGTTGGTGATGCCGTAGCTATTTAAGGTATCCAAAATCAGTTGGCAGGTTTTTTCCTCCCGGTACGACGCTTCCGGAATCTGATGAAAGAGCCGCCGCAGGCGAATGACTTCCTCCCGATAGATTTCTTCGTTATGCAAAAACATTGGGATTCCCTCCTTTTTTCGTAGATTTTTCCTCATTATACACAAGGAAAATGGCGATTGCAATTCTTTTTCCAAAATTGTAATGGGAATGTAAATATTTGAAACTTTCCTCCCCATGAAAAAAATTTTTGAAAAATCAGATTCCTATTGAAAAAGTGGAAAAATAAGTGTATAATATGAATATTAGTATAGTAAAAGGGGACGGATGGTTACTATGTTAGGAAATTTAAAAAGCAATCAAATATTTTTTTCGGGCATCGGCGGCGTCAGTATGAATGCCCTTGCTTTGATTTTAAAGGATGCAGGCTACGAAGTTTTAGGGTCTGATCGTTCGGCTTCTGCCATTACCGACCGTTTGAGCGAGAAAGGGATTTCTGTGTTTATCGGTCAGAAGGCAGAAAACATCACACCCGATTTGGGTCTTGTGGTAAGAACAGCGGCAGTTCCCATGGATGCTCCCGAAATTGTGAGAGCCACTGAGCTTGGCATCCCCGTGATGGAACGATGCACCCTGTTAGGCCTTGTGATGAAGCAGTACAAAAACCGCATCAACATTTCGGGAACTCACGGCAAAACCACCACAACTTCCATGATGGCACTTGCCTTAATGAAAGCCAACACACAGCCTACCGTTACCGTTGGCGGTGATTTTCCGCAGATTGACGGCAATCTGTTGCTTGGCGAGCAGGACTTTTTTGTGTGCGAAGCTTGTGAATATGTGGAAAGCTTTTTAGAATTTTTCCCTTCGGCTACCATCCTTTTAAATATTGAAGAAGACCATCTGGACTACTATCGTGACATTGCCCACATCCGTTCGGCATTCCAGAAATTTGTGGATAAAACCGAAGAGATTGTGGTGGCAAATGCCGATGATGAAAATGTTAAAAAGCTGGATTTCACAAATACCCGTGCCGTTTTCTTTGGCATAAAATCAGGCGACTACCGTGCCGAAAACATCCGATTTTATTCCGATAGAACCGAATATGATTTGACATTTCACGGGGAAACCCTTGCCAATGTGGTGTTAACTGTGGCAGGAGAACACAATGTGTTAAATTCCCTTTCTGTGTTTGCTTTGTGCCGTGAGCTTGGCATCCCAAAAGAACCCGTGTTGGAAGCCATCCGTGAATTTGGCGGTGCCAAACGGAGAATGGAATATAAGGGACAGTACAAAACAGTTCCCGTTTATGACGATTATGCCCATCATCCCACCGAAATCAAAACGACCATCGCATCACTGCGTCAGAAGAATCCCAAACGGTTGGTAATGCTCTTTCAGCCCCATACCTACACCCGAACCAAAACCTTAAAAGAGGATTTTATCCGTGTGTTAAAAGATGTGGATTCCCTGTATTTACTGGACATTTATGCGGCTCGTGAAAAAGATACCGGGGAAATCAGCTCCCGTGATTTAGCGGTAAACATCCCAAATTGTAACTACACGCCCACCATGGCAGAAGCTTTGCAAGAGCTTCGGATCCATCTTTCGGAGGGTGATGTGTTTGTCACCGTTGGTGCGGGAGATGTGTTCCGTGTGGGAGAAGAACTCATAGAAAAATAAAAAAGGAGAACAGTGCTGATGAAAAACCCTGTTTACGGTTGGGAACAGCCCTATTTCGAACAGATTCAAAAAGAAATTTTAATTTATACAGACCAGACTTTTTTTGACGGATTTTCCAATCTGATTGCCGAAAAAAAGGGAGATAAAACCATTTTGGTTGCGTTTCCTGCATCCGAAAATGCCTTGCTTGTGAACGAAATTTTTCCCGACGGTAAAGTGGGGTATTCTCCGCTGTTTCAGACGCCGGATACTTTTTCCAATGAACGGGTGCTGTCTGTCGGCGGACGTCAGGGATTGGTGGATGCCAAAGAGAACAAACTGGATTTTGGGGTTTCTGACCCGAAAGGCGCTTCCCGTATTGTGAAAAAAGGGGACGTTTTGTATGTAAAACCCTTGTGTGAAACTTTGGGTGATTCCTACATCACCAATCAGATTGCCTATTTTTTCAAACAGATTTTTGTGGATTTTTTGAAAAAATCCAATCTGAAAATTTCGGTTGCCTTTCTTCGGGAACAAAAAAAAGGAGCACACGCTCTGGGACTTCACTATCCTTCGGAGGAAGCTTATTTTGTCACCCTGATGGAAGATTTGCCCGATGAAATTTGTTTGTTAAAGAAGGAAGGCGATTTCATTTCTCCCATGAGCCTTCCCGATTTGACGGTTGCTGTGTCAAAAGAGATGAAGACCCCTGCCAATTCTTACTTTTTATCAAGCGGTTGTTCCAATGTGGCAGGCATTGCCTTAAAAGCAACCAAACTGCCAAACGGGCACTATAAAATCAAAAAATCTGCAGTGGACAAGCTGTTTTCCTTTTTGGAACAACAAGCAACCAACGGTGCATCCTTATGAAACAACAATCCATTTTGCTGGTAGGGTTAAATGCCAAATATTCTCACACAGCCTTAGCGGTTTTCTCCATCAGTGCTTATCTTAGCCAAAAAGGAATCGAAAACACTGTGGCGGAATATTCGGTCAATGACCCCTACGAAAGCATTTTTTACGATATTATTGAAAGAAAGCCTGATGTCATCGGGTTTTCTACATACCTTTGGAACATTTCTCTGGTGCAAAGGCTGATGGCAGATTTAAAATTGGCACTTCCCGAAACCAAGCTGTTTTTGGGTGGTCCCGAAGCAGGCTATCACCAAAATCCCGAAGAAGCTTTTCCCCTTGCCGATTGTGTGATTGCAGGAGAGGGCGAGGGTGCCGTGTATCGGTATCTGACAGGTTCGGAGCCAACCGAGGAATTTCCAAATTTGCCTTTTTCCTACACGTTGCCCTTAAAAAAAGGGAAAACCGTATATTATGAAGCATCCCGAGGTTGCCCTTACCGTTGCAGTTATTGCATTTCCTCACTGGAAAAAAACTTAAGGTTTAAGCCACTGGAGCAGGTGAAAGAGGAACTTTCGGTTCTGATTGCAGCCGGAGCAACTAAGATTAAATTCATCGACCGTACCTTTAATGTGAATCCGGATGCCTACGAAATTTTCAAATTTGTAATTGAAAACGGACAAAACACCGGCTTTCATTTTGAAATCAAACCCGAATTATTTTCAGAAAAGGACTTTCTCCTGTTAGAAGGTTCGCCAAAAGGTCGGATTCAGTTTGAAGCGGGATTGCAATCTTTAAATCCCGAAACTCTACACGCCATCAACCGTAAAAATGATTGCGATGTGGCATTTTCCAATCTGGAAAAAATTCTTGCAATGGGCAACATCCATCTGCATCTGGACTTGATTGCAGGACTTCCTTTTGAAGATAAGAAAAGCTTTATTGCAGGCTTCAATCGGGTCTATCGCTTAAAACCTCATATGCTCCAGCTTGGATTTTTAAAAATGTTGAACGGTACCCAAATGAAGGAACAGGCAGAAGAATACGGGATGTTGTATTCTCCCTATCCGCCCTATCAGGTGATTTCCACCCGTTGGCTGTCGGTTGACGATATTATGGAATTAAAAGTTTGTGAAACGGGGCTTGATACCTTTTCCAACAAAGAATTTTTCCCCAATGCGCTGTCTTATTTATGGGAAGTAAACGACAAAGAGCCTTACGAAATCTTTTTGTCTTTAGGACAAACCATCTCCAAAAAACCGCCCTTGTCTCACCCCGATTTGTTCCGTTTATTTTATAACTGGTATCTGCAAAATTCTTTTAAAAATGCAGATGTTTTCTTAGAAAAACTGCAAATGGATTTTCGTCGCAAAAACCCCAATAAACCTATGTTTTAGATTTGATAACATGCGCCTTGTGCGAAAATTTTACATCTTGCCCGTTTATGGCACCAAATCATATTGGAATATTGTAGGGGACGATGCCCACATCGTCCCGTTGTATGGGTACTACACATTGTATATACAGGAATCCCCCCTGAAATTCCGATGGAATTTCTGTCCCCCCTTTAGGCAAGGGTGTGTGTATGGATTCCCCAATACGTTATAAACACCATTTGTAGGGTTCGGCGGTTCCCGACGAACCGTCGTATGGCACCAAACATGGCGTGCCGCACCCATTGGGTGTTCTTTCGTCGCGCCCTATACGCTCTGTAACATGATGCAGAAAAATTATGCGCCTTTTATCAAGCCACAAATTATCCCGAAGGGAGAATGATTAAAAAAATGAATCGATTTTTTACCGATGCCCCAATCGAAAACCAATCTGTTACCTTGACCGATGAAACCGTACACCACATCAAAAACGTGATAAAGCTACGGGAGAAAGAGTCGTTGGTTCTTGTAAAAAATAAAAAAGAATTGCTTTGTCGTATTGACAAAATTGAAAAAAACAGTATAATAGTAGTTGTTGAAGAAGAATTGGAATCTTCTTCTGAAAATCCCTTTTTTGTAACTCTCTTTCAGGGGATTCCCAAAGGGGATAAAATGGACTTTATTGTGGAAAAAGCTGTGGAAACGGGTGCCACCCAAATTGTGCCTTTAAAAATGAGTCGCTCCATTGCCAAAATCGAGGGAAAAGATGTGGCAAAAAAAGTGGAACGGTTCCGGAAAATTGCAAAATCCGCAGCACAGCAAAGCGGACGGTTGGTGATTCCCACCGTCGGTGAACCCAAGACGTTAAAACAAGTGGACTGGGGACAATTTGACTTAAAACTGCTTTGCTATGAAGATGAAACAAAAACCACCTTGAAAGAAGTATTAAAAAATGCTTCTTCTCACGAAAATATTGCGGTGGTGATTGGTCCCGAAGGAGGCATTTCTCCCGAAGAGGCGGCATATCTTACCGAGCAGGGATTTTTGTCGGTTTCATTGGGCAGTCGGATTCTTCGCACAGAAACGGCAGGCATTTATGCTCTTGCTAATCTGCAATATGAGTTCTTTTAATTATTTCAATTATTTTCACTTTCTTTGTTTTTTAAATTATATTATACAAAAGGAGTTTTTTTAATTATGAAAAAACAAACCACCAAATTCACCAAACAACAAAAAGAAAAAATCGAAAACAGACTGCTTGCGATTTTTGCAACCGCTTTGGGTGCTGAAATGATTTGCCTGTATCTGTTTAACTGGTTCCAGGGCTCTGTTGGTTTTTCCACTACTGCAAGATGGCTGACCTACATTCTCCTGGTTGGCATGATTGTTCTTGCCGTTTTCTTGAAAATCAAATCCAACAAATTTGCCCAAGAAGAACAGACCGAACGTGCGGCAAAATATAAAAATTGGTTCTGGGTAGCATTAGCAGCTGCAATTTCTGCACTCTTCATTTATCCCACCGAACTCATCAGCTTAATCCCCGGCGTTGGTTTCTCCATCGCAACCGCTATCAATAAAGCAAACTTTTTCTTCGGAAATCCCATTTCTTTCAGAATTTCCGTTGTTATGATTTTAGTTGCCATCTACACCGCAGCAGCATTTATCTACTACGGTATCATTTCCAATCAGGCACAGAAAGCATCCTTAAACAAAGGCAATAAATAATTTTTCCGTAAATGAACTCGGAACGCTTACGCTTGCAATGAACTTTAAATGACATATGATTTGAAAGGAACAGCCTACTATGTTAAATACAGAAAAAACAATGGAAAAAATCGTTGCTCTTTGTAAGGGCAGAGGATTTGTATACTCCGGCTCCGAAATTTACGGTGGCCTCTCCAACACCTGGGACTACGGCCCTTTAGGCGTGGAATTTAAAAACAACGTAAAAAAAGCCTGGTGGAGAAAATTCGTGCAGGAAAATCCCTACAATGTGGGGCTGGATGCCGCAATTTTGATGAATCCCAAAGTATGGGTGGCAAGCGGTCACGTTGGTGGTTTCTCTGACCCCTTAATGGATTGTAAAGAATGTAAAACCCGTCATCGTGCAGACAAGCTGATTGAAGACACCGGTGTGCTGCCTGCAGGCTGGTCCAACGAACAGATGGCACAGTACATCAAAGACAACAACATCGTTTGTCCCGACTGCGGTAAATCCAACTTTACCGACATCCGAAAATTCAATTTAATGTTTAAAACCTTCCAGGGCGTTACCGAAGATGCACAGAGCGAACTGTTCTTGCGTCCCGAAACCGCTCAGGGTATTTTTGTAAACTTTAAATCCGTACAGAGAACTTCCCGTAAAAAAGTTCCCTTCGGTGTTTGTCAGATCGGGAAATCCTTCCGTAACGAAATCACTCCCGGTAACTTCGTGTTCCGTACCCGTGAATTTGAACAGATGGAACTGGAATTCTTCTGTAAACCCGGCACCGATTTAGAATGGTTTGCATACTGGAAAGACTATTGCAAAAACTTCCTGCTCTCTTTAGGCATCAAAGAAGAAAACTTAAAACTGCGTGACCACGAACAGGAAGAACTGTCTCACTATTCCAATGCGACCACCGACTTTGAATTTTTATTCCCCTTCGGTTGGGGCGAACTGTGGGGCATTGCAGACAGAACTGACTTTGACTTAAAACAGCACAGCGAACATTCCGGCGAAAAAATGGAATACATTGATCCTGTAACCAACGAACGTTACATCCCCTATGTTATCGAACCCTCTTTGGGTGCAGACCGTGTGGCATTGGCGTTCTTAGTGGATGCATATGATGAGGAAGAAGTTTCCGAAGGCGATACCCGTGTGGTACTGCGTCTGCATCCGGCACTGGCTCCCGTGAAAGCGGCAGTTCTGCCTTTATCCAAAAAATTATCCGAACCTGCATTTAAGCTCTATGAACAGCTTATTAAAAAATTCCCCTGCGAATTTGATGATGCAGGCTCCATCGGAAAACGTTACAGACGTCAGGATGAAATCGGTACTCCCTTCTGTATCACCTTTGACTTTGAGTCCGAAGAAGATAACTCTGTTACCCTTCGTGACCGTGACACTATGGAACAGATTCGTCTGCCCATGGATGAAGTGATCCCCTATATTGAATCTAAACTGGAATTCTAATCTTACACATCAAAAAGTGGGGCTGTGACAAAATACACAGACCGCAAAAAGGCATTGCATGCAGCATTACCGTACACCTTGTGGAGTGCCTATGCCGTACGCAGTACTTTGTTTGTTCTGCACGATTTTTTCTTCGCCCTAAATCATACAAAAAGTGGCAAGTGCTTCTTTTGAGGCACTTGCCATTTGCACACTTTTTTCATCCTAAAAAAGGAGACAGATTATGGTAGAAAAAAGACGACACCCTCTTTGGGCAATGTTCGGTAATCAACTGCTGTATGCGGCAGTTTCTTTTATGATTGTTACCGGTATGGCAGGAAAAATGCAAATCTATTTTGGTTTGTTTTTTCTGTTTTTATATCTTGCAGGAATTTATCAGTATGCCCACAAAGCAGGCAACGACCATCAAAAATCCTACAGTAAAATCCGTCCCAATGCCAAATTTCCCGTCGCCTATGCACTTTGCGCCATCTTGTATGTTGCACTGCCTTTGGGACTTTGCGCTCTGTTTCACAACTGGTATGTTTATCTGGCAGTTACCTTTTGGGAAGCACCCTTCTATTTTATGTATATTATATACCGTGACGGTGTGGTAAACTGGGCAGTAGCAGGAATTTTGTCTGCCGGCATCGCTTTGATTTCGGGACTGGGCTATCTGGCAGGGGTGAAACAGTTTTATATCATCCGTGTGGTACATTCACTGTTGTACCGTCCCGTAAACAATCCGGAAAATAAATCCGATAAGGAGTAAGACTATGCGTAGATTATTATTGGGAAAATGCGGCGAATTGGCATTAAAAGGCTTAAACCGCAGATTGTTTGAAGACCAGCTGTTAAAAAATATCAGAAATCAGTTAAAAGGATTATTAAAGTCCGTTTCCATTCATCAGTCGGCAATCTATATGGAGCCGGAGGAGGATGCCGATTTCTATGAAATGCTGGAAAAAGCAAAAAACGTATTCGGCTTAAAGTCCGTTTCGGTGGTATATCAGACCGAAAAGGATATGGAAATCATCAAACAAGATGCGTTGGAGCTGTTAAAAGATAAGCTCACCGGCAAAACCTTCAAGGTGGAAGCCAAACGTGCAGACAAAACCTTCCCCCTAAATTCTCCTGCCATTTGCCAGGAATTGGGCGGATTTTTGTTTGAAAATATTGAAAACTTAACCGTTGATGTAAAAAATCCCGACGTTCAGGTTATGGTAGAGGTCCGTGAAAAAGGTGCCTTTATCTATTTTGAAAAAGAAGAATGTCACGGCGGTCTCCCCGTTGGAACCGGTGGCCGTGGTGTCGTATTGCTCTCCGGCGGTATTGATAGTCCTGTTGCAGGTTTTATGATGGCAAAACGAGGCTTAAAACTGGAAGCTGTCCATTTTTATTCTTATCCCTACACCTCAGAACGTGCCAAACAAAAAGTTATCACCTTAGCAAGAATCTTAGCAAAATATACAGGTCCCTTCCGTTTGCATGTGGTTCCCTTCACCGACATTCAGTTAGCCATCGGTGAAAAATGCCGTGAAGATATGATGACTTTAGTTATGCGCCGTTTTATGATGAAAATTTCCGAACGGGTTGCATTGGACAATAATTGCGGTTGCTTGGTTACAGGGGAAAGCTTAGGGCAGGTGGCAAGTCAGACCATTGAAGGGCTGACCGTTACCAATTCGGCTGTAGATGTTCCTGTATTTCGTCCCTTAATCGGGATGGATAAAACCGAAATCACCGAAATTTCCCGTAAAATGGAAGCGTTTGAAACCTCCATTTTGCCTTACGAAGATTGTTGTACCGTATTCACCCCCAAACATCCCAAACTCCATCCCAGATTGAAAGATGTCATTTTTGAAGAACAAAAACTGGATATGGAAGCTTTGATTTCCCAAGCGGTAGAGAATATAGAGAAAATCCACATCACCGCAGAAGATTTGTAGCTCGATCAAATCGTATATGTTCTTTTTCTTTGTTTCCAAAGAAAAACCGATTTTTAAGTCTACTCCACACATAAACAAGGTGCAGATAAAACGATGCAAAATGGAGAAACCGAACCCGCAGGGGTTATCCGAAGGCGTACATTGGGTACGCCGAGCGATGAGGTTCATCCATTTGGCGTGTTTTAGCAAGCCTACTATAAAGGAAGAAAAGAATATGAAAATTTTATCCCCTGCGGGTTCCTACGATGCCATGGTCGCTGCCGTAAAAACGGGAGCCGATGCCGTATACTTAGGACTCGATTCCTTCAACGCCAGAGCAGGCGCTGAAAATTTTACCGAAGAAAGCTTAAAAGATGCCGTATTCTACTGCCACAAAAGGGGAGTAGAAGTTTTTGTGACCTTAAATACTTTAGTTTACGATAACGAAATTGCCCAGATTACCAAACTTCTGGATGTGATATACAGTTCTCTGGCAGATGGTGTCATTGTGCAGGATTTAGGGGTGGCGAAGCTTGTTAAAAAAATTGCTCCCGATTTGCGACTGGTTGCCTCCACCCAGATGACCGTTAACAACTTGTCGGGTGTGAAACTTCTGGAAAAAGAAGGATTTGACACAGTGGTTCTCCCCCGTGAGCTGTCCCGAAAAGAAATTGAAAAAATCAGAAAAGCAACCGACTTGAATGTGGAAATTTTTGCTCACGGTGCACTTTGCGTGTGCTATTCGGGGCAATGCTTAATGTCCAGTTTCATCGGGGAGAGAAGCGGAAATCGTGGCAAATGTGCCCAACCTTGCCGTATGTTCTATGAAACCCAGCAGAAAAAAGGTGCGCTTATTTCTCCCAAAGATTTAATGCTGGTAGACTATTTGCCCGAGCTGGAAGAAATGGAAGTTGATGTCATCAAACTGGAAGGCAGATTAAAAAGCAAATACTATACTGCCGCTGTAACCGATGTATACCGTCGTGCCTTGGATTCGGGTGAAGTGCAGGAAGAAGACTACGCCATCTTGGATGCTGCCTTTAACCGTGGTGGTTATACCCCCGGCTACTACGACGGCATTACCGACAAAAATCTCTTTAATTTTTATAAAAATGAAAATCCCTATTCCCGTGAAACCAAAAAAATGGAACGTTATTACGACCAGATTTTAAACAAAGACCGTGAATTTTCTCAGATTCCCGTGTCAGTTTCGCTGTTTTTGGAATTGAATCAGCCTGTGAAAGCAGAACTGTGGCTGGATGAGGAAGAATCCTATCCTTTCACCATTGACATTTGTCCCCAGGCGGCACAAAATGCACCTTTAACCCGTGAAAAACTCATTGACCAGTTAACCAAAACGGGGAACGAAACCTTCTGTTTTGAAGAAATTGAAATTGTGTTTGCCGAAGAAGAAACACCCCTGTTTTTAAGCGTTTCCCAAATGAATTCCATCCGCCGTGAAATCGGTGCTTATTTGGATAGCTTATTTTCATTTGAACGTCACACCGAACCCTATTCCTACCAGATGAGAAAGCGGAAAACCGTGGACGAAATTGACTACTATTGCACCGTTTCCACCGCTTTTCAGTTAAAATGGGTCAGAGAATGTTGGGATAAACTGGTGTTTGCCAAAGCAGAAGTGATTGAAGAATATATTGAAAAATACGGCGAAATCGAAAATGTGGGTCTGTGGTGTGAAAGAATCGCCACCGACAAGCAGATTTCAAAATCCCGTGCCTTTTTAAGTAAACATCCCGAAATCACCCACATCTTTATCGGTAACGTGGGATATTTGAATGCGTTTGATTCTTTTGGTGATAAATATACCCTCTATTGTGACTATACCTTAAATGTCACAAACTCCTTAACTGCCGAATACCTGGAAGAAAAAGGTGTGAAAAACATCAACGCTTCGGTGGAAGCAAACTTAAAAAATGTGAAAAATATCATCACCGATTCGGCTGAATTAACTGTACTCGGTTACGGTCAGATTCCCCTGATGATTACAAAATCCTGCATCAAATCCAACATCCGCGGAAAATGCAATCCCAACGATTTGGTACTAAAAGATCGAAAAGGCGAAGAATTTATTGTAGCCTGTGAAAACTGTACTCAAAACGCCATCTATAATCCCTATCCCATTATGATGTCAGATAAGTTAAACGACCTGCGTGCTGCAGGTGTTAGCTCGGTGCGTCTGCATTTCTTCCGTGAAAATAAAGCACAGGTGCAGGAAATTATCCATTCCTTTAAAATGGAGCAAAATCCCTTAACCCGTTATACCCGTGGTCATTATTACAGAGGGGCATACTAAACATGAAAAACGAATTTATGGCACTCGCCATAGAAGAAGCCAAAAAAGACCCCAACGAAATTCCCATCGGTGCTGTTTTGGTGAAACATAAAGAAGTGATTGCCACTGCCCACAATGAATGTGTGGCACAAAACGGCATCTGCCATGCGGAGTTTCTTGTAATACAAAGAGGACTTGCCAGACTGGGTACCACTTATTTGGAAGATTGCGAATTATATGTAACCAAAGAGCCTTGCATCATGTGTTTGGGAGCGGCAGTCAATGCCCGTGTGAAACGGGTGTATTTCGGATGTTATGACGTAAAATACGGCGCAATGGAATATATTGAAAAACTTGGATATTTGCATAAAATCAATCACACTCCCGAACTTTACGGGGGGATTATGGAACAAGAGTGTAAAACCTTACTGGAGGAATTTTTCCGATGAATTTTTTAATAAAGGACATCAAGCTTCCTGTGTCTTATACGGACAGCGAGGCAATTTCTTTTCTAAAAAATACGTATTTCCCCCGTGGAAAGGTGACTGTCTATAAAAAATCGGTAGATGCCCGAAAAAAAGAGGACATCTGTTTTGTGTATACCTTTTTGGTGGAAAACACAAAAATTCCACCGAAACTCAAGAAAAAAACCGTCCCTTACCGGGAGAAAAAATTATCTTTTTCTTTCGGAAGCAAAAAACTTTCTCATCGCCCTGTGGTGGTGGGTGCAGGTCCGGGCGGTCTTTTTTGTGCCTATTTACTGGCAAAAAACGGCTACGCTCCCATTGTTTTGGAGCGTGGAGAACCCATCGAGGACCGTGTGAAAACCGTAGATGGCTTTTTTATGGGAACCCCCTTAAACAAAGAATCCAATGTGCAGTTTGGGGAAGGGGGCGCAGGTGCGTTTTCTGACGGAAAACTGACTACCCGTATTAACGACCCCCTATCTTCCGAGGTGGTGAAACTCCTTGCCGAGCACAGCGATTTGCCACACCTTGCCTATCAGGCAAAACCCCACATCGGAACGGATAAATTAAGAACTTGTGTCAAAAGCATACGGGAAGAAATCATTCGTTTAGGCGGTACTTTTCTTTTTAATAATCGTCTTTCTGACATTACGGTAACCAACGGCGAAATCACCTCCGTTACCGTAAATGATTGCGAAACAATTCCTGCATCGGTGGTAATTTTGGCAACGGGACACAGCGCCAAAGATGTGTATTATCTGCTTCATAAAAAAGGTGTTTCTCTTTCTCAAAAATCTTTTTCCGTGGGTGCTAGAGTAGAGCATTTTCGTGAAACCATTGATAAAATTCAATATGGAAAATTTGCCGGACATCCCAACTTGGGTGCGGCAGATTATCAGGTTTTTCACCACTGCCAAAATGGACATACGGCATACAGCTTTTGTATGTGTCCCGGTGGTGTGGTGGTGCCAAGTCAGTCGGAAGAAGAGCATATTTTAGTCAATGGTATGAGTTATCTTGCCCGTGACGGCAAAAATTCCAATTCCGCACTTTGTGTGTCGGTTTCTCCCGAAGATTTTGGGACTGATTTGTTTGACGGACTGAACTTCATCGAAAATTTAGAGAAAACTGCTTACCAAATGGCAGGCTCCAACAATCGGGCACCTTTTACTACTTCCTTTGATTTTACAGGTGTCAAACCCCGTGGTGCCTATCCCGAACCCACCTATTCTTTGGGGGTTACCCCGGTTTCTTTTGATCAATTATTCCCGTCTTTTATCACAGATTCCTTAAAAGAGGGGCTCTTTGCATTTGGAAAGAAAATGCCCGGCTTTTTGGAAGAAGGCTGTGTGCTTACCGGAGTGGAAACCCGAACTTCATCGCCCCTTCGCATCAACCGAAACGATGGGTTGCAAGCCGATGGTGCCGAAGGCTTATATCCTTGCGGAGAAGGAGCAGGCTATGCCGGTGGAATTGTTTCTGCCGCAGTGGATGGAATGAAAATTGCCATAAAAATTATGGAACAATATCAACCAATGGACTAAAAAACAACAGAGCGGTTGAAAAATCCGTAAAAATTTGTTGACATTGGGGAAAAATTGTGATATACTGAGCGTGTCATCAAAATACGGAACATAGGTTCCTGAGGGTGAAATTTGCGACCGCTTGATTTTTTAATTTTTTTATTTTTAAATTATTTTAATTATTTTAATTATTTAAATTTTTAAAAAAATTTCAAGCCAAGGCCAGACGGACAGCCGGGTCGAACGCCGAAACGCCGAATGAAACATGGAAAAAACATTCGGTTGGCAGGGCAAACCTGCCTTATTGATTGAGTTAGAAGCTCAAATTTTATAAGTTGGTTCCTTTACAACCATGTGCTGTTGGCACACATCGACTTGTGAAACGGTCAATAAGAGTACGCGTATCAAACTCTGAAACCTATCCAAACCGTCAAGGGGATTTTGTCCCCTTTTGGAAAATGTTTTTTGCAAGTGGTGTGTCAATGGACACTCCACTTTTTGTTTTTGTTATTTTTTTCTGGGAAGGATGAAGCCTCGATGGAACATATGAAAAAAATTATTGAACTTAAAAATATATCCAAGGAGTATGAAGGGGAAACCGTTTTAAACTCCATCAATTTAGATATTTATGACAAACAGTTTGTAACCCTGCTTGGTCCTTCCGGTTGCGGAAAAACCACAACACTCCGTATTGTGGGCGGTTTTGAAACTCCCGATGCAGGTGATGTTTTATTTGAAGGCAAACGCATCAACGATGTGCCTGCCCATAAAAGAAGCATCAACACCGTATTTCAGAAATATGCGCTGTTTCCTCATTTGAATGTATTTGAAAATGTGGCATTTTCTTTGCGTCTGCAAAAACTTCCCAATGCCGAAATCATTCGCAGAGTGAAAGAAATGCTGGAACTGGTTGCCTTAAAAGGCTTTGAACGAAAAAATGTAACCAAATTATCCGGTGGTCAGCAGCAGCGTGTTGCCATCGCAAGAGCGTTAATCAGTCATCCCAGAGTGCTTCTTTTAGATGAGCCTTTGGGTGCTTTGGACTTAAAACTTCGTAAAGATATGCAAAACGAGCTGAAAAAAATCCAGAAGCAAACCGGCATCACCTTTATCTATGTCACTCACGACCAGGAGGAAGCTCTCTCCATGTCTGACGTTGTGGTGGTAATGGCAGAAGGAAAAATTCAGCAAATCGGATCTCCTACCGATATTTATAACGAACCCGTCAACGCCTTTGTTGCTGACTTTATCGGCGAAAGTAACATTGTGGATGGGATTATGAATGAAGATTTCAAAGTAACTTTCTCGGGGCACACCTTCTGTTGTGTGGATAAAGGATTTGCGCCCGGAGAACAGATTGACGTTGTGGTTCGTCCCGAAGATGTGGACGTGGTGGCGCTTTCTGACGGAATGTTGACAGGAACCGTTACCTCGGTTACCTTTAAGGGCGTACACTATGAAATCATTGTGGATATCGGCGGTTTTAAATGGATGATTCAGTCCACTGATTTTGTGGATGTTGGTGCCAACATCGGCATTTCCATTGACCCGGATGCTATCCACATTATGAAAAAATCCGAATTTTCCGGTCAGTATGGTGACTATTCTACCTTCTCGGATGAAATTGACGAGCTATCCAATTCTGAAACGGTAGGTGACTAAAATGGAAAAAACCCGTAGAAATCTCGGCAGACTGGTTGCCGCACCGCATATTCTGTGGTCTGTTTTGTTTATTCTGGCACCCTTACTGTTTGTAATGTATTATACCTTTACCGATGCCTATGGCGCTTTCACTCTGGAAAATATTTTCGCCTTAAAAGAACACGCCAACACCTTTTTGATTTCGGTCAGCTTGTCGGTGATTGCCACCTTCATTTGTTTTTTGGTGGGTTATCCTCTGGCATATCTCATTGCAGGCTATAAGGAACAGTCTCAAAAAATTATGATTACCCTTTTGATGCTCCCTATGTGGACCAATCTTTTAATCCGTACTTACTCTATGATGGCAATTATGGATGACGGCGGATTCTTAAACTCCATCTTAGGTGCCTTAAATTTGGGGAAAGTACATCTGATTGGCACAAAAGGTGCCGTAATTTTCGGTATGGTATACGATTTTCTGCCCTATATGGTGCTTCCCATCTATACCATCATCTCCAAACTGGATAAAAACCTCATAGAAGCCGCCAGAGACCTTGGCTGCAATCCCTTCCAGGTTCTTTTAAAAGTGGTATTGCCCCTTTCCTCCGGCGGGATTGCTTCCGGCATCACCATGGTCTTCGTTCCCTCCATCTCCACCTTCTACATCTCTCAAAAATTAGGTGGCGGAACCTTTGAACTCATCGGTGATACCATCGAACGCCAATTCCAAAACGTCTCCACCTACAACGTCGGTGCTGCCATATCCTTAGTAATGATGATATTGGTGTTGGTGTCGCTTGCCCTCCTCAACCGCTTTACAGAAGAAGAGGCGTCGTAAACAAACATCTTTTCCCGTTTCTGCTCATTTGCGTATACAAAGATACGCGGCAGTCGCAGAAATCGAAAAAATCTTGTTTGTTTCCATCCGCCTGATTGGAATGGAGGAGGCGGTTTAAAAATCGCCAGCTTCTGTGTTTTTCTTCCTTTACGTACATCTAAGTACGCGGCAGTCAGAAAATTCACGCAATCTGTTTGATTTTTTCACCGCCTCATTGATATGGAGGAAGCGGGTTAAAAATCGCCACATTTGTATCTTGTAGGGGACGATGCCCACATCGTCCCGTATAACCGTTCCCCAAACAACGGGAGAAGCAACCCTTCCCCTTCACAGAAAGGTAATAAACTATGAAAACCTTATCCCGAATCTATACTGCTTTAATTTTCATAATTTTATATATTCCCATTCTGGTTCTGATGCTGTTTTCCTTTAACTCCACAGCAAACACCGGGAGTTTGACAGGGATTTCTTTGTATTGGTATCGGGAGCTGTTTTCTTCGCCCGACACTTTTAATGCCTTAAAAAATACCCTGGTTCTTGCCATCAGTGCATCGGTGATTTCCACCGTCATCGGAACAGCGGCGGCAGTGGGGCTTTGCAAATTCCGCAAAAATTTCTGGAAAAATTCTGTTTTATCTGTCACCAACATTCCCATGATGAATCCCGATATTGTGACCGGGATTTCGATGATGCTTTTATTTGTGTTTTTGGGAACCATGCTTGGAAGTGATGAAAAGCTTGGCTTTGTCACTCTTTTGATTGCACACGTTACGTTCTGTCTGCCTTATGTGATTTTGTCGGTTCGTCCCAAAATTTTAACCATGCCCCGTTCCTTGCCCGAAGCGGCACAGGATTTGGGTTGCACGCCCTTGCAGTCCTTCTTTAAAGTGGAGTTGCCCCAGATTTTACCCGGCGTGATTTCCGGATTTATTCTGGCGTTTACCTTATCTTTGGACGATTTTGTGATTAGTTATTTCACCACAGGTAATGATTTTCAGACCCTTCCCTTGCTCATTTATTCTATGACCAAAAAAGAAGTGAAGCCGGACATCTATGCACTTTCTACCCTGATGATTTTAGCAGTTACCATTCTGTTGGTGCTGTCCAATCTGTCTTCCAAAGAGAAAAGCACAGAAAGAAGGTTGACATTGTGATGAAAAAAATTGTTTTGTTATTTGTGATGTCGGTTTTTCTGGTGATTTCTCTGGCAGGTTGTGGGACTCCCACCGAAAAACTTACCTTAAATGTGTATAACTGGGGAGAATATATTTCGGACGGAAGTGAAGATTCTTTGGATGTGAATGAAGAATTTGAAAATTACTGTCGGGACGAGCTTGGAATGGAGGTTTCGGTCAACTACACCACCTATGCCAGCAACGAGGATATGTATAACAAACTAAAAAGCGGCTCTGCCACTTATGATGTTGTGATTCCATCGGAATATATGATTGAAAAAATGATAGCGGAGGATATGCTTGCTCCTCTTGATTTTTCCAACATTCCAAACTATCAGTATATTGATCCATCCTTTAAAAATCTGTTTTTTGACCCCGAAAATACCTATTCGGTTCCCTACACCTACGGGATGGTGGGGGTCATTTATAACAGCGAAATGGTTGACCCCGCTGACTTAGGAAGCTGGGATTTATTGTGGAATGAAACCTATAAAGGGCAGATTCTGCAGTTTAACAATCCCCGTGATGCCTTCGGGACTGCTATCTACTGGGCAGAAGAAAGCGTAAACTCCACCGATCCTGCGGTATGGCAGTCTGCAGTGGAAAAGTTAAAAGCACAGAAACCCCTCATCCAAAGCTACGTGATGGATGAAATTTTCAACAAAATGAAAAACGGTTCTGCTGCCATTGCACCCTATTATGCAGGCGACTATCTCACTATGTACGATTCCAATGATTTGTTAGGCTTTTACTATCCCGAAGAAGGAACTAACGTGTTTGTGGATGCTATGTGTGTGCCTGCTTGTGCAAAAAATCAGGAGTTGGCAGAACTCTACATCAACTTTATGTTGGAAAAAGAGATTGCCATTGCCAATGCGGAGTATATCGGTTATGCGTCCCCTCATATGTTGGTGCGTGAAGATGAAGAATATATCGCCTATATGGAGGACTGGCACGAGGACGCCATGGAAATCCTCTATGCCGAAAATTCGGCGGTAAAAACCGAGTATTATGAAAGTTTGGATACCAATACCCTGACTTTGCAAAACAGCCTTTGGGAAACCTTAAAAATTGAAAATGCGGTGGAACCCTGGATTTATATTACCGCAGGTTCCATTGTTGGTGCATTGTTGTTATTTTTCCTGTATGGCTATTTTTTGAAAAAATACCGCAATCAGTATTAAGGTACAGTGCTTTCCGAACAATATTATAGAATCATAAAAACCTCACAAATTGGTAAAAGCCAAGCTGTGAGGTTTTTTAGATGGATGGAACCATATGTTTTTGTAGGGTATCAAACATTGTTTTAATTTTATATATTTTTTATATGTTCATTATATGTTCATTTTTTTCTTTGACAGCAAAGAAAAAACGAACCAAAAAAAGAAACTGCCGCCTGGTATTTCCGCAATCCCTACTCCCGTCTTCCGACAACGGTGGAGAATTGCGAAAATAAGGGCGGAATTTTTTTGCTTCCGTCATTCGGTGACGTTTTTTTAGATGGATGGAACCATATGTTTTTATTGACAATTTTTTTGGTTTATGTTACAATGAATCTGCGACATAATCCAATATAATAAAACCCTGACGGGAAATACTTTTGGTAAAAGGTATTTCCTCTGTTTCTTATCCGTTGGGGTATGGATTGTGTCGCAACAATCGAGGAGAATACTTTTTCGGTGTGTCTTCGGTTGTGGAGACACACTTTTTTATTTTTGGGAAGAAAAAGGAGAGGGAAAACGATGGCAGATTACAAAAAATTGTATTATTATTTGTATGCTAAGGTAGCAGACGTGATTGAAGAAAATAAAGATACCAAAAAATATGAACCGATTATCAAAAAGCTGATTAACATTGAATTGGAAACCGAAGATATGTATATGGATATGCCTGATGATGAGGACGAAGCAACAGACGATGAGGATTGGGCGTAGGGGACGATGCCCACATCGTCCCGCTGTGTGGGTATCTCAAAATGTTATAGATATGAAAAAACAGTACCGATTCGGTACTGTTTTTTATATGCTGTTATTGTTTTATAACAAAAACTAAATTCTTGCAACGCCGGTGTCACGAGCAGCTTTTGCAACTGCTTTTGCAACTGCTTCTGCCACACGTTTATCAAAGGGTGCAGGAATGATATATTCGGGGGTTAATTCTTCATCGGAAACCAATCCTGCGATGGCACGGGATGCGGCAATTTTCATTTCGTCATTGATATCACTGGCTCTCACATCCAGAGCACCGCGGAAAATTCCGGGGAACGCCAATACGTTATTGATCTGATTTGCGAAGTCGCTTCTGCCGGTACCCATAACAGCGGCACCTGCTTTTTTGGCTTCATCGGGGAAAATTTCGGGTGTGGGATTTGCCATTGCCAGGATGATGGGATCACGGTTCATCGATTTGATCATTTCTGCGGTGAATGCACCTGCAACCGACACGCCAACCAACACGTCGGCACCTTTTGCAACATCTGCCAGGGTGCCCTGTTTCTTTTCTTGGTTGGTGATTTTAGAAACTTTCACGATTTCATCGTTTAAGCCTTCTTTGCCTTCATAGATAACTCCTTTGGAGTTACACATAATGACGTCTTTCACGCCGGAGGAAAGAAGCAGTTTTCCAATCGCAACTCCTGCGGCACCTGCGCCGTTGATGACAACAACCAGATCTTCGATTTTTTTATTCACTAATTTTACAGCATTTAACACAGCTGCCAGACAAACCACGGCAGTACCGTGCTGGTCATCGTGAAATACGGGGATATCCAGTTCCTGTTTTAATCTTCTTTCAATTTCAAAACAACGGGGACCGGAAATATCTTCTAAGTTAATGCCGCCAAAGGTAGGAGCAATCATTTTTACGGTTTCCACAATTTTGTCTACATCTTTGGTAGCCAGACAAATGGGGACTGCATCCACACCGCCGAAGTGTTTGAATAAAACGGCTTTTCCTTCCATAACGGGCATCCCTGCTTCGGGACCGATATCTCCCAGACCTAACACTGCGGTTCCGTCCGTTACAACAGCAACCAAATTTCCTTTTCTTGTATATTCATATGCATTTGCAACATCCTTGTTGATTTCCAGACAAGGTTCCGCCACACCGGGGGTGTATGCAATGGATAAATCGTCTTTGGTTTCTAAGGGACAAAGGGGAGCTACCTCGATTTTCCCTTTTAATTGCTTGTGCAGTTTGAGTGCTTCCTGTGCGTAGTCCATGGTATTAAGTTTCGCTTCCTTTCTCTAATGGGTAAAAATTAAGAATGGGTTTTATAGGGTGTCACCTTATCAATATCATAAGGTGTAATCTGATAAACACAGTAGTTAAGCCAGTTGGAGAATAAGAGTGTTGCGTGGCTTCTCCAGCGGTTTACGGGTTTTTTATTGGGATTGTCGTCAGGATAATAATTGCAGGGGATATGAATGGGTAACCCCTTATCCACATCACGACGATACTCTAAATCCAGCGTTTCGTTATCATATTCGGAGTGACCCATAATGAAAATCTGACGGTATTTTTTGGTGGTTACCGCATAGACACCGGCCTCTTTTGAGGTAGCAGCCAACGTCAGTTCCGGCACCTTTTTGATGTCCTCTTCCCGAACTTCGGTGTGACGGGAATGGGGAGCATAGAAGGTATCTTCATATCCGAAAAACAGCTTTTTGTGTTTTTTCAGGAGTTGATGTTCAAAAATACCGAACATTTTTTCGGGCAAATCATATTTTGGGATTCCAAAATGATGATAGAGCCCTGCCTGAGCTCCCCAGCAAATGTGCAGGGTAGACCAGACGTGTTTGGTGGACCAATCCATGATTTCTTTTAATTCTTCCCAATAGTCTACTTCTTCAAAATCCAGTTTTTCCACGGGAGCACCGGTGATAATCATACCGTCAAAATGCTTTTTCTTGATTTCGGAAAAAGTTTTGTAGAAGGTGGAAAGATGTTCCCTGGATGTGTTTTTCGATTCGTGGGAATCGGTTGTTACCAAAGTGATTTCCACCTGCAAAGGGGAGTTCCCCAGCAGTCGGAGCAGCTGGGTTTCGGTAACAATTTTGGTAGGCATCAGATTCAAAATGGCAATTTTAAGAGGTCGGATATGCTGACTGCAGGCACGTTTTTCCGACATCACGAAAATATTTTCGCCTTCCAATGTTTTTCTGGCAGGTAATTCATTTGGAATTTTGATTGGCATTTCAAACCCTCTTTTCTGTTTTATTGTTCCGTTGGGTCTCAATTTTTCCTGAGAAAAAATCTCTCCCAACTACAGTATACAACATAATATCAAAAAATGCAAGTGTTAAAAAAATAACAATATATTTTTCTATGCTTCTTCTGCTAAAAGCTCGGTCAGCCGGTACATTGCATTGAAATCGTGTTCACAAATTACGCTGACAGGAGAGTGAATGTAGCGACCGGGTAACGACAACGCCGTTGTTGGGATTCCGCCGGAGATATAGGAAACCGCTCCCGCATCGTTTCCGCCTTTGGTGGTGAGTTTTTTCTGAATGGGAATTTTATGAGAAACAGCAATATCCCAAACAACAGAATTCCATTTCGCATCGGATGCGCTGCCTCCGTCTAATACCGACAGCGCAACGCCATCTCCCATACGGGTGGTAGGTTCCGAAACACCGGGCATATCGGCACAGGTGGTAACTTCCAATATCACCGCTTTTTCTGGCGTGATGAGGGGAGTGCTCATTTTTGCACCCATGATTCCGATTTCTTCTCTTGTGGTAAACACTGCAGTAAACGAATTTTTTTGATTATTTTGATTATCTTGCTTATTTTGCTTATTTTGCTTTAATAACAGGGCTAAGATGACGGCAACACCCACACGGTCATCCAGAGCTTTTGCTTTGATCAAACCGTCTCCAAAAGTAACAAAATCGCTTTTCCAGTAGATGGGGTCTCCGATTCTGACATCTTTTTGGGCATCTTTTTTGGAGGTGGCACCGATATCAATCATCATATCGGGGATTTTCACTTCTTTTTCCGATGATTTTTCCTGCAGATGTTTGGGAATATTTCCAATCACACCGGGAATTTGTTTGGGGCCCACAACCACCGGTGTGGAAAGCAGAATCATGTCGGTTACCCCTCCGATGGGAGCAAACCGAAGCATGCCGTCCTCACGGATTTCCCGCACGCCGAATCCCACTTCATCCATATGGGCAAACAGCGCAATCCGATTGGGATTTTCGCCAACTTGTACAATAATATTGCCCATACGGTCTTTATGATAGCCGATTCCATGTTCGGTTAAGGCATCGGTGATAAATCGGATGACATCATCTTCATAGCCGGAGGTTCCGTTGATGAGGGTCAGTTTTCTTAATAATTCTTTGATATCTTCCATCGGTAAACCTCCTTATGACAACGCTTTGTCCCAGTCGGTTTCTGCCAGGAAAGAGGCAAGCTGTTTTACATCAGTTTCCGAAAGGGTTTCCACAGTTGTGTGCATATATTTTAGCGGAATGGACATCATCACCGCAGGAATCCGATGCATCACCGCACAGTAAGCATTTGTTCCGGGATGCGAAGGCTCCAGTTCGGTGTGATAGGGAATTTCTTTGCGCAGTAATTCCTGCTCTAAATATCGGGTCAGACGGTTGTCCAAAATTCCGCCGTAGCAGAGGGTAAATCCTTCGCCAACCGGATAGGAACGACCGGGATTCAGCCCATCAAAATATCCGTGTGTGACATCTAAAATAATTGCCAGATCAAAGGAGCGTTTCTTTAAAAACAGCTCTAATCCTTGCAGCCCGGTTTCTTCACGGGTGCTGCCAAGCACCGTGATGTTCACATCCTGCTTCCATTTTTTTGCCGCCATTAATGCTGCAAGCAGACCTGCTCTGTCATCCATAGCCCCGGAAGAAATCTGGTTATTTTTCAATCTAAGATACGAAGATTTCAGCTTGACGGGCGTACCTACCGGAATTTTTTCCGCCGCATTGGTTAAGCCGGTATCAATGAGCAATTCCTGCTCTTTGTTTTCTTCCCCTTTTTTGGTAAGGTGAGGGGGAATGGCGCCAATTACCCCATAGATGGGTTCTTCGGTAAGCACCAGAACTTCCTGACACAGCAGATTGGCAGGGTCAATTCCGCCGACCCGTTCAAATTTTAAAAATCCGCCCGGTAAAACTTCGGTGACAATCAAACCAATTTCGTCAATGTGTGCATCAATGAGAATATGAAATTGAGAAAAAGCCGATTTTTTTTCGGCATATACATTGCCATATTCGTCGGTTTTCGGCGTCAATCCGAATTTTTCAAATATTTCAAACAACTGCTCTTTGCCCATTTTTTCAAAGCCGGACACTGCAGGCGTTTTTACTAATTTTTCTAATTGCTTCATACTATAGCGTTCCTTTCGGAATTTTTTACCACAGGTTCTCTCTCTTGGCGTCAAAACCTACGGTTTTGCCATCTTCCTTGGAAGACGGAAGGTATGTAGGGGACGATGCCCACATCGTCCCGTTGTGTGGGTTTTTCAAACCGACATTATAAAGAATTTACACAATCTTTAAACAGTTGTCCTCGTTCCATAAAATTCTTAAAATAATCAAAACTTGCACACGCAGGAGACAGCATCACCACATCGCCGTCACTTGCGTTTTCTTTTGCCAGTCTTACCGCATCCCATAAATCTTTGGCTTCCGAAATGGGAAACTCGGGATTCACAGCCAAAACTGCCCCTTTGATTTTTTCTTTGGTGTGTCCCATCACCACCAGATGCTTCACCCGTTCGCAAACTTCTTTGGCATAGGTGTCAAAGGGAATGTTTTTGTCACTTCCGCCGGCAATCACAATAATTTTCCGGTCGAAAGAACGCAGTCCTGCAATGGCACGGGAGGGACTGGAGGCAATGGAATCATTATAGTAACGAACGCCGTCCACTTCTCTCACAAATTCAATACGATGCTCCACTCCACCAAATTCTTTTGCTACCTGCTTCACATAAGACATATCGCACAAACTACTTACCGCACAAGTAGCGGCTAAATAGTTATCCACATTGTGAATCCCCGGTAACACAATGTCAGAACGTTTCATCACTTCTTTGCCGTTAAAATATACGGTATCTCCTTCTAAATATGCACCTTTTTCCACCGGCTGATGCAAACTGAACGAGAGCGAATCTTCCCGCAGGAATGTTTTGGTAATCTCATTTTCCAGATTGAATACTGTTTGCGTAGTGCCGTAATGAAAAATATTGGTTTTGGCTTCGATGTATTCATCCATATCGGTATGCTTATCCAGGTGATTGGGTGCTAAATTGGTGATGACTGCAATGTCGGGACTTTTTTTCATGGTCATCAGCTGAAAGGAGGATAATTCCACAATCACAATATGGTCCTCTTTGATGATTGCTAAATCTTCCAGCAGAGGATGTCCGATATTTCCGCCTAAATGACAGGTGTACCCAGCCTTTTTTAAGATTTCATAAATTAAAGTCGTGGTTGTGGTTTTTCCGTCACTACCTGTAATTCCAATGATTTTTGCAGGACACAGCTCAAAAAATACTTCCATTTCCGAAGTAAGTTCCGACCCTTGAGCAACCGCTTCCCGAAGTTCGGGCAACGTGGGCATAATACCGGGAGAACGGAAAATAATATCTTCATTTAAATCTTTTAAATATTCTTCTCCTGTGATCCATGTTACATCAGGAGCAGGGAAGTCCAGTTCGGGTGCCGGATTTTTATCACGAACGGTGATGTTTTTGATACCGTTTTCCAAAAGCATCCGAAGTAAGGGCAGATTGCTGACCCCCAACCCTAAAATCGCAATCCGTTTATCTTTTAATTGATTGGTAAAATCAGAAAAATCTCTATACATTATATATAATAGCCGCCTTTCTTTTTCTTAACGCAAATTAATCCATTATCTTTTATTATAATATGCTTTTTTTCATTTTGCAAGGCATAAAAGAAAAAATATCTTCCGATGGAAGGATATTTTTTAGGGAATATGTAATTGTAGGGGAGGGGTCCCACCCCCCCCCCCTGTCTTGGTACCCAAAGACGTTTGGGATTTGTTAATTTCAAAAAAATTTTGTGGTAAAAACCGCATAAAATCAAGGGTTTTGTGGCATACGCGAAAAAAAGTTAAAAAAATTTGAAAAAAAGTGTTGACAAATGGGAAATGATGTGTTACAATAGCTAAGCTGTCTGCGAGAGACAGTGAATGAACCTTGAAAACT
>JAZUBQ010000018.1:0-1901 GCA_045638525.1 Clostridia bacterium
GGTAGTCATGTCAAAACTTCTTGCGTGCGTATTACCGTTTATTGCAAAGATTTTTAAATTGGATCCTGCCATGATGGCGGCTCCATTAATTTCGACAATCGTGGACTCTTTGAGTTTGGTGGTTTATTTTGCCATCGCAGGCATGATCTTGTCAGTATAAATACAAGAGGAGAAATATGATGTTAAACGGAAAAAAAGTATTATTTAGTGGAATGCAGTCCACAGGAAATCTGACTTTGGGAAATTATTTGGGAGCCCTGAAAAACTGGGTGACTTTAAGTGATGAATATGAATGCTTTTACAGTGTTGTAGATATGCATTCTATCACAGTTCGTCAGGATCCGGCGGAGCTTCGTCGTCGTGCCAGAGCACTTCTGACCTTATATATCGCAGCGGGCTTAGATCCGGAAAAGAACTGTATTTATTATCAGTCCCATGTATCAGGGCATGCAGAACTTGCATGGATCTTAAACTGCTATACCTACATGGGTGAATTAAACAGAATGACTCAGTTTAAGGATAAATCTGCAAAACATGCAGACAATATCAATGCAGGACTTTTCACTTACCCTGTACTGATGGCTGCGGATATCCTGTTATATCAGGCAGATGTAGTACCTGTTGGTAAGGATCAGATGCAGCACTTAGAGCTGACAAGAGATATTGCACAGCGTTTCAACAGCATTTATGGTGATGTATTTACAGTACCGGAACCATACATTGGAAAAGTTGGTGCCAAGATCATGAGCCTTCAGGAACCGACAAAGAAAATGTCCAAATCCGATGAAAATCCAAATGCAAGCATTTATTTAATGGATGATCCGGATACCATTATGAGAAAATTCAAACGTGCCGTAACAGATTCAGAAGCACAGATCCGTTATCGTGATGAACAGCCGGGTATCAAAAACTTAATTGATATTTACTGTGCATGTACAGGAAAAACACCGGAAGAAGTAGAAAGAGAATTTGACGGTCAGGGCTATGGCGTATTTAAGCCGGCAGTAGGGGAAGCCGTTGTAGATGTTCTTCGTCCGTTACAGGAAAGAGTGAAAGAGCTTGAAAAGGACAAGGCGTACATTGACAGCGTGATTAAAAATAATGCAGAAAAAGCCCAGTATTTTTCAACCAAGACTCTTCGCAAGGTGCAGAAGAAGATTGGATTCCCGGAAAGAATCAGATAATATGGAAAAATTACAAAGCCATGCGGTGCGCATGGCTTTTGCTGATATAGTGAAAGTAAAATGATTAGAAAATTAAGTTATGTGGTGGAGCCGGAGTTTGATGGCTACACCATTGAAAAATATTTAAAACTGAAAAGATATTCCCATGGATGCATTGTTTATCTGAAAAAGACCGAGGAAGGAATCAAAAGGAACGGTGTCTGGGCTTATACAAAGGATAAGTTAAAAGCAGGAGATTTGCTGGAGACAGTATTTATGGAAGAGGATTCCTCGGAAAATATTGCAGCAGTGGAGATGCCGCTGGATATTGTCTATGAGGATGAAGATATTCTTGTTTTGAATAAATCTGCGGATACACCCATTCATCCCTCTCAGGGAAATTATGACAATAGTTTGGCAAATGGTGTGAAATACTATTATGAAAGCCAGTGCATTCCTTTTGTTTTCAGATGCATCAACCGTCTGGACAGGGATACCACTGGCCTTGTGGTGATTGCAAAAAATATGCTTTCCGGTGCGGCACTGAATCTGGCTATGGTAAATCGTGAGATCCACAGAACTTATCTGGCTGTGGTCAAAGGAGAATTACCAGAGAGTGGTATCATCGATTTCCCAATTGCAAGGAAAGATGGTTCTACGGTAGAGCGCTGCGTGGATTTTGAGTGTGGAGAACATGCGGTGACCCATTTTGAATGTGTGGATAAAAATGAAAAATAT
>JAZUBQ010000019.1:0-138965 GCA_045638525.1 Clostridia bacterium
GTCCGTCCTTCAGTTGGTCAATGGGATTGACTTCGGACATATTCAAGTACCTGCGGGGAAAGTAATTGATCAGGTCTCCGCAGGTGTGAATATTCAGTTTTTTCAGCAGTTCTGCCCGTTTTTGCCCGATTCCCCGAAGAACCGTCACGGGACTGTTGATCACGTCAATCATGGTCAATCCGTTTCTGTGCTTTTCGGCAGAGATGGGGAGGCGCCGCCCCGAATGCGGGCGACGCTCCTTTGATGTTTTATAACTGATATTATATAACGGTTGTTATTTTTCAATTTGCTTCCAACGAATTCCGGAGGGGGTGTCTTCCAGAATGATTCCCATAGCCGTCAACTGATCGCGGATGGCATCGGCCTTTGCCCAGTCTTTTGCTTTGCGGGCGGCGGTGCGTTCTTCGATCAATGCGTCGATGGCGGCGTCTTCGTCGCTTGCCCCTTCTTCTTTAGGGAGAAGCCCCAGAACGTCAACCAGTTCTTCTGCCTTGTTCAAAAGGGTTTCGTAGACCGCCTTGGGCATTCCGTCCGTTACGGTTACGTTGATTTGCTTGATCAGATCAAAAATCGCGGTAATGGCGTTTGCCGTGTTCAGATCGTCGTCCATGGCCTCTTCGAAGCGGTTGCGATATTCGTCGAAGGATGCGATATAGGCCTTTTGCTCTTCGTTCAGCTCCGTATCGGGGGCGTTCTTTGCCAGGAATTTCAGATTCGCAAGGCAGTTGTGAATCCGTTCCAGGGAAGCCTTTGCCTGTTCGATGATGCCGGGTTCGTAGTTGATGGGCATCCGATAATGGGCAGAAACGGCAAAGTAGCGCAAGGGCAGATAACCGTAAACCTTTGCAAGATCGCGGACGGTGAAGAAATTATTCTTGGATTTGCTCATTTTTTCGTTGTTCACGTTGACGAATCCGATGTGGAACCAGTGCTTGGCAAATTTGCAACCGTTTGCACATTCCGACTGGGCAATTTCGTTTTCGTGATGGGGGAAAGATAAATCCTTGCCACCGCAATGAATGTCGATGGTTTTTCCAAGGTATTCATTTACCATTGCACTACATTCAATATGCCATCCGGGACGACCTTCGCCCCAAGGAGAAGTCCAGGAAGGTTCTCCCTCTTTTTTTGCTTTCCAGATTGCAAAATCCATAGGATCTTTTTTATCTTCATTTACATTGATTCTGGCACCTGCCTCCAGATCTTCCAACGGCTGATGGGAAAGCTTTCCGTAATCTTTGAATTTTTTGGTTTCAAAATACACATCACCATTGGCTTCGTAAGCATATCCTTTTTCAATCAGGGTTTCGCACATTTTGATAATCTGAGGAATTACATCGGTAGCTCTGGGGTGAACATTTGCTTCCTGCACACCAAGACCTTTGGCATCGGTATAGTATTCTTTGATGAAACGATCAGCCAGTTCTCTGACGGTAATTCCTTCTTCGTTGGCACGTTTAATCATTTTATCGTCAATATCAGTGAAATTCTGCACGAATTTTACTTCATAACCACGATATTCAAAATATCTTCTTAAGGTATCAAAAATGATAAAGGGACGTGCATTTCCCAAATGGAAATAATTGTATACAGTAGGACCACAGGCATAAATTTTAACCTTGTTATCCTCCAATGGTTTAAATTCTTCTTTTTGCATTGTTAATGTATTAAAAATTTTCATAAGTTATTCTCCTTCCTTAGCTTGTTCTGTTTCAAGTTTTTCAATGCGGGCAAGCATTCTGCACAGTTCCTGGGACAAAGGATCGGGAATGTGCGTCTGATCCATCTGCCAATCAGCAGCAGAAATCCTCACATTATTACGAACCACAATTCTTGCAGGAACTCCCACACAAGTACTGTTCTCCGGAACCTCTCTTAAAACCACTGCATTAGCAGCAATTTTGGAATTATCACCAACGCTAAAGGGTCCTAAGACTTTTGCACCGGCACCTATCATTACATTTTTTCCAATGGTTGGATGACGCTTCCCGGTATCTTTCCCGGTACCACCCAAAGTCACATTCTGATAGATGGTACAACCATCTCCCACTTCAGCAGTTTCGCCGATGACAACTCCCATCCCGTGGTCTATCATAACGCCACGACCGATTTTTGCTCCCGGATGAATTTCAATCCCGGTAAAAGCTCTCACCGTTTGCGAAATCCAACGAGCCAGAAAAAACAGTCTCCATAGGTACAAACGATGTGCTGCCCGATGCCAGAACAATGCGTGAATCCCGGGTGATAACAAAAATACTTCTACCACATTTTTTGCGGCAGGGTCTTTTTCCATCACCGCTCTGATATCTTCTCTCAAGCGTTTAAACAAATAGTTTCTCCCCTTTTCATATCCCACACCGATTCCCGATGCGGCAATCGGCATCAAAGCCAACAAAGCAGGATAGGAATATCGTTCTTGCACTTCAACCAACAAATGTTGAGCTGCAATGCCCATTACAAAAATACAAATATATACCACGCCGTCACGACGTTTTTGACGAATTAATTTACAAGCCCCCAATAATACGCTTGTCATAAATATGAAGTGAAAAGCATTCGCCATATTTTTTATTTGCAAAAATCTGTCTGCGAAAGCAAACCCTGCATCATTTTTCATAGAATCGCATACAAGCATTTCGCTTCCCCACAAAATTCCGAATTTATTTACCAAAAGCCGTAAATTCTCTGAGAAACCATTCTCAAAAAAACGTTGGACAGCCTGATTTCTCAAATAGCGATGCACTTCATCGGGAGAAAGTACTCCCTCTTTGGCAAGATTCATCGCCATATCATAGTCTGCAAGGTTCCATCTGCCATTTTGCTCCCCGTTCATGCCTACATATAGACCGTATCCAAAGGGAGTGGAGGCAACCGGTTGTCCATTCAACTGCTCGGTAGTATAACTGAAACTATTGAAAGCCAAACAGTAACATAACATGGCAAGGCAAAGTGACAACCATCGTTTTTTTCCATGAAGCAAGCAAATCCCATAAAGAACAAATGCAAACATCACAACCATTCCTAACGGGCGAACCTCATTCAGAATTGCTGTTACAACGCCAAACAGAACACCATAGACCACTTTGGGCTTTTCCCAAAATAAAATTGCCAGATAGAACAAAACACTCAGTAGCAATCCAAACATCACTTCGGTCGCAAGAAGCTCGGAATACATCACAAAGGATGGCGAAATCGCATACAAAAACACAACAACATTGGCAATTTTTCTGTTAAAAAGCTTTCGGGAACAAAAAAACAGAACCAAGGCCGTTAGTGTTTCTATCAAAACATTCCCGATCTGAATCGCAAAGTAATCGACTCCAAACAGACGATATATCACGCTAATCAGCCAAGAAAAGCCAATAGTGTGCGGAAACATTGAACCATAATCAGAAAGCAAGATTTTCCCCTGCACCAGATTTTCTGCCATTTCGTGATATAAATAATAGTCGGAAAACGGTTCAATCTTTACAGAAAAGACAAACAAAATCCGCAGTCCAAAGCACAAAAGCAAACCAAACGGCAAACTCATTTTTTTCGCAGAAAACCATCGGTAAAAGCATGCTGCCAAACCAACATAAAAAAAGGTGTAGCCGAAAAATCTCCCAAAACTTTCTGTAGGACTAAAAACCACATTCCCACCGCTGACCACAAGGGTACTTAACAAAGCAAAGGAAGCAAACACTAAAAAAGCCAATCGGAAAAACCAAGCTGATTTTTCCTGCATCGAATGCTTCATATGCCGATTCCTTTCCTTTTTGTTCTTATCATATTATTATATATGATAACCGAAAAAATGTCAATTCTTTTCTCCCGTTTTCCTTGGGATTCCAAAAAAATCATAATTGGCTGATAAATTCATTTTCCGAAAACATTTTTTCAACTGCAACCGAAAGCTTCTTGTGCTTTTCCAGCACCAGGTCGCAATCTTCCGAAAGTACAGCTTCCGCTGCTTCTTTTGCAAGACGGACCGTCTCCATCGAATAGGTCAGATTGGACAGTCGCATCGAAGGAAGTCCATGTTGACGAGTTCCGAAAAATTCTCCGGGACCTCTGTTTTTCAAATCAAATTCGCTGATTTGAAAACCATCGGTAGTCTTTTCCATAATTTCCAGACGTTTTTTCGCCTTCTGATCAGAAAGATTTAAAAAACAATAGGATTTTTTCTGACCTCTCCCCACACGACCGCGAAGCTGATGCAAGCTTGCCAATCCAAATCGTTCTGCATTTTCAACCACCATCACAGTGGCATTGGGAACATTAACCCCGACCTCAACCACAGTGGTAGAAACCAACACATCATAATCCCCTATAGCAAATTGATTCATAATGGCGTCTTTTTCGTCAGCTTTCATTTTGCCGTGTAACAAACCGATACGGTATTCCTTTAAATAGACGTTTTGCAGTTCTTCCTGCACACAAATAGCATTTTCGGCATCCATTGCCTCACTTTCTTCAATCAACGGACATACCACAAATGCCTGATTCCCTTTTTGCAGTTCTTTTCCTACAAAGTCATACACCAAACCTCTTTGAGACTCGGTTGCAATGCGAGTAACAACGGGGATTCTGCCCTTGGGCAGTTCGTCAATGACAGAAACGTCCAGATCTCCATAGATGATGAGCGCCAGAGTTCTCGGAATCGGAGTTGCGGTCATAACCAGACAATGGGGATTTTCACCTTTTTTGGTCAGTTCTGCTCTGGCTTTCACTCCAAAACGATGTTGTTCATCGGTAATTACCAATCCCAATGTTTGAAACTGCACCGTATCATAAACGAGGGCATGAGTTCCGATTACCAAAGAAATTTCTCCCGTTTTTAATCCCTGTTGAACCTCAGTTTTTTCCTTTTTCTTCATAGAAGAAACCAAAAGCGATACCGAAACACCAAATGTATCAAAATAAGGCTTTAACCCTTCGTAATGCTGACGGGCAAGAATTTCCGTGGGTGCCATCAACACAGCCTGATAACCACTGTTGGCACAAATGAGCATCGCCATAGCCGCAACCATTGTTTTTCCACTTCCCACATCCCCTTGAACCAAGCGGTTCATCTGATATCCTTGTTTGAAATCATAGCAAATTTCACGGGTAACACGTTTTTGAGCATCGGTTAAAGGAAACGGAAGTGTATTTGCAAATTCTTCCGCGATTTTATAGTCAGAAAGCTTTGGCCCTGCCGCTTTTTTATGCTTTAGTTTCAATTTTCCAAGCCCCAGCATCAAATAAAAAAGTTCTTCAAACACAAGTCGTTTCTTAGCAGCGGCAAGTTCCTCCTCACCGGTTGGAAAATGAATATTTTCAATCGCATACAGAAGCTCACACAAATGATACTGTTTGCGGATATCCAAAGATAAGGTTTCAATCAGATGTTCCTTCGCAAGGCTCAGGCAAGAATTGACAACTTTTTGCACAACACCTTGTGTCAATCCCTTAGTTAACGGATATTTCGGGATATAATTTTCTGAAAAATCGCCTCCGGCTACCGACTTTTGAATGGCCGGATTGGTCATCTCGAAATAGCCGATTCGACGGGTAACTTTCCCGAATACTGTGATTTCCTTCCCGATGTTCAAGCCGCCAAGCAAGTATTTCTGATTGAAAAATGTCAGTTTTAACGTTCCGGTTTCATCCTCTGCCATCACAGAAATCAAAGTAAGATTCTGACGGACTCTGCGAGAAGAAACATCTAAAATACGAACAGTGACAGTTGCAGTTTCCGAGTCAGAAAGGTCTGCCACATATTTTTTATTCATCCGATTTTCGTAGCTTTTCGGAAAAAAATACAACATATCACCAACCGAAAAAATGCCAAGCTTCTGAAAATACGTCAGCCTGGCATTGGAAACTCCTGATATGTTAGAAATCGGCATCTGAAACAAATCCATCACGGTCACCTTTTCTTATGCTTTTTTCCAAAATTCTCAAAGTTTTTCGGATTTTATCGGATTCTTTTATTCTAAGGATACAAAATAGTAGTATACCGGTTGTTCTCCACGATAGAAGGAGAAGTCGATATTTTTGAATTTTTTAGTTAAGCTTTTTTCCAAAGCTTCCATTTCTTCATCGGTTACATCTTCACCTGCATATACAGTAACCATAGAAACGCTGTCATCACACAGTTTTTCAATCACTGCGGAACAAACCTTGCTCGGTTCTTTGCCTTTTGTGAGGATGGAGCTGCCGCTCAATCCCATAATTTCGCCTTCTTTGATTTCGATGTTATCAAAAACAGAATCTCTCACAGCATAAGTAATCTGTGCGGATTTTAAAGAAGCGATAATCTCTTTCATTGCAGCTAAATTATCTTCTGCAGAAGCACTTTCGTCAAAGCCGACCATACAAGGCAGAACATCAGACATATTCTTTGTGGGAATAACCACCATAGTACCATCATACAGGGCTGCTGCCTGCTCTGCTGCTAAAATAATGTTTTTGTTATTCGGGAACACATAAACCACATCAGCATTGGTAGCATTTGCAGCATTTAATATATCATCAGAGGACGGATTCATAGACTGACCGCCGGATACGATGTGTTCAATGCCGAGTTCATTATAGATATTTGAAAATCCTTCGCCTGCCGCAACCGCAACAAATGCATAAGGTACGCGTTCCTTGGGTGCACTGTTTTCCAGATTTTCATTCTGATATTTCATATTATCAATTTTAATATCAATCAAACTACCGATTTTCAAAGCTTCGGAAATAACAATGCCGGGGTCATTGGTGTGGATATGCACTTTGATGATATCCTCCATAGCAACAACCACGATGCTATCTCCCAAACCTTCGTAACGTTTTGCCAGTTCATTCTTTTTCCGCATAGGATTCTGAATGATGAACTCAGTACAATACTGGAAGGTTACATTTTCGTGATTATCCACAAAAGTCTCTACCGGTTTGCTTGCTTCAGCAACCGTTTCTTCCGGCATTTGTTCTGTTTTAAAATAGTTCGCCATACCTTCGATGATATAGCAAATACCTTTACCGCCGGAATCCACTACACCCGCCTGCTTCAGTTTCGGAAGCATTTCGGGAGTTTGTGCCAATGCATCGTAAGCAGCATTCACTGCTTCGGTAAACAAAGTATCCAAATCCGCAATTTCGTCCTGCTTTGCTTCCAGATGCTCTGCGGTCATACGAATAACGGTAAGAATGGTTCCTTCGGTGGGTTTCATAATTGCTTCGTAAGCAGTTTTGGAACCCAGACGGAATGCGTTAATCATATCTGTAACATCAAGTTCTGCTTTTCCTTTTGCTGCCTTTGCCATCCCTCTTAAAATCTGAGACAAGATAACCCCGGAATTCCCTCTTGCACCACGCAGAGCAGACATAGAAACTCCATCCAGCACGTTGCCGGCAGAATCTGTACGACTGTGTACTGCGGAAGCAGCGGAAGTGAAGGTCATAGACATATTGGTTCCGGTATCGCCATCAGGCACCGGAAACACATTTAAAGCATTCAGCTCTTCTTTGTTATTACACAAATGGATTTTCGCCGCTGTAATCATATTGGCAAGCAAGGCTCCATTAATTTTTTTATTCATGAATGTGATCTCCCTTTTTGAATAGTCTGATGTATTGCGGATTATTTATTTACCACAATATCATCGATACAAACGGTAACATCTTTGATTTTTGCCTGTGTCATTTTTTCTACTGCATAGGTGATATCTGATTTCACATTTTCTGCCAAAACTTTAATATTCACACCATAGCTGACTTTGATATGGATTTCAATACTAACCAATCCATCACGACATACCACTTTAATTCCTTTACGCAGATTTTCACTGCCAAAGAAACGTTTAATCACTTCTGCCGGACTTTTTTCGCACATACCAACAACTCCATAGCAATGGGTTGCAGCATAGCCTGCAATTTCTTCGATTGCTTTTTCGGTTACAGTAATTTCGCCTACATCAGTTAATTTTTTTAACGGCATATAAACGCATCCTTTCTGTCATTTTATTTTTTATCAAACGACTGCAATACAGTCTTAGAATATGCAAATTTACAATACTTTATTGAGGAACGCTTTTGTTCTTTCATTTTTCGGATGATTGAAAATTTCGTCCGGAGTTCCTTCTTCTACGATAACTCCTCCATCCATAAAGATTACGCGGTTGGCAACCTCACGGGCAAAGCCCATTTCGTGAGTTACCACCAACATCGTCATCCCTGCCGATGCCAAACGTTTCATAACGTCCAGCACTTCACCAACCATTTCCGGGTCCAATGCGGAAGTGGGTTCATCAAACAGCATCACCTCAGGCTCCATACAGAGAGCACGAACAATGGCAACACGCTGTTTCTGACCGCCGGAGAGCTGATTGGGATACGCTTCGGCTCTATTTTCCAATCCAACGATTTTTAATAATTCAAGTGCTTTTTTTTCTGTTTCCGCCTTGGTTGATTTTTTCAGTTGTACCGGCGCCAATGTCATATTTTTTAACACTGTCATATTGGGAAACAGATTAAAATGCTGGAACACCATTCCAACTTTTTGTCTGTGATAATTGATGTTGATTTTTCGATCGGTGATTTCTACATCTTCTAAATAAATTTTTCCTTCTGTGGGGACTTCTAAAAGATTTAAAGAACGAAGAAAAGTAGATTTTCCACATCCGGATGGGCCAATAATAACAATTACTTCGCCTTTTGATACTTCCAGATCCACTCCGTTGAGAGCTTTAATTTCTCCGTTTTTATAATGTTTTTTCAATCCGGAAACCCGGATGATTTTATTATCGCTCACTCTTTCTCAGTCTCCTTTCCAAAAGTTCTACCAGCCAAGTAAAGAACATTACCATTACCAGATAAATTGCCGCAATAGCAAGCAGTGGCCAAAAGCTTTGGTAGGTAATGCCTCGGATAATGTTGGCACCACGAGTCAGGTCAGTCACACCAACATAACCTGCAATCGCTGTTTCCTTCAGTAAAACGATAAACTCGTTTGCCAACGCCGGCAAAATATTTTTGAACGTCTGAGGAAGTACGATAAACCACATGGTCTGCACATAATTCAATCCCAGCGAACGACCTGCTTCGGTCTGCCCGCCGTCAATACTCATAATACCGCCACGGATGATTTCTGCAACATACGCACCGGAATTGATACCAAATGCAATAATCCCGCACAGCATCTTGTTATCAGAGCTTGCCATAATGATAAAGAAAATAATCAGAATTTGCACCATCGCAGGAGTTCCACGAATGATGGTAAGATAAACTTTACAAATCCAGTTCCCAAGTGACAGGAAAAAACGACCGATGGGATTTCTCAGTTCTTGATACTGTTTATCATATGTAGTTCTGACTGCCGCAATGACAACCCCTAATATAACACCCAAAACCAATGCACAAAAAGTCAGGACAATGGTGTTTCGAATCCCTTCAACCAGATATTTCCAGCGGTTGTCTTCTATAAACGCAACAACAAAATCTTTTTGCAGTTTTACAATCCATTCCGGCATAATCTATGATTCCTTTCAGAGAACAACACAGATGTCAACCAAGGAAATTTCCTTGGTTGACATTGTTTTGCATAAGTACTTTTTAATGGTTTTCTGCTAAAAAATTATTCAGCAGGAATGTATTTTTCAATGATGGTTTGTACAGTACCGTCAGCAATCAGTTCGCCCAGAGCTTTGTCGATTGCTTCTTTTAATTCGGGCTGATCTTTGGAGACTGCAGCTGCGTAATCTTCGGTAATGTATTCGGTATCTAAGATTTTTAAACCGGGGTTGTTTGCTACAAATACTTTTGCAGGTTCATTGTCGATAACTACGCAGTCAACTTTGTCAGAAGTTAAAGCCATAACTGCGTCTGCACCTTTGTTGTATCTTTCGATGGTACCTAAACCTTCATCTTCGATATCCCAAGTACAGTACAAGTCACCGGTAGTAGCCAACTGAACACCAATTTTGGTGTTTGCACCTTCTTTGAACAGATCGTCAGCAGTGGTGATGGGAGAATCTTCTTTTACGATGATTACCTGAACGCCGGTAGCATAGGTCTGAGTGAAATCAACCTGTTCTTTTCTGTCTTCGGTAACGGTCATACCGGCCATAACGAAATCGTATTTACCGGTCTGAACACCGGGAATCAGAGAATCAAAATCAACATTTTCAATTTTTAATTCTTTGCCCAGTTTGGTTGCGATTGCCTGTGCGATTTCAGCGTCAATACCAACGATCTGACCGTTTTCCATAAATTCATAGGGGGGGAATTCAGCGTTAGTAGCCATAGTTAAGGTGTTGCTTTCGGTTTTGCCACAGCCTGCAAATAAAGTGATAACCAGAGCTGCAACTAAAGTGAGTAAAAGCGCTTTTTTCATAATAATTTCCTCCTTGCACAAATATGTGCTGATTTTGTTTTTACAGATACTCCATGATATTATACTATAAGTCGGCATATTTTTCAATAGATTTTAAAAAATTTATTCGTTTTTTTGCATTTTTATTACATTTGCATAAGGAAATCGGAGTTTTCCCAAGCTACAATACAATCTTCACAGAAGATGCATATTCGGATGGAGTCATTTTGGTCATCTGCTTAAATTGTTTGGAAAAATAGTGAATACTGTCGTATCCCAAAATCCCTGCAATTTGCGTAAAGTTATAGTTATCTTCCCGAATCAGCATTTTAGCACGTTCAATTTTTAAAAAATTAAAATACTGCATAACACCCATTCCCGTTTTTTCTTTAAATAACGTTTTCAAACTGGTGCTGCTGGTTTTGGAATATTTTAATACTTCAGAAAATGTCAAAGGATTTCCGATATTTTCATTTAAAAACTCAATGACATCCTCCACAATATCGTTATCCATCCGCTCTTTTAGCACAGAAAGAGAAGCTTTTTGCACATTGGAAATCATATTATTGCGATATAAAGAAAGCAAAAACTGCTGCAAATACAGCAAAAGCATCTGCTCTGCCCCAAAAAAAGATTCTTCTTTCCGCAATAATCCTGACGTTAAAGGGTCATTTAACGGCGTGGAAAACGCTTTGGTACTTTCTTTGATGATCGACGACAACAAATTTTTTTCTTCCTTTGTCACATGAAAGACCTTGTTTTTAAAAAACTGCATCGCTTTGGAATTGCACTCAAAAGAAACGATTGCAATATTAGGCGCAATGATACCGTTCGAAAATACGTTGTGAAATTCGTTGGGGTGATGAAAAATCACTTCCCCTTGCCGTAAACGGTGGGTAGTATCACCGGCAATGACGTTGATTTCGCCTTTATCTACATATAAAAATTCCCAGAAATTGTGTTGTTCTCCCGTAAATTTAAAGTCCTTACTATACTCCAGATAATGAACCGTTACCAAATGGCGAATCACAAATTCTTCTTTCAACCTGGTTTTTTTATATTGAATTTCTTTCAAAAAGATTCCTCTCCATTCTGCCTAAAGTGAGGACTGCAGCCAAGGAAGAATTGCTGTTACGGGCAATCCGACCACATTGTCGAAATCCCCCTCAATTTCTTGCACAAATTTTGATGCAATTCCCTGGATGGCGTAGCTTCCGGCTTTGTCAAAAGGCTCTCCCGTGGCAATATAATCACGGATTTCTTCCTCGGTTAAGGGTTTAAAATACACTTTGGTTTCACATACGCTGGATTGGTAGGAAACGCCTGCAGAGTTTACCGTGGCAAGCGTAACTCCCGTAAATACACTGTGTGCTTTTCCACTCAGTTTACAAAGCATCGAAAAAGCATCGGCCTCATTTGCCGGTTTCCCGAAAATTTCCCCATCCAATGCTACAACGGTATCTGCAGCTATAATCAGAACTTCCTGACTTTGAAAATGCTCTGCCGCACTTTTTGCCTTTCTGAAAGAAAGTTCTGCCACCAGGTCTTTGGGTGCCATAGGTTCGTTAACAGTTTCATCCGCATCGGTAACAAACACCTGAAAATCAATTCCGTGTTTTTGCAACAATTCCTTGCGTCTGGGTGACTGCGATGCCAAAATAATATTTATTTTTTTCGATTCCATCTGTTTCTCCATATATTGCAACAAATTGTTTATTCAAACATCCATTTCAACACATACTGAATATACTCATCCCAGAAAGTCCAGCAATGGGTACCGGAAGATTCACGGTAGGTATAGTCAAAATCAAGTGTTTGCATTTTATCACGAAACGCTACATTACCTTCATACAGAAAATCTTCAGTTCCAACCCCCATATATACACGGGGTTTCACTGCTTTTTTATTGGCTTCTTCCACAATGGCAAACAAATCTTCACTTGCAGGAACTTCGGGGTTTTCACCAAATACGGGAACCATCAAATCCGGACAACCTTTGGTCCATCCGGCAAGGTCAGCCACCGCTGAAAGCCCTGCACAAGCAGCATAACGGTCCGGATTTTTCAAACCGATTTTTAAAGCACCGTATCCGCCCATGGATAGACCTGCAATGAAATTATTTTCTCTTTTTTGAGAAATACCGAAAAATTCTTCCATCAGACGGGGCAGTTCTTCTGCAATATAAGTATAATAATTTTCTCCGTATTTCATATCGGTATAAAAACTTCTGCCGCCAAAAGGCATCACTACGCAAATGCCGTATTCCTCAGCATAACGTTCAATGGAGGTACGACGAAGCCAAATGGACTGGTCATCGGTTAACCCGTGTAATAAATACAAACATTTATATTCCGAATTGCCCACTTTCCCTGCTACACCGATTTGCCCTTCGGTCCCTCTCTGGGGTAAAAAGACATTAACGGTTGTCTGAAGACCTAAAGCTTCACTATAAAAATTCGCTTCAAAAAATGCCATAATTTGTTTCTCCAATCTTATAGTATTAAATAATCATACAATCGTTTCATTCGTATGTATCAAAAACATCACGAAAAATGATATCAGTAAACCTTAAATTTACCGAAACTATTTTACCACAATTTGTGAAAAAAGTCAATCACTTTAGTTTTTTGGACAATAAAAAAATTACAAGCTCTCTGTCATAAATGAGGACAGCCTCTCATAAAAATATAAAAAACAAGGGAGGTGTTATCCAAATGAGCCGTTCTCTTCCTCAATTACAAAACCTATTGCCGCCGTTATTAGCTCCGTACATCACCAAAACAACCGAAGAAATTCGGTTCCGGCGCAATCAACCGGTCATTGTGAGAGAATCAAACAAAGAAATCATCACACCGCTCATTTGCACCAATACTCTGCAAGAAGACCTGATTGACAAGCTGACAAAAAGTTCCTTATACAGTTGTTTTGACAGTATCGCGCAAGGATTTTTAACCATCGAGGGTGGACATCGGGCAGGCATTTGCGGAACCGGTGTCTACGAAAACGGAACGTTGGTATATGTAAAAGATATTTCTTCGGTCAATCTCCGGATTGCCAACGAAAAGAAAGATTGTGCCAAGCAGTTGTTTGAGCAAGTAATTTCGGAGTCTCAGATTCCGGGCATCCTGTTGATTTCTCCGCCCGGATGCGGAAAAACCACTCTGCTAAGAGATCTGATCAGACAACTTTCCAATAAAATTCCAAAAATACGCATATCAGTGATTGATGAACGAAGCGAAATTGCAGGAGTACATATTGGAGAGGCACAAAATGATTTGGGAAAACGGTGTGATATCTTAAACGGATATACAAAATCCGACGGCATCCGCCACGCCATCCGTGCTCTGTCACCGGATGTGATTGCTGTCGACGAAATCGGAACTTCAAAAGACGAGGACAGCCTGCTGTATGCGGCTCAGGCAGGTGTTTGTATTTTGGCAACCATTCACGGAAATTCTGACGGAAATTTTCAAAAGAATATCCGTCGTTTGACCCGTGAACATATCTTTGACTACTATGTTTATCTCTCAAATAAAAATCCTGATAATCGCATTGAGCGAATCGTTTCGGTAAAGGAGGGATAAAATGCTTCACTTATTTGGCATTTCTTTCATTTTAACAGGAGATGTTTTGTTGACAAGATATCTGTTTCATGAAAAAAATAAAAAACTGGTCTGTGTTCTGGAGACGATGACATTTCTTCGTGAACTCACCTGTCTGATGTATGAGTTCAAACTCCCTTTGGATGAAGCACTCAAGCGACAAGCCGACAACGGAGGTTTTTTTGAAGCTTTGTGGGAACAAATCCAACAAAATCCTCACCAAAACATCCGGTCTGCTCTGACAGAAGCCGTACAACAACTCCCCTTCCCCGAAAAAGAAACAAAAAACATTGTCATTGAATACTTAAAAAATCTCGGAAAATCGCCCAAAGAACAAACCACCGAACATTACGAAATCGTGTTAAAACACCTTAAAATGCTGTACACTGCAAAAAAAGAAGAATTTCATAAAAGCAACAAACTGTCGGCGGGTGCAATCTACGGAATCAGCCTTGCCGTCGCAATATTATTATGGTAAGAGGGATGTAGCAATGAACGTAGAACTGATTTTCAAAATAGCCGCTATCGGCATTATTGTTGCAATTTTAAATCAACTGCTGACCAAATCCGGTCGTGACGAACAAGCCACTATGGTTACACTTGCCGGACTTGTGGTTGTTTTGGTGGTCATTGTGAAAGAAATCGCATATTTATTTGACACCATTAAAGCGCTGTTCAATTTGTAAGAGGTGAAGCACAATGGATATTCTGGCAAAAATTATAGGAATTGCGCTCATCGGCACAATCCTTGCCATTGTTTTAAAAGAAAGAACGCCGCAGTATGCTCTGGCTGTTTCTTTGGTCACGGGAATCTTAATTTTCACGCTGATTGCCACAAAGCTAGAATCGGTCATCCAACAAATGAAAGCTATCGTGTCCGAAGCCGGAATGGAATCGGAAACAGTCAATTTGGTACTTAAAATTTGCACAATGGGAATGGTCTCAGAATTTTTTTGTAATCTGATTGCGGATGCCGGAGAAGTTGCTATTGCTAAAAAGGCTGAACTTTCAGTCAAAATCATTATGTTTTTGATGATTCTTCCTCTGATGGGAAAGGTTGTGGATATGGTATGGTCTTTGTTTTGACAGACACTCGTAAAAACGCAATCAAAAAATTCATTCTGATACTGATCCTTTTACTATCCCTTCCCACCTTCGCAAATGCAAAAGAACCGGAAAATCCCACGCAAAAGATTCTGTCACTTGCCCAGGACAGTCCGTCATATCAACAAAACCAAGATGACAAGCCGTCGTTTGCAAATCTATTAAACCAAACAAAACAGCTGTTTTTCGGAGAATTAAAAGCAATGCTTTCCAGAGTAAAAATGTTGTTTATCGTACTGATGTTTTTGGGAATCAAAGGCTGTATGAATTTTCCGCTCAGCTTAAACAGAACCGTCACCTTAGGCTGTATGGCTCCAATTTTATACCTGACAAGTGAAATTTTTACAGAGCTTTCCAATGTGGCTACAGATATGATAGACAAACTGTCTCAATTTGTCTATCTGATTATCCCTATGCTCACCGGGCTGATTGCCAACGGAGGACGCATGCTCAGTTCCGCAAAAAGCACCTATTTTATTCTGGGATTTATGAACATACTGATATATTTAATCAATCACATCTTTGTTCCGGCAATTCTTTTATACTTCATATGCTCGGTGATGTCAGCTTTGGTAGAAAAAGATTATTTTTCGGCTCTCAAAAAAGCACTTCTGTCACTCAACAAAACTGCACTTCCTCTGTGCATCGGGATTTTCACCACATTGTTAACCGTTCTTACCACCGTATCCAAATCCTCTGATGCACTTACCCTTCAAACCGCAAAAATGGCACTTGGAAACTGCATCCCCTTTCTGGGCTCTGCACTGTCTGATTCAGGAGAGTATCTGATTCAGACAGTTTCACAAATCAAAGCTCAGGCAGGTCTGGCAGGCATTGTGGCATTATGTTATATTTTTCTGGTCCCCATTTTGAAAATTCTGTGCGGAATTTTAATTTTGAAAGGCCTCACGGTTTGTGCCGGTTTTTTATGCGAAGAAACCGTGACCGAATTTTACGACAACGCTCAAACCGCTCTGGGAATGTTGGCAGGAATCACAGCAACGGCATCGGTGATTGCTATTTTGGGAATTATGATTCTGATGGGGCTATAAGAAAGGAACTTCTATGCTGTCACTAATTATGAAACTAAAATCTGTGGTTTTTGTGATACTACTCTGCGAATTTTTAAAAGAATTACTTGTTGGCGAAAAATTCAAACAGTATATTCAATTTGCGGTCAGTCTTTTTCTGTTTACTTTTTTTCTTTCCGCATTTTTACACACGGATTTTTCATTCGTGCCATTATCTGAGCTGATGGTTTCGTATGAAAGTGAAAATCTGCTTCTTCAGCAATACGAAACGCAAATTGAAACTGCTGTTTCCGAAGAATTGTCCAAAAACCAATGTTCGTTCCAAACAGTCAGCGTTACCCTGTCGGATTCCTACGAAATTAAAAACATCCGCATTATCTCGGAAGAAGATCCGAACAAAATTCATTCTCTGTTGAAAGGAGACGTCCCCTATGAAGTGGTACACCCGACTTCTGAAATTCCTGCCCAAAAATCTTACTGATAAAAAAAACAAACTGATTTTAATTCTTTTCCTTGCGGGATTTCTTTGTCTGTTAGTTCCGCAAAATCAAAAAAAAGAGGAATCTTCTCCTGTGGAAGTGAATATGATAAACCATCAGAATCACACAAAAAAAGAGTTGGAAAAGCTTCTCACAAAACTGACGGGCGTTACGGTCAAAATAGTCTTTACATACAAGGACACCGGAGATATCAGCGTAGTGACCGAAGAAAGTTTATCGGTAGAAACCAACCCAAACGACGGAACATCAAATATGCAAAAAGACACCAAACCGATTACCGACAGCAATAAAAATATTATGATAAAAAACCGTCAGCAACCAACCATCAAGGGGGTATGTATTTTTTATTTCGGAACGTATCAAAAATCAGTGGAAGATCTGCTGTATCGGGCTGCCAAAAGTGCCTTAGGTGCAGAAATTCACACAGTAGAAGTTATTTTTAAACCAACTGAAAGGAACTAATTATTATGTTGTTATTACAAAAACGAAAAGTAGCCGCTGTTATTTGTACTGCTCTATTGGCAACTGCAGGTGTGGTCAACTATATCAATCATACCGAAACGGAATCCGTCTCATTGTCCTTACCTCCTGCAGATGAAAGTTATGATGAAGAAACAAACTACGGAGAAGCAAAATACGTTTCTCAGGAAATCGACTTAGAAAAAAACAGAAGCGAAGCAGTGGCACTGTTAAAAACCGTATCGGAAGATGAAGGCGCCGACCCTGTGAAAAAAGCAGAAGCACAAGGGGAAATCATCCGAATCGCCAAAGATATGGAAAAAGAAGCTGTGGTGAAAGAAATTTTATCGGAGAAAGGGTTTTCGGATGTCAGCGTCTATTTAAATTCTCCGCAGGCAACCGTCAGCGTAAAATCAGATGGATTAACCGATCAACAACTGGCACAAATCCGTGACACTATGCGAAATGATGCAAATATTGAGCCCCAGAATCTGAAAATAATTGAAGCAAAATAATGAACTTGTGATATTTTAAACTATTTGCTACAATACCTCATGAGTAGTTCGGAGTTTACTATAAACGATATGAGGTGAAACCATGAGCACAACCAATCAGGAAAAGCAGGAATATTTAGAAAAACGCAGATATTTTTACTCCGTTACCCCCACCTATTACGGAAACGGTAATTTTGCTGCAAGAAAAAAGAAAGAAGCAGAACAGGAAAAACGTGCAAAAACTTTGTTAAAGTATCTTAACGAAGCAAAAAAATCTGCTATCAAACGAGGAATGTACAACCAAAAACCCTATCAAACTGTAGTATCGGAGGCAGAGAAAAATGTCTGAAAATCTGGCAAAATTTGTCTGCCACGAATTTAGTGAACGTTCGGAAAAGCGAAATCAACTGGAATTAAAATGGAACTTAAATATCAATTTTTTAAACGGCAACCAATATTGTGATGCCGATTATAATCAAAAAAAGATTTTTTCCATCGAAAAACTGTATGATTATCAGGAAAGAGCTGTTTACAACAACATTGCGCCGATTATCGAAACCCGTATCGCCAAGCTGTCGGATGTGGTTCCCCAAATCGGTGCAATCACAAACAGCTCGGATTTAAACGACATTTCCAATGCAAAAATCTCGACGGCAGTTTTAAAAAGCATTCATAAACAATTAAACTTCCCTGAAAAAATAGCACAAGCAGTTTCCATTTCCGAAATGCTGGGCACCGCCTTTTATAAAATTATCTGGCAAAAAGATTACGGAGAATTTTTATATCAGTTCGGTGAGGAAACTGTGAAAACCGGCGAGGTAGACACCTTAATTTGTACCCCGTATGAAATTTATCCGGAAAGCCTGTATGTGGAACAAATTTCCGAACAAAGAAGCATCATTCATGCTCATCCCTATCATGTGGATGAAATCAAAGAAAAATGGGGCATCGAAGTCAAACCCCATCGGGTCAATTTATTTTCAATGACAAATCTCACCAACATAACCGGTGGTCTTGGGTGGACAAGCACTGCCGAAAGTGTGTGGCAGGATGTCAAAGACAACTACGATATCGTATTGGAATACTACGAAAAGCCATCGAAAAAGCATCCCGATGGCAGATTGCTGATTGTGGCATACTACAATCAAACTTTACTCTATGAAGGTCCCCTCCCCTACATCAACGGAAAATACCGCACCCGCGGATATCCCTTTGTAAAACAAACCGCCATCACACGCCCCGGATGTTTTTACGGAATCAGCATCATTGAACGTCTGATTCCCATTCAAAGAGATTATAATGCCATTCAAAACCGTATTAACGAATATTTAAATCGTGCGGCATTGGGAATCCCCGTCATTGAAGACGGCAGTGTGGATGTTGACAGTCTGGAATACTACGGAATGCCACCGGGAATGCCTATTGTATACGGCAGAGGAAGTGAGCCGCCCCGTTTTATGGATACGCCTGCACTGCCTTACAGTTTCTTATCGAAGCAAGACCGTCTGGAGGAAGCCTTCATTTCTGTTTCCGGCATTTCCGAATTAACACAATTTTCCAGAGCCCCTTCTAATGTCACTTCGGGAACTGCTTTGGGAATTTTAGCACAACAGGATGATAACCGTCTGACAGTCAGCGCAGAAAACATCCGAAATGCTGTTTTGGAAGTAGCCAAACAATGGCTCAGACTCTATCAGCAATTCGCTCTGTTTGAACGAATGTTAAAATTAGGTGGCGACGAGCTTGATAATGCACTCATTCGTTGGAATCAAAGCAATTTATTGCCCGAAAGTCTGGAATTAACCACCCAAAATGAAATTGAAAATTCTCTGGCAGTCAAACGAGAACTCATTCGGGAATTATATGCCATGGGACTGTTTACCGACCCGAAAACAGGCAGAATCACAGCTTCGGCAAAATCCAAAATTTTGTCTCTGTTAAAAATGGGGGACTGGGAAAATCAAATGGAGCTGGAAACCTTAAATTCCACTCGTGCAACCCGTGAGAATTTAAAATTAAGAGAAGGCATTTGTTGTTCCGTAAAAACAAGAGATCATCACGAAATTCACATAGAAGAACACACCAAATATCTTCTGACAGGTGAATTTGAAGAACTGGAAAAATCAAATCCCACAATTTCAGAATTGTTTGAGCAGCATTTAAAAGAACACGAAGCATATCTGTGCAAAGCATAAAATATCAAAAAAAACGGTATAAATGGATTCCATTGGGAATATAATGAAATAGAAACAATAAACTGACAGAAAGGCGGTTCCAAAAATGGAAAAGCTTCTTAAAAAAATATCTGCATTATTTTCCCGGCCAAATGTATCTCCCACACTGGATGCATTGATGGAAGCCAAACGTGAAGTTGAAATCGCATGGATTAATTTCAATGAAGCAACCAAAGATGAATACGTAGACATTGCGATTATGAATTTAAATCTTGCGAAGAAAAAACTGGATGTTGCAATTAAAGAATCAAAAGAAGAAACCAACATTCAGGTCGCAGGACTATGACACAACATTTCCCGTTTTCAGTTTTTTTAAATCCTCTCTTTAAGAAAAAAGGAACTGCTTTTTTTGCAGTTCCTTTTTTCTTAAAGACCGCTGACAAACTCGTTCTACCGCAAGTAATAAAATAAAGAGAACACTTTCGTGCAATTAAATAACAAATAATATACACAGAAAATGGTGCGGTTTTCATCACAAAACCGCACCATTACTTACTTTCTTCGAATTTGAACTCTACCGTACCAGTGTACGCCGACGAATTCAAATTCGAAAAATATACCTTCGTTTCTCAGTGTCTGTCTAGCTTGATGACTTTGTCATCAAGCTGAATAAAAAAGGAACTGCTTTTTTTTGCAGTTCCTTTTTTCTTGTATTTTTTTACAGTTCACTTTTTAACGCACAATCATAAGGGATTGCACGAAGAATTTCTTCTTCGTTGATTTTATGCGGAATTTCAACGTAAAACACATATGTAAAAACACCGTTCTTTTTCACAATATTAGTATCATATACAAGGATGCCGTTTTGGGCAAAGATTTCTTTGATAACATCTGCATTTTCAATATTCTTCACAGTTAAAATCTTGCTTTTTGGTTTTTCTGCGAAGGGAAGATGAAAATGAAGCAAAGTCTGCGCCAACAGAATCAAAATCGTTCCGGATATCCCAATCACATACATTCCGCATCCGATAGCCATCCCAATTCCCGCAGTTGCCCAAATCCCTGCCGCTGTAGTCAAGCCACTGATATTCTGATGTTTCACAAACACCATACCGGCACCTAAAAAGCCGATACCGCTGACAATCTGAGCCGCAATTCTGGCAGGGTCACGATTGACAACGTTGGGAATGTTCATAAATCCATAAATGGAAACCAACATCATCAGGCAAGACGCACATGCCACAATACAATGGGTTCTAAGCCCCGCTTCTTTTGCACGGTTAGTTCTCTCCCAACCAATCAAAACGCCGCAAACACTTGCAATCACCAAACGAAGTACATACATAAAATACTGTTCCACTTTTCAATTTCTCCTATCATAATTATTTTTATGATACCACATTTTCAAAAAAATGTCGAAACTCTTTCTCTGAAAATATAAGAAACTTGCATAGTTTTCCGAGATACTGCTACTATATGCATGAAATGTGGTGTGTATACGCAATCTTATACGTGATGTTCTTTTAACATTTTATCACGAATATCCCAAAGCTGCTGGGATAAATCCACATAATAGGTGTGCGGATTTTCAAATCGTTTCACTTCGTCCCACAGTGTGGCAACTTCCTGGGTGCAATATTCTTTAATTTCTTTTAATGTGGGAGAGTGATACACCTGATTCCCGTTTTCAAAAATAGGAATCAGGAGTTTTTTTGCAGTAAAATTGGATATCGTTTTTCTCTTCCAGGTATACTGAGGATCAAACAACTCATATTCCGTAACCCCGTCAAAATTCTCGCCGTGTTTGGTAAGAACGTCTGCAATCGCTTTTCCGGTTTCGTTGGAATACAAACGGTACAGACTTTTAAAGCCGGGAATGGTAATCTTAGATACATTTTCCGACAATTTAATTTTGGGGATTTCTGTTTCCCCGTCAAAGACGGAAACCAATTTATACACGCCGCCGAATACCGGTTCGGATTTCGAGGTAATCAACCGTTCCCCCACACCAAAGGTATCCACCTTTGCACCCTGGTTTAACATATCCCGAATGATATGTTCATCCAATGAGTTGGATGCCACAATTTTCACATCCGGATATCCTGCATCATCCAGCATTTTTCGTGCTTTTTTTGACAAATAGGTAATATCCCCGCTGTCGATACGAATCCCCTTGGGACGAAATCCACGAGGTACCACTTCGGTATCGAACGCTTTGATTGCATTGGGGATTCCGGACTTCAATACATTATAGGTATCCACCAACAAGGTGCAATCGGCAGGATAACTTCTGGCATAGGTTAAAAATGCCTCAAGTTCGGTATCAAACATCTGCACCCAGCTATGTGCCATCGTACCAAGTGCCGGAATGTCAAACATCTGGTCGGTTACCGTACAGGCAGTTCCGGCACAGCCACCAATATAAGCAGCTCTTGCACCGTAGATAGCACCGTCATACCCCTGAGCACGACGGGAACCGAATTCCATCACAGCTCTGCCCTCTGCCGCCTGCACAATGCGGTTGGCTTTGGTGGCAATCAGAGACTGATGATTCACAGTAAGAAGCAACATCGTTTCCATCAGCTGTGCTTCGATGACCGGTCCTTTGACGCTCACTACCGGTTCCATCGGGAAAATAGGGGTTCCTTCCGGAATTGCCCAAACCGAGGAAGAAAAGGAAAAATTCTGAAGATACTCTAAAAACTCTTCCGAGAAAATCCCTTTTGCACGAAGATACGAAATATCATCTTCGGAAAATTTCAAATTATTGATGTATTCAATCATTTGCTCTAATCCGGCCATGATGGCATAACCACCATCGTTGGGAACTCTTCTGAAAAACAAATCAAAGGCAACAATGGTATCTTTCATTCCATTTTCAAAATATCCGTTTGACATAGTAAATTCATAAAAATCAGTGAGCATTGAAAGATTAATGTTGGGATTAAATTTCATAATAAACCTCTTTCTTACATCAGATTTCCAGTTCTGTTTCTTCCGAAAGTTCGGGAACCTCCGGCAAAATTGCCCGGGATTCTTCTTCCGACAAGGAAGAAACGCTGTTTAACTTACGCACAATGGCACGGGTTCTTACGCCCACCAGTTTCTCCAGTTCTCCGTGTGCCTGATCCAGCCGCTGCTGCGCAGATTTGATCACGGTTGAGAATTTTTCAAACTCTGTTTTCACCGCACCCAATACATTCCAGACTTCACCGGAACGTTTCTGAATGGCAAGTGTTTTAAATCCCATCTGCAAACTCTGTAAAAAGGCACAAATGGTGGTGGGACCTGCCAGATTGATTTTATAATCACGCTGCAACACTTCCACCAATCCGTGACGAACCACTTCGGCATACAAGCCTTCCACCGGTAAAAATAAAATTGCAAAATCGGTGGTTTCCGGAGGCGAAATGTACTTTTCGCTGATATCTTTTGCAAACTGTTTGATTCGGCGATCCAACGCAGTTTTCGCCGCTTCAATTTGCGCAATATCGCCGGTATCATAAGCATCTGTCAGCTGCGTATAAGCATCCACAGGGAATTTTGCATCAATGGGCAGATATACCGGTTCTTTCCCGTCACCGGGCAAACGAATGGCAAATTCCACCACGCTGGAACTTCCTTTTTTTACGCAAACATTTTGTTCATACTGTTCGGGAGAAAACATTTGCTCCAAAATGGCACCCAACTGAATTTCGCCCAAAATCCCACGGGTTTTCACGTTGGATAACACTTTTTTCAAGTCTCCGACACCTGAAGCAAGGGTTTTCATCTCACCAAGACCTTTATAAACTTCTTCCAGTCGTTCGGAAACCAATTTAAAGGACTGACCGATGCGATCTTCCAACGTTTTTTGTAATTTTTCGTCCACGGTGGCACGCATTTTTTCCAGTTCTTTGTTATTGTCCTCTTGCATTTTGGAAAGCTTATTTTCCACTGTTTCCCGAATGTGTTCCAGCTTTTTCTCGTTGTTTAACGAAAACTGATTCAACCGCTCTTCCGAAGAACGCAACCGTTCGGAAATTTCTTTCTGAAAGGACTCAAAACGAAGATTTAATTCCTTGATTCTGACGTCTTGCTGTTGAGACGACTGTTGCTGAGTCTGCGACAACATATCAGACATATTTCGTAACTGATTGGCAAGTTCCATTCTGAGATTGGTTAAATCATTCTGATTGTTTTTTGTAGCTAACAAAATAATCAAAAGCACCACAATTACAATGGACAACGCCAAAAGGATGTATTCCATGTCAAAAACTCCTTTCCCGCAATTTACCGATATTCTCTTTGGATGGCGGAATCAATCAACAAAGGATTGCACTCTACTTTCACAATATCGTTGGGTTTTAGGGTACCATCATTTTTCACAATGGCACAATACATTCCCACACGCCCCAAAATCTCATACTTTCCTTGATATAACCAGGTTTTCTTGCCCAAACTTTTTAAATCGGTATAAACATATCGCAAAATGTCAATCAAACGGAAAGCATCATTTAATTTTGTGGTTCCAAAACCGTCTTTATAGCCGATTCCAATCACCGCAGTATCAATATCTTCCTTTGCAGTATAGGTGTTACCGTAAGCAATGTTATCCCCTTTTTTCAGTCTTCTCACATCCAATACCATCGTTTCCATATAGGCAATCCGATGAAGCCGAACAGGCGATTTCATAGGCAACCGTCCCAAAAACGCAGAACCGATTCTTACAGCATTGCGATTTTTATTGGGATACAGCAAAGCTCCGCAGGAATTTGCACTGTGAATCAAAATCCCGCTTAGCAACTCGGGATACTCCGCTTTTAACACGGACAGAATTTTGTCGAAGCGTTCGTCCTGAATTTTAGTCAGCTGATATTTTGATTCAAAAGAGCAGGAATAATGGGTAAAAATCCCTGTAATACAAAAAGATTTTTGATGTTTCTGTATCGTTTTAAGAATTTCATCGGGAGCCCGGTCATCAAAGCCGAATCTTCCGAATCCGGTATCAATTTTCAAATGAACGGATGCAGCAATTTCAAGCTCTTTGGAAATTTCTGCAATCAAAGAAGCGTGTTCCAAACTGCCTACCGTTAAGGTAACGCCTTTGTGAATCAGTTCCTTCACTGTTTGCGGATGATTCTGTGGTGTCATCAATAGTACCGTAGCATCACAAAAACGTTCATCCTCTTTTAAACGAATTGCCTCTGCCGCTTCCGAAACCGCAAAATGAGTAATTCCCTGTTCTGACAGAAGGGTTGCATACGGTATCAGTGATAACCCGTATCCATCCCCTTTTACCACCGCAATCACAGTGTTATCCTGACAGAAGGATTTGATATTTTGGATATTTTCTTTTAATTTATTGGTTTCAATCACCATTTTTTTCATGGGATTTCTCCTTTCCTAAAAAAGGAATTAACGAGTGTTACACACGCTGTTACACTGATAACGGTTAGCACCGCAACCTGCACATTTATCCTGACAGTTGGGAGTGGTGACAACCTCTTTTGCCGCCATCAGTTCCCGTTTGAAGAAGTCCTTGGTAACGCCACAGAAGGTAACATCCCATGGAAGCACTTCATCCAGCGAACGTTCTCTTTCATTATAGAAACTCATATCCACACCGGCATTCTGGAAAGCTTGCTGCCATTTTTCAAAGGAGAAATATTCATTCCAGCCATCCAACTTACAGCCTAATTTATGCGCCTCCAAAATGACCTTGCCCAGTTTTCTGTCTCCACGGGCAAAAGCTGCTTCTAATACAGAAGTTTCAGCATCATGCCAGTTTAAGCGAATATTTTTAGAACGCAAACTATCTTTTAACAGATTTTGTTTTCGTAAAATGGTTTCAAAAGAATCCTGCGGTGCCCACTGGAAAGGAGTGTGCGGTTTGGGAACAAAGGTAGAAACAGAAACGGTGATTCCAAATCGTTTCCCACGCTTTTCTTTGGGGACAGCATAATATAAAGATTCAATTTTCTTTACCAGTTCGCTGATGCCCAAAACGTCTTCATCGGTTTCAAAGGGAAGTCCAATCATAAAATAGAGCTTCACGGTGGACCATCCGTTTTCATAGGCAAACTGCATGGTGTTTAAAATCGTTTCTTCTGAAATATTTTTGTTGATAATGTCTCTCATCCGCTGAGTTCCCGCTTCGGGAGCAAAGGTCAAAGAGCTTTTTCTGACTTCGGAAAGGCTTTCCAGTGCCTCCTCGTGGAAATTATCAATACGAAGAGAAGGCAATGCCAGATTAATCATATTTTCTTTTGTGAAGGTATTTAATTTTGCTTTTAAATCTTTTAAGCCCAGATAGTCACTGGTACTTAAAGAAGAAAGTGAAATTTCTTCATATCCGGTATGACAGAACGATAATTTTGCAAGTTCAGACAGCTTGTCTGCGTCTTTTTCACGTTTGGGACGATAAATATAACCTGCCTGACAGAAGCGACAACCTCGCATACAACCGCGCATCACTTCCAAGGTGATTCGATCGTGTACCGCTTCGGTAAACGGAACTACCAATTTTGTGGGAAATACGGCATTTGATAAATCGGTAATTACCGTTTTTTCCACAGTTTTGGATACCGATTTCACGGTACCGTCTTCGTTATATTCTACCTCTACTAAGGACGGTACATATACGCCCTGCAAGGTGGAAAGTTTTTCTAAAATTTGAGTCTTTGTCCAGCCTTTTTTCTTGCCTTCCAAAATGATATCGGAAACCAGAAGAATCACATCTTCCCCTTCCCCAATCATAAAAAAGTCGATAAAATCAACCAATGGCTCCGGATTGTATGCACAAGGACCCCCTGCACAAACCAGCGGAAATGTGTCATCACGATCTTTTGCCAAAAGCGGAATTTCTGCAAGAGAGAGCATAGACAAAATGGAAGAATATGACAACTCATACTGCAACGTAAACCCAATCACATCGTGAGCTTTCAAGGGCATTTTGCTTTCCAGAGAATACAAAGGTATTCCGTGTTCTTTCATTTTGTCTTCCATATCCTGCCCAACCATAAAAGCACGTTCCGCCCAGATATCTTCACGACGGTTTAAAATTTCATATAAAATTTTGATTCCCAGATGGGACATTCCGATTTCGTACAAATCAGGAAAACAGAAGGTAAAATGCAAATCTGTTTTATCCCAATCTTTTTCCACGCTGTTATATTCTCCGCCGGCATACCGGGCAGGTTTTTCCACCTCGGACAGAATTTCTTCCAGCTTGTATTCTAAATTGTTTGTCATTGACAGTTACACTTCCCCTCTTAAAACTTGATGTTCCAAAATAAATTCTTTCATTTTATCCAATGCAATGTTGGCGATTTTTTCATATCGCTCCTGCTTGGATTTGATTCGTTCGGTAAGCTTCGGTAAAATTCCGAAATTCATATTCATCGGCTGAAAATTTTCAATCGATTCATCGGTTATGTAGGTCATCAAAGACCCCAGTGCCGTTTCTCTCGGGAATACCACCGGCTCTTGTTGATTTAAATATAACCAGGCATTTACCCCTGCTAAAAAACCGGATGCCATAGATTCCACATATCCTTCCACGCCGGTCATCTGTCCTGCAAAGAACAGATTGGGATGCTGTTTTAGCTGATTGGTGGGACAAAGATTTTTCGGTGCGTTCATATAGGTGTTTCTGTGCATCACGCCATAACGCAAAAATTCTGCATTTTGAAGCCCTGGAATCATCGAAAAGACCCGTTTTTGTTCCGGGAAGGTCAGATTTGTCTGAAATCCTACCAGATTATACATGGTGTCTTCGGTGTTTTCCTGACGAAGCTGTACCACAGCGTGATACTCTTTGCCGGTTTTGGGATCGGGCAATCCAACCGGTTTCATAGGACCAAACAATAAGGTTTTTTCACCGCGTTTTGCCATAACTTCCACCGGCATACAACCTTCAAACACCTTGATTTTCTTTTCTTCTTCCAAATGAAGTGGTGCCAGTTTGGCTTCCACCAACGCCTGATAAAACGCATCATATTGCTCTTTTGTGAATGGGCAGTTGATATAGTCAGCCGTACCTTTACCGTATCGTGCCATTTTATAGCAAACCGACATATCAATGCTGTCTTTTGATACCACCGGTGCCGCAGCATCAAAAAAATACAAACTTTCTTCTCCTAAAAGAGAAGCAATTTCTTTTGCCAACCCTTCACTCGTCAAGGGACCGGTTGCCAGAATACAAACGCCATCCGGAATTTCGGTGATTTCTTCGGAAATTACCGTAATATTCGGATGATTTTTTATTTTTTCTGTGATATATGCAGAAAATTTATCCCGATCCACCGCCAGCGCATCCCCGGCAGGAACCTTGGAAAGTTCTGCACTTTCCATACACAACGAACCCAAAAGGCGAAGTTCCTCTTTTAACAATCCGCAAGCATTGGAAATGCGATTGCCTTTTAAAGAATTGGAACACACCAGTTCAGCCAGCATCTCGGAATGATGTGCCGGAGAATATTTTTTGGGTTTCATTTCGTATAGGGTGACTTTCGCCCCCAAACGGGCAGCGGCATACGCAGCTTCTACGCCTGCCAAACCTCCACCCACAATCGTGATTTTCTCGTTCATAGTTTATTCCTTTGCACGGGATTTTTTGGTAGTTGTTTTTTTAGTTGCCGTCTTTTTCACGGTCTTTTTCTCTGTTTTTGCTTTCGGCTTAGGTGCACAAAGTTCACAAGCCTCATTGGAACAATATTCCTTACCGCCACGCTGATATTTTTTTAATATCATATAGCTTCCGCACTTTTCACACAATTTTCCGGTGGGTTTATCCCAGGATGCAAAATCACAAGTGGGATACGTTTCACAACCATAGAAAATTTTCCCGGTACGGGATTTTCTTTCCAAAATTTTATTACCGCATTTGGGACAAGGAATGTTTTCAATTTCCTTCACCAAAGGTTTGGTTGTTTTACAATCCGGATAGTTGGGACAAGCTAAAAATTTACCGAATTTTCCGCTTTTTATCACCATATTGGCACCGCATTTGTCACAAAGCACATCCGAAACCTCAGGTGTTTTTTCCACAGTCTCGTCAGCGGTTTCCAACTCTTTTTTAAAGTCTTGATAGAAAGAATCCAGAACTTCTTTCCAATGTTTTCCGGATTCAATTCCGTCCAAATCTTCCTCCATTTTTGCTGTGAAATGCTCATCCACAATATTGGAAAAGCTTTTTTTCATTACATCGGTAACCAGACAGCCCAACTGAGTGGGTTTTAAAGTTTTTCCTTCTTTTTCAATATATTCACGGCTTAAAACAGTGAAAATAGTGGGTGCATAGGTAGAAGGACGACCAATTCCTTTTTCTTCCAATGCTTTAATCAAACTTGCTTCGGTATATCTTGCGGGAGGCGTTGTAAAATTCTGCTTTTCGCTCAATTTTGCGATGCTTAAAGCTTCTCCTTCACTCAAAGAAGGAATCTTCACTTTATCATCTTCTTCCTCATCGGGAGAAAGATAAAATTTCATACAACCGTCAAAGGTCATATTCTGCATAGAAGAACGGAACTGATAGGTTGTCTGTTCTCCTTCTGCTTCAATTTCCACGGTCAACACGTCAAACAATGCCGGTTTCAGCTGAGAAGATACAAAACGGTTCCAAATCAACTTATACAGCTTATACTGGTCGTTGGTTAAGGAGGATTTTATCATATCCGGTTCCAGCTCAATATAGGTAGGACGGATGGCTTCGTGTGCATCCTGTGCGTTGGCACCTTTTTTCTTATACACATTGGGTTTATCCGGATAATACTCTTTTCCGATATTAGAAATGGTATATTCTTTTGCTGCCTGAACCGCTTCTGCCGCAATACGCAAACTGTCCGTTCTCATATAGGTAATTAACCCCAGAAGACCTTTTCCGGCAACATCTACCCCTTCGTACAATGCCTGTGCCACAGACATAGTTTTCCGGGAAGTAAAATTCAACTTACGGGACGCATCCTGTTGCAAGGTACTGGTGCTGTACGGCGGAAATGCATAACGTTTTTTCACCGATTTTTTCACGCTTTTTACCGTAACGGATGCTTCTTTTAACTGTTCTAATACCAAACGGGTTGTTTCTTCATCGTGAAGTTCCAGTTTTTTGCCGTTTTTGCCATACAAACGAGAAGAAAACTTTTTCTTATCTGCGGTAGCAAAGGTGGCATCCACCGTCCAGTATTCTTCGGGCTTGAACTGATTGATTTCGTCTTCTCTGTCACAAATCATACGAACGGTTACGGACTGTACCCTACCGGCAGACAACCCTTTTCTGATTTTTTTCCAGAGGAAGGGACTTAATTTATATCCCACAATACGGTCCAGCACACGACGCGCCTGCTGTGCATCCACCAAATCCAAATCAATTTTACGGGGAGCTTTCATTGCCTCGGTAACTGCCGTCTTTGTAATTTCGTTAAATGTAACACGACAAGGCTCATTTTCATCTATTTTCAAAATATTTGCAATATGCCAACTGATCGCTTCTCCTTCGCGGTCAGGGTCCGTCGCCAGATAGACACGGTCTGCACTTTTGGAAAGCTGGCTGAGTTTTTTCACCAACTCCTTACGCTCCGGCATAATCTGATATTTGGGTTCAAAATTGTTTTCAATGTCAACCCCCATGGTTTTCTTGGGCAAATCACGCAAATGCCCCATGGAAGCAATGACTTCAAAATCACTTCCCAAATATTTTTCAATGGTTTTCGCCTTAGCAGGCGACTCCACAATGATTAAATTCTGTGCCATATATTTTCTCCTTCTTATGTTTGGGTGTTACAGTTTCAGGGCATAGGAATTTCCCGGAACCATATATACAATATCCTTGATCATTAACAAGGTAAGAATGCCATTCACTTTTCCGGCCGGAAGCCCGGTTTTTCTGACAATATCATCAATATAACGAGGCTTTTCGGAAAGATGCTCCAAAATCGCCTTTTCTTCCGGGGATAATTCCCGTAATGAACGAAGATATTGCTCGTGAGGCACCGTATGCTTTTTCGCTTCCTGATACAAATATTCCGGAAAACGGTCTACGTATCGTTCCACAATATCCGAAGGACAGGTTGCCATCAATGCAAATTCTTTGAGTAACTGATTGGTACCACGACTGTTTTCTGCATAAATATTGTTGGGGATGGCAAAAACGTCTTTCCCTTGATTGTTGGCATGATCGGCAGTAATTAACGAACCACTGTCCAAATCGCCTTCTACCACCAGAGTTCCCATGGTAATTGCACTGATAATTCGATTTCTTTGAGGAAAGCTGTAATGGGTGGCTTTGGTTCCCGGCGGATATTCACTTAGCACACAACCAAATTCCAAAATATATTCATATAACTCCTGATTACTTTTGGGATAAACCACATCCACACCGGTCCCTAACACCGCTACGGTTGGTTTTCCTGCTTTTAGAGCTCCCAAATGTGCCTGTGCGTCACATCCGTCAGCCATTCCACTGACCACCAGCAAACCGCTTTGGGATAAGGCTTTCCCAAAATCAAAAGCAGTTCTTCTTCCATATTCGGTCAAATCTCTGGTACCGACAATGGCAAAGGCAGGAATTTTATCAAACTCAAAGTGTTTTCCTTTTTCATAAAGCACCAAAGGCGGTGCATAAATTACCGATAAACAATCGGGATATCCTTCTTCTCCATAACAATAGACAGAAATTCTTTTTTGCTTGCAATCTTCAATTACACCATTGGCGTAATCCAGATTTTTATTCTTTAAGGCTAATTTTTGTTTTTCGGGCAGAAAGGAGATTTTATCAATTTCGTCCGCAGTTAAATCATACACCGCTCTCGCAGAACCATATGTTGTGGGTAACTGTTTGATGCGCTGATTTCCAAATCCAACCAGCTGATTTAACCAAATGGCATAGTTAGCATTGTTCGCTATGGTTATCATCTTCGGGTAAAACTCCTTTCTTTGTGATATCAGAAGCATTTTCTGCTTCTTGCAGATTTTCGGTTTCTTCTTCACTGTTTGCTGCAGCTTCTTTTGGTATTTCTCTTCGACGGAACAGCACAAACAGTACAATTCCAATCACAAAAGTAACCACCGCCACACATTGTGAAATGCGAAAACTAAAGAATGTCAAGCTGTCGGTTCGTAAGCCTTCGATAAAAAACCGCCCCAAACCGTACCAACTAATATAGAGCCAAAATATTTCTCCGTGATGTTTTTTCTTTTTATGAAAGAGCCCTAATAAAACGACTCCTACAAGATTCCACACAGATTCATACAAAAAGGTGGGATGAACTCCCAATTCAGGAGTCACTGCCATTCCCTGAAGCTGCAGTTGTTTCAGTTTTTGTCTGATTACGTTGCCACTCATAGCGAACAAAGAATTTGTATTGGTGCCAAAGGCCTCCTGATTCACAAAATTGCCCCATCTGCCAATGGCTTGACCAACAATCAGACCAAATGCACCCATATCAAACAACTGAAGTACACTTCTTTTTTTCACCCGAGCGTATATGTAGGTGGAAATCACCGCTCCGATGACAGCACCGTAAATAGCAATTCCACCTTCCCAGATTTTAAATACGTCCCATAAATTATCCCGATAAGCTGAAAAATTAAATACTACATAATACGCACGTGCCGCAACAATGGCGCTGGGAAGCCCCCATAACAGCACATCATACAAAATTTCGGTATCCAGCTTTTCTTTTTTTGCAAACCAACAAGCATAGGAGAAACCCAAAATGACTCCCAACAAAATAATAACGGCATACCAATGAATGGTAATTCCCGTATTCCACAAAGAAATGATAGGATTGATATGAAACTCAAGACCAAGTTTGCTAAAAGTAATGGTGTCCATAGACGGTATTCTCCTTTATGCTACGGCTTCCGAGTTATTTTGCAATAGGCTGCATCTCGGAAACTGCATAATGCTCGTTAAAAATTTCCTGCATTCGTTTCATCAGGCTTTCTTCGGTAATGGTCGGATAAATTTCCACAAAATCGAAAGCTCCGATTTGATAAAAATAATTAGACGAAAACTGATTGGCAACCGCTTCCATCGAATCATAGGAACGGATTTGCCGTCCGATTGCCGCTTTTTTATAACGTTCTACATCTTTTTTACTAAACCCTTCACGTTTTGCCTGTTCAATCCCCGAAAGCACAGCCTCCACGGTTCTGTCAACATCCTTTGCTTCCCCATTTAAGAAGGTTGCAAAATAGGTGTCGGAATTCAGGCAGTCAAACCCGAAGGTATCGTTGATCAAACCTTGTTGATAAAGTTTGTTGTACAAAGGTGCAGACTGTGAAAACAGCATTTTTAAAATGAGACCGGTTTCCATATTTTTTCTGAGCAACTCTTTCCCAACCAATCCCACATGATTTTCTTTAAAACCTAAAATAAAGCTGGGTTGAGATACGCTCATCTCTTTCACAATCCGTTTTTGCTTTACACAATCCGGCTCGGGATACTGTTTTCTAATGACAGAAAACGGTGTCTCTCTTTTTTTCACATTTTTGTCCACCAGTTTGGCAACATCCGAAATATCCACATCACCTGCCACAAACAGTACCATATTTTCCGGATGATAAAAGGTGTTATAAATCTGATACAACAACTCATGATTAATCTGGGCAATGGAATCCACCGTTCCCGCAATATCATTTCTTACGGGATTGGTATGGTAGAGTGCTTCCAATGCATTGTTAAACAAACGCCATTCGGGGTCATCATCATACATTTTGATTTCCTGCGCAATAATTCCCTGTTCTTTGGCAACATTTTCTACCGTAAAATAAGGATCATTCACATAAGAAAGCAACACATCCAGATTTTCGTTAAAATGGTCACTGCAGGAAAACAGATAGCCGGTCATATCGTGAGAGGTGAAGGCGTTGGCATTTCCACCTGTTTTGGAAAACAAATCAAAGGCATTTCCGCCACCGGGCAACTCAAACAGCTTATGCTCTAAAAAATGTGCTATCCCCATAGGGTCGTTGATTTCTTTCTCTCCCACATAATAGGAAGTATCAATAGAACCGTATTTTACAGAATAAATGGCATATTTTTTGGAGAATCCTTTTTTCGGTAAAACAAAGACGTCCAGCCCACTTTCGTGGGTTCCGAAATATAGGGTTTCCCCCAATCGTTCTTCCACTATTTTTTGAAAATTCAATCAAATTCCTCCTCTCTTACGACAAATAATATTCTGTCTGCAAGGTAATCCGATTGGCTACTCTTATCAGATCTTCTTTGGTTAATGCTTCAATTTTTTTGATATATTCTTCAGGAGACAAAGGTTTTCCCGCTAAAATTCCGGTTAAATAAAAATCTGCCAGATTATGCTGATTGTCACCGGTTTGTTTTAAAATTCCAACAATGAACTTTTTGGAAAATGCAATTTCATCCTCCGAAATTTCGCCATCCTGACACAGTTTTAACTGTCTTAAAATTTCATCATATGCTTTTTTAAAATTCTCTTTATCGGTGCCGATTCCCACAAACATAGTCCCCTTTAAGCGGTTCAGACGGGAATACACATAATAACAAAGAGACATTTTTTCTCTCACATTCATAAACAACTTGGAATGTGGACCGGAACCGAATACACTGTTTAACAGATTCAAAGCGTAGTAATCTTCACTTTCGGGAGAAATACCGGTTTGAAAGCCAAGGGCAAATTTTCCCTGAACAATATTTTCGTGTTCTTCCACTTTGTGCGGTGTGGGAAGATTTTTGGAATAAATCGAGTTTTTGGGCATAGGATTTCTTTTGCTTTCAAACAAAGCAGAGAAGGTATCCATAAATTTTTCTTCTTCCATATCGCCCGAAATAAACACCAGAAGAGGAGCAGTTGCAATGATCTGGCGATAGCTTTCATAAAGATCTTTTGCAGAAATATTCTCCAGATCAGAAACTTTTCCGTATTCATACAAAGCGTAGTTTTCACCACAAAACATTTCTTCGGTCAAACGAAGTGTGGTATACTCCCGTTTGTCGTTGATGATACCGTTGATATAATCGGTGAGATTTTCTTTTTCACGGTTCACAAATTCTTCTTTAAAGCCACCATCCTTCACCAAAGGATTGGTTAACATTTCTTTCATAAACAGGAGACAATTCTCCATCTGTTCGCTATCGGAATATTCCTGACGCAAAAACTCAAACACAAAGCTTAACATATGCAAATCGCCACGTTTGGCAACTCTCACATCAAACACGCCGCCATAGAGTTCCTGAAGTTTTTGGTTAACCGACAGCATATCGGGATATTGTTCACTTCCCAATTTCAAAAGAAACGGGAACAATGCGTTTTTGGTCACAGAATCTTCACTTAATTCGGTAAAAAAGTGAAAGCTGACCGAAAAGGTTTTAAATTTATCTGCAGGTAGCATATAAACATCTGCATTTTTTTGAATTCGTTTTAATCCGCTGGGTGCAGGAGTTTGTGCAATCATCTGTATTCCTCCTCAATACTGATATAGGGAATTGCGTTTAAGGATGTATCCCCAAACAACTGTTTTTCGTATTTATAATAAGCAAAGCTTCCAATCATTGCCGCATTATCTCCACAAAGAGAAATGTGCGGACACACGGTTTTCAGTCCCATTTTTTCTCCACGCTTAAAAAATTCTTTGCGTAAAAACGAGTTGGCACTGACACCACCTGCCATACAAACGGTGGAAATATTTTTTTCTTTTGCCAATTTGAAAAATGGATCCAAAAGCATCTTGGTCACAGTTTTGGAAAAAGAGGCTGCCACATCGTTTTTGGTGATTCCGCCGGCTTCCACTTTCAGTCCAAGTCCGCTAAAACCTTCTTCGGTTAAAAATTCGTCATCGCCATACTCCAAAATCGGTTTTGTAATGATTTTCTTAATATAACAATTTACTGCAGTTTTTATTCCACTAAAGGAAAAATCATCGGTATCGCCTAATTTTGGTTTTGTGAAAGTGATTTTATCGGGATTCCCCTGCTGTGCCATTTTATCCACTCTCACACCGCCGGGATAAGCAAGTCCCAACACTCTTGCCACTTTATCAAATGCTTCACCGATGGCATCGTCACGGGTTTTTGCCAGAATTTCAAACGAAAGATAGTCTTTCACGTGAACAATCTGAGTATGTCCGCCTGAAACCACCAAGCATAAAAAAGGCGGTTTCAAGGTTTTGTCTTCAATATAGTTGGCTGCAATGTGTCCTTTGATGTGGTGAACCGAAATCAAGGGAAGTCCTCTTGCATAGCTTAACGCTTTTGCATAGGATACTCCGGTCAGTAAAGCACCCACAAGACCGGGACAAGAGGTCACGGCAATCGCATCAATCGAAGAAAAGTCATTCCCCGATTGCAGCAATGCTTCATCCACCACTTTATCAATGGCTTCAATGTGCTTACGGGATGCAATTTCCGGTACAACTCCACCAAATTTTGCGTGTAAATCCGCTTGGGAATATATGATATTGGAATGAACATATCTGCCATCTTCGACAACCGCTGCCGCAGTTTCGTCGCAAGAGGTTTCAATTGCAAGAATTTTTGCCATAAAAAGTTCCTCGCTTTAAAAAGTTAAGGTCATTAAAATTGCGTCCTCACGTCGTTCGTAGTATTTTTTTCGTCTTCCTACTTCCAAAAATCCGACTGATTCATACAAAGAAATAGCGCCCAGATTGGAAGCACGAACCTCCAGGGTAAGAAAGGTTAATCCGTTTTCTCGTCCATAGGCAATCAGCTGTTCTAACAATACTGTGGCATAGCCTTTTCGACGATAGTCCGGAAGAACAGCAATGTTATTGATATTGCCTTCCGAAAAACTTTGCCACATTCCTACATAGCCAATCACTTTGCCGTCATCTTCCAAACAGAAGTAAACAGCATTTTCATTGGTAACATCTTTTTGGAAAGACTCCAAACTCCAGGGAATGGAAAAACAGGCTTTCTCCACCTGATAAACGCCTTCGGCATTCTGCGAAGTCAAAGTGGTGACTGCAATCACAGCACAAGCACCTTCCCTCCGCTGGATTTTTTTAACCGGTTCATAATGGAAAGACCGATGCCTTCTTCTTTGACTGCCGGAAGATATACCCTCCGATATCCTTCCACATCCACCTGCTTGAGCCGTTTAAAAATAAGGTGTGCCATCTGATTCAAGTCACTCCGGCTTCCTAAGTGCATTTTATTCCCGGAAAAGCAGTCATATTCCTCTAAAAACAGACACAAACACTCATCTGCCTGTAACGATGTTTTAAAATGAGAAAGAATGGTTTCTGTTGTGCCATACACCAAAACCACTTCCGCTCTGGGAGAATAATGTGTGTATTTCATTCCCGGAGAAGCAGGTCGTTCTTCCGTTTTGTTACCCAAAAGCGACGGATGAAGCTGTGTGGTAGGAATCACCGTTTGCAGCATTTCTAACGTGATGCTTCCGGGACGCAAAATTACAGGAACTTCACCGGTAACATCCACCACCGTAGATTCAATGCCAAATTCACAATCTTCCCCCTGAATCATACCGCCCACTCTGCCGTTTAAATCACGCCATACATCAGAAAATGTGGTAGCCGAAACGGTTCCGGAAAGATTGGCAGAAGGTGCCGCAATGGGCGTGTTACAAAGAGAAATGAATTCTCTTGCAATGCTGTTTTTCGGAAAACGAACTCCAACGGTGGGAAGTCCTGCCGAAACTTCTGACGGAATCTTTGGTGTTTTTTTCAAAACCAGGGTGATAGGGCCGGGCATAAAAGCTTTTGCAATCGCCTGTGCAGTCGGATTAAAATCAGTTGTAACAGAAGCTATCATATCAAAAGAAGAAATATGCACAATCAACGGATTATCTGCAGGACGGTTTTTTGCTTCAAAAATTTTTAAAACTGCCTGTGGATTAAAGGCATCCGCCCCCAAACCGTAAACTGTCTCCGTGGGAAACACCACAGTTTCACCCATAGCAATCAACTCTTTTGCCACTTGTAAGCGGGTTGATTCGATGTGCTTGGTTTGCATTATTTCTTCCTCCTTTTTTTGCAATCTTCTTTTCAAAATTTTTTTTGCTATATATAATAGTATATACTCTCAATATACTATTGTAACACATTTTTTTAAAATGTCTATAGAAAACGAACATATTTTTTTAATTTTTTCATATTTTTAACTGAACAGGACAAGAAAACAATCTTCGTTTTTATTATCTCAACCAAAAAGGAGCTGTCAAAGTGAAAAGAATCAAATCACAAAAAGCCGAACCTCAACGAAAACCCGGTGGTTGCCTGCCTCTGATTCTGTTGGTGGGACTGCTTCTAATTCTGCTCACCGCAGGAAAAATGCCGTGGAAAAAAAATCTGGACTATTTCATGCGGGGTGAAGCTGATATCAAACAGTTTTTTAAAGATATTCAAGTTTCCTACCAAAAAAATCTCACGTATCCCAATTTCATTTATCCGCTTTCCGGCACCATCACCTCTCCCTTCGGAGAACGTCTGAATCCCATCAGTTCCCAACCGGAACAACACACCGGCATCGACATTGACCTTGGCGGTGGAACCGAAGTAAAAGCCTCTGCAGACGGAACAGTTATGAAAATCGGTGTGGATGAGCGATTCGGAAATTTTCTGATCATCTCCCACAACGACTTGTTCTCCACCTGTTACTCTCATCTGGAGCAAATTGACGTAACAGAAGGAGCATATGTTCATCAAGGCGATCGGGTTGCCATTGCCGGAAATACAGGAGTCACAACAGGTCCACACCTTCATTTTGAAATCCGAAAAGGAGAAAAACGGATGAATCCCGTTCCGTTTTTACAAAAAGAATGAAGCATTTAAGCGTAAATCCCTGGCTGTTTTTCGTAATCGGAATTGCCTTCATCACTAAAAATTTCAACGCTTTTCTTGTCACTTATTTATCACTTTTATTTCACGAACTGGTGCATCTTCTGTTTTTATGCCGTGAAAAAGTTTTGCTTCACCGCATCGTTTTTGAGCCGTTTGGAATTTGTATTGAAACCGAAAACGAACCGAAAAACGGCGTAATGGTTTACCTCTCAGCCCCGCTTGCCAACCTGATGGTGGCATTTTTTCTTTTCATCGGACATCAAAAGGGATGGTTTCCTTTTTATTCTCAATGGTTTTTTGCCAATCTGTTTCTGGGAGGACTCAACTTACTTCCCTGCCTCCCTTTAGATGGCGGAAGATCACTGATGGATTGGTTACAATCCATCTACCCGAAACAAAAAGCCAAACAGATTGTGAACCTTTTATCCGCGGTTCTGTCCATTGGGCTTATCCTGATTGGTGGTTGGTTATTTCTGATCACAAAGCAAAATCCTTCTCTTCTGATGGTCGGAATTTTCCTATGCTACACTTGTATGACAAAAAATTCACTCACACATCAAAAAAGCATCTGTCACGCATTTCAACGGATGGAATCCGAACTATGGAACAGCCCTCTGCCCGTTATTTCTCTGATTGCTCCAAAAAATTATTCTGCCAGAAAAATCCTTCCAAAATTCCGGGAAAGCTGTTACTATACTGTAACGTTAATTTCAAACGGACACATTATAAAAACTCTGACCGAAACGCAAATTCTCAAAAAAATCCTTTCCTCAGATTCGGATGTTTTACTGGAAGAGTGTTAAAACAAAAAAAGACAGAAGCGATGCAACTATAAAAAATTGCATCGCTTCTGTCTTTAGGTTATTATTGCGGACAAGCAATCAATAAACGGGTTCCCACCATCAAAGAAGAGCTTTCCAATTGATTTAACTTTTTAATTTCATACATTGTCTGTCTGATATCTGCATCCCCTCCAAATTCTTCTGCAATGCTCCACAGAGAATCATTAGGCTGCACGATATAAGAGATATATTCCGAACCGATTTCTTTATTGGCAAAGGCGCTCATTTGGCTAATCGCAATCACACTCATCAAAACAACAACAGAAACAAAAAGCAAACATCTTTTTCCTTTTTTCGTTAATTTCATTGCATTTTCCTCCTTAAACCAAACATTTGTTTTCCTTTTGTGGTTGTAGTATAACACAAACATTTGTTCTTGTCAATAGATTTTTGAAAAAAATACAAACAAATGTTTGACAAATCGTTTTTTATATGTTATACTGAAACTAACAAAGAAAAAATACCGAAAAAAACTGAAAAGATACAACAAATTCAGACTTTTTTTGACAAATTTTTCCAAAAGGAGTTTTTGCCATGGAAATGGAATTAACAAAAAAGCAGAAGCTGATCTATGACTTTATCAATGATTTTCAAAATAAAAACGGCTATCCACCCACTGTACGGGACATTTGCATCGGTGTTGGTCTTCGCTCTACTGCAACCGTCTTCACTCATTTAAAAAACCTGGAAGAAAAGGGCGTTTTAAACAAAAGTTCTTCCAAAAACAGGGCCATCTCAGTCGTCAAAGAATCTGCCATCAACCAGGTGGAACCCCAAGATGCCAAAGCATCCGATGTTTTTGAAATTCCTCTTCTTGGTAAGGTGGCGGCAGGCAGTCCTATCTTAGCTGTGGAAAATATCGAACGCACTTTTCCGTTGCCTCCGGATATGGCAACCAATCAGGATATGTTTATGCTCAGAGTGCAAGGGGAAAGCATGATTAACGCCGGCATTTTAAACGGAGATTTAATCATTGTTTCCCGTCAGCCAACTGCTGAAAACGGAGAAATGGTAGTCGCTATGATTGACGGAGAAGCCACGGTCAAAACCTTCTATAAAGAAAATGGCTATTTTCGTTTACAACCCGAAAACGATGCTATGGAACCTATCATTGTGACCCAACTGACCATTTTAGGTAAAGTTGTGGGACTGTTCCGAAAATATTGATTTTTAAAAAACCACTTCAGAATCTCAGGATTCTGAAGTGGTTTTTTTATTTTTTTAACATTCGTTCCAACAAACTATCGTAAATCGGCTGATTTGCTAATCTGTGCGTCACCAGATAGCTGACAGTGCAAACCACAGCCATGGGTAAAATATTGCCAAAACTGCCCGTCATTTCACACAGCAGAAGAATTCCGGTAACAGGTGCGTGTACAATAGCAGTAAAATATCCTGCCATTGCCATAATCACAAAGGCAAAGAGCATATCAGTCGGAAGTGACAATGCCGAAATTGCAACAGTTGCAAAAATGGCACCGATATAGGCACCCAATACCAAAAGCGGGAAAAAGATGCCACCGGGTGCTCCGGAACCAAAACTCAACATCGAGAATAAAAATTTTGCAATCAACAATATCAACATAGAAGAAAGCAACAGACCCGGTTGTTCCAGATGTTCCACCATTTTATGACCGCCACCTAATACCAAAGGCAGCATAATACCCAGTACACCTGCCAATAAGAATGGAATCAAAAGCTTTAAAAAAGGATATTTCAACTTTTGATACTGTTTTTGAGTCCAAAGCAGTGTCTTATTATAACACAAGCCTAACACTCCGAGTATCAGTCCCAAAAGGAGTAACAACCAATAGCAGGACAATGGAATTTCAGAAAAAGCAGGAAATGAAAAAACAGAACCGGTGCCAAAAAACAATTTGGAAATAAAATCTGCAGTCACAGAAGAAACCATTACAGAAAATAACAAGGAAGGAGAAATGGTTTTATAAACTTCCTCCACCGCAAACAGAACGCCTGCCAATGGTGCATTAAATGCTGCAGACAGACCGGCAGATGCACCGCATAAAAGCAGAAAATTCTTTTCCTCACCATCTCGTTTGAAACCATCGGATAGAATTCTTCCTCCCATAGCACCCAACTGAATGGAAGGACCTTCTCTTCCCAAAGATAATCCGGAAAAAACGCTTAAAGCTCCACCAATCATTTTGAGCGCCAACACCTTAAATGGCTTTGCCACAAACTTTCCGTGAAATTCACCTTCCAATTGGGGGATTCCACTTCCTGAAATCATAGGTTCAGATTTCAACAGCCGACTGACAACCCAAGCAATCGCAACCAAAAGCAAAAACCAAACGATCATCAGCGCCGGTGTTTTCTGTAAAAATTGCAACACCTGATTTCTGCCATCTTCCGATACCCCTAACAGCCAACGATAAAAAACAGCCATAAGACCTGAAAAAATTCCAATCAAAATACCTTGCCAGATCAAGCGGTATTTTGGTTTTTCGAGTGTTTGATGTTTCATAATACTTCACCTTACTTAAAAAAACGGATAAGCAAAAATGTCCACAAAAAAGCTGTATCACTCAAGATGATACAGCTTCTCGTTTGTACAAAATCAATTAGATAGCGTATACGCTAACCTGTTTTTTGTCTCTTTTGGTTTCGAATCTTACTTTACCGTCAATCAAAGCGTATAAAGTATCGTCAGAGCCTTTACCAACGTTGTTACCGGGGTTGATTTTGGTACCTCTCTGTCTAACCAGAATGTTACCTGCTAAAACAAACTGACCGTCTGCTCTTTTCGCACCCAGTCTTTTGGATTCACTGTCTCTGCCGTTTTTGGTGCTACCTACACCTTTTTTATGAGCAAATAACTGGAAATTAATTTTAAACATAGTTTATTCCTCCACTTCAATCATTTTTACATATTCCGAATAAGCAGCTTCTGCCTGGCGTAAAGTTAACACCATTGTTTCCAATAAAATGTTGACCTTTTCCAACACCAGCTGATCGGAAATTTCAGGAATCTCGCACTCTAAGTGCCCATCGTCAATGATAATATTCAAACGAATTCCCAAAAGCTCCGACATTCCCAAAATCACGGACTGTGTTGCTGTAGAAACGTTTGCACAAACAATATCTTTGCCGATTTCCTCATAGCCGGAATGTCCGTCCACAACAAATCGGTTCACATTGCCGATGTAGTTCCTGTTAATTTCAATGTTTATCATAAAAATTAACCGTTGATTTTTTCAATCTGAACTTTGGTATAAGCCTGTCTGTGACCCTGTTTTTTGTGATAACCTTTTTTCGGTTTGTACTTGTAAACAATGATCTTTTTGCTTCTGCCTTCTTTTAAAGCTTTTGCGGTTACAGTTGCACCTGCAACATAAGGAGCACCAACTTTGATGCCGTCATCGGAACCGATTGCCAACACTTCGTTGAAAGTGTAGGTTTCGTTTTCTTCAAGACCTAATTTTTCGATGTAGATTACATCTCCTTCTGCTACTTTGTACTGCTTTCCGCCGGTTTTTAAAACTGCGTACATAAAAGCACCTCCCAATTAAATTTTTTGCACCCTTTCGGGTGGTTATTTAGGACACGCCCGGATGATGGTGATTTCACCGAAGCAAAATTCTTATGCCACTCCAGAGCGGTTACCACAGTATTATACATTCTATTTTCAAAAATGTCAAGCTTTTTTTTATTTTTATTCAATTTTTTTAAAAATTCCGTTATTCTGCCATAATATCTTTGATGAAATAGGCATTGGTATCTGCCGGTTTTCCTGTTTTATCAAACACAGTCACTCTTACATAAATATCATCGGGACGGATTTCAAATGCCGCTTCATTCATGGTGTCCCCTTCCGGAGGATAAAAACAATAGCTGTGACGAAGACCTGTGGTGAACACAATTCTTGAAGCATCGGAAGTTTTAATGTGCACTTTGTTATCCTCTATATATAAGCTATGAATTTCGGGCCCTTGTGATGCATAGAAGTCACCTTTCACCAAGGCATCAGTGATCGCTTTATATTCTAATTTTTCTGCCTTAATCATAGTGAAACCGCCAAAGGAATCACAGCGGGGTCCATCTATAGGATAATGATTATGGTTATCATCGGTAGCAATGGCGTAGAGCTTCTTTCCCTGACGAAGAAGTTCGTCATACACTTCAGGATTATACTCATCATACCCTTCCGTCACACATCCGTAGTTACAGATTTCCATGGCATTCATACCTTCATATTTGCCATAGATGGCATACCCTTCCAATGACCAGGTGGGATGATTGTATGTCACAAAAAATCCCTTTTCACGAGCAGTTTTTATGATATCATTAATACATTCCGGTGTATAAGAACGCTCATAGAACGGTAAAGATTCATCGTATGTTACCGTATAACGGGGATCCTCCATCCCCTTCACCTTGTCGTAGTATTTGGTGGGCATAAAACAAGGCTGCACCACATTATCGGGGTCCAATGCAATCATACAAATATGACAAACAGGAATCAGGTGATACGGATTTTCTTCGGATTCGTTGTCAAAATCGTATTCGGTTCCCATCAGGGCAACAAAATTTTCGTCCGTTAATTCGGGATGAGGAACCATTACATTATGGTCGGTATACGCAATGACCGAATAGCCACGTTTTTGGTATTCCTCTTTCATTTGTTCGGGAGTCATTTTACCATCAGACATGGTAGAATGAGAATGTAAATTTGCTTTATAAAATTGACCGTTTTCGGGCAGTAAATATTTTTTCATCACAAATCCCCTCCCTTATTTCAACAAATCTTCCACAAAGTAGGCATTGGTATACGCTTTTCTGCCCTCTTTGTCGGTAACGATAATTCTTACGAATTTATCCTGAGGCCACACATCAAAAATGGTACCGTTTAAGTGATTCCCCTCCGTAGGGAATTCCGTATAACAATGGCGGATTCCCGAAGTAAAGGTAATGGTTGCCGCATCGGAGGTTTTGATATGTAATTTGTTACCTTCAAGAAACAAGCTGTAAATTTCGGGACCGCAAGAAGCATAAAACTGCCCTTTTAAAAGTGCATCGGTCACCGAACGGTATTCCAGCTTATCTGCCTTAATCATAGTGAAACCACCAAAGGAATCGCAATAGGGACTTTCCATAGAAAAGCCGTTATGGTTATCATCGGTAGCCACACAATAAATCTTTTTCCCCTGCTGCAGCAATTCCTGATACACTTTGGAATTATAATCGTGATAACCTTCGGTCACACAACCATAGTTACAGATTTCCATGGCGTGCATCCCTTCATATTTGCTGTAAATCTCATATCCCTCCTGAGACCAGGCAGGATGATTGTATGTCACAAAATATCCTTTTTCACGAGCATCTTTTATCATATTGTTGATATACTCTGCGTTATACTCATACTCATAAAGCGGAAGCGATTCATCGTATTTTACCAAAGATTTATCTTCCATATGGTCATAAATCCAAGTCTTACGGAAGTATGGCTGCACCACATAATCCGGATCGGTTGCAATCAAACAAATATGACAAGTTTTCAGTTGATGAAACCCTGCTGCATCCGGCTTGTTTTCAGTAATATCATATTCAGTACCGTACAATGCAAGAAAATTTTCATCAGTTAATTCCGGATGCGGAACCAGTACATTATGATCGGTATAGGCAATGATGGAATATCCGTGTTTTTGATATTCTTCTTTCATTTCACCGGGAGACAGTCTTCCGTCCGATACATTGGTATGACAATGCAGGTTCGCTTTATAAAACTGACCGCCTTCAGGTAACAAATATTTTCTCATTGTGAGTGTTCTCCTTTATTATAATTCTTTTAACAAATCTTAAATAAAATAAGCAGTGATATCTGCTGTTTTTCCCTCTTTGTCAAACACGGTCACTCTCACAGAAATGTCATCGGGATATTTTTATTTTTTTATTTCTTTATTTCTTAAATGCTGTCTCCCAACAGCTTAATGGTTTCTTTAATCTTAATATTCTGGGGACAATGTTTTTCACAAACACCGCATCCAACACAATCTTTTACATTCGCATATTTTTTCTGTAAAATTGCTTTGGTTTCTTCCCAAACAGCTTCTGCCGCCAAGTGTTTGTTATATACTGAAAATACATCAGGAATCTGAATTTTTGTGGGACAATCATCCACACAATAGCGACATTTGGTGCAAGGAATCTGACGAACGGTACGAATTACGTTTCTCAGTTTCTCAGAAAGAGCAAGTTCCGCCTCACTAAAAGGTACAAAATTACCCATAGCGGAAATATTGTCTGTTACCATTTCCATATTTCCCATACCGGATAACACCATTTCCACACCAGGGAAACTTGCCGCAAAACGAAGTGCAAATGCAGCCTCGCTGTCTTTGGTATTCTCCGACAACAAAGCTTTCGCTTCTTTGGGAAGATTTACGAGATTCCCACCCTTCACAGGTTCCATCACGATAATTTTTTTGCCGTGTTTTCGGCACACATCATAACAAGCCTTGCTCTGAATTCCTGCATCATCATAATCCAGATAGTTAAACTGAATCTGCACAAATTCAATCATCGGCTGCTCGGTGAGAATTTTATCCAGCACATCAGCCGTATCGTGGAAAGACATCGCAATGTGTTTGACCTTCCCTTCATCCTTCAGTTGTTTTACGGTTTCAAAAGAATTGCAACGAAGATTTTTTGCATACAATTCTTTGTCCATACAATGGAAGATGTACACATCAAAAAAATCCACACCGCAGGATTCCAACTGACTTTCAAATAACGGACGGATTTCTTCCTCGGAATTATAAATCCAGGGAGAAAGCTTATTGGCCAGAATAAAACTTTCACGGGGATACCGTTTTGCCACACATTCACGGATGGCAATTTCACTTTTTCCGTCCAAATACACACGGGCAGTATCAAAATAATTAAAACCGGCATCCATAAAGGTATCCACCAGCTGATTCACCTGCTGGTAATCCACATCATTTTCAATCATCGGAAGTCTCATAAATCCGAATCCGAAATTTTTCTTTACGCCTTCAAATAACATAGGATATTCTCCTTTTTCTATAAAATAAAAATATGGTACAATGTCGTTCGTTTCATTGTACCATATTTTATTAAAAGTTTCAAGTGATTATAAAATTCTTTAAAATATTTTTTAATGTTGTTCTTTTGTTTTGACTCTAAAATCATCACCTCTTGTGTCATAAAAACAATCACCGGTAATCAAATCACAAAAAATGCACTCTATTTGTCCAATAAAAAACAATACCCCCAAAGAATCATTTGTCAATACAACAAAGATGATATTTTGGGGGATATCGATAAGAACTTTCGCTTATTTTAATGAAACTTGAGTTATTTTCTGATAGAACTTATATTTTTACTGTTTGCAGTAAAATAACAGGTGGGAAGATAAGGCGCAACCCAATGAGCTGATGAATTATACTTTCCGCCTATATAAGTTCCTATTGTAGATGTTTTCCATGAATATACACGAACCTTATATTCCTTATAACCTTTCATGGATATGCTGGAAGAAGCAGAATTTTTCATATTTGTTTTCGAAATCTGTACCCATTGACCATTGGATTTTTTTCCGTAAACCAACACTTCAAAATATCCGTATTTTCCTACCACCGGGACTGTTCCGTCTTTTCTTGAAAGTCTGCCGGCAGTGCTTGAATATCGAAGTGTTGCTTTGTTTGTATTCGTAGTTTTCACATAAAACACAGTAGCACTACCACCTCCATATTCAGTAGAGGAATGACTAATATCCGCAGCTGCAACTGTAGTGGAAATCAATGAGATACAAAGAATGCATACCAACAAAACAGACAGCATTACCTTAGTTAAATTTTTCATAACAATTACCTCCGAAAGCGAAAATTCTTATCTTTAACATAATTATATGGCTTTTCTATGCAAATGTCAAGAATTTTTCCAATCTTTAACACAAATTAAAGCAGAAAATATGGTAAGCTTAAAAAGTGAAATGAAATCAATTTCTGAGGGACAAGATTATGAAAATTTATGATTATAACGGCAAGAAAAACATCTGCGGAGAGCGTATTCACGAAGCCAGATGCAGACTTCGATTAACGCAGGCAGATTTAGCCGCTCAGCTTCAAGTAAACGGCATTATCATCGAACGTGACAGTATCTCCCGAATTGAAATCGGAACCCGATTTGTAGCAGATTATGAATTGCGTGAGCTTTCAAAAATCTTAAAAGTAAGCGTAAATTGGTTATTGGGAACAGAATAAAAAACAACCCGACTTTTTTGGAAATAAAAAAGATGGGTTGTTTTTTAGTTAAGCTTTTTAGGTTATTTCAACATATTTTCAATAAAAATGCCATATCCTTTGGTGGGGTCATTTACAAAAACGTGTGTTACGGCTCCCACAAGCTTCCCATTTTGAAGTATCGGTGAGCCGCTCATTCCCTGCACAATACCGCCGGTTTGTGCAAGTAATGCTTCATCGGTGACTTCAATAATGAAATTCTTGTTGTCAGGTGAATCCAGAATTCTTACAATTTCAATTTGATATTCCCGGGTTCCTGCATCAGAAACAGTAGACAAAACGGTTGCTTGTCCCGTTTTGATTTCACTTTTTGGACAAATGGGAATGGCTTTATTTTTAATGAAATCACCTCGAGTTAAGTTTCCATACAATCCTTGGGAATTGTTGGAACAAATTTCTCCAACCGCAGTTCCTGACAACACTCCAACCAGTTCTCCCGGATGATTTTTTTCGCCCCGTTTGGCACCTTTCACCTCTACAAGTTCCAACTGTCCATCTCGAACGGGATAGGTTTTGTCGGTATCCATATCATTGATGGGATGTCCAAGTGCCGCAAAGTGCTTTTTATCTTCCGTAAAAAATGTGACGGTCCCAATTCCCGCAGCGCTGTCTCTTAACCACATTCCGCATACAAACTGATGACTTCTGTTATATTGCGGTGTTAAAGAAAGTGTTTTTTTCTCTTCCCCACGAAGGATAGTTAAATGGACGGTTTCTCCACCCACCGCCTTTAAAATTTCTTCAAAATGGCGGGTATTTAACACCAAAACCTCATTCACTTTCAAAATGATATCCCCGTTTTTCACTCCTGCTTTTTTTGCCGGAAGATTCCCTTTTTGTTCCACACCAACCACCATGACGCCTTTGGTTTTTAATTTCATTCCAACTGCCTGTCCGGATGGTATCAAACGCAAGGTGGTTTGTTGACTGCTGACCTTTAATTTTGGCGTATATAATCCACTAATGAAAGAAAAAATAAGAAAAAACGCAAAAATACTAATACTGATTTTTAGGTTTCGGTTTTTCATATACAAAAAATTCTCCACATTCGTATTGTTTCATGTTCTACCTGCAATCTTAGTTTGACCGATTGCAAAAAAAATACGAATGTAATTTTTTGTTTTTTTATAAAAAAATTATTTCACCATGCACCAAACCAATAAATCAGTTGCCGCTCGGTTGGCAAACGAAAAATAAGGAATCAATCGTGCTGTAAAAAATTCCCGTTCGGGAGATTTTATGCGATAAATTTTATCGGTAACCACACGACGGCAAGCATCCAGATATAAAACCGGTGCCGGAATTCCATCTTCTGTGCCCAACCGAACGTCAGAAGATTCCAACAGAGTAATATCCCGAAGATTTTCTCCATTGTCAATTCCTTCCATACAATATACAATGGGGCCACGCATAACGGCATATCTTCCTGCGTTATCCTGAATATTGGGATTTGCCTCCATAAAATGAACATGCATCGGAAGCGACAATTTCACCTTTTCCCCATCTTTTACCTCATAAACCGCAAATCCGTTTTCGGTTGCCCCTTCATATTCCACACACCAGGCAGGCACACGAATGTGCAAGATGGCAGGTTCTCCAAAATAGGTAAAATTCAGTTCACCATCGGTGGGATAGTTGGTTTCCAGACAAATTTTCGCCTCTTTTCCTCCAATCTCCAAGGTAGTTTCTCCGCAGATGAACTGATTGCAATAAATGTGATTCCCGTCCACTGTGTAGGCATATCGGGGAATACTTGCCAACATTCTCACAAGGTTGGGCGGGCAACAGGAACATTCAAACACCTTTGCACGCTCACAACCTGCCTGAAAGGTGCTGCGCCGGTATTTTTTTAAATCCAGTTCCAACGGATTGGTATAAAAGAAGCTGTCACCACTTAAAGAAACCCCTGAAAGGAAGTTATTAAAGAAAATCTGTTCAATCAAATCTCCATAGTTGGAGTCAATCTTCGCTTCCTGCAATTCACCGGCAAACATCGTCATAGAGATGGCTGCACAAGTTTCATTATAGGTATCTGCATTCGGCAAATCGTATGCATAGGAAAACTGTTCGTCCATACGCTCCGAGCCAAAACCACCTGTGATACTCATTTTTTTGGTAGTGATATTTTCATACAGTCTGTCACAGGCATCTTGCAATTTGGTATCTCTATCAATTTTTGCAAGCATCGCCATAGCGGTGTAAAGATAACCTGCACGAACCGAATGCCCCACCGCTTCTGCCAACTCCCTCACAGGAAGATTGGACTGGTCGTAGGTGGTGTTCGGTTCCACGTCGTTATTCCCTCTTTGATTTAAGAAAAATCTTGCCAGCTCCAGATGTTTTTCGTTTCCTAAATACTGATAGAGTTTTAACAGAGCAATTTCAATTTCTTCGTGACCGGGCGTTTGAAATTTGGCTGTTTTTTCTTCCACAAACGCACGGTAAATGCAATCAATATTTTTTAACATACAGTTTAAGAGCGTATCTTTCCCTGTTGCCTTATGATAGGAAATTGCCGCCTCAATCAGATGCCCTGTGCAATAAAGCTCGTGGTCTCCACGGTTATGATAAATTTCATCCGGTTTCACCGTTAAAAAATAGGAATTGAAATAACCATCTTCTCTTTGGTTTTTTGCGATATCATCAACCATTTCATCCACCAAGGCTTCCAAATCGGAAGATGGATTCTTCATCAGAATATATCCAACGCCTTCTATCCATTTTGCCACATCGGAATCCCAGAAAATATGAGGCTGCTGCTCATCACCCTCTTTCCAGGTGCATTTTAAGGCATCAAAACGACCGGTTTCTTTGAAACGATCATACACGCTTTTTACTACTTGATTTTGGTTTAACTCTTCGTAAAATTTCCAAAATCCGTCTTTTATCACAGTATTTTCAAAACTTAGATTCTTCATCAGATTCTCCTTTTGTAACTATTGATTTTTCTAAAAGGATATGCTATACTCATACTAACACTTTTCCTTGAAAAACGCAACCTTAATTTTGGTATGAAAGGTAGGAAAAACCGACAATGTTTGAACAAGTGAAAAACTGCGGTGCAGGCAAATTCATCTCCAACGACTGTTGGATGCATCCCGACCGTATCATTGATTCCTATGAAATCATCTTTGTGACAAAAGGGTGTGTATATCTTCATAACAACGGCAAAAACTACACATTATATGCCAATGATATTCTCTTATTGGAGCCTGACAAACGGCATTTCGGGTATCAAGAAAGTTCCGACACCCGGTTTTTCTGGCTTCATTTTTCTGCACCTGAAAACCCACTATCTCAATCATTCTACACCGCTCCTGAAAATCCCTACCGTATTTCTCTGTATTTCCGACAGTTGATTGAAGCCCGTGTGATGAATATGCCTTCGGAAACATTGGATTATCTCACTCGCCTGATTTTAATCGAACTGTATGTGAATGCAAAAAAAGAAAACACCAACGCCACCGCAGAAAAAATACGGGCTTGGATTAAAGCCAACTGCAACTCCCCCATCACCGCAAGCGAAATTGCCAATCATTTTGGCTACAATGTGGATTACATCAATCGTCTATACAAATCCAATTTTAAGCAAACCATCAAAGAATCCATTGATGAAGAACGAATCCGCTACATAAAAATGCTGATGCTTTATGATAATCTCCCCTTAAAAGAAGTGGCAATGAAAGCAGGGTTTTCCGACTACAAATACTTCCTGCAATTCTTTAAGTATCACGAAGGCATCACTCCAACACAATTTTATAAACAGTTTGCAAAAATTTATATCAATTCCCGCTAAGAGATATCAAAACAGCCTATCCGATTCAATGAATCGGATAGGCTGTTTTTTCGTTTTTTAATACACACTTTCGTCCGCTAAGATTTCATCAATATAGTTTTTCACATCCGAAAGAGTTAACAAATTTGCCACTTTTAATTTATAGGGTTTTGCATTGTGCAAGCCTTTTAAATACCACAGGATATGACATCTGGCTTCTTTGATAGCATTTTTTTTCGTCGCACACATTTTTTCAACCTGACGGTATAAAACCTGCATTTTTTCCGTTTTGGAAATGACCCGTTCAGGATTTTTTATCAAATCGAATACAAAAGGATTTCCCAATGCGGCTCTGCCAATCATTACGCCATCACAACCGGTTTCTGCTTTCATTCTAAGATAGCTTTCCCGATTGCAAACATCGCCATTTCCAATGACGGGGATTTTGACAGCTTCCTTCACTGCTTTGATGAAAGATAAATCCGCAACGCCCGAATACTGCATTTCACGGGTTCTGCCGTGTACTGCAAGAAAATCGGCACCTGCTTCTTCGCAAAGTTTTGCACATTCCACCACGTTTTTATGCTCACTGTCAAAACCGATACGAAGTTTCACACTTAGCGGTAACTTTGTTGCCTTTCGCATCCCACAGACAATTTCATACAACAGTTTGGGGTTTTGCATCAGGGCAGAACCGTCGCTGTTTTTCACGATTTTCGGTGCGGGACAACCGGAATTTAAGTCTATCATAGAAAAGCCCATTTCTTCGATTTGCTTCACCGCTTCGGATAACACCTCCGGCTCGTGACCGAACAGTTGCACCGATAAAGGGGTATCTTCGGGAGAGGTTTTCAACAAATCGAAGGTATGTTTATCCCGATAGGTTAAGGCTTTGGCACTAATCATTTCGGAAACTGCAAGGAGAGCACCCTGCTCCCTTGCAATTTCACGGTAAGGCAAATCCGTTACACCTGCCATAGGTGCCAGAACCAAATCATTTTGAGACAAAATTTCTGAGATATTAAAAAATTTCAAAGAATTATAACTCATTTAAACTTTCTTCCACTTTAGCCAGTTTTTCCAGGAAGGACTGTTCTTTCGCTTTTTCAGCCTGCACCAGTTTTTCGGGAGCTTTGTCCACAAAGCCTTTATTGGAGAGCTTACTGCGAACCAGATCCAGTTCTTTTAATAAGAATTCTTTTTCTTTGGTTAAACGAGCCAGTTCTTTGTCTTTATCAATGAGTTCCGCTAAGGGAATCATCACTTCGATGCCCTGACCAACCACGTTAACAGATTTTTCAGTTAATGCCTCTTTGGAATCCACCAAAATCATTTCGGAAGAATAGGTCAGTTTGGTTAAAAATTCAGAACAAGCAGAAACAAAATCCTTATCTTCGCATAACACATACAGTTTTGTTTTATTCTTGGGCGGAACATTCATTTCGCTTCTTGCATTTCTGACAGAAGTAATCAATTCAATGTAAGCTTCCACTTTAGCTTCTTCTGCCGCAAAATTCAATTCTTCGCTGTATTCCGGGAAAGAAGAAATCATAATGCTTTCCTCTTCCACAGGTAACGCCTGATAAATTTCTTCGGTGATAAAAGGCATAAAGGGATGGAGCAATTTTAAGAATCCGCTCATAACATAGCAGAGCACATTCTGTGCCGCCTTGTCTTCCCCTGCCATCAGACGGGGTTTCACCATTTCGATATACCAGTCACAGTATACGTTCCAGATGAAGTCATACAGCTTGGAAACTGCCATACCCAATTCAAATTTATCCAAGTTTTCATTGACATCTTTTGCCAACGCATTAAATTTGGATAAAATCCATTTGTCTTCGGGTTCTAAAGAGCCTAAATCCAATTCAATTTTATCAATGGTCAGATTCATCAGCACAAAACGGGAGGCATTCCAGATTTTGTTTGCAAAGTTACGGGATGCTTCCACACGTTCGGTGTAAAAACGCATATCGTTTCCGGGAGAGTTACCGGTAGCCAAAGTGAATCTTAACGCATCGGCACCATACTGGTCGATGATTTCTAAGGGATCGATACCGTTTCCTAAAGATTTGGACATTTTTCTGCCCTGAGAGTCTCTTACAATACCGTGAATGAACACATGTTTAAAGGGTTCTTTGCCCATATGTTCCATACCGGAGAAAATCATTCTTGCCACCCAGAAGAAAATAATGTCATATGCTGTTACCAACACACTGCTGGGATAGAAATATTTTAATTCTTCAGTGTTGTCGGGCCAACCTAAGGTAGAGAAGGGCCACAATGCAGAAGAGAACCAGGTATCCAGCACGTCTTCTTCCTGCTTCATCTTACCGCCACATTTGGGACAGGTATGAACATCTTCTTTGGAAACCACCATTTCACCACAAGCTTCACAGTAGAAAGCAGGGATTCTGTGTCCCCACCACAACTGACGGGAAATACACCAATCGTGTACATTTTCCATCCAGTTTAAGTAAGTTTTGGAGAAACGGTCGGGAACAAACTGAATGGTTCCGTCTTTTACCACACGGATTGCTTCTTCTGCCAGAGGTTCCATTTTTACAAACCACTGACTGGAAGTGATGGGTTCCACGGTGGTACCGCAACGATAACACTGGCCCACATTGTGAGCGTGTTCTTCGATTTTCACCAATAAGCCCTGTTCCTGCAAATCAGCAATCATCGCTTTTCTTGCTTCATAGCGGTCCATACCTTCATATTTTCCGCCATAGTGATTGATGGTTGCATCATCATTCATCACTTTGATAACTTCTAAACCATGACGTTTTCCAACTTCAAAGTCGTTGGGGTCATGAGCCGGAGTGATTTTCACACAGCCGGTTCCGAAATCTTTTTCAACATATTCATCGGCAACCACCGGAATTTCTCTGCCAACCAAAGGCAGAACCAGCATTTTGCCAACCAAATGCGCATATCTTTCATCTTCGGGATGTACGGCAACCGCAGTATCACCCAGTAAGGTTTCAGGACGGGTGGTCGCAATTACCACAAACTCGTCAGAATCCTTCACGGGATACTTAATGTGCCAGAAATGACCCTGCTGTTCCGTATATTCTACTTCCGCATCCGATAATGCGGTAATACAATTCGGACACCAGTTGATGATTCTGTTGCCTTTATAAATCAGACCTTTTTCATATAAGTTTACAAACACTTCACGAACCGCTTTGGAGCAACCCTCATCCATAGTGAAGCGTTCTCTTTCCCAGTCACAGGAAGAACCTAATTTCTTCAACTGATGGATAATTCTGTCACCGAATTTTTCCTTCCAGTCCCACACACGTTTGATAAACTCTTCTCTGCCTAAGTCATAACGGGTTAAGCCTTCGTTCACACGGAGAGCTTCCTCTACTTTAATCTGAGTTGCAATCCCTGCATGGTCAGTACCCGGAAGCCACAACGCAGAAAAACCTTTCATTCTTTTATAACGGATTAAAATATCCTGCAAGGTTTCATCCAGAGCGTGTCCCATATGAAGCTGACCGGTTACATTCGGAGGGGGAATCACGATGGTATAGGGTTCTTTTTTGGAATCGGGTTCCGCATGGAAATACCCTTTTTCCTCCCAGGTTTTGTACAGACGATCCTCAACAGAAGAAGGATCATAAGTTTTGGAAAGTTCTTTTCTCATATTTATCATTCACCTTTCGTGTAATATACAAACTAAAGCGTTTATCCGAAAAACACAAACAAAATGCCGATGACGGCAATCAAAAGTCCCAAAAGTTTGGTGTTTAGAATTTCTTTATCAGATGCCTCGTCCGTCTTTTTGACAACTTTCACAAGCCAACTTGCCAAAAACGAAAACAAGGCTCCCAAAATCACAATCACCAATCCTAAAATTTTCAAAAGACGCCACACTCCTTTCGGACATAATACACTATTTTTAATTATATACTATTATAACAAAAATTTCAAGTGATTTTTAGGAATCGCACAATTTTTTTTACAAATTGGAAATTTTCCGAACAATTCCCCTGTTTTTTTCCGCTTTTCTGACAGTTTCTGTTAACTTTTTAGAACTTTTTTCAAAAAAGACTTGACAATTTTAAAATTATTCATTATAATATCAAAGGTTATATTGGTAATACTATTTGAGTGCAATACCAAGTCGTTCTTGGTGCGCAACCTCTGACTCAAATAATACTTATAAAAAACTTAATTTTAAGAAAAGGAGTATTTTTGAAATGCCGAATATCAAATCCGCTGAAAAAAGAGTAAAAGTTATCGCAACCAAAACTCTGCAGAACCAGATGATTAAATCTAACTTAAAAACTACTTTAAAAACTTTTGAAGCAGCTTGCGAAAACAAAGCTGACAACTTAGCTGAAGTGTTCCAGAACACCGTAAAAACCATCGACATGGCTTGCACCAAAGGTATTCTGAAAAAGAACACCGCTTCCAGAAAAAAATCCAGCGTTGCAAAAAAATACAACGCAGCAATCAAAGGTTAATTCTAACCCAAACATTAAAATCCCGTATGGAACTTCCATGCGGGATTTTTTGTTTTTATTTACGATAAACCGAGCAATTTCTTTGCATTGATTGAAAAAATCTTTTCCTTTTCAGTATCGGTTAACAGATTGTCAAACAATATTCCACCTAAGTACATTCCCGGATTGCAGGTTGGATAATCAGACAATATTAAAAAATACTTAAATCCAATTCTTTGCTTAACAGTTCCAGTGCTTTGATTCCGGCAACGCTGTTTCCTTTGGCATCCAGAGCAGGCGAATAAATACCAATTCCCATTTTATTGGGAACAATCGCCATAATTCCGCCACCTACTCCACTTTTGGCAGGAACCCCAACATTCACCGCAAATTCACCCGAACCGTCATACATTCCGCAATTCATTAAAACTGCATTAATATAGCGGGCATATTTTTTATCAAACAAAGTTTCCCCTGTTCGTAAATTTATCCCCTTATTTGCAAATACGGAGGCAATTTTTGCTAAATCGGCACAACTGACTTTAATGGAACAGGCACGAAAATAACAATCCACCACTTCCTCAACATCAGATTCCAACATTCCATATGCCTTTAACATATAGGCAAGGGCTCTGTTTTTATTACCGGTTTCTTTTTCGGAGCGATACACAGCTTCATCCATTTTAAGATTAGGATTATCGGAAATCCTTCGTGTTAATTCCAAAAGTCTTTCAAATCTTTTCAAATAGCCGTCCCCTTTAATTAAGGTACAAAGAGCAATGGCACCTGCATTCACCATCGGATTGATATGCTCGCTTCTTAGCGCCTGGTCACTGTAATTAAAAGCATCAAACGGCTTACCGGTTGCTTCCACACCCACCAGAGAACGAACCCGTTGCTCCCCGTTGTCCATCAAAGCCTGCAGTAAAATCATAGGCTTTACAATACTTTGCATCGTGAAAGTTTTGCCATAATCTCCAGCAAAGCATAATTCTTTTGTATCTGTGGTAAGACAGATTCCAAAATCGTTGGTATCTACCTTTGCCAGTTCCGGAATATAATTGGCAACCTTCCCACATTTTGTATATTGTTCACATTGTTTCAAAACAGATTGCAGTAACGCATTCATTGTATCATTCCTCTTTTTTGGACTTATTTCTGTCAGTTTCTGAAAACTACGTTTTTTCTTTATCATCCATAGCATCGACAATGGCAAGAGATTCTAAACACTATCCCATTTCACGAATTGTTTTTCCACCAGGTTGGAAGCCTTTTTCAATCAAAATTCCAATCCCAAAAACTTGGGCACCTGCTTCTTTGGTAATCGAAATCAGTCCTTGCAACGCACAAACGTTTAATTTGGGCAATCTTCAATCCAATCTCCCAAAATATTATCAGCAACAAAAATATCGGACCCTTGCATAGAATCTGCCACTTGTTCCGCTGTACGACCGCCGATGATGGGAAACACATCCACTTGAGAAATGGAGCAAAGAATTGCACAAACTACGGATGCCACGCTACAGTTTTGTTCTGCTGCCACTTGCTTGATAATTTCCAATCGTCTCAGATTTTCCTGACATAAATACCGTTTTTTTGCTTTTTCGGACAGTCCGCTTTCTCCCTGCTCTGCCATTTTAGAGAAGAATCCCTTTGCCTGAGCGGAATAGGCCGCCACGGGCATAGAATTATTTTTATAAAATTCAAATTCTTTGGAATCCATTCCCACAAGTCCGCCTCTCTCTCCTAAACAGAAGGCCGGATTAAACCGTATCTGACTTGCCGAAAATCCCATCAAATTGTTTTCTTTAGCATATTGATTTGCCTGTCCGATTCTTTCCGAACGCCAGTTAGACGCCCCGAATTTCTTAATTTTGCCTTCTTTTACCAAAACATTCATATAATCAATAATCTGAGAAACAGGCATACTCTCATCATCACGATGAAGCCAATAAAAATCGACACAGTCCAGTCCCAACGCAGTAAGACTCTGCTCTAAATCCCAACGGATGTCCGACTCCTGTAATCTGGGGGTATCGCCTGCATCCACATCATAATATCCACCTTTGGTAGAAACAAAAATATCGGCAGGTCTTCTGTCTTTGAGCCATTTGCCGACTACCTTTTCCGCTTCTCCGTCGGCATACAAACGAGCGGTATCAATGTGTCTTCCACCCATTTCATAATAAGTATCCATAATATGAAAAGATTCCGCTTCTGTGATGGTGTCACCGAAATAACCGGTTCCTAAAAGTATCTTAGAGCTTCGTTTGCCAAAACTGTCTGAATATTTCATAGGTTTTCTCCTTGCGATAAAAAATTCTTTAATTAGATTGATTATAGCACCTTTTTTACCAAAATGCAATAAATATACAATAAAAAGGATTCCGCAAAATAGCAGAATCCTTTTTTTATCATTCTGTATGACAGGCGTGGAAAAACGGACAAGAATTCATCAACCGAACACCCAACGAGTGGAAATACCACTCCGAAGTCGTACATTGTGTACGCCGAGTGATGAGGTTGGTGAATGGCAAAGCGCTCTCGTTCATTTTTCAATTAATACCCTAAACTTTCATCAATTAAAATGATTTCATATTCCGCTCCTGCAGGCTTTGTCCACAACACAGAAAGATTTCTGCAGATACGATCAGGACTGTTGCAATCGTAACATTTGTCGGCATTCACAGCACAAGGCGTATTGCGGTTTAAGCGTTTAGCATTCATGGGTGCTGCAATGTTTCTTGCCCGTTGCAATGCCGAAGCATAATCGGGTGCTGCTTTGTTGGATCCAACCACCAGATATACTTTGGAAGGTCCGTAAGAAATTGCTGCCACACGATTGCCGGTGTGGTCAATATTGATAATTTCCCCTTGTTCCGAAATCCCATTAACCGAACTTAAGTAAATTTCCGCTTGCGATGCCACCGTACGGGTTTCGGCAACACTCAAGTGTTCCGGCTTTTTGGCGTGCCAATATACAGTGTTATGGGTCGCAAGTTTTTCGAATATATCCAACTCCTGCAAGGTAACCGAACCACCCATTCCAACAGTTTTTCCGTCAATTTCCCGGTTGAGATATTCTGCCGCACTTTCTTTAGTGGAAAATACGGATACTTTGTATCCTTTTACTTCTAAATTGTTTTTTAACAGTGTAAAATCATATGCCATATTTCATACCTCGATTGTTTATGATGTTTTATTGTATCACATTTCTACCCAAATTTCAAGATAGAACAAAATTATTCCAAAACATCTTGCAAATTAAGCAACAATATGCTACAATCAAACCATAGAAAGGATGTGTATTTTATGAAACTGCGAGAATTTTTCAAAAACTTTTTTACCAATGTCAAAGACGGAATCTCACGCTATTTCATTGCATTTATCTGCTCGATACTGTTGTTTCTGACCATATCTTATCAAATTTTATCAGAATCAACTGCAGATGAAATCATAGTTCCTTTATGTATGACCTACGGATTGGTGGGTCTGTTCTCGGTTATGTTAAAAAGTGTGCAAGAGTATCTTTTTGAAAAACTAAGCATTTTAATTCAAGCCATTGTATGTACCCTTGCTGCCATTGCAGGGTTCTTGCTGATTTACACGCATTACGAATCTCTCTATATGATTATGGCTTACAGCGGTATTATGATTGCACTGATTTGCTTTATCTTTTTTGTCTTAATGCGTGGCGAGAACCGTGATACGGTCTTTCCGAAGTTGGTGACATCCGCCATTTTCGTATTTGCGGTCTGCGATGTGCTGTCTATCGGACTTTCCACCTGTATCTGGGCATTTCAATCGTTGATATTTAATTTCGATGACAGTTATAAAACATACGTTGTTGTCAATCTTTTTGTATGGACAATCGGCTACATCAACATTTTTCTCTCTTTCATCCCTAAAAAAGATGTTCCCGCACCACAATCCAAAATATTCCGAATTTTCGTTTTGTTTGCAGGATTGCCCTTATACATACTGTTAATTGTCATTCTTTTGGTGTATCTTGCAAAAATTGTGGTTACCTGGAATATGCCCATTGGCGAAATCAACTGGTTTGCTTCCTTTGCATCACTTTTCTTTATTTTCTTTGTATTAAGCGTACTGCAATATAAAGAAAAGTTTGCCAAACTGTTTGTGAAATTTGGCGGATATTTTTTAATTCCCGTACTGGTAATGCAAGCGATTGCCGTGTTTGAGAGAATCAATGCATACGGCCTTACCACCCCCCGAAGTATTTCCTTAGTGTTGATTTTGATTAGTATTCTGTTTATTGGCGGAACAATCATTGCACCGAAACATTTAAACAAAATCGCTTTGGCATCCGGGATCATTGTACTGGTGGTTACGGTAACACCATTGAATGTAATTGATATGCCGATTGCCAGCCAAACCGCCATTTTGGAAAACACCTTATTAAAAAATGATATGCTAAAGGACGGAGTGGTTACTCCAAATAAAAATGTGAACGAGGAAGATGCCGAAGCCATCCGAAGTTCCTATAACTATTTAAAATACAATGCAAACAAAGTTCCTGAGTTTATCGCAGATTCCAAAAAAGAGTTCGTCGATATTTTTGGATTCGTTGAATATCAAAACGACTCCAAATACCATTACTTTCACTATACAACAAAAGATTCTGTGGATATTTCCGGCTATGACAGTATGATAAAGGTTGTTAACAATGATGATACCATCACTTTTATGCACAACAATCAGCAATATCAAATCAACACAAAAGAGATTGCACAAGAATTATATGACCAATTTGGCACCGAACAAATTAAATTGGAACTTTATAAAGTGGATGAATCTGTGGCATTGTATTTTGATTCCCTTTCAGGAGACGCAGAAGAAAACGTAGTAACATATCATCATTTCAACGGATATGCTTTGATAAAAAATTAACTTCATAACACAAAAAGGGTTCCGCAAATTGCGGAACCCTTTTTTATTTGTTTTGTATGGTAAGACGCAGAGAAAATGATGCAGAATTCATCAACCAAGCCCGTAGGGGTTATCCGAAGCTGTACCATGTGTACAGCGAGCGATGAGGTTGGTGAATAGCAAAATCAATTTTGCGCTCTCGTTCATTTTTCAAGCCCTACTGATTGGCTTTGGTGAGGTAGGACTGATATCTATCCTTCGCTGCTGCCTCTGCCGCTTCAAACAATTCTTTTGCTTCTTCGGGGAATGCTCTCTGCAGAGCAGTGTAACGAACTTCAGTCTGCAAGAATTCCTGGAAGGATGCGGTAGGTTCTTTGGAATCTAAGGTGAAGGGATTTTTGCCTTCGTCTTTTAATGCGGGGTTAAAGCGATATAAGTGCCAGTAGCCACATTCCACAGCTTTCTTTTCCTGCATCTGTGCGCCGGATAAACCACCTTTGATACCATGGTTGATACAAGGAGCGTAAGCGATAATGATAGACGGGCCTTTATGTTTTTCAGCCTCTCTGAACGCTTTTAAGGTCTGTGCCTGATTTGCACCCATTGCAACCTGAGCCACATATACATAACCGTAGCTCATTGCAATCATACCCAAATCTTTTTTCTTCACTTTCTTACCGGATGCCGCAAACTGAGCAACTGCACCGATAGGAGTAGATTTGGACGCCTGTCCGCCGGTGTTGGAATACACTTCAGTATCAAATACCAACACGTTGATATCTTTGCCGGAAGCTAACACATGATCCAAACCGCCAAAGCCGATATCATACGCCCAACCGTCACCACCAAAGATCCACTGAGATCTCTTGATTAAGTCACGTTTGTTTTCTAAAATATATTTTTTGTTATCGCAATCACAGTCACAAGCTTCCAATGCAGCAACTAACGCATCCGACAATGCTCTGGTGTTTTCGCCGTCATCAAATCCATCTACCCAAGCTTGAGCTGCCGCTTTCACGTTGTCATTTTTTGCGTTTGCAATCACATCTTTTACTTTTTCTAAAATTGCAGCTCTGGCAGTTTCACAAGCGGTATACATACCGAATCCAAATTCAGCATTATCTTCAAATAAGGAGTTTGCCCAGGCAGGACCTTGTCCCTTCTGATTGGTGGTATAAGGCATTGCCGGAGCGGAACCTGCCCAGATGGAGGAACAACCGGTCGCATTGGCAATCATCATTCTGTCACCATACAACTGAGTTACCAGTTTTGCATACGGAGTTTCACCACAACCTGCACAAGCACCGGAGAATTCCAGATACGGAACTTCAAACTGAGAACCTTTTACGGTGTCTTTGTTCATGGGGTTTTTCTTTTCAGGCAGAGCGATTGCGTAATCCCAGTTGGGAACTTCCACATCCACCTGACTTTCGATGGGTTCCATTACCAAAGCTTTCACTTTAGCAGGACAGTTCTTCGCACAAGCACCGCAACCGGTACAATCCAGTGCAGTAACCTGTACTCTGAATTCATAGTTATCGTAAGGTTTCAAGCCTTTTTTGGTGACAAAACCTTCCGGAGCATTCGCTTTTTCTTCTTCGGTTAACAAGAAAGGTCTGATTGCCGCATGCGGACAAACATAAGAACACTGATTACACTGAATACAGTTTTCCGGAATCCAACGGGGTACATCTACTGCAATACCACGTTTTTCATATTTTGAAGTACCCTGCGGGAAGGTACCGTCTTCTCTGCCTTTGAATGCAGAAACGGGCAATTTATCACCTTCCTGATTGTTGATCACTTCTACAACTTCTTTTACAAATGCAGGTGCATCGTTTTCTTTGGATGCTTTCGCTTCGGAAACTGCATTTGCCCAATCTGCAGGAACGATGATTTCACGAACTTTGTCAACACCTGCATCCACAGCGGCGTTGTTCATGTTCACAATGTCATCACCTTTTTTACCGTAGGATTTTTTGATGGCTTCTTTCATATAAGAAACAGCATCATCTAAATTCATAACATTGGCAAGTTTAAAGAATGCCGCCTGCATGATGGTGTTGATTCTGCCGCCAAGGCCAATTTCTTTTGCTAAAGAAACTGCATCAATTACATAGAATTTAATCTTCTTCTGTGCCAGATGTTTCTTCACGTTGGCAGGTAAGTTTGCCATAATTTCTTCATCGGTCCAATGGGTATTCAGTAAGAAAGTACCATTTTCTTTCACATCGGCTAACATATCATACTGACTGATATAGGAAGCTTTATGACAAGCCAAAAAGTCTGCTTTTTTAATCAGATAAGTGGAGCGGATGGGAGTATTACCAAACCGCAAGTGAGAAACGGTGATACCACCGGATTTTTTAGAGTCATAGGAGAAGTATGCCTGTGCATACATATCGGTATGGTCACCGATGATTTTGATGGAGTTTTTATTTGCACCAACGGTACCGTCTGCACCAAGACCCCAGAATTTGCAACTGATGGTTCCTTCGGGAGCCACATCTACAGGAGCGGCATCCGCTAAGGACAGATGGGTTACATCATCATTGATACCGATGGTGAAGTTGTTTTTCGGTTCTGCCTCGGATAAATTGTCTAACACAGCAATAATCTGTTCGGGATACGTGTCTTTAGAACCAAGACCATATCTTCCGCCAACAATCAGAGGTTTATTTGGTGCACTTGCATATGCTGCACAAACATCCAGATATAAAGGTTCACCCAAAGAACCGGGTTCTTTGGTTCTGTCTAATACCGCAATTTTCTTAACGGTTGCAGGAATGGCATCCAAGAAGTGTTTTACAGAGAACGGTCTGTACAAACGAACTTTCAGCATACCAACTTTTTCGCCTTTTTGGGTCAGATAGTCAATCACTTCTTCTGCCGCATCACAAACGGAACCCATTGCGATAATGATTCGTTCTGCATCTGCTGCACCGTAGTAATTGAACAAGTCATAATTTCTGCCGGTCAGTTTAGAAATTTCTTTCATATAGTTACGGCAGATTTCGGGAACTGCATCGTAGTAACCGTTACAAGCTTCTCTTGCCTGGAAGAAAATATCAGGATTCTGAGCGGTACCACGCAAAACGGGAGCATCCGGATTTAAGCTTCTTTCTTTGAATGCTTTCACGGCATCCAAATCGGTCAGTTTTTTCAAATCTTCATAATCTAACACTTCAATTTTCTGAATTTCGTGAGAAGTTCTGAACCCGTCAAAGAAATGCAGGAACGGAACTCTGGATTTGATAGTGGTTAAATGTGCCACGGACCCCAAATCCATAACTTCCTGTACGCTGTTTGCCGCCAACATTGCAAAACCGGTCTGACGACAAGCCATAACGTCGGAATGGTCACCAAAAATAGATAATGCGTGAGACGCCAATGCTCTTGCGGAAACGTGGAATACACAAGGCAAGAGTTCTCCGGCGATTTTATACATATTGGGAATCATCAGTAAAAGCCCCTGAGATGCGGTATAGGTGGTGGTTAAAGCACCTGCCTGCAACGAACCGTGAACAGTACCTGCCGCACCTGCTTCTGACTGAAGTTCTACAACTTTTACTTCATTGCCGAAAATGTTCTTCTGCCCTTTTGCAGACCACTGATCAACATTTTCTGCCATTGGGGAGGAGGGGGTAATCGGATAGATACCTGCCACTTCGGTGAACGCATAAGAAGCATACGCAGCAGCCTGGTTACCATCCATTGTCATCATTTTTTTTGCCATAATGAAACGAATCTCCTTTTCTTGTATTTTGAAGCGGATTTTTTAGGAAGGAAACTTGTCCCTTACCTTAAAATATCCAATATTCACAAAAATTATTAGTTTTTTTGTAAAAAACCGTCAAATTGCCTAATGAATATACTTCATCATACCATTTTTTTGTGAATTTGTCAATACAAAAAAGGAGATTCGTAAGAATTTCAGATGGATGATTTTGTCATCCATCTGAACAGACGCTGAGAAACGAAAATATAGTTTTTGAATTTGAATTCGTCGGCGTATGATGGCACGTTAGAGTTCAAATCCCAATAAAGCAAGAATGGTGCGGTTTTCCTCACGAAACCGCACCATTACCTGTATGTTTCACTTGTTATTCAAGGCAATCATAGTATTCACTTTGTTTTATTACCTGCGATAGACTGAGTTTTTCAACAGTCTGAAATTCGCAAGGATTTTATAGCAGTATTTTACAGTCTTTTTTCTTCTGCTTCCTGAACATCGGGATACGCAGAAAGCATAGGTTTGATATCTTTGTTTTTAAAGTGTCTGTCACAATAGTTTTTGGTGATTTTTACTACCAAGCCGGACAATGCCAATACACCAATCAAGTTGGGAATCATCATCAAACCGTTGAAGGTATCGGAAATATCCCAAGCCAGAGAAGAAGTCAGTAATGCACCTAAGAAAATGGTTACCAAGTGAATCACTTTATACAGTTTGGTGGATTTGGTACCGAACAGATATTCCCAAGCTTTGGTACCATAGTGGTCCCAACCAAGAACGGTGGTGAAAGCAAACAGTAAAATTGCAATCGCAATGAAACGTTCACCCCATACACCGAATAACAAAGAGAATGCTTTTGCTACTAAGTTAGCATCGGTTGCGCCTTCGATTAAAACACCGGTTTCCAGGTTGATAACGCCGGAAGTCAGAACTACCAGAGCAGTCATGGTACAAACTACCATAGTGTCAGCAAATACTTCGAAAATACCCCATAAGCCCTGTTTTACAGGTTCCACAACGTTGGAGTTACAGTGAACCATAACAGAAGAACCTAAACCTGCTTCGTTGGAGAACACACCACGTTTGCAACCATAAGTAACAATTTCTTTCACTGCGATACCGGCAACACCACCCCAAACAGCAGGACCGGTGAATGCATAACGGAAAATTGCGCCAAATGCAGCACCAATGTTACGGAAGTTTGCACCAACGATAATTAAGCTTCCTGCCATAAATAAAATTACCATGAAAGGAACAACAGTTTCTGCAAAGTTTGCGATACGTTTTAAGCCGCCAAGAATAATCAATGCCGCAATCACAACCAGAATGATACCGATAATCAGGTGATACATAGAAACCTGACCGAAGGGAATGTTAGCCAATGCAGGAACCTGGAACGCATCTACAATGTTCACAACGATTTTGTTAATCTGTCCCATTGCACCAATCCCGAAGGATGCTAAGATTGCAAAGATAGAGAATAAAACCGCCAGAACTTTACCAATGGTTTTACAGCCTTTGAAGCTGCCAAGACCTTCCTGCAGGAAGTACATACTGCCGCCGGACCATTCACCGTCAGCATTTTTCTTTCTGAAGAAAATCCCTAACACGTTTTCGGAATAGTTTGTCATCATACCTAAAAATGCAGCAATCCACATCCAGAATACTGCACCGGGACCACCGGCTACGATCGCTGCCGCTACCCCTGCAATGTTACCAACCCCGATGGTTGCTGCCAATGCGGTACAAAGAGCCTGGAACTGAGAAATGGATTTTCCTTTTACGTGACCGGAAACATCTTTTTTCAGTAAGCTTCCTAAGGTCTGAGAGAACCAGTGACCGATTTTAGTAATCTGAAATACACCGGTAATCACAGTCATTACAAGACCGGTCAGAAGCAAAAGGTACAAACCTTTTCCCCAGACAAAGCTATTAACATTGTCGTTAAAGTTTGTCAACCAAGTTAAAAAATTGTTCATAAAGAACGCTCCTTCCGCTAAGTAAAACTGGAGGGTAAAAAACAAATTGCCTTGTTTTTGCCAATAAAAAAGCAGAGTTTTTTCCAATACAAAAAAACTCCGCCTCAAAAAAAGCAGTTGAAAGCTTTTCTCCGTCCTTTTGCCTGAGAGATTAACCGTAACATCGGTTTTGCACCTTCGGCATCCTTTGGTTTCCGTAGAAACCGGACTTCTCCGGAGCGCTATCCGTTTGCAGTCTTTACTTTAAAAGCACCTGAGAGAGTTACTCCTTCGGCAAGGCACACGCCTTTCTCCTGCATCCTTCACTTAGCACACATATTAATTTTTATTACCGAAACAGTATATACCTTTTTTCGCTGATTGTCAACAGTTTTTGATAAATTTGTTAAAAAACTGTCAATTCCAATGAGAAAACTTGCATTTGCTTTCAAATATACTGAAAATTTATACTACCCGACAGCGATTTTCACCGTTTATAAAACTTTTGATGTTGGCCTCAATTTCGTCAACACATCTTTGACGGGCATCACAAGCACCCCACGCCATATGCGGAGTAAACAACACATCATCACGATGCAACAGTTTCTGATAAGGGCTGTCTGCCTGCATCGGCTCGGTAGAATACACATCCACTCCAAGTCCACCGATTTTTCCGTTTAATACAGCATTGGTTACCGATTCTTCATCAAACACAGCACCACGGGCAACGTTCACCAAAACTACCCCATCCTTCATTTGGGACAGACGGTTTTCGTTAATCAGATGGAAGGTTCCATCGTTTAACGGGGTATGAACCGTGATGATATCGCTTTCTTGGCATAAAGTATCAATATCCACACATTCAAATTCTGAAACCGGATTCCGTTTGTATGCCAAAACCCGGCATCCCATTGTTTTTGCGATGGATGCCACTTTAGCACCAATGTTACCAAGACCGACAACCCCCCAGGTCAAAGCAGACATTTCCCGGAACACAGGCTCCACACGGTTAAAAATACCGCTTTTGGTATAATCGCCGGACTTCACGAATTTATCGTAAGTAAGCAACTTGGTTGCCAACGAAAACGCCATTGAAACCGTCAACTGCACCACGCTGTCGGTAGAATAGCCCACCACATTACAAACAGCGATTCCGTGTTCACGGCAATAGTCAATATCCACATTGTCAAAACCGGTTGCAGTGATGCAAACAAGTTTTAAGTTTTTTGCATGAGGAAGATTGTCTTTTGTTAATTTTACCTTATTTAAAATCAGAACTTCCGCGTCCTGAATTCGTTCTATCGCCTGCTCCTGGGTTGTGAGGTCATAAACCGTCACATCTCCAAGCTTATGAAGTCCCGATAAATCCAAGCCATTCCCCAGTGTTTTGACATCTAATACAGAAATTTTCATCATACTATCCTCTCTTTATAAATCCACGCCTAAAAAATGCTTCGCCAACAATCCAACACCAAAGGAAACCACAGCAACACCAATACTGATGAGCGTCATTTCCCAGAATCTGGGTTTGAATTTTTCATCTTTTGCCACACTGATATAATAGGAAAAACCTGCAATAATCAGAACCACCATCCCCAGCATACAACCAAGAGCCGTTAAATATTGACTGTTATCACAAAGAAGATAGGGCAACACCAAAAGTGCAACCGTAATTAAATATGCAATTCCTGTATAAGTACAGGATTTTAACGCATCGTTTCTGCCCTCACTTCTGGCAGAGAGAAACTCACTGGATGCCATGGAAAATGTTGCGGAAATCCCCATAATCAGACCGGACAACGCAACCAGACGGGTGTTTTGCATTGCAAAGGTAAACCCTGCCAAAGAGCCGGTCAATTCCACCAAAGCATCATTCATCCCCAACACCATACTGCCAACATATTGCAAACTTTCTTCATCCAATATGGCAAGAAGTGCCTGTTCGTGTTCTTCTTCCTGTTGGCGAATCATCACACTTTCTGCCACCTCTTTTGCCAGAAGCTCATATTCTTTTTGCGCGCCTGCTTCCCCTTTTTCCATCAGTTTCACAGCAAAAGTAAACCCAAACAAACGAGCCATCAGTTGATAACGGAAAAATTTTCCTGTTTGAGGCTTCATTTCAATACCGGTATAGCTTTTCCAGATTTCATAATGGGCTTTTTCTTCTCTTGCAAGGCGAAGAAGAGTTTCTTTATTTTCCTCTCCTTTGGCAAACTTTGCAATTTTTTCATAAATAACACTTTCATTCAGCTCATTTTGTTGCATTTTTTTCACGATAGAAAGTGCTTTGTCTGACAATGTTTTTTTCATATCAGTTTCCTCATTTTGTCAATATTTTAGACAGTATTTTTTATTATAAAAAATTTATTTTTGAAAATTAGGATACAATCCGGATTCGGACATTGGCTCTCCACCAAAATACAAATGAGAAATATCTCCCACTCCCGTTGCACGAAAATGAGAACCACCTTCCCCATCTGTTTCGGTTACCAAGGTTGTCACAGAGGTAGGTGACAAAAAGAAGCTGTTTTGCGCAACCACAGGCGGAATCCCCAAAAGATACCCCATCACAAGACTTCCCAAGCCAAAGTGACAGAACAAGGCAATGGATTTATCTTCTCCACCACGGTATACCATTCCGTCACGGTTCCAACCGTAGCGGGATAAAAGCTCGTCAATCCCCTCTGTCACCTCAGGATATGCGTTCGGTGCGGTACTGTCTGCCATCCAGGAAACCTCTTTCCATTGGTCTAAGGTATAAAACTTCATTTCATTACACCACAATGACGGCGGAATGTCCCAGGCAACCCGTGTGGTTCCGGGAACCGCACCGGTTCGTCTGCCTTCAAATTCCCGAAGCCAGGGTAAAATTTCAAAGGTTTTCCCCGTTTTCTCAATGGTGGGTTTTAAGGTATCCTTTGCTCTACCCAAGGGAGAACAATAATAATCGTCAATGGGAATCTGTTTCATTCGTTCCGATAATAATTCTGCCTCACGCCAACCTTTTTCGGTTAAGGAATCAATGGAATAATCGGGATCCCCGTGACGAATAATATAAATTTTCACAAAATACACTCCTTTAATTTATTGTAAAAAACATCGTTTCTTTTAGATATAAAAAACATCATAAGTGACCGATGAAATCCTGTAGGGTGCAGCGTTTACGATGCACCGTTGTATCAATGACAAAACCTGTCATTTCCTACAAATACCTATGCGGTCAAATATTAAAAATCTTACTGTTATCCAAGGCTTGACAATCCGACGAGGCTTTTCTTTCGAGAATATTCGACATATCCATATTGCGGCACATAAGGTTTAGATGCAAACCTTTTTGTCGATATGCAAACTTCGTTTGCTCGATATTTTTGTTATCACAAAATCGATATGTTTTTCACTTTGCTCAAAACTCGATATGATATGAATTCTCGTTGCCGCAAGGCAACATATCGAGCCGTCAGGCATATCGAGTGCAAGACACATATCGAGAATTCGTCAGAATTCATATCGATGCGTTGCTATGCAACGCAATAATTCGTGTCAAGTCAGGCTTAAAACATACTATTTCCAGTTGATAAAGACCAAGCCTACAAGGCAAATCAAAACACCGAGGATTTTATTCCAGCTTAAGGCTTCGTGATACAATAACAATCCCACAAAAATCAAGGCAACTGCCAAAAATGCACTTTGCACCACCGAAGCGGTACTCACCTGCCAACCTGCTTTATAGGCGTGGATAAAGCCAACCTCAAGTCCCACAATCGCCAAACCGAGCACATAAGGCGCCCAATTCATTTTGGTAATTTCTTTTACGAAATTCCCTTGACTATCCATCAAAAAGAACATAAGAGCAGAACATACGGCTCCAACCAAATACGTCACGGTTACCGAAGCGAAAGGATTCACATTGTGGGGAACGCTTTTTGCACAAATCTGATATACCACATTTGAAAATACAACCAAAGAAATCGGCCAGATATAATGAAACATTTGAGCGTCCCCCTTCCCAATACTAAATTATGAAATGATAGAAACTATTCAGAGAATTAAAAGTATGAAAAAAATGAAAAAATTAGATTTTTTCAAAAATCATCATTTTGCTTGCAAAGTCGCCACGGGTCACAACTGGGATTCCAAGATTGCAAAGCAGAGCACCACTGTATTCTTTGCCGGTATTTACATCACGATAAATAGCATTTTCATCCAGTCCTGCAAAATACAGACGGTCAGCATCTCTGTCCGCTTTGGATAAAATGGAAGCATAAACCACAATCACATAGCGTTCATCTTCGCTGACAAATTCTACCGCAAAGGTATTGCCTTCAAAGGGAGACTGCAGACGGTACATGGTGCTTTCGTGCAAAATCTGTCCCCACTGTTTGTAGGTTTTGATTTGTTCTTTTACAATTTCTTTTTCTTCGTCGGTTAACGTTGCCAAATCCAATTCATAGCCGAATCTTCCTGCCATTGCAATGTTACCACGGGTTTCGATTGAAGTGGTACGCCATACCTGATGATTGGGAACAGCAGAAACGTGAGCCCCCATTGTAGTGGTGGGATATAATAAACTGGTACCATACTGAATATACATTCTTTCTACTGCATCGCTGTCATCACTGGTCCAGATCTGCGGATAATAGTAAAGCATACCCAAGTCAAAACGACCGCCGCCACCGGAACAACCTTCAAAGAGTACATCGGGGAAGCCGGTGGTTAAGGTTTCTAAAATGTGATATAAGCCAAGCATATATCTGTGAGAAAATTCCTGCTGTTTTTCCGCGGGTAATTCCAGAGAACCTGCTTCGGTAATATTACGATTCATATCCCATTTCATATAGGAAACAGAACCGTCTTTTAATAAGCCGGAAACTACCGAAATAATATAGTCACAAACTTCCGGACGGCTTAAATCAAGAACAAGCTGACGTCTGCCAAGACTCATTTCACGGCCTTTCACCTGGATTGCCCATTCGGGATGTGCGCGGAACAAATCGCTGTCGGGAGATACCATTTCCGGCTCTACCCAAAGACCAAACTGCATTCCCATATCTTTGATGCTCTGTGCCAGATGTTCAATCCCTAACGGTAATTTATTACGGTCAACCACCCAGTCACCCAAAGAACAGTTATCATCATTACGTTTGCCAAACCAACCGTCATCCAGCACCATCAGCTCTACGCCAAGTTCTTTTGCAGTCGTTGCAATATTGATGATTTTTTCTTCATTAAAATTAAAATATGTTGCTTCCCAGTTGTTAATCAAAACGGGACGGGTAGCATCACGGAATTTACCTCTGCACAAACGTTTTCTGATGACACCGTGGAAGTTTTGAGACATTGTGTTAAAGCCTTTTGCAGAATAGGTCATAATAACTTCGGGAGTCTGGAACTCTGCATTGGGTTCCAAAATCCAACGGAAGTTAAAATCGTTGATCCCCATATAAGTACGCAACACTTCTTCCGAGTTCATTTCCGTTCCTGCGGTAAAGTTTCCGCTATACACCAAGCCAAAACCGTAAGCCTCACCACAAAATTCGGTGGTATGTTTTTTTGCAAGACAAAGGAAGGGATTGTGATGATGGCTGCTGGCACCACGTTTGGAGTCAATCTGCTGAGTACCGTGCATTACAGGTCTGCGCTCAATATGGCGTTCTCTTGCCCAGGCACCGTGCAGATGCACCAGTTCATAGTCTCCGCTGTGAATGGCATCCATACTCATACTCATCGCACGAAGAATTTCTACGTTATCTGCACCGCCGTTATGTACTAAAACGCTTCTGGTAATGATATCACGGTCGTTATATACGCTATACTGTAAGGTCAGGCGAAGTTTGGTAAGGGAATCTTCCAGTTCCACAAACAAAGTATCTGCCTCGGTATCGTTTTCAACATAACTTGCAGGCAATCCGGTAAGAGCCGGTTTTCCTGCCACAATGCTGTGTCCTTTGTAATACAGCTTGGTTACGGTACTGCCGTCTGTATAACGAGCATGAAATGCCGGAACTCTCATATCCGGACTGCCGTAGCAAGGATATTCCAAAGGCATATCATTTTCGGGAATTTCATCACAAATGGGAGAAAATCCGTGTACCAGCGGAGTAAAAATATCTTCGATTGCAAAATCTGCATCGAGTTTATTTCCATAATATATGTGCATAGGAACTTTTCCGTCATATAAGCCAAATAAATAGGTAGTATTGGGTGTATCCAAATGAAACACCTGATTTTTTTCGTCAAAACGAATTGCCATAATAGTTGCCCTCCAAAATTTCAATTTTTTATAGAATTACAGATTATTTTTCGTAATTACTTTCAAACCCGTATGAGAATTTTTTTAAAAAACAGTTGACAAATCCAATATCCGGTTGTATAATAAAGCCGTTCCGGAACAAAATAAAATAATTTTTGGGGAGCTTGCGCATGCAGGCTGAGAGTAAGCGTAATGCCGCTTTAACCCGGGCGAGGTTTCGCCATACCTGATTTGGATAATGCCAACGTAGGGAAATGATTTGTTCAGATTTTCTATCAATCGAACCGAACTCCCTCGGTTCGATTTTTTTGTTGGAATGATTCCTTACAGTAACAAACAGAAAGGAATGAAAAAAATGACCACAACCAAAAAAATGACCACAAGTGCACTGATGGTCGCACTTGCCACCGTGTTAATGTGGGTAAGCAAGCTCTTACCCGCCCCCTGGCTGCAAGGAGGAAGCATCACCTTAGCTTCTATGGTTCCCATTATTATAACAGGAATCCTCTTTGGCACAAAATGGGGACTGTTGTCCGCCTTGTCCTATGCCCTCATTCAAATGATGTTCGGATTTTATCCGCCACCGACACCAAATTTGTTAAGCTTTTTTGCCGTGATTTTTTTAGATTACATACTGGCATTCGGGGTTTTGGGGCTTAGCGGTATTTTTCAAAAAGCAAAGAAACAAAGTTCAATTTCTTCTGCTCTTGGTGCCTTTTTGGTCACCACGCTTCGCTATCTTTGTCACATTGTATCAGGAATCCTGATCTGGGGTGTCTATGCCGAGGAAGGACAGTCGGTACTTGCCTATTCCATCCTCTATAACGGCTCCTATATGATTCCGGAAATCATTTTATCAACGGTAGTAACCTGGCTTTTGTTTCAAACCCGGTTTCTAAAGCAGTTATTGCCACACGAATAACCAACCTGCCTTCCCTTTTCAGGGAAGGCATTTTTATAATTAGACAGTTCGAAATCCACGACCAATAATTTCGCTGCTTGTAGTAACAATAACAAAAGAGCGTGGGTCGATTTCCTTAATTTTCTTTTTCAGTCTCGCTGCTTCCACTCGCTTACATACCGTATGAATCATAACTCTTTGCTCTTTGGTAAACTCACCCACTGCGTCACTGACCGTAACACCATGGCGAAGAGTATCCATAATATACTGCGATATTTCTTCTCGTTTTGTAGTGATTACAACAAAATATTTGCAGGTGTTGATGTTGTCGATCACACTGTCTACTATAAAAGCCTTTGCAAACAATCCAAGCAGTGAAAACAATCCTGCCTGTACACTGAAAACAAAAAACGAACTCATAGCAACCACAAAATCGGTTACCAACAAAGCTTTCCCCACATCAATATCCGTATACTTTTTCAAAATCAACGCCGTAATATCCGTTCCGCCGGAAGATGCCTCACTATTAAAAATCATAGCCGAACCAATCGCAGTAAGAACCATCGCATATACCAACTCTAACAGAGGTTGGTTTGTCAACGGAACAGAAAGTGGTACAAACACCTCGAAAAGATATGTAAGAGCAGAATAAAACATACTGCAATAAATGGTTTTAATACTATTTTTCCACCCTAAAAATAAAAAACCCAGCAACAAAAGTGCAATGTTTAAAATCCAAATCCACACAGCCGGTGTGATGGGTGAAATCCTGGCTAAAACAGTACCGATCCCCGTTACACCACCTGTAGCAAATCCATTAGGAATTTTAAAGAAATATACACCTACGGACAGAAGAATACATCCGATATTCATCGTTATAAAATTCATAAGCTTTTGTCGTTTCATATGTTGCGCCCTTTCTTTTCCCTAATTTTTGGCTTGTTTTATCAACGGGAGCACCCCGTTTTTTATTCGAGACCCCTTTTCTAAAGCAATGATTGCCACAACAATCCTTCGCTCGCGGCAGATTATCAAAACGATGGTGAGGTGTTCTCTTCCCCACCCCTTTTCATAAAATTCAGCACAATTCAAGAATCTCTGAAAAATCGTATATATAATGGTCTGTTATTCCTTTGATTTCGTCAACATACTGCTTGGACGATTCATCATACACACCGCACACAGACATTCCTGCCTCTTTTGCGATTTTATCGGCATTAAAGTTATCGTCAAGAAAAAGAATCTCATCTACGCTTTTTCCAAGTTTCCTTGCCACCTCGATATAAATTTCAGGATTTGTCTTTGACATTCCAAAATCGTCACAAGACCATACATTTGAAAACAAATCAAATATCTCAAGTCTTTTCAGGCACACATCCAAAAGCTTATGCGGTGCAGCAGTGAGAACATTGAGGTCGAAACCGTTTTCTTTCAATGTTTTCAGCGTTTTGACAACATTTTTCTTTACAGGGATACAATTCTTATAATCTTCGAAGGAATACTCAATAAGCAATTTCACAAGCTCATCAATGTTCTTTTCAACTCCCATTTTCTGAAAATATTCTGCCGTTCCCTTATAACCAAGAGGCGTTACAATTTTAACGATATCGTCTTCATACTTTATATTATTTTCATCAAGTATTCTTTTGACAGCAACTACAAATGCGCTCATTGAATCAACAAGTGTTCCATCAAAGTCAAAAAGATATGTTTTATATTTCACGATGATTCTTCTTCCCTTGCTTTTTATATAAAATTCCGATTTCGTTACATTGCAACCCATACGGTTTAGATGCAATCCATTTAAAATAAATCGACATACAAATTTATTATACCACACCAACAAAAAAATGACAATACTTGTCACAGTATTGTCATTTTTCATCTTATAAAATTAAATCAAGTCGTTAACATCTACAAAGTCATAGCCAAGACTTTTTGCTACATTTTCGTTGGTGCATTTATGGTTATAGATATTGATACCGTTCATAAGACCGGCATCTTTTTTCACAGCTGCTTCCAAGCCCATGTTAGCAATCATTCTTGCATAGGGGAAGGTTGCATTGGATAATGCCATAGTAGAGGTATAGGGAACTGCACCGGGCATATTACCAACACAGTAATGCACAACGCCGTCTTCGATGAATACAGGGTCATCGTGAGTGGTAACGTGAGAAGTTTCACAGCAACCGCCCTGGTCAATAGCGATATCTACAATCACCGCACCTTTTTTCATCAATTTTAAGTGTTCTTTACGAATCAGCTTGGGAGTTTTGCCACCGGGAATCAGTACCGCACCGATTACCAGATCTGCATCTTTTAATACTTTTTCGATGTTTGCTTCGGAGCTGTATAAGGTAGTAACAGATGCACCGAACACATCTTCCAAATAAGACAGACGGTTTAAGTTAATGTCTAACAGGGTAACCTGCGCATCACTTCCCACTGCCGCTTTTGCCGCATAAGTACCTGCGATACCGCCGCCGATAATAGCGATTTTACCACGTTCTACTCCGGGAACACCGCCTAATAAAACGCCACGACCACCGAAGCATTTTTCTAAGTATTTTGCACCTTCCTGGATACTTAATCTACCTGCAATCTGGCTCATAGGACGCAGACAAGGCAGACTGCCGTCACGGTCGGTAATGGTTTCGTAAGCTACTGCTTTTACGCCACTGTTAAGAAGTGCTTCTCCCAAAGCAGGGTTGGGAGCAATGTGCAGATAGGTGTATAAAATCTGACCTTCTCTTAAATATTTGTATTCACACTCTTCCGGTTCTTTTACCTTAATCACCATATCGCATTTTTCAAATACTTCTGCAGGAGTTTTTAAGATAACGGCACCGGCGGCTTCATACATCTCATCTGTGAAACCAACACCTGCGCCGGCGTTTGTTTCTACATAAACGGTGTGTCCGTCCTTTACTAATACAGCCGCATTATCGGGAATTAACCCTACACGATACTCATGATTTTTAATTTCTTTGGTAGTACCGATTACCATTTTCATTCACCCTTTCTTTCGAGCATTTTTTTGCTCTACCCTTTATTATAAAATTTAATAATTTATTTGTCAAGAATTTTTTATCAATTTTTGGTAACTTCTACCTGATTTTTTTCGTTACGATGACATAAAACCACCGCAAATATAACCGACGTAATACCGCCAATCAGTTTTCCTGTCACCATAGCACCGATATAGTGATGATCAAATGCCATAGTAAACGCCAGATGATCTCCAAACACAAACGATGCCGAGGTTGCAAATGCCAGATTGATAACAATGCCTCTGGAATTCATTTTGGGAACCAACGAAAAAGCAGGAATACTGTTTGCCAAAGAAGAAATAAGTCCCAAAACTCCGGCTTCGTTCATTTTCATTTTACTTCCCAGCCAACGGAACGGCTTCCCAAACAAACGGGAAATCAATGCAATCAGCGGAAATACGCCTGCCAAAATCATTGCAATGTTGCTCACAACTGCAAATCCTTCGCTAACCGGTGCCATATTGGGAATCAAGACAATCCCTGTCAAGTGCGTAAAAATTCCAACGCTCAACCCAATGGTAATCAATGCCAAAACAATGTTACCGATTCCGTTAAATACACGTCTGCAAACTTCGGGATTTAAAACTAACCCCACACAAGTAACACAAGCAACCAAAATCACAGGAAGCAAATTCAGCAACAGGGCTCCAAACGGCAACCCCAACATCAAGCCTGAAGCCAAACATCCAAGCGGAATGGTTGCCACTCCGCATAAAATACCACTCAGCATATCTTTATGATATGCTTTATCTACCATTTTTAATGCAACGGGAATGGTAAAACAAATGGTAACACCCATCATAGCCGCTACCACCAATCCGTGGAATCTGCTCCAAGGCGTTTTGGAAAGCTCAGCCGCCAAAGACGCACCCCCCATATCATTGGCAATAAATCCCGCTAGAAATGAAGAGTCAATTCCAATTACACGGTTGATGGTTTCACACATCGGGGACAGCCATTCGCCCAAAGTCGGTGCAATGGTAATCATTCCAACCATGGCGATGGCAAGTTGTCCTACCGATAAAATTCCTTTTTCAAATTCTTCTCCCAGTTTCAGGCGATTCCCAAACAATCTGTCCAGACCACCCAACAGGGCAAATATCCCAAAAATCAATTCTAACATATTTTTGTAATTCCTTTATCCAGACTTTTTATCCAGCGAACTGCCTGTTCTACCCAACGGCCGGCATGTTCTCCCAGTTTATCATCTTCACTTTGGCAGGTGATTTCATTGCCGAGAGCAAATCCGTGTTTGCACTTGGGATATATATGCAGTTCAAAGGGAACCTTCGCTTTGCTGTAGGCAGTTGCCAACATCAGAGAATGTTCCACCGAAACCACGTCGTCTGCCGCACCGTGAACGATGTATGCCGGCACTGCATCTGCAGTAACAAGCTGTTCCAAACTGACGGAATCCAGTTGCTCTTTGGTGGGTGTTGCGGTGCAGAAAAGATTCATAAAAATTCCCTGAAGAGAAAACTTCGGATTTGTGCTAACTAAGGGATAAATCAGTAATATTCCCTTTGGCTTGTTATAGCCATAAGGCATAGGAATGGCATCATAGATTTCCTGCTTGTTCCACTGAAGAGCTAATGTTCCGCAAAGATGTCCACCGGCAGAAAATCCAGCTACATATACTTCTTTGGGGTCGATGCCATATTCTTCGGCGTGATCGCGGATATGCTTCATCGCTTTAGATGCCTGAATCAGCTGATGGGGATAGGGATGTTTGCAATCTACCGTGTAGTGTAGTACAAAGGCGTTGAAGCCATATGGAATAAATGCCTGGGCAATCGGTTCTCCTTCTCTGTCATCTGCCAAAAATGCATAGCCACCGCCGGGAAACACTAAAATTGCTTTTCGGGTAAACCAATCGTTCTTGTCACAAATGTAGGCATCCAGACGGGTTTTTTCGTCTATCATAATTGATTCAAACTTCATTCCTTCTTCCCTCCTTACGGATTAAAATACTGATAGGTCATTTTTGAAATCTCATGAATGTCATAAACTCCTATCGGATTATTGTTTGTCATCACACAGATGATATAGTCACAGTTCGGCGAATATACAATCGCCACATCATTTTCAATGGTGGAAGTTTCGCCTGTCTTATTGGCACAAATCACACCTTCGGGTAAATCATAAGGAATCTTATGCTGTCTGGTCTGCTGTTTTAACAAAGACAACATCTCTTCGCTATATTCTTGTGATACCAAGGTTCCACGATAAATTTGCTCCAAAGTCATACCGCAATCATAGGGAGAAACATCGTTATTTCCATAGGCAACAAAATGTCCACACCCCGAAAATAATGACAACTGCTGCGTATTTACACAGCCAACAGACTGTACGAAACGATTCAACACGTCAAAACCTTCCCGATAATCCCCGTGTCCCACAATACGAACCAATTCATTGGAAGCATAATTATCGCTGACGGTAATCATTTCGTGCAGATAAAACTCGATATCATAATTCATTTTCAGATTCCCTTTATGAATTTCATCATAAATTGTTGCCATCTGATAGAGCTTAATCACACTTGCGGCAGGATATTTTCTGTCATTTAACACCAAAAGGTCCCCCGTACTGAGATTTTTGATATAGATTCCACAATCTCCCTGCATGGATTGCATATATTCTTCAATCTGCTGACGTAGACGGGATAATCCCACACAGTAGTTCTCTATCATCCACCCATCGTTTCGCCATACATCTACCTGAGAAGAAAACACCTCTTCAGTTTCCTCATCCTTCATCATATGTGCTACCGGCTCTGTCAAATATCCGTTTTTGAGTTTTTCATTTGTTAGGGATGTGGGAACAATTTCCGGCTCCCCTTCTTTTGAATACAAAATCGAAACAGGTTCTTCATACCAACCATCGGCACGATATTCCTCCGTTTCTGCCGCATAAACAACCGTCTTTTCACCATCTATGGCATACATGGTAACAACAGGCTCCTCATACCAACCGCCGGATATATAGTTTTCCATATCAAACCAAAGAACCGACTTCACTTTGCCATCGGGAGCATACAAATTCACAAACAACTTAGGAATTCCAATCCAAAGAGCAACACCGAAACAACAAACCAACAGCAAACTGATTGCCAACCATACTTTTTTCATAGTTATACCTCTAACACTCTATCAAACAACAATACGAAAAAAATGACAATCGCTGCAATGCATCCATTGTCATTTTTTCAAATTATATTATAATTTGTTACGCTGAATTTTTCCGCTTACGGTTTTGGGTAGGCTGTCTCTAAATTCCACGATTCTGGGATATTTGTAAGGAGCTGTTTTTTCCTTAACATAGTTCTGGATTTCTTTTTTCAGCTCATCGGTACCTTCCGTACCTGCAACCAATACGATGGATGCTTTTACAATCTGTCCTCTCACTTCATCGGGAACTGCAGAAACGCCACATTCCAAAACGTAGGGCAATTCCATAATAACACTTTCAATTTCAAAAGGTCCGATTCTGTAACCGGAGGATTTGATAACATCATCCACACGGCCAACGTACCAATAGTAACCGTCTTCATCACACCAGGCAACGTCACCGGTATGATAATAGCCATCGTGCCATACTTCTTTGGTTTTTTCTTCCGCACCATAGTAACCGGTAAACAGACCGCAGGGTGCACCGTCTTTTACATTGATAACGATTTCACCGGATTCACTGGTTTTCACCTGTTCGCCGTCTGCATTATGCAGTTCTACTTTATAAATCGGAGCGGGTTTACCCATTGCACCAATTTTATGGGGTTTACCAACCAGGTTACCAATAATCATAGTACTTTCGGTCTGACCGAAACCTTCTTTAATCTGCAATCCGGTTGCTTTTTCAAATTGACGGTATACTTCGGGATTTAACGCTTCTCCGGCAGTGGTCATATAACGAACGGAAGAGAAATCGTACTGAGAAATATCCTGTTTTACCATCATACGAAGCATGGTCGGAGGAGCACAGAAGGTGGTAATGTGATATTTTGCAAACATAGGCAGAATTTCTGCCGCATCAAAACGGTCAAAATCATATACAAAGGTAGCTGCTTCACATAACCACTGACCATACAGTTTTCCCCACATTGCTTTCGCCCAACCGGTATCGGAAATGGTAAAGTGTAAACCATCGGGGTCAACATTATGCCAGTATTTTGCGGTGTGGAAATGACCTAAGGGATATTTGTAGTTATGAGTTGCAATTTTGGGATAGCCGGAAGTACCGGAAGTGAAGTACATGAGCATGGTGTCATCGCCACAAGGTGCATCTTCGGTACGTTCAAAATGAGTGCTGAAACGTTTGTACTCTTCGTCAAAGTTTCTCCAGCCTTCTTTTTCGCCGCCAACCAACATTTTATGCTGTAAGTCGGGACAGGTTTTTGCAGCCAAATCCACATAGTTTGCCACTTCACCGTCTGCGGTACAAACGATGGCGCTAACACCTGCAGACTGGAAACGGTATTCCAGATCGTGTTCGTGGAGCTGGTCTACTGCAGGAATTGCAATGGCACCCAGTTTGTTTAAACCAAGCATTGCAATCCAGAACTGGTAGTGACGTTTTAAAATGAGCATAACTCTGTCACCTTTTTTGATGCCCAAAGATGCAAAATAGTTTGCACACTGACTGGACATTTTACGCATATCAGTAAAGGTGAAACGACGCTCGGTTTTGTCCTTTGCAATATGTAACATACAAAGTTTTTCGGGCTCACGTCTGGAAAGCTCGTCTACTAAGTCAAATGCAAAGTTAAAGGTATTTTCGTTTTTAAAGGTGATGGAGGTGGGAGTACCCTGTTCATCCTCCACAATGTCAATGTATTTATGATAAATTCTGTCTTTGGTGTCACGATGGATAGCACCGATAATCTGTTCGGTGGGAACCACTTCTTTGGTAGTTTCTGCAACTTCTGCATCTGCACGCAGTACAATCGCATAGAATTTACAGTCTTTTCCGTTGACTGCAATCATACCGTGAGGTGTATCACTGTTGTAATAAATGCTGTCTCCGGGACCAAGCACTTCTTTATGTTCACCAATCTGAACCATCAAGTTCCCTTCGATAACAATATCACATTCCTGACCTTCGTGCTTGGTCAATTCAATATCTTTATTCTGTGCTTTTTCATCGTAGGTGCTTACAACATACAAAGGCTCTGCAATACGGTTACGGAATGCGTGTGCCATATTGTAATACACCATACCATGTGCCTTTGCAATTTCCTGACCGCCACCTGCACGGGTAATGGTGTAGGAACGAAGATTGGGGCTGGCACCTTCAATAATATCGGTTACGTTCACGCGCAGAGCGTCTGCGCAACGATAAATGAAAGCAAAGTTTAAGTCTGCTTCCCCGTTTTCACATTTTACGTATTCATCCACACCAATTCCGGTTTTTTGTGCCATTTCTTCGGTGGTGTAGCCTTCGATTTCACGAAGTTCACGAATACGCTGTGCCATTTCTTTGATTTTTAAACTAATGTCCATTGAGTTTGCCATAATAGAAATTTCCTCCTGTTGTTTGAGGCATAAAAAATCTCGCCTCAAAGTATCGGTAAAATTCTTTGAGACGAGTGTATCTTACAAAAATATTCACCCGCGGTACCACTCAAATTGCAATGAGAATTCATTGCCACTCTTGAGGTCTAACAACCTCTGATGCCTTAACGCAGCAATCACGGAGAGGTTCTACTCACTCTTTTCCAGAGTTTTCTTCCTCCCGGCTCAGAAGCTACAAACAATTTCCATCCCCCCATGGCTCGCACCAACCGCCACTTCTCTCCCGGGTTCTCGTGAAATCGCCCTCTTCGTCACAGCCTTTCATTAGAGCATAGTATAACACAAGTTGCAATATTTGTCAAGTTTTTTTTATTTTTTTATTTCAACCAAAAGCATACGGGAGGTTAATGCACCATCCAAGGTGATGGGCATACCCTTTGCGTACAAATCATATCCGCTGACTGCAAACTGTTTGCCGCTTGCCACATCGGTAACGATATAATCTTTGGTACAGTCACAACCTTTTAATCGTAACTGCCAGGTGTCTTCTTCACAACCGGGCAAACGGTTGATATTGACATAACCTTTGGTTCCGTCGGGAAGCATTGCTTCATTCACCACCCAACCTCTGCCGGAGAAGCCGCCCACCACGGGAGTGTGATGATAAATCTTCACGTCATGGTGAATCGGACGAATAAATTCTTTATGAATTTTCAGATATTTCTGAATCATTGCTTCAAGTGCAGGATTGCCTTCTTCTTCATAACGGGCATAGCCGGACAACTGAGGAATGCCCTGAATGGTCATCTGTAGCTGAGATTCCGCATTACCGTAGCTGGATGCGCTCATAGCAGAGCCATAAATAAACATCAGACATTCGGGCGGCAAGCACATAGACATACCGTTAAAGGTTTTTGCAATTCTGGGGAATTTGTACCAGTCGGAGAACTGAGTTTTGGAGAAACGGGTCATCATACCAAGGTCAGTACGTCCGCCACCGGATGCACAGTTTTCCAAATGCAAATCGGGATGTTTTTTATGAATATTATCAAAAATTCTATGGATGGCTTCCACATTGCGCCAATGACTGTTTTCTAAATAATCGCCGTTTTCGTTGAAACCGCCTTCGCCGATATAACCGTTATTATAATCCAGACGAATCATATCCAAATCGTATTTTTCCACTAAGGAACAAAGCACATCTTCAATATATTTTTCTGCTTCGGGATGAGATAAATCAAGCACTCGTTCGATTCCGTGACCGTAACGCTGTAACAACCACTCGGGATGTGCTTCACGAGCCAAACTGTCGATTCCCCAAGCTTCCGGCTCTACCCAAAGACCAAATTTCAAACCAAGTTCTTTGGCTCTTTTTACCACAGGATGCAAATCGTTTTCCAAGTGACACATATGCCAGTCACCAACGCTTAACCAGAAGTTTTTGTCGGCTCTGCCATACCAGCCTGCATCCACCACAAAAATTTCCGCACCTAATTTTGCGGCACGTTCCACTTCGATGAGCAGTTTTTCTTCGGTCATTTCGTGTTCCATATAACCCCAATGGTCATAGGAAATCATATCATAGCCACGAGTGGGTCTCATTAAGAGATACTTTCTCTGATAGGTATGAAGGGCATAAATGGTATCGTCAAAATCGTTGTAACTAAAACCAAAGTGAACACGGGGAGCTTCCACTTCTTCTCCTGCTGCCAACACACGCATGGGTGCAGGGCAAACGGGTTCCAAATGAAATTTTACTCTGAGATAGGGTTTTAAGCCATTGTTATCGGTTCCGGCAAAATTACGAAAATCGTTTTTGAAGGCAAAATTCCAGTTTGCACCCCATTCCATCTGGCACACAAAATAACCGCCCATCACATCATTTCTTGCAATGGCAAAAGGATGACCGTGACCACTTCTTCCGTTTTCGCCACCAAAGGAAACCCATGCATTATAGGGCACATTGTACCAGTCAAAATTTCCTTCCGCACCCCAGTGATTATCCTTAAAGCATCCCACAAACACTTTGGATTCATCATAATCACCCAAAGAGTCTTTCACATCGTGTTTCTTTTCCCACAAGGTACCGCAAAGAGGCTGAATTTTGGTGATAGACTGGGGCTTATCGGAAAGATTTTTGATGTAGAGATGTCTTGAGAAAAATCCGTTATCGCCACATAAGGTCTGCACACGCAGTTGCAGACTCAGTTTGGGATTTTTCAAAACAATTTCCGCACAGTCTCTGCCGGATGCGTCTTTGGATGTATTCCAAGCTTCAAACTCCCAACCAAAGGAAGCATCCTTTCCGTCAATCACCAGTTCAAAGGCATTCACCGGAGCTTCCATCACGCAGTCGTGATCGTGAGCAGGCATCCCTGTAGCGTTATAGTTCATCGACATCAATCTGCCGTCTAACAATTTTTCGCTGTACATCACCGTACCGGCACTGTAACGAAAATCCATTCTTTCTTTGTTGAAAATAAAATGACCCATGTTCAATTTCTCCATTTCTTTCAAATTCGTATTTATAAGAAGTCCAACTTGGTTGTCAAATTTATATTGATTTTTTTAATTATTTTTTTCAAATTTCAGGTTATACTATTGCAGGCTCCAGATGCCAAAACATTTTAACAATTACGACACATAAGGTTCAGATGCGAATTTAGGCTCCCTTGTGTAAAGGGAGCTGTCAGCGTAGCTGACTGAGGGATTGTTTTTTCTTGTTTTATTTACAACCCCTCCGAGTTGCTTCGCACCCCACCTCCCCTTACACAGGGGAGGCTTTTCTTTTACCAACTTTCGACATATCCATATTGTTCACATCAGGTCAAACAAAAAAAATGAATTGACAACTTTGTTTTCATAAAAGCTTTTGATTTCAATTCACGCAAAAGGCAATTCATTGCGGTCTTAAGACCGCACTTTCCTTTCACGATAGCGGATAATCCCCACAATCGCAGACACAATGGCAACCGATTCATAAATTGCACCGCCAACCGAGCAAACCAGAATATCGTAAATTAACACCATCGGGCAAGTGATGAGTACACTGATTCGGATTTTCTGAGCACTTTTAAACGAAAGACATAACGTGTTAATCACAAGACCTGCAATTACCAACACACTATAGATTCCGTCACCGGCCAAAACCGATGACCAAATCCCCAAAATAAGCATAATGACTGCAAACAGAATGGGAAACAATTTCGGATGATAAAACTTTTTGTCTTTATGGTAATAGGTCAGACTGCGAACGACACCTACCGTATTTAATACAGCTCCGGGAATGGCACCCAACAAAAAATAATGAGCGGCAAACACACCACAGTCCAATAAATTTACAATTAACAGCTGTTTGTCATTTTTCACCTGATAAGCTAAAATTCCCAACACAACCGTAATCATTCCCAGTATTTGTGCTATCACTTGCGTTATATCCATTTGCTACCTCTATATTCTCGTATCCATACGATTTCATCCCGATAAAAACTCAATTTTATTTTCCGGGTTTCGGATTGGTAATCAATTTAATTGCTTTATTTAAGTTTTCCACCTCGATGACTTCCTCACCGTAGGCATACTCACCGTCCAACGTCCAGTTAATGATTTCCGAAGTTTCAATCCGTATGTTTTTGGCATTCATAAAAGTTATCAGTTTGGATTTATATTTTTTGGAGCTTAATGCAACAACAATTTCATTCAGCTCCAAAAGGTCTTTGGGCAATCGTATCAATAAAATTTCAAACATACCATCGCTTAAGTCAACCAGCTTGGGATCAAAGTTAATAACACCGCCAACCGAAGTGGAATTGCAAATTGCACCAAAAACAAAGTCATCTTCCACCACGACACCATCTGCCACAAAACGAAGATGTTTGCTGGTTAAATTGGCAATATCTTTCATTCCCTCCAGAGCATACGCCAGGTATCCCAAAGTATTTTTGGCATTTTGCGGTGTTTTATAAGAAATCTCGGTAAAAGCACCGAAGGATGCCACATAAGAGAAATTTCTTCCGTTAAAGGAACCCACATCAATTTCTCTTTCGGACCCTTCCATAATATCGTTTGCAGCTTTTAAGATATTTTTAGACAATTTGACGCTGTTGGCAAAATCATTGGTGCTGCCTGCAGGAATATATCCGATTTGCACATTGGCTCCTGACTTTAATACACCTGCCACAACCTCATTAAAGGTACCGTCTCCACCAACTGCCACAATCAAATCAAATTTTTTGGCATTTTCTTTTACATATTGCTTGGCATCACCCGCCGCTTCTGTCAGATACACAATATTGTTATAGCCGTTTTTACCAAACAGCACTAAGATATCGGTTAAATATTTATTTGCTTTTTTAATGCCTGCGCACGGGTTCATCACAAGCAAAAGATTTTTTGATTTTTCCAAAATTCAATCACTTCACTTTTCTTTCTACAGTAAGTTTTACCATCAGCACATATTAAATTTACAACGGATTAGTGTTATCATATGATTTCACGCTGAATACAACTCGATGCGTTTACTGCGCAGATGCATCACCCATATCATCAAGCGTATTCATCATTTTTTCTATTCGTCCAATAATATCTTTTACAATTTTTTTGACATCAGGTGAAAAATCCTGCTCCAATATCTCATCACAATGCTTACGCATGGTACTATAACTGGTCGGATGTTGTACCGAATCATAAATTGCATAACCAAACTTCAACCATTGAGCAATATCTTCATTCTTCTGATTGACATATTCTAAAATACTATCATTTAGTTGCTCAAAGAATTCGTCAGTAAAAACAACTTCCATCGCCAAAAATGTAAGTTCTTTTCCTGCATTTTTGACCGCTTGTTGATATAACTGTTCTAAATCATTTTGCATTCCTTTCATTTCATCCATAACAGAATCAGGTGACCGAACACAAGTAACAGTTTTATTGTGAATGGTTGCAACAGGACCAAGTGCCGAGTTTTCAACGGTAACTTCATAAGATTCATTTTCGGTATGTACAGTATATTTTTGAACCTCTTTTTGTCCAAATAAATGATAAATCCAGTTTTCGACTTTATGAGTAATCGCAACGTCATCATCTTTTTTCGCAATATCCAGTTCATAATGATTCGTTGCATAATACTTCAAAACAGCTTCCTGCATAGCATATTCCTCATCATCAGTCAGCAATCCATCAGAAGTATATACAAAATACCGATTAAAAACCTCCTCAACCTGTTCTACTCTATCAAAAACATCAATGGGATTTTGGTCTAATTCTTTATTGATTTTCTCTGCTGTTTCCTTCTCAACTTTTTTCACCAAAGCTTCATAATCTTGACGCAAAAGTTCTTCATACTCTGAATTTATCTGCTTATAATCCAATGATACAACAGTTTCAAAAGTATCAAAATTACTACCACTCACAACAATTTTCACATCATGTTTCTTGTTATGATTTTTCGCACATCGCAAATAAGCAGTAATCTGCTCTGAACTTCCAATACCGTTTCTCCCAATAAACCGCTCATTCAATAAAATATCATTTTCCTTTTCCCCCGAACTGGATTTTTTGGAACCCAAAAAATCCATACATTTATCTCTTTGAATACATACATTAACTGCTTTCGGAACCTCATACACCTTTTCCGAAAGTAATGTATCTTCAAAATGGATATAATTCAAAGTAAAAGAAAGCTCTGCCACACCATACTCTGTTGGCACCATGGCAACTTTAATTTTATTTTGTTCCAGGGAGACATTGCCATTTCTAATGAAATCACTGGGGACAGTAGGGTCAGATTTTCTTTTAAAATAGGCATAATCACCTTGAATCAAAGCCCCCATTTCCTCTCCATCTGAATACCCATCACCGTCAGTGTCCGGCGAATCTGGATTGGTTGTGTATACACTACCATATTGATCTCTCATACCGGTAGTTTCAATCAGATCGGGGATACCGTCACCATCGGTGTCTGTTTCTAAGCCGATGGAAGCTCCACGCAGCATTTCAAATACCGACTGCAAATCAGCAGCGCTATTTACAAACTGATAAATTCCGTTTGTCTTATTGGCAAGTTGTTCCATAAGAGTGGCATCAGCAGCATGTCCCAAAGCCAAGGATATTATCCTAATATTACTATTTGCCAGTTGTTCTACCCTCGATAAAATTTGTGATTTATTGGCTGTCTCTCCGTCAGACAACACTATCATTATCTGTTCGTTAGATGCCCAACGGGGATCACCGTAATCTCCTACCATCCCCTGTAATGCTAATTCAATGCCGGCATACATATTCGTCCCACCGGTGGAAGCAATTCCTTGAATATTATTGAGATCTTCAGCAGTAATATTCTGAACATACTTCCCACTCATCAAAAGATTAGCAGAACTCTCGAATGTAACAACAGAAACAAAATCTTCCGGATATAATTCAGAAATAAATTCTAATGTTGCTTTCTTTAACAGCTCTACACTATCTCTCATACTTCCGGATATGTCCAACACAAATGCAACATTATAAAATTTATTACTATCAGCTTCTCGAATCAACAACTGTTGTTTCGCCCACACTTCTGCCCATTTCGCCCCATCTACCACAATATAATCACCAACAGAACCTATCGAAGCAGATAATGTATTAGCCGCAGTATCTATCTGAACCCCCTGGCACAACTCCATCTTGTCCTCTGCGGAATTATATCTCGCCAACCGTAAATCTTCTTCTCTAACACCATGCAAGGATTCAGGGCTATAGGACAACTTCATCTCTCCGCAAACCAACACTCCATTAGGCGTTTCCACTCTAACTGCCGTACTGATTTGACCGGCTGTTTTATAAATAGATGAATGCATATCTGAAATCGGTGCCACCATTAGGTTGGCTTCTTTCGTTGCAAAGTCACCCTTTATTGTTACATCTGTCAGTATATTATTTGAATCAATCGACATCTGTATAGTTTCCACATAAGAACTTTCGGTATTTAATACGATTCCAAGTTTTTCTCCAATTTCTCCAACAGAATAACCCAAATTCTCATACAAACTTAAAGGAAATAGAAGTTTGCTATAGTTTTCTTTTAAATATTTTGTTGTTCCTTCCGGCAAAGCATTGTGAATCGTTATTTCTCCGGATTGACTACTCATCCCATAAGGAAATTCAAAAAGAGATGTGCTTTCAACCGGACTACTGTTTTTTTCCCAACATATAACATCATTCTTCACTTTAAGAAATGGTTGTATCGGTATATATAACACATCATCTTTGATTACGGTGTTCATTTTGCTGTCTTCAAACAATCCAAAACAAACCTCTTCATTGGAAAATGCAACATATGAATAATCTTTTTTAAAAGTTCCCTCTGTCTCCAACCATCTGGCATATAAATTACAATCATAATATACTTTTTGATTTTTCGAATCAAAATATCGTTTCAACTCTGAATCTTCATACCAACCAGCAAAAATATAATTTTCACGATACGGAACCCGAGGAGTAATTTTAGCTCCAAAAGAAATAGTCTCTGAATACTGCTGAACAGAAGCTTCTTCGTCGTTTATATGATATACCACTGTAACATTTGGCATAATTTTTTCCAGCAATGATAAAATATTAACATTTCCCATTTCATGCGAGAAAAAACTACAACCGGACAAACTGAAACACAATACTACTAATAATACCAAAGAAACAACTTTTTTCATTTTAAAAGCGTCCCCTTTCGATAAGTTTTTTTGCAATTATGGTCTATCGTTTATTTTAGGCACTACAAACCGAATTCCTTCCGGTATCACGGTAAAAGTGGTCACTCCTGCAGTGATAATTTCGCCGTCGATACATAGTCGCATTCTTCCTTCGTGAGGCGTCACCGTCAGAGTTTCACAATCCAACGTTTGAAGAATCCGCTCGATCCCTTTTTTCAAAAGATGTGTGCCTTTCATATAAGAAGGCAACAAGCTGAGAAACCGCAGTCTGGAAACATTCTGAACCAGATTCACATTTAGTTTCCCGTCAGTTACTGCCGCCAGAGGATTGCTCATAACACCTCCGCCACAATATTTTCCGTTGGCAATGGAACAAAGAAGCAACTCACCATCAATTTTTGGGATTCCATCTATAAAAATTTGAAGACTGGTGGTGTTTTTCCGGATCAATTCCCATAAAATTGCCAAAACATAGGAAAACGAGCCGCCAAATATCGTATTGGATTTCAAATCATTGGTTTTATCCGCAACCTTACAGTCAAATCCAATGTTGAACATATTGGCACAAATCCCCTGTTGTTTCACGCCATCAAGCTCCGTGACATAACCAACTACATCACAGGCAACTGTGGAAGCTTTGGACTGCAACTGCAAATCAAAAAAATCAGTATCCTTTTGAAAATTTCTGCAAAAATCGTTTCCCGAACCAATCGGAATCACTCCAACCTCAGCATCGGGAACGTCCGCTACGCCGTTGACCACTTCGCTAAAGGTTCCATCACCGCCACAGGCAATAAACCGGGCAGCGCCGTTGGTTTTGCAATATTCTTTCACAAAACGTACCGCATCCCCGGGAGATTTGGTCAGATACCATTCCCAATTAACATCTCCAAGTGCAATCCGAGTACAGATTTTTTCTATCAGTTGTTTTTCTTTTTTGCCCTTTCCGGCCTTTGGATTCACGATAAAAACCGTTTTCATAGAAACTCCCCACAACTTCGGTGTGTTTTACGAAAATATTATTTTAATTTGCTGTGGTTACCGGTGGTGCGTAAAAATTCATTGATAACCCAACGGGTGCGGTCATATACTTTCTGCTGTGCGTAAGCAATATCACCCGGTTTTTCTTCCAATGCAAATTCATAGGGCTGGCGGATTTCAGTTCCTACATTGATTTTTGCAATACCGTTTGCCATCGCTTTTAATATGTAATCTTGTTCAATTCCGCTTCCACCGTGTAATACCAAAGGCATTTTGCCGGTGATTTCAGACAAGGTTTTAATATGTTCAATATCCAATCTTGCATTGGGTTTCTTTAAATGTTTGGTGCTTGCCGCAATGGCACCGTGGAAACTTCCTGCCGCAACCGATAACCAGTCACAGCCGGACTCTTTGGCAAAACGTTTTGCTTCTTCGGGAACGGTGAATCCTTTTTTGGTGGTAAACAGTTCTTCGTAGCTTAAGCCGATACCGCTTCCCTCGTGACCGGAAACTGCACCCAGTTCCGCTTCAACTGCCGCACCATATGCTTTTGCCAAAGCAGAAACCTCTGCAGTGGTTGCAATGTTTTCATCTAAGGGTAAACGGGAACCGTCTACCATAACAGACTGATAACCGATATCCAACGCACGTTTTAAAATATCCATATAATCAACTTTTTTCATATCTTCATCAATGGCAGGAACATGGTCTAAATGCAAAAGTGTGTAGCCCTCTTTTGCAAATTTGAAATATTCTTTTGCCACCGCTTCCGGGCTTTCGGATTCAAATTTTTCCCATTCCAAACGGGCAACCTGAATCATCGCCAGAGAATCTTCATCAACAATCGCCTGCACAATGGGTTCCACCATGGGCAGATAGGGAATGTTAAACGCCGGGATAATGGTGTGCGCATCAACTGCCGCACGCACTGCTTGTTGTGAATTCATAGTTTTCTCCTCCATACTACTATGTTTTATCATACAATATTCATTACGGTAAGTTTACCGTAAGTTTTTCAATTTTAAATCCATAATCAGTAGTATCTACTGCGTTGGATGCCGGATATAAGCTGACGTTGACATAATTTCCAGGAACCCGTACTGTGACACCGGACAGGTCATCACCGGTGTAATCGCTACCATAACCGTTTCCGTACACATAGATAAAATCCATCCAGTTGATGACAGCGGTTTCCTCAGAAAATGTGATGTCAATGCTTTCACATTCGCCATCATACTGATAGAAAAATTCATAGGGAGTATCTGTACGATAGGGATGGTCGGTTTCATAAGGATTTTCTATCACGACTGATTTTTTTACATTGCTGTCAACACTTTCGCTATAGGGCATCAGATTGCTGGTTCCATCCAGATACATCACTTTCACGGTGTAATCTAAGCAAGCATTATTTGCTGCAAAATCGCAAGTGATGGTTCCCTTATCCAAGCCAACGGGAATCATTTGAACATCTGCCAGCTTTCCTTGGGTATCATAGACACCAACCACTGCTGTTCCCTCTTTGGTTAAGTACAAAAACTCTGCTGATACCGACAAAGTTCCGTTGCAATAGCGACTTTCCACAAAATCAAGTTGTGCATCCTTAAATTCCACCGAATAGCGTTTTTCAGCTTCCATTGCTCCAATCTGCCAATCGCTCAACCATTGGGAACATTCCGCTTCGCTACCCTCGCATAAAATATAGTCTAACTGATTGCTGAAAACATAGGTGTCAGCCGTGCGGACGGTTTTCGGAACATAAACGGTTTGGAAATTTGCCATTCCCATCGAAGAATATCCCAGATGGGTTACGCCATCGGGAATCCGATAGGTATGCTGTTTTTTTCCTGCAGGATACTGCAACAAGGCGGTTTTATCTTTGGAAAACAGAACGCCATCCATATCGCAATAAATTTCGTTTTCTTCGCTAACCTTGATTTCCTCTAACAAATAGCACTCTGACAACGCCATTCCGTCAATCATCTGCACCGATTTTGGTATGGTGATATTTTTTATCTTGGTTTCGTAAAATGCTACTTCGCCAATATAAGTCAGCGTATCGGGCAGAATAATTTCCTCCAATTTAGAACAAGCAAATGCCGCCCCGAAAATTCGTTCGGTTCCATAAGGAACGATATAGGAGATTTTATCACTTCCGCAAGGATAATAGTACAAAGTCTTTTTATCTTTGGTAAATATAACGCCATCTACCACACAGTAGCTTGGGTTATCTTGGGAAATAGTAATTTCTTTCAGGCTTTCACAGAAAGTAAATACATCAAATCCCATCTCGGTCACGGTAGCAGGAATTTTGACACTTTCTATCGGCATCCCACAAAACGCACCCGTTCCCAAAGACTTCACGGAATAACCGTCCAAAGTTTCAGGAATCACTATATCCAAAGCTTCTCCCATATAGCCTACAATTCCGGCATAGTCATCATAAACCTTATACAAGAATCCGTCCTTTTCGTAGATTGGCCGTTCTGCATAGAAGTTATAATTTAACCGGGAGGGACTACATTCCACGCCATCCAGTTCAAAACGAACCACCATTCTATGCTGCTCATCATCTCCGGCAAAGGCTTCGATAATCTGATATTCTTTGTCAATTCCTGCCTCAATGGGTATGTATTTTACTTTCTCAAGCACCGTTTTCTGCTGATTCCAGATTTCCACCACAGCCGTACAATCCTTGTATGCCTTTTCGACTTTGAAAACGGCTCCAATCACCTCATCCATATGATGAGGATTGACATAGAATTCCGCATTCATCACATTGGCACCCTTATAGTTATAGGTAATGGGCAGGCTGTTCAGCCAATCATTCGGTTCCATAATGCGAATGGCATCCCATTGCTCTTTCGTGCCCATATAGCCAATGGCAGTGACATTGGAATCTGTATCAAGTACCTCTTTTCCGATTTCTTTAATGGTGTCGGGAATCACAAGAGCCATACTGCTACCAAAAGAGTAACTGCTTCCGAGACGTTCGATGGTGAAGCTTCCTCTCTCATCACTAACGTAATCTGGAATTGCATAAATCCCTTTTTCCCAATCAAAATATCCGCCGCTCCAAAATTCAGCTGTGTTTTTACCGGTTGCACAAATCACTGCATCCTGTACCCACATCGGTTGTCTCTCCAACCAGTTGATGTTTTCCGTCTCACCAAGGATGGTTCCGTTGTCATCATAGACACAAGCTTTCATTAACAAGTTGCCGTCTGTGGGATAACATTCCACCTGAAAGGAGGTCTCGTTAGAATAGGTAGACAACACGACAGTTTCTGCATAGGCAGCAATCGCATTCCAATCTTCGTCGACCACTTGCAAATGAACATAGACGGTAACCGGTGCAGTAAGCTCCTGATGATACATCCGAAGTGTAACCGTATTCCAATCTTGATCGTCGCAGAAAATATCACCCAACCAAATACTGTTACTGTAAATCTTCTTGGCTTCGTTTACAGGCGTATTATAAGCATCAACAGCAACATTCACCCATTGATAGGAGGTTCCCGAAAAGTTGACTTCCTCCAAAGGCGTTCTCCAAAACGCACCTGTTCCAATGACCTTCACCGTTTCCGGAATAGACACAACTCTCAAATTGGACATTCCCTCAAAGGCATAGGGAGCAATAGCTGTCACCGCTTTTCCACCCACCGTAGCAGGAATGGTCAGATATTCTGCGTCAGTATACGGGGTTCCGATAATTGTGGTACCCTCATAGTAACAATCACCCTCTCGTCTTGGAACTACGGTAATTGTGGCGGTTGCCGTACCATCATAATAGGTTGCAGTAATGGTCACCGTACCTACCGATACCCCTGTTACTACACCGTTGGAAGAAACGGTAGCCACCGAAGAATCAGAGCTATGCCAGAGAGCAGGAACTTCACTAGCATGCAACAACGATCGGATCCGCATCGTTTCATCAATCGAAATAGTTTCTTCCGAAACTGAAAGTGATAGCCCACTTGCTGAATTTACTGATACAGGACACCCCACAGAATAACCTTGATATTCTGCCGTAACATATGCAGATCCGACAGTATGCGCAATCACTGTACCATCGGAAACACTTGCAATTTCAGGTTGCGAGCATTTCCAAGTCAACAAAGGAGAATCTATCACATTTCCTTCCAAATCCTGTACAGTAAGTCTGAAAGAAGCCATTCCCACATACATACTTAAGTATTTCTCGGATAACTGAATTCCATCTACCAACTTTTGATTCATATATTTATCGGCTTTTTCCAAACCATAGTTTCCTTCACCGATGGAAATGTTCGCCCAATCCAAACCACCACCGCTATAATACACAGTAGCAAGACCATCATAAATATCAGAATCTGCTATGGGAAAACAGTCTTCCCCAATGGTTTTCACGCTTTTGGGAATCAAGATGGATTTCAAACCGCTTTCGTTGCCAAACACTTCATTTTCCAAAGTGGTGACTCCGTTTCCCAGTTTCATTACTCGAAGAGCACGAGTATATCCAAATGCTTCATCACCAATGGAAGTTACAGAGTCTGCCATTTTAACAGAAGTCACATCATCAAACCCCCAAAATGCGTGGTCTCCGATTCGGGTAACCCCCTCCTGAATTTCAATAATGCCGACTCTCCCATTATACAGAAGATCGTGTTGCCAATCTTTATCAACTCTACCATCGTCCATTGGACCATTTCCGTAGATAAAAAGCTCACCGTCAATGTAAGACCAAAACACATTAGCTCCACAACTACCCCCAAACCTTCTGGCACTTACCGGAATGGTTCCGCAAACCATGAACAATATCACTGCAAGTATAATACTCAGTTTTTTCATAGGGATTCCTCCTTGTTTCTCAAGCTATGCTTCCCGAACACCAAAGCCTTCGTAAAATTTGCCGCCTTCTTTTACCGTTTTGATAATCCATTTGGTTAAGGAAGTTTCGGCAGGACGGTCTAAAATATTTTCACGGGTTGAGCCGTTGCCAAAAATGTGACGGATAATTTCATCTGATTCTTCTTGATACACAATGGTGAAGAAATCAAAAAATTTAATAATGTTGGAATTTTCAGAAAGTACCGATTTCAACTGTTCATCAAACATCCAGGTATGGCACAGAAATTTTTCAAATTTGTGTTCCGGAAAATACTTCTGAAAGAAAGGCACTGCACTCTCAAACGATTCCAAACAAGCTTCGGGTGTCATACCGGGTCCTTCCGGAATGTGTACAGAAATATATTGATCATCAATCTTCACTCCGGTACCGGGCACTTCTCTCCATGCGGTGGAGAGTTCAAATTCCAGTCTGCCCAAACGGAACAATCTGCCGTCATAATAAGTTTTCAACCAGCCGACTTCCCGTTCAATTCCAAGCACGCCGCCGGATTGTTTGTGATAATCCTCTGCCCAGAGAATCAAATCTTTCATGGTGTCCATAAAGATTTCATCCGAAATTCCACGATTGTGAAACCACTGTTGCAGTTCTTCCAATAAGAATAAAAGAATCAAAAAGTTTTCTTCTACATCTTTATCAGAAGCCACCAATTCACTGTAACGGGCTAAGGTCATATCATCAGGCAGAGTATGACGTTTTAAAGAATCCTCAAACAACTCATCAAAATGAGCAGGGAATCCTAATTTTTCATACCATTTTCTAATAATTTGGATATTGTGATTCATAATTTTCTCCTTTATATCATCAAGCTAAATTGCTAAAAAAATCAACGGAATGGTAATGCAGGAAAGCAAATGAGATACCAAAGCCAATCCTGCCGCAACAGAGGTATCTTTCCCCGCAGCACTGGGAATTACAATGGTATTTAAACCAAAGGGCATTGCCAACACACACAGTGTACAAATATAGATGGTCTGCGGTAACTCAACAAAGGCAGTAATTGCAATCAATATCAACGGCATCACCAGAAGCTTCACCGCAGAAATCAGATAAAGTTCCACATTCATAAAAGTTTTCTTTAAAGAAATAAAGGAAATCGCAATCCCGGATAACAGCATAGCAATGGGAGACATACAGTTTGCTGAAGACACCATAATAGATTCTAAAAAGCTTGGTAAAGGAATCTTACATAAGCCAATCACCATCCCCACAAGCATTGCAATAAACATGGGGTTTAAAAAGGATTTTAACTGTCCTTTCAAGGTCGGTTTTTGCTCGGCATCATACAGCAGACATTTTGGAACTCCCCATAAGTAAATGAGAACCCAAAAAGGTAAGGTGAAAATCAAATATTCAAAAAAGATATCAGGAAACAAACCGGAAACCACCGCATTTCCCATAAACGCAAAATTGGAAAAAGGCAGTCCGTAAGAATATATTTTTTGAATGTAGGTATCCTTTGTCGCTAATTTAGCAATTAAAACAGAAAAAGGAATCAAAATCAAAAGCACCAAAAAGCTAAATCCAAACAATTGACGGGTCGCAACAATTCGCTCCACCGTAAAATTTTCGATAAAAGTCTTTAAAACCAAGGCAGGAATAAACACATTGTTTTCCAGCTTGGATAAAATGGATGCCGCACTTTCCGGCAAAACTTTTGTTTTTACTAAAATGTACCCAATAACAATCAAACCAAAAAGGAATGAAATCTGATTTAAAGTTGTTGCAAAAATACTCATTGTCTAAAATTCGCCACCCGGCGAAACTCCTTTCTTTGCTATACAATAATAATCGACAATAAAACGGATTTAATCTACCACAATCAATGCGATAAAGGAAAGCATTTCATCTCCCGTATTTTTGATGGAATGTCCGTGACCGGAAGGGGTAAATGTCACCATTCCCGGAGTTACTTCAATGATGGTTCCGTCATCATTGCAAACGCCTTTTCCCGAAAGAATAAAGAAGGTTTCACTTTCGCCAATGTGAGTATGAAACTCCACTTCTTCTCCAGGTTTTACCTGCACCAATGAAAACAATCTGGCTTTGGGATTCCAACCTTCAAAATCTGCAAGATTGGTTTTTAACATCTTTTCCTTGCCTTCATTGTTTAACTTGGTCTGTGTTTTTAATTCGTTTAGTTTTTTATACATAAAAACTTCTCCTTATCATACTTACAATATCATATCTCTAATCGACAGTATGCCTGTTTCCTTTCACCTCTTTTTTAAGCAGAGACAAAATTTGCAACAAACAAAACGATTCGACACATTTTATCGATTATATTCTATCACACAAAAAGAAAAATGACAATACTTTCTTAAAATATTGTCATTTTTTCTTGCATTATTTTTTTATTTTATTCTGATTCCAAAATTCCTGCACCTTGTTTTGCCAAAACATCGGCACGTTCATTGTAGAATACGCCGGTATGAGCATCTACCTTTTGGAAAGATACTTTGATTTTAGACTGAATCATCCAGGCAAACTCACGATATGCCGCAGTGGCATCCAGATTGGTTTTCCATTCTCCTTTTGCCCACTTGGCAATGCCTTCATAATCGTGGAAAATTTTCACTTCCGAAAATTTGTGGTTCACTGCATATTGCATGGCAAGCATTGCACCTTTTAATTCTCCTGCAACATTTCGCATAGAAGCAACTGCTTCTTTTTTGTCGCCCCCCTGCTGTTCCTCAGTATGACCGTCAGGAAAAATCAACACCACGCCGTAGCCATAGAAACCGGTGTCCACATTATAACTTCCGTCTACATAAGCATAAAGAGTTCCTTCAGGCGGCAGTTCCTCGATTTGCGTAGTGGGTTGAGAGACTCCCGTGAGGTAACATTCCGCCTCAACACGAGTGGGAAAGCTTTTATATTCTGCACCGGGAAACCCTTTAATCAAAGGTTCACATTCCGCCCAGGATTCATAAATACCACTGATTTTCCCAATCTTCACAGCGTAAAATTTCTTTTTAGTTGTTGCCATCTTGTTCCTCATTGGATTCTTCGGTTACAGGTTCCAAGATTCCGTTCATTTTATTATATAATGCTAAAAACTCGTCGCCTTCCACCTTTTCTTTTTCTAACAATAAGTCGGATAAAGCGTGCAGAAGTTCCATATTTTCAGAAAGCAAAGTCTGACACTTCTGATAACAACCGTCAATCACACCTTTGATTTCTTCATCAATCAAAGCTGCAACCTGCTCGGAATAATTTCTGGTCTGACCAAAATCTTTGCCGATAAACACTTCATCCTGCTCACTTCCAAAACAGATGGGTCCTAATTTTTCACTCATACCATATTTGGTAATCATTTCACGGGCAATTTTGGTTGCACGTTGAATATCGTTGGAAGCACCGGTGGAAATATCATCCAGCACCAGTTTTTCAGCCACACGACCACCCAATAACACCACGATTTCTTCTAACATTCCCACCTTGGAAGCATACATTTTATCTTCACTGGGCAATGACAAGGTGTAACCACCTGCACGACCTCTGGGAATGATGGAAATCTGATGAACAGGGTCCTGATTGGGAAGCAATTTGGTTACAATCGCGTGTCCTGCTTCATGATATGCAGTCAGTTTTTTCTCTTTTTCACTTGCTTTTTTGGATTTCTTTTCCGGACCGGCAATGACTTTAATCATCGCTTCGGAAACATCCTGCATCGTGATTTTGGTTCGTTGCTGACGAGCTGCCAGTAAGGCACTTTCATTTAATAAATTTTCCAGATCTGCACCTGTAAAGCCTGCGGTGGTTTTTGCAATGACAGATAAATCCACATCGGCATCCAGCGGTTTTTTACGGGAATGTACCCTTAAAATTTCTTCTCTGCCCTTCACATCAGGATAATTCACCACCAACTGACGGTCAAATCTGCCAGGACGGAGGAGTGCCGGGTCTAAAATGTCGGGACGGTTAGTTGCAGCAATAATGATGATGTTCTGATTTTCCGAGAAACCATCCATTTCTACCAATAACTGATTCAATGTTTGTTCTCTTTCATCGTGTCCGCCACCTAAGCCTGCACCTCTGTGACGACCTACCGCATCAATTTCATCAATAAAAATAATACAGGGAGAAGCTTTTTTTGCATTTTCAAACAAATCTCTCACACGGGATGCCCCTACCCCAACAAACATTTCCACAAAGTCGGAACCGCTGATGGAGAAGAAGGGAACGCCGGCCTCCCCTGCACAAGCTTTTGCAAGTAACGTTTTACCGGTCCCCGGAGGTCCCACCAACAGCAAGCCTTTGGGGATTCTTGCACCAATCGCGTGATATTTTTCGGGATTTTTTAAGAAATCCACCACTTCTTTTAATTCTTCTTTTTCTTCATCGGCACCTGCCACATCAGCAAAGGTCGCTTTGGTTTTGGAAGGATCTGTCATTTTTGCCTTACTTTTACCAAAAGACATTGCTCCACCACCACCGCCTGCCTGACGAAGGAAAAACACCCAGAAAAGTATCGCAATCACAATCAAACCTAAGGGTGAAATAATCGAGAACCACCAGGGTGCAGTCTGAGGAGGCTTCACGGAATAGGTCAGTTTATCTTTCCCTTCCGAAATGTATTTGGAAATATCCATCCCCAAATCCTGATTCAAAGTGTCCAAACTTGGGATAATGACCTCAATGGTTTTGTCCACGCCGTTAGAATTTCTGATAGCTTCAATTCTGTTTTCGCCCAGCTGATATTCCATTGATTTGATTTCTCCGGCTTTAAACTGGAGAATAAAATCAGAGTAGTTGACTGTCTCAATCTGTTCTCCTACCGTCAAAATGGAAAGCACTGTCATAAAAATCACAAACAACAGCACATAAAAACCAATGTTTTTCAAAAATTTGTTCATCCGTTTCCTCCTGTAACTATAGATTTCAAAGAAAATTCTTTACATATAAACTTTTTCGTCCAACACGCCAACATAAGGCAGATTACGATATTTTTCCGCAAAGTCCAATCCATACCCAATCACAAATTCATCAGGGATGGTAAATCCTAAGTAATCAATGTCAATCTCCACTTTGCGACGGTCAGGCTTACTGAGAAGAGAACACAACTTCACAGAAGCAGCGCCACGCTCATGGAACATTTCCATTACCTTAGACATGGTGAAGCCTGTGTCAATAATATCTTCCACAAACAGCACGTGTTTTAACGCTACGGTTGTGTTCACATCTTTGGTAATTTTCACTTCACCGTTGGAAATGCTGCTGTCCTGATAACTGGAAACACTCATAAACTCAATTTCAATGGGTAAATTGATTTGACGGATCAAATCAGCAAAAAACACACAGGAACCTTTTAAAATGCCAATTACTACCAAACTTTTGGCATCTTTATAGTCCTCGGTAATTTTCTGACCCAACTCTTTGATTCTTGCCTGAATTTCTTCTTCTGAAAACAAAATTTGTTTTACATCATGTTCCATCTGATTCATAATTTCTTTTTCCTTTACTTTTTATTTTACAACAATATGATATATGTATTCTGAATTTTTGTCAGTTTCTTCATAAAAATGTCCCACAACAACCCGGATTTCACCGTCTACGGTCACCAAAGGAATGTCATCCCGACAGGTTTGCGGAATCTTTTTATCAATCAAAAAATCCGAAAGTTTTTTATGAATGTTTAAATTTTTAAAATACAGGGTATCTCCCGGTTTTCGGTTTCTGATACAAACTGTGGCACCCGAAAATACCGTAACCGGATAGCAATAGCTGCACTCTGTTTCCGGCTGTTTTGCCAGATAAACTGTCATACCGGACGGCAGTTGACACGTTGCGTTTTCTGTCAAAGAAAAGCAAAATTCTTTCGGTTTTGCTACCGTCTGAAACACCAACCTATCAGAACATCGAACAACTTCCCAAGATTGTGACAACTGAACTCGCTGACCGCTTTTTCCCTTGTGGCACAACCTCCAGATGCGCTCAATTTCTTCATAAGAAATTCTGCCTGTTCCACCGGTAGTTTGAAAATATGTATAACGTAAAATTTTCTTTCCCAATGCCGAATGAAGCTTCATTAACGGTTTCATTTCCAAACAAACCGAATCCTGCATCACAGAGGCATATTTTCCGAAAAATTCTTCACAAAGTTCCAAAAAATAGCTTTCCTCTTCCCGAAGAATACAACTTGTATGATAAATGGTATTTGTGAAATTTGTGTTAAAATGTTCCTTGATATAGGGAATTACTTCCAATCGAATCCGATTGCGGACATAATCAGGGGAAAAATTGGTCTCATCTGTGACAAAAGGCTGTTGTTTTTCCTCCAGATAGCGATACAGTTCTTCCTTACTGATTCCAAGAAGCGGACGGATAATATTACCTCGTTTTGGCAGGATTCCTTTGGGAAGATTCCCTTTTACAAGGTTCATAATCACCGTTTCCGCATTATCATCTTTGGTATGGGCAGTCGCAATTTTATCAGCTCCCTGCTCTGCAAAAAAACGATAACGAATTTGTCTGCCGGCATCTTCTATGGATAAACGATGCTCTTTTGCAAATCGCTCGGCATCCTCTTCCAAAACCGAAATTGGAAGTTGCAACCGCTTACAAAGCTCCACAACAAATTCCATATCCCGCACGGATGCCTCACCTCGCAGTTTGTGATTCACGTGAGCACAAGTGATGGTAAAACCATATTCTTCACGAAGCTCCATCAAAACCAACAGTAAGGCTACAGAATCAGCTCCACCCGATAACCCCACAACCACACAATCCCCTTGCTGCAGCAAAGACTCCGCTTGAATCGTAGCGTTTGCCTGCGCAACTACCGAAGACATTTTACTGTTAATACGGGTCATGGCGAGTCTCCAAATCATAGAAACTGGTATATTTTCCAAGCCAGGTCATTTCAAAGGAACCTGTTTCCCCTGCTCTGTGCTTGGCAATAATACATTCACCGATGTTATGCTTTTCGGTCGTCTCGGGTTTATAATATTCCTCACGGAATAAAAACATAACAATATCTGCGTCCTGCTCGATGGCACCCGATTCTCTCAAGTCAGAGAGCATCGGCTTATTATCTGCACGGTTTTCAGGACCACGAGACAGCTGAGAAACTGCAATAACGGGAACTTCCAGTTCTTTTGCCAAAATTTTTAAGCTTCGGCTGATTTCAGCAATTTCCACCTGACGGCTCTCCGAACGGCTACCGTTCATCAGCTGCAGGTAGTCAATTACAATCAATCCCAATCCTTTTTCCAATTTCAAACGTTTTGCCTTCGCACGAAGCTCTGTTACCGTAATGGATGCAGTATCATCAATGTAAATGGGTGCTCGGGACAAAGGCTCCATAATATCCAAAAACTTATTTAAATCTTCCGGAGAAATTTCACCGGAACGAATTTTATCCGATTCAATTCTGGCTTCGGAAGAAATGATACGGTTTACCAACTCTTCCTTGGACATTTCCAAAGAGAAAATCAAAACCGGAACATTCTGAGAAATGGCAACATTTTGCGCAATGTTAATGGCAAAAGAGGTTTTGCCCATTGCGGGACGTGCCGCAATCAAAACCAAGGTTGCCGGCTGAAGCCCGGACAAACGGCGGTCCAATTCACTAAATCCTGTCGGAAGACCGGAAACTTCACCGTGGTGCTCCAGCATTTCAGCGAGTTTGTTATAATTATGATACAAAATCTGCTTAATGTGTACAGCTCCGCCCACGTTACGTTCGGAAACCAAATCAAAAATCCGTTGTACCGCAAGTTCGGTAACTTCCTGAGCCCCTTTGGAATCATATCCCGCATTCTCAATTTCCTGACATAACCCAATCAGTTTTCTCAAGTGGGATTTATCAGCCACAATCTGCGCATAATGCTTCACATTTTCGGTTGTGGGAACAGAATTTACGATATCTAAAATATACTCTTTGCCGCCAATTTGTTCATAAATTCCCTGACGGGTGAGTTCGTCGTAAAGAGTTACCGCATCTACGGGAATATTCAAATTGAATAAATTGGAGATTGCCTGGTAGATTGCCTTGTTTTTTTCCAGATAAAAATCGTCCGCCGAAACAATTTCCATAACTTCCAGCAAACAGTCTTTATCAATGATAACAGAACCGAGAACTGCGGTTTCGGCTTCCAGGCTATAGGGTAAATCTCTTACAATATCCATAGCTTTTATAATCCTTTAATTTCAACTTTTACCTTTGCGCTGACATCTTCAAACAGCTTCACGGTAACATCATAGGCACCCAAAGTTTTGATGGCATCTTTTAATACCACTTTTTTCTTTTCCACTTCGATGCCGCACTGGTCTTTAATTGCTTTTACAATATCAATAGAAGTAACGGCACCAAACAGTTTTCCGTTATCTCCGGATTTTGCAGTAATACTAAAGGTCTGATTTTCCAGACGTTCTTTTAATTTTTCAGAGTTATCGTGATTCACGGCACGTTTATGTGCCACAGAGTCTTTCTGATTTTTTAAGGTGGTTAAATTTGCCTGTGTTGCTTCCACAGCTAAATTTTTTGGGAATAAAAAGTTTCTTGCGTATCCGTCGGAGCTGTTAATTACATCTCCTTTTTTTCCGCTTCCTTTTACATCCTGCAATAAAATTACTTTCATTTTCTGTCATCCTTTCTTATCAAATGAGGCACTAAACCTCTTCCATTTCATCCAGTGTTTCCTTAATCAGCATCAGCGCACGGTCCACCGTCAATTCCTTACTTTGACAGCCTGCAACCAGCTGATGTCCGCCACCGCCTAATTTTTCCATAATTACCTGTACATTGATTTTTCCGTTAGAGCGGGCACTGATAATTGTTTCTTCCCCACGTCGGAAAATTACAAATGACGCTTCAATGCGTTTAATGTCAATCAAATCATCTGCCGCCTGCGCGATGAAAATGCTGTTTTCTTCATCACCGTAATATTTGGCGATAGCGATAGAATCTTTATAGATTTCGGCAGATTTTACAATATCCGCTACTTTGATGTAGCTGTCAAAATCCGATTTTACCAAGTTTTTGGCAACACCGGGTTCCATGCCGGTTTTTCGCAGGTAAGAAGCCGCTTCAAATGTTCTGACCCCGGTTTTAATGGAGAAATTCTGCGTGTCAATCAAAATACCGGCATACAAGCTTTCTGCTTCCAAACGTTTTAATTTTACTTTATCATCTAAGTATTGGAGCATTTCCACCACCAATTCACAAGTAGAAGAAGCGTAAGGTTCGTGGAAGGTAAGATTTGCGTGATAGATAAAGTCTGCACCCTTTCGGTGATGGTCAACCAAAAAGATTTTCCCATCTTCCCGAATCAAATCAGGAGCCGCAGTCAAGGAAGCTTTGTGCGTATCCACAATCGCAAGTAATGTGTTAGAATCCAAAAGTGTTTCCGCTTGTGACGGAGTCACAAATGCGTCCTCAAAGTCTTTATCCAAACGTGTTTTTGCGAATACCGCTTCGGTATTCAAATTGCTTTCGTCAATTACAATATAGGCAGGCTTGTCAAAGGATTTTGCAATTCGTGCCAGACCAAGACAAGAACCCAAGGAATCCATATCTGCACCCTTATGCCCCATAATCAACACTTTTTCCGACTCCATCACCATTTCTTTGAATGACAGAGCGATAATTCGGGAACGAACCTTGGTTCGTTTTTCGGTTTCACGATTTTGTCCACCGAAATAGGTGAAATCATTCCCTTGTTTGATAACCGCCTGGTCGCCACCGCGTCCCAACGCCATATCCAGAGCTACACGGGAAAAGTTTTCGGTTTCTCCCAGACTGGCACCAACACCAATCCCAATACTTAAAGTAACAGGAAGGCTTCCATAAGTTTCAATATTTTTTACATCTTTTAACAACGGAACTTTTGCTTTTAAGATTTCATCAAAGTTTTTTCGTTCCATAATGAAGGAATAACGGTCACGGTCAAATTTATTTAAAACCCCCTGATGCATTCCCACAAACTCAGAAATCAGTTTCTCCGTCTGCGAAGCAATGACTGTACGCTCTGAGTCAGAAATCTGCTTGGTGATTTCATCCAGATTATCCACATAAATATAACCCTTGATGATCATATCCTCATCGTATTTTTTCTGAAGCTGTCCTAACTTTGTGGTTTCAATCAGATAATAAACATAAACCCGTCCCTGGGTGGATTTTGCATCATCCGCCAGAACGCCGTAAGCCGTAAAACTGCGTTCCTCCAATCGGATTTCGCAAGTGCTTCCGGAAGCATCGGGAAGCTTGAAATCGGAAAGCACGGCAGATAACTGTCGGCTGGTATAATCTTCTGCCGGCACCAATTCGGAAAAGGCATCGTTATACCACACGATTTCCCCTGTTTCCCTTAAAATCACCATGGGAAACGGCGATTTCAGCACCGAGTTATGGGTAGCTGATTCCACGTCAAAAGAAAGGCTTTCAATATAATCACGAAATTGTTGCGAGGAGGTGCTTCCCGTAAACACAAAAATAACAAACACAACCATAGACAGCACAAACTGCACGATGGCAAGGGTTGGGTTATAAAAGCCAACCGACAAAGAAAATACAAAGAGAAAAACAAAGCTTAAAAGCACTTTGGGAACAAAATAAATTTTCCAGATGGCATCCAGATTTTTAGTTTGTTCTGCAGGTTTTTTCGCCATATCTTTTTGTCTGGTTTCTTTTACTTTCTTCTGTTTTTTAGATTCTTTTTGATTCTTTTTCATACCATTACTCTCAAAAATTTTTTTATCTTTTTATATCATTATTATACTCACAAAATCCATAACAATCACTCCATATGAAAGGAAGAAATGATTGCATTCGATACAAAAAAACCCTTTTCACTTAAATGGAATCCATCTGAGCGGATCACCAGATAGCCGTTTTTCTCATACTGTTCCAACAAGGAACGATTCTGTTTCCAAAACGAGCTCGGAAGCTGTTTGGTTGTCACACCCTGATCTGTACGCAACGCAAGCATCACTTCTTCAAACCGTGCATCGGCATCCGATATCGTTTCATAGTTTTTTGAAACATCTCCGCTGATATACTCTGTAATACTTGCAGGATTGGAAAAACGTTTCCCACCATAAAAACTGTGTGCGGCAGCACCAAATCCCAGATAGGGCACCCGATTCCAATATTTCAGATTGTGACGGCAAACATTCTGACTTTGTTTGGCAAAATTAGAAATTTCATAGTGTCTGTACCCCGATAAGGTTTCACACACCAGACAATACTGCTCATATGCTCCGTCATCATCAGGAAACTGATATCCCTGCTTTAACATCACAGAATCTTCGCTCAATGTCAGTGCATATGCCGAAATATGCTCGCAATCCAACTCTGTTAAAAAAGTCAACGTTCTTTCCAAGGTTTCGGGAGTAGAATCGGGCAGCCCATACATAACATCTGTATTCAGGTTGGAAAATCCAACTTCCCGAAGCAAACCGTAAGATTTTAAAAACTCTTCCTTCGTATGAATTCTCCCAAGTTTCAAAAGCTCATCATCATTGGCTGACTGCAACCCCATACTGATGCGGTTCACCCCTGCCTTGCGATAGGTCTGAAGCTTTTTTTTATCAAACGTTTTCGGATTTAGTTCCATTGTAATTTCTGTATCGGAGGCAAACGAGAACACATTCCCTGCTGTTTCCAACAAAGCTGCAATCTCTCTTTCGTCTGCCACAGAGGGAGTTCCTCCGCCGATAAAAACAGAATCTACACAAATATTTTGTCCCCGATAGGTTTCCATTTCCCGATGAACCGCTTCAAAATATGCTTTTTGCGAAGTGGTATCGGACACCGAATAAAAGTCACAATAAGCACATTTTTTCACACAAAAGGGAATGTGAAAGTATAATCCTGCTTTCATCAGAGTTTCAACACAGACATAAACGCCTCCTGCGGAACTTCCACAGTACCAAACTGGCGCATACGTTTTTTCCCTTCCTTCTGTTTTTCCAGAAGTTTTTTCTTACGGGTAATGTCACCGCCGTAACATTTTGCAAGTACGTCTTTTCGCATTGCTTTTACGGTTTCACGTGCAATTACCTTGGTTCCGATTGCCGCCTGAATGGGAATTTCAAACAGCTGTCTCGGGATTACCTCTTTTAATTTTTCGGCAATTCTTCTGCCTCGTGCATACGCCTTATCGGTATGAACGATAAAGGACAACGCATCCACAATTTCGCCATTCAACAGAATATCCAATTTCACAAGTTTGGATTCTTTGTAGCTTGCAAGCTCATAGTCTAAAGATGCATATCCCTTGGTGCGTGATTTCAAATCATCAAAGAAATCGTAAATGATTTCATTCAGTGGCATATCATAGTGGATGGAAACTCTTGTTTCATCCAGATATTTCATATCAATAAACACTCCACGGCGTTCCTGACACAGTTCCATAATGTTTCCCACATAATCGGTAGGAGTCATAATGGTTGCCGAAACGAAAGGTTCTTCCATGGAAGCAATTTCCGACGGATTGGGTAAATTGGTGGGATTATCCAGGTTGATTTTGGTACCGTCGGTTTTGGTAATTTTATAAATAACGCTGGGAGCGGTGGTAATCAGATCAAGATTAAATTCTCTCTCCAGACGTTCCTGAATGATTTCCAGATGCAAAAGTCCCAAAAATCCGCAACGGAATCCAAAGCCTAACGCAATGGAAGTTTCCGGTTCAAAAATCAACGCCGCATCATTTAACTGCAGTTTTAAAAGTGCTTCTTTTAAATCATCATAACGGGCACCGTCTACCGGATACAAGCCGCAAAATACCATCGGCTGAACTGCCTTATAGCCCGGTAACGGCTCGGTTGCAGGATTAAATTTATCAGTAACAGTATCCCCAACTGCTGTATCCCGCAAGGTTTTGATGGAAGCGGTTACATAACCAACCTCACCGGCACAAAGCTCCTGACAGGGAGTCATACCAAGTGCATTCAAATACCCTAACTCAACCACTTCAAACTCCTTACCGGTCGCCATCATTTTCATGGTGGTATTCTGCGTGATTTTTCCGTCAATCACACGAATATAGATAATAACACCTTTGTAAGCGTCATAGTAAGAGTCAAAAATCAAAGCCTTCAAGGGACCATCTTCATCCCCACAGGGAGCAGGAATTGTATTGGCGATTGCTTCCAGAACATCCTCGATATTCGTTCCGTTTTTCGCAGAAATCAAAGGTGCCTCATCCGCAGGAATTCCGATAATATCCTCGATTTCCTGCTTCACCACATCCGGTCTGGCACTTGGCAGGTCAATTTTGTTGATAACCGGAAGAATCTCCAAATCGCTGTCAACTGCCAGATAGGCATTTGCCAGAGTCTGCGCTTCAATTCCCTGTGCAGCATCCACAATCAAAATGGCTCCTTCACAAGCCTTCAAACTTCGGGATACTTCATAGTTAAAGTCAACATGCCCGGGAGTATCAATCAAATTGTAAATATACTCTTCACCGTTATTGGCGTGATACACCAACCGAACGGCTCTTGCCTTGATGGTAATGCCACGTTCTCTTTCCAGATCCATGTTATCTAAAAGTTGTTCTTCCATTTCTCGTGCAGAAACAACCCCGGTTTTTTCCAACAAGCGGTCTGCCAATGTGGATTTTCCGTGGTCGATATGTGCTATAATCGAAAAGTTTCTGATGTGATTTTGTCTGTCGCTCATACGTTTACCAAAGGGCGATTTCAAATCTGCCGTTTTCCTTTCCTTTCAGGTTTCGTTAGGGAATGTATATTCATTGCATAAATTCTCACTTTGATTTTCTTGCCGATTTCTCTGCCGACAAAGAAACTGACAATTTTTTCAATATTATTTCAATATAGTATTATAACATAATAATCCCTATTTGTAAATAACTTTTTTGAAAAAATGAAAAATATCGTAAAAGTTATTGACAAATGCATAATTATGTATTATAATAGGGATATTATTGATAATATTTGCATATTTATGCATAGAAGGTGGAAAAATGTTAGACCAGATTAAACAAACAGATAAAACCTATTATATGAATACCTTCGGCGAACGACTTCCCGTCTGCTTCACCGAGGGCAACGGCATGACAATGACTGCAACCGACGGTAAAATTTACTATGATTTTATGGCAGGAATTGCGGTAAACTGTCTGGGGCACAATCATCCAAAGCTTGTGGAAACCATTTGCAATCAAGCAAAAAAACTCATTCACACTTCCAGCTTGTATTACATAGAATCTCAGGCAAATTTAGCCAAAGCTCTGTGTGAAAACTCCTGTGCTGACAAGGTATTTTTTGCAAATACCGGCGCAGAAGCCAATGAAGGTGCCTTAAAACTTGCCAGAAAATATTTCTATAACAAAGGGTTGGAAAAACCCGAAGTGATTACTTTACAGAACTCCTTCCATGGAAGAACTCTGGCAACGCTTTCTGCAACAGGGCAGGAAAAATATCAAAAGCCTTATGCTCCCTTGGTTGAAAAATTTATTCACGTTCCGGCGAACGATATTGACGCTTTCAAAGCTGCCCTTACTGAAAAAACCGGCGCAGTAATGCTGGAAGTAATCCAGGGAGAAAGCGGTGTTCGTCCGTTAGACAAAGCATATTTAGAGGAAATCAGAGCAATTTGTACCGAAAAAGATATTGTGCTGATTTTTGATGAAGTACAAACCGGAATGGGCAGATGCGGTACCCTCTTTGCCTATGAAACCGTTGGGGTTGAGCCGGATATTTTTACTTTGGCAAAAGCTCTGGCAGGGGGTGTTCCCATCGGTGCAATTCTCTGTAAAGAAAAATTTTCCGCTTTCAATCCCGGAGACCACGGCACCACGTTTGGCGGCAATCCGTTGGCAACAGCAGCAGGTCTTTGTGTTGTGAACGAATTATTGGAAAACGGTGTTTTGGAAAACTCCAAAACAATGGGTGAACTTTTTACCAAAAAGTTGACCAACCTGCAAAACGATTTCCCCATCATCAAAGAAGTTCGCGGAAAAGGCTTGATGATTGGCATAGAATTTGCTGAACCCATCGCAAAAGATTTATCCAAAAAGCTGTTTGAACAAGGCTTTTTGGTAGGAACCGTGGGAGAAACCGTATTCCGATTGGTACCGCCTTTAATTATCACGGAAAAAGAAATCAATCTGCTGGTTGATAAACTCACTGAGTTACTGAAAAACTGATAGAAACGAGGATTCAAAAATATGAAACATTTTATTAGTATTACCGATATTACCAAACAGGAATTTGACGATATTTTAACCTTAGCGCACAAACTGAAAAAAATGCAGAAAACCGGCACTCCCCACCCCTACCTGGCAGGAAAAAGTCTGGGAATGATTTTCGCAAAATCGTCCACCAGAACCCGTGTTTCCTTTGAAGTTGGTATGTATCAGTTGGGCGGTCATCCCTTATTTTTAAGCTCCAACGATATTCAGTTGGGACGTGGCGAAACCATTTATGATACCGCAAACGTACTCTCCACAATGTTGGACGGTATCATGATTCGTACCTTCTCGCAAGATGATGTATACGATTTGGCAAAATACGGTTCTATCCCCGTAATCAACGCCTTAACCGACCTGGAACATCCTTGTCAGGCGATGGCAGATATGCAGACCATTTACGAAGAATTCGGCAAATTGGAAGGCTTGAAATTTGCATATGTGGGTGACGGCAACAATATGGCACATTCCTTAGCACACGCTTGTGCAATGGCAGGAATCGATTGTTATATTGCCACTCCTGAAAAATACAAATGCGTACCCGATCAGATTGAAAAAGCAAAAGCAATGGCGAAAAACTGCAAAATTGTAGAAACCTGTGACCCCGAAGAAGCTATGAAAGGTGCTCACATTGTGTATACTGACACCTGGGTAAGTATGGGACAAGAAGCGGAAAAAGCAACCAAAGTCAAAGAATTCGGTGACTATCAGGTTAACCGGAAATTGTTTAATTTAACCGACGAAAACTCCATTTTCTTACATTGCTTACCTGCATACCGTGGTTTTGAAGTAACCGAAGATGTGATTGACGGTCCCCACTCCAGAATCTTCCAAGAAGCGGAAAACCGTCTCCACGCACAGAAAGCAATTATGACTATGCTGATGGCAGATTCCTATAAGAAATAGAAAAGAGGCAAAACAAAAATGGCACAAGAAAAAGATTACTACGGATTTCACATCCGTTTGGCAACCGAAGCAGAAATCCCTGAAATTCAGGCAATTACAAAGATTTCCTTCCAAAAATACGTAAAAAATGCCGGACTTGAAGATACCGAAGCTTTAAACGAAACCTATGATGACATTTTAAAAGATTTAGACGATAAACTGGTGTTTGTAGCCTTCATCAACGAAGTTCCTGCAGGAAGTGTCCGTATTAAAATGAGAGAAGACGGCACCGCATACTTAAGCCGTTTTGGCGTAAGTCCCGAATTTCAGAATCACGGGGTTGGAAAAAGCTTAATGAGCGTAGTGGACACCGTAATGATGGAAAAAGGTGTCAGAAGATTAGAGCTTCACACCGCAGCAAAATACTTTGATTTGGTTCGTTTCTACTACGGCAGAAAATTCTATATTGATTCCATTTCCGAAGACCGTGGCTATAAACGTGCATTAATGGTGAAAGAGTATCAAAAGGTATAATCCACTCTTTTCTTCCCACCATTTGTTCATTTACTTATAAAAAAACTCCTGATATGACTGCTAAATCGCTGTCATTCAGGAGTTTTTTTGGTTTTATTGTCCGCTGTAATCTTCGAACGGAATTCCCATTAAATCTTCAATATTCGCTTCGTGCGGACGGTTGATTCGCCCACTTACAATACCATATTCACCATACTTAAATTGTTGTAAATCGGTGGAAAAGGTAATGTTATTATTTTGCATCAACACCATATGATTCAAATGTTTGTTATAAAGTCCATTAGGATACGATACCGAAGTAACCGGTCGACGAATGATTCTCTCTAAAAATATTTTATTCTTCAAATAATCCTGCGCCAACTGTTCCGGATGAGTATCCAACATATTCTGAAGAGTAGCATACGAATTCACATGATTTTGGTAGGAATGATTTCCGATTTCCACATAGGGAGATTCCGCCAGTTTTCTAAGCATTTCTTCTGTTAAATAATATTCTTCCCCCACAAAGGAACCCGTCACAAAAATGGTAGCTTTCACTTGATATTTTTCCAGTAACGGCAACACATGCAAGTAGTCGCTGTCGTAACCGTCATCCATAGTAAGCAAAACTACTTTTTTGAAAGAATTCGGCTTATATTCTGTGGCAAGTTCAGAGGCCGTCAGAAATTCATATCCGTTTTTTTTCAGATAAATAATATCATTTTCCAATGTTTTGGGAGAGGTACAATAGTGACTCCAATCTTCCGGAATTTCGCTGAATCTATGATACATCAAAATGGTAACAGGCTGAACCACGTCTTCATTTTGCATCATAAAACCGGGGGAAGCTGCTATGCCAACCTGGCAAATACAGGTCGAAAAAAGCAATAGTGCTGTTGTCAATGCAATCAATATTTTTTGAATCATTGTTTCTTCTCCAGAAAAAAACAACCGCCTAAGCGGCGGTTGTTTTTTTATTTAATTAGTACAGATAAGTTGCACCAGGATAGTATCCATCGATGTAATCGCCGAAGGGACCTTCAGTTCTGGACCATTCTGCAACCATTTCTTTGTGAGTACCATCGGTTACCCATAACTGAATGTGGGTATCGGTAACAACAAAGTAGCTGTCAGCGTATGCACCGGTAGGCATTCTCAGATAAGGTTTGAGGTTTTCATCCAGAGCTACAACCATTTCGCCTTCATTGTTTTCGATGTATTTGATTTCTACAACCTGATGGGGATATGCAGCTTCGATGAAGCAATGTCTCCATTCAACTTTCGGATCAGCTTTTCCGCCGATGTATCTGAATACACGAGGAGTATCGTTTCTACCATCCAGAACTAAACCGTTAACGATTAAGTACTGATAGTATTCATGGGGATCAGCCAGTTCGTATTTAACTTCAGACCAAGCAACGGTGGGAACGATACGGATATCTAATTCATCATAGATGTACAGATTTACAGTATCTGCATCCCACTGCCATTTGTTGTTGCATCCACCGTTGAAGTATTCAACTGCGGGGATTTTGGTAGCGGGTTCACCATGGTAGGTAGGACCGGTTAAAACTTTTAAGTAGGGGATATCTAATTTTGCAGCGATTTCTTCATCGGTAACAACATACTGATTGTCATAATCGTTGCGGTCGCTTAAGTTAGCAGCATGGAAGAAAGTACCAACTTCAATTTCTTTAGTTAAAACTTTTTTACCTTCTTTATCGTAAACGATGTTGCCATCTTTGTCGATAAGAGGTTTAACTTTGAATACGTCTAAGTCGTAGTCCATTAATTCAACTTCGCCGTCGAAATCAATGTTTAAGAATCTGTCATAGTTAGCATACAGTAATTCGTTGTATACTCTGCCTTCCTGGTCGAATACGAAGTTACCTTCGTTGTCCAGGTTCATGATACCAGCAGCCTGCCAGGTTACTTCAACGTCAGCATATCTGTTGGTGGGAACAAATACTTCAAAGTCAGAAACGCCTAAAGCTTCGTTACCGAAATCCCAAGCCCAGAAAGAGTTGTTGATTTTGGTCTGCTGTCTCTGCCAGATTTTGTGGTCACCGTATAATTCCCACATGAAATCCTGGAATCTGGTTTCCCACTGGGGATACAGAGGAACTAAACGAGTGATGTTGTTCTGTTTGTTGCCTTCCAGGTACAGTCTTTCGTAACCTGCATGAGGATAAGCTAATTCATAGCCTTCCAGTACCCATTCAACATCTTCGTCTTTTACGGGTTCGCTAAACCATTTGCTAGTAGGTTTGCCGTCAGCGAATACGTTGAACAGTTTGTGATAGCTTCCCGGAGTGGTGGTGTCATAACCTGCGAATACGTTTTCCAGAGTTGCAGCAGATGCAGCACTGGTCAGTACGCTGGTAACAACAGCTACGCTTGCCAGGACTTTCAGTAATTTTTTCATAAGAAAAAACCTCCTGTTTAAAATTTATTTTATATTTTTTATTCAATTTTGTTGGGTTATACTCTGTCAATTCTCCTAAATTTAGGCACCACTAATAGACAATAGCATAACTCTCATAGAAATATTATACCATAAAATGGGATTTTGTCAATAGTTTCTATGTATTTTTTTGGAAAAAATACGCACTTTATTTTGGCAATTTTTATGCAAATTACCCATCCCATTTCATCGTAATATCTTCTACGAGTATTTTTTTTACGATTGCATTATACTATATACTTTTGTATCTGTCAATATTTGTAATTTTTTTGTCACATAATTTTAACATTTCTGTGAATTGTATGTGAACTGATATCGAAAAACCCATTTCCCAAACTGTTTTCTTTGGGTTCGTTGCACCCGTGATGTTCCGGTCTCTTCACAAAGAAATGTATTGCAGCTGTATCTTCTGTTTTGTGAGAAAGCAGAACCATAGAGATATTTTTCTTTCGCTAAATTTTGCAACAAGTTGCAAAGCGAAATTATTTCTTGTGAAACAGCTAAATTAAATTCGCTTTATAGCTGACCGAAGTCAATTTAGCTACGAAGTAATTCAGTATGCGTTAACATATTTAGCTCGCCATCAGGCGAATTTAGCTAAAAAAAGACATTTTTCTTTGTCGAAAAATGTCTTTTTTCTGGAGCTAGTGATCGGACTTGAACCGACGGCCTATTGATTACGAATCAATTGCGCTACCAACTGCGCCACACTAGCATATTATGATGGGGCTGCATAAGAGATACAGCCCCATATTTATTAGTTTTCGCTTTCAGTGGTTTCTGTTGCTGCTACTTCTTGGTTCTGCTGATTTCTGTGTTTGAATGCAACAATCAGACGTCTCTGGGGTTCCACACCTACGGAATAAGTAGTAATCATCGGATAGCTCTGCAATGCAGAATGAATGATTCTTCTTTCGTAAGCTTTCATCGGCTCTAATTCGTATTTACCACGAGATTTGATAACACGGTTTGCAATGCTTTTCGCCAGACCGGTTAAGGTTTTTTCACGTTTCATACGATAATCTTCGGTATCAAGACGGATTTTTTCGCCGCCTTTCACTTTTTTGTTGAATGCCAACTGCAGCATATGCTGGATAGCATCTAAAGTGTCACCGTGTTTTCCGATGATGTTGCCGGCTTCTTCGCCACTTAAGTTAACAGAAATGATTCTGCCCTTCTGAGTTACTTCGGCAGAAACTTCCATCTGCATTAACGCAAATAACTGTTTCACATAGTCAGAAACAAACTGAACACCGTTTTCACTGGGAACAAAATCAGTATCTTCTTCAAAGTTTACGGTCGGTTTTTTTGCTTCTGCTTTCGGTGCAGGAACAGTTTCTCTCACCGGTTTCTTTTCCGCTTTGGGTTTTTCTGCTTTCATTTCCTTTTTCGGAGCTTCTTCTTTTTTATCTTCCGGTTTTTTCACATCATATCTTGCTAAGATTCTGGCAGGTTTTGCACCGATTCCCAAAAAACCGCTGGTAGGTGCATTTAAAATTTCAAATTCAATCAAATCTCTGTCAACAGCTAATTCTGCAACTGCTTTTTCAATTGCCTCATCTACTGTTTTTCCAGTTGCGATAATTTCTTTCACAGATGGTTCCAACCTTTCTATTTCTTTTTCTTCTTTTTCATTTCTTTTTTCTGGATGGCTTTTAATTCTTCTTGTTCTTCAATGACATCCACTTCTTTGTTCATAATATAACGGTCTAAAGTGAAGCTTTGAACAATCTGAATTAAGTTACCAACAACCCAGTAAAGTCCCATTGCCGCCGGCAGGATATAACAGAAATACGCGGTCATAAAAGGGAAAATCAGTTGCATACTCTTCATCTGAGAAGCCTGTTCTGCAGTCTGGGTTTTTGCATTGATTTTCTGGGTAATATAACTGGTTAAGAAGGTAGTCAGCCCTGCGAATACCGGAAGTGCCCATAAAATAGGATTGGTAGACACAGCTGCTGAAGGAGTCAGACCCAAGTTCAGACCAAAAAAGTCAAAATTCATTACAAACTGTTCTGCAGTAAAGTTAGTCTGAATGGTTGCGAGCAATTCTTTTGCTTTGTCTAAATTGTTGCTGACAAATGCAACAACGTTCAACTGAGTGTCGGTAGGAGTCTGACACAACACGGTTAATGCAGCTTTTAACTCCTCAGTAACGGGATGCCCCATAATATATGTAATAGGATTTTGAATTACCCCGTAAATAGCAATCAAAATAGGCATCTGAATAAACAGAGGCAGACAGCTGCTCATCGGGTTGATTTTATACTGCTGATAAAGCTTCATGGTTTCTTCATTCAGCTTTTCTTTATCGTATTGATATTTTTTCTGAAGTTCTTGCAATTTGGGCTGCATTTTCTGCATATGTGCCATGGATTTCTGCTGTTTGATAACCAAAGGAAGCAAACACACACGCACCAATATCGTAAATAAAATAATGGCAACACCGAAGTTTTCTACAAAGTTGTAGATATACTTCATGATAGTGCCCAAAAACACATAAATAAAATTCATCGAACTTTTCCTTTCAGTTCAAGTTTACGGGTAGTCAATACCGCCCGGATTCCATGGGTTACACCGCAAAATCCGATAACAGGCTTTCAAAAAGCCTTTCACAAAGCCATACTTTTTCACCGCCAGAATTGCATACTGCGAACAGGACGGATAAAAACGGCAACGTGCACCAAGCAATGGTGAAATCCACTTCTGATAACAACGAACCAAAAAAATAAACACGTTACTCATCACAAAAAGCACCTGCTTTTTTCAGCAATTTATTCAGTTCGTTGCCCAAAGCAAAAAAGTTTGCACCAACAATCGCCGCTCTTGCCACCACAACAATATCATAGCCTTTTTTCATATTCGGAATCATAAGCCGCATATTCTCATATATCAGCCGTCTGGCACGATTTCGTTTACACGCTTTTCCGATTTTTTTGGTAGCGGTGATTCCCAAACGGAGAGAATCGCTATGATGGTTGTCGCGATAATATACCACAGCATATCTGCCCGGATAGGACAAACCTTTTTTATACACTCTTTGAAACTCGTAGTTTTCAGTTAAAGAAGTAATCAAGCAATTCCCCTCAAATCACATACAATTATAGCGAAACAGGCGATAAATTTTTCCCTATTTGTCGATAAAAACGGCAGATAAAGAAAAAATGTCGCAAGCATTAAGCATCTGACGACATTTCTTATCTTTGATTATGCACTAAGACTAACTCTGCCTCTTGCTCTTCTTCTAGCTAAGATTTTTCTTCCGTTTCTGGTTCTCATTCTCTTAAAGAAGCCGTGTTCTCTTTTTCTCTGTCTTTTTTTCGGTTGATAAGTTCTTTTCATTGTTTGCACCTCCAATATATATCATTCATTACTTTACCATACTGATGTCCGCTTTCTGCGGAAAAATGCTAAGTTCTGATTCAAAATAACAATATTTATCAATTTTAGCACTGAATATTATAACCAATAACCTTCCAAATGTCAAGCTATTTTTAAAAGTTTTTCATTTTTTTTTATTTTTTTCAAAAATACGGTTGATTTTTTCGGCAGCAAGACAAACTTCCTCACGGGTATTCTGTTTGCAAAAAGAGACACGGATTGCAGTATCCTGGCTGGATTTTGGAACCGAAAACGCTTCTAAAACACGGTTGTTCCCACCTTTTTTCTCCGAACAAGCAGATCCCGAAGACACAAACACTCCTTCGCTTTCCAACATATGAAGCACAATTTCAGAACGCAAGTTCATAGAAAAATTCACAATGGCTCCCAACGTGTTTTTACTGTTACAAACAATTTCGGGAGACAGTTTTTCCAAAAACAATGCCGAAAGTTCCCGAACTGTTTCCATAGGCTTTTCTTCCCTGAAGATTTTGACTGCTTTGGAAAATCCTGCAATATTTGCTACATTTTCAGTGCCGGAAAACAGTTGGTTTTCCTGACCGCCTCCAAAATACAGAGAAGTAAGAAAAATTCCTTTTCTCACATACAAACCACCAATTCCTTTGGGTGCTCCGATTTTATGTCCCGAAAAAGTCATAATATCAGCCCCAAAGTCCCGTACTGAAATATCCAGTTTTCCGTACGCCTGAATACAGTCGGAATGTAACACGGTTTTCAGTCTTTTTTGGGTAATCATCAGTTTGATTCTTTTAATATCAAACACCGTTCCGGTTTCGTTATTCACAGCCATCATACTAACCAATGCAGTATTGGCATCCAGATGAGTGTCAAGCCATTCCCAATCCGGCTCATAGTCTTTGATGGGGATATATTCCACAAGATAGCCGTTTTCTGACAAATATTTTCCTACATTATATACAGAGGCGTGTTCTACTGAAGAAATCAGCACCTTATTTCCGCTATGTTTATTCCGACGAAGATACCCCAAAATCGCCGTGTTATTTGCCAAAGTACCCGAGGCTGCAAAATAAATTTCAGACTCTTTTGCACCAATAGAGTCGGCAACCGTTTTTCTGGCTTCGGTGATGATATCCTCAGCTTCCATCCCCATCCGATGCAAGGATGATGGATTCCCATATTGATTTTTGAGTACTTCTGTAACAGTTTCGATTACCGCATCATAGGGACGGGTAGTCGCCGCATTATCTAAATAAATCATCATTTTCATCTCCATTTTTTACTGATGCATCGCTATTATTTATCCTATACTTTGTTTTGTTCTCTTTTATGGAAGATTGCCAGAAGGACCGTCCCCACCGTCATACAGGTTCCCAAAAGAATAAAATCCGAAAGGGATAGTGGCGCAAGAGTCAGCAATCCCGGAATCCCCAAACAAACAAAAAATCCAACCAATCCGAACAAAACAACGCCTGCTTTCCAGAAACTGAAAGGCAAACTGCAACTCACAAGTTGAAAAAAGCAAAAGTATGCCGTCAAATAAAAAGACAGCGATTCCTTATGTGGCAAAAATCCGACCTTCTCCAAAATCCCAAAGAAGGTCACAAACAGAGCAATCAGCACTGCATTAGGCAATGTTTTTCGTAAAACACTGGGTAAAAATTCACAGGAAACAGGCGTATCATTGGGCTCCATTGCCAGAAAAAAGGACGGAATCCCAACTGTGAAAACACCAATTACAGTGATATACACAGGAGAAAAGGGATAACTGATTCCCAAGAGACTATAAAAAACGCTTAACAATACAGAATACACAGTTTTTAGTAAGTATAAACTTGCTACCCGTTCAATATTGTTGACAATCCGTCTCCCCTCTTGCAAAATATGCGGAATCGGCGTAAAATCGGACTCGCTTAAAACGATTTGCGAAACAGCTTTGGACGCCTGATCCCCATGTGCCATAGCAATCGAAAGATCTGCTTCCTTTAGAGCCAATACATCGTTAACGCCGTCCCCTACCATAGCAACCGTTTCTCCGTTTTGTTTGAATGCTTCAATCAATAATCGTTTATCCTCCGGGGATACACACCCAAACACAGAATACTGTTTCACCAGTTTCTTAAAATGCTCCAATGTTTTTGGCTGATTGGTGATATCAATATAACGATGATATCCAAAAAAGCCCAACTGTTTGGCAATGGCAGAAACAGTTTCCGGACGATCTCCCGAAATGATTTTCAAATCCACATTCTGGGTATCAAAATAGTCCAAAACCTCACGGGCATTCTTTTTTAAAACATCTGACATTACCAGAATCGCCATACACTCGCCATCTTTAGAAAGTGCCAGTACCCGTTTGCCCTCGCGCATTTTTTCGTCAACAGTTTTTAAAATTTCTTCCGAAGTAATCAATTTCCCAGGTGTACCCAATCGGTAACAAACAGTTCCGACACGTATTTCAGAATACTTCCGCTCGGAAGAAAAGGGAATCGCTTCCTCCCAACAAAGGTCAGAATCATCTCCATATTGACGAAAAACAGCTTCCATCGTAGGATTTCTTAAGGAAAATGCTTTTGCAAACAGTTTTAAGATTTCCTCACTATGTTCAGAATAGGAAATCAACTGTTCCATCCGAATATCTCCGGTGGTTAAGGTCCCCGTCTTATCTAAGCACAGCGTACTGACACGACTTAAACACTCCACTGCTGAAAAATGATTCACAACAGCTTTCTTTCTCGCCAATTTCAAAACAGCACTTCCTGCAGTTACGGTAGTAATCAGGTATAAACCCGAAGGAATCATCCCCACAATGCCTGCTGTGGTGGTAAGTACAGCTGCCTGCCAGGAAAGTTGCTCCCGATAAAAAGTGGATAAAAACAGCAAAATGCCAAGCGGCAGAATAATGAGCGACATAATTCGGATAATTTTTTCAATCCCTTCTAAAATCACAGAGCTTTGCTTTTTATATTTTCCTGCTTGTAAGAGCATTTTTGCATATTGGGTATCGTCACCGATACGAACAGCTTGTGCCAGGCACTCTCCCGACACCAGAAAGCTACCCGAAAACAAGGCTTCTCCCTCTTTTTTGACAATAGAGTCACTTTCTCCCGTCATCAGGGCTTCGCTTACTTCCACATAATCTGATGAAAGTACGTTCATATCACAAGGAACCTCATCCCCTGCCTTTAATAAAAGAATGTCTTTTTCTTTAATTTCTTCACTCAGAACAGACACTTTACTTCCTTCACAAATTTTGAGATAGGACTTCTGACGCACACTTTTCAGCTGATTGAGTTTGTGCTTTAAATACAATTCCTGGCAAATCCCAATCGTTGCATTGGAAATCACAACGCCCATAAACATTCCGTTCTGATAAGAACCTGTCACCATAACCAACACAAACAAAACCAAATTCAAAAGATTGAACCAGGTCAATAAATGTTCCTGCAGAATATTCCGGAGGGTTCTGGTCTCCGGCTTTGACATACGATTGGTCATATCGGATTTTTCGTGTCCGGCAACCAATGGACGGCTGAGTGCTGCCATAATGAATCTCCTTTGTTAAAACGAAACTTCGGCATACAGAGGATAGTGGTCTGAAATCATTTCAACTATTACTTCTTGGTTTATAAATTGAACCGGCTGATTGCCGTTTTTGGCAAAAATATAATCAATTTTACGAACAGGATGAAAGGATGGGAACGTGAAAGGGTTTTCTTTGGAAAACGCTTCTGTCATACTTTCATAAATAAGTTCTAAACGACCGCTGTCAGGCGTGGTATTAAAATCCCCCATCAATAGCATTGGCGTAGCAACCGTTGCACTTTCTTGCAAGAAAGTTTCAACTGCCAGTTCCTGTTCTTTCGGTTGTCCTCCAAAATGACTCACAAATACTGTCACCTCTTCAGGAACTAACAGAACTGCTTTTAAAAAACAACGGGGTTCCCGATTGGCATTCTCCATAGGCGGAATCTTTATTATTTCGTATGATTTGATAGGAAACCGAGATAACAAGGCGGTACCGTAGCTCCCTTCTCCGGGAAACTCCACTGCTTTGGCAAAGGCAAAGTTTTTGTTTGTTTTCTTTGCCAAGATCTCCGCCTGATTGGAATAATAGGGAGACGCTCCTGCTCCGCGCACTTCATTTAGTGCAATAATATCACAGTCGTACCGGCAAAGCAAATCGGAAATCGGTTCTAAATTCACATTTTGGTACCATTGCTCTATCCGTTGGGAAGCTTTTTCTTCCTGCAGCAGTCTCTCAGTTAACTCATAACCAAAACACAAAGGGCCGTTAGGACTTTGGTTGAGGTTTACAAGTTCTCTGTAGTCGGCACCGTGACACATATTAAAGGTCATCACTTTCAGTTTCATAGAAATACCACTCACAACAAAATAAAAGAGATTCAGGCGCAAAAAATCTTTCACGCCTGAATTTTCTATTTTTTACTATTCTTATCCTTTGATAACAACTTTAAAGAAAGCTTTTTTGCCTTTCTTCACAATAATGAAGCCTTCTTTTTCAAAATCAGCTTTGGTAACATTCATCATAGGATCGGTCACCTTGTCATCACCAATAGACAAACCGTTCTGCTGAATCAGTCTTCTTGCTTCCCCCTTGGAAGGAACAATACCGGTATTTGCCAGTAAATCTAAAACACCAATGGAATCGCCGAAATCTTCGATTTCTTTGGTGGGCATATCAGCAGATACGCCGCCTCCGCTAAATACAGCTTCTGCAGCAGCTTTCACCTTGTTTGCTTCTTCCTCACCGTGAACCAGCTTGGTCACTTCATAAGCAAGAATTTTCTTTGCCTGATTGAGTTCAGCGCCTTCCCATTGTTCCATTTTGCGAATCTCGTCCATGGGAACAAAGGTTAACAGTTTAATACATTTAATAACATCGGCATCGGAAACATTCACCCAATACTGATAGAAATCATAAGGAGAAGTTTTATTGGGATCCAGCCACACTGCACCGGATGCAGTTTTTCCCATCTTTTTGCCTTCGCTGTTGGTAAGCAGAGTGAAGGTCATGCCGTAAACCTGTTTCTGGTCTTTTCTACGGCAAAGTTCCAGACCGCCTAAAATGTTGGACCACTGGTCGTCGCCGCCCAGCTCGATTTTACAGTCATATTTTCTGCTTAACATCAGAAAATCGTAACTTTGCATCAACATATAGTTGAATTCCAGGAAGGAAAGTCCTTTTTCCAATCTCTGCTTAAAGCATTCTGCCTGAAGCATTTTGTTAACTGAGAAGCAAGAACCGATATCGCGTAAAAATTCTACATAATTTAAATCCAGAAGCCAGTCCGCATTATTTACCATAATCGCTTTGTCATCGGAGAAATCCACCACGCTGGAAAGCTGTTTTTTAAAACATTCGCAGTTATGATCGATGGTTTCCTTCGTCATCATCTGACGCATATCAGTTCTGCCGGAGGGGTCACCGATGTGTCCGGTACCACCACCAACTAAAGCAATCGGCTTATGTCCATGCAACTGCATATGACGCATAACAACCATCTGCAAAAAGTGTCCTACATGCAAACTATCTGCCGTAGGGTCAAAACCAATATAAAAGGTTACCTTTTCTTTCCCTAATAACTCTCTGATTTCTGCCTCATGTGTAGTCTGAGCAATCAGTCCTCTTTCTTGTAACACATCAAATACGTTTTCCATTGTTTTTCCCTTCCTTTTCTTACATTTGCTCGATTTTATTGAGTAAAGTTTGTACAATTTCACTTTCGGGGAGTGTTTGGGTGATGTTGGAATTTCCGTTTTCATCCTTTTCAAACAGAACTGCCTTTCCGTCGCCCCCTGCGATGCCAATGTCGCAATCTTTCGCTTCCCCGGGACCGTTCACCACGCACCCCATCACCGCAACCTTCAGCGGTTTATGTATATGTTTTGTTTTTTCTTTTACTTCTTTTGCCAGAGAAATAATATCAATTTTCGTTCTGCCGCAGGTGGGACAAGCGATGACCTCAACCCATTCTTTTCGCCGTCCTGTAGCTGTTAAAATCGCTTTTGCAGCATCAATTTCTTCCTCAACCGATTCGGTTAACGATACCCGCAAAGTATCCCCGATGCCGTTTCTGAGCAAGGTACCAATGCCGATAGCGTTTTTGGTTACGCCCCAGATTCCGCCCCCTGCCTCGGTTACACCTAAGTGCAAGGGATATGGGAACACCTCACTTGCCAGAGTATATGCCTGAATATTTTTTTCCACATCAGATACTTTAAGTGAAAGCACGATATCGTGAAAATCCAGTTCTTCCAACACTTGAATCTGTTCCTTTGCCGCCTCCATCAAAGCTTCAGGGGTCACTCCCCCATACTTTTCCAATATGGGTTTCGGCAAAGAACCGCCGTTTACCCCCACACGAATGGGAACCCCACGCTTTTTACAAGCATCCACCACCTGTTTGACACGATCCCTGTCTCCGATATTGCCCGGATTGATACGAACCTTATCCACCCCTTGTTCTACTGCCTGAATGGCAAGACGGTAATCAAAGTGGATATCTGCAACCAGGGGAATGTGAATTTGTTCTTTGATTTTACTGATGGCTTTGGCAGCCTCTTCGTCATTGACGGTAGCACGGACAATTTCACAACCGCACTGCTCTAAAGATAAAATTTGTTTGACCGTCGCTTCCGCATCAGCAGTGGGCGTATTAGTCATTGATTGAATGGCAACCCTTTCTCCGCCACCGATGAAACGGTCTCCAATTTTAACTTTTCTAACTTGTTTCATAAGCATCTCCTGCTATTTCTGAAATAGCCTTATGATATCGTTTTTGGTAATATATAACATAAATACAATCAAAATTGCAAATCCGATGAAATGAACGATTCCTTCGTGTTCCGGTTTTAATTTCCTACGGGTAATCATTTCCCACAGGACGAAGACAATACGACCACCATCCAATGCAGGCAAAGGTAGCAAATTGACTACGCCAAGATTCAAACTGATAAGAAGTGCAATGAAAAGAACGTCATAAATTCCGCTTTTCACTGCTGTGCCGATTTCGTTTACAATGCCAACAGGGCCTGACATTTGATTAACGGAAACCGATCCGGTAAACATTCCAAAGAAAGATTGATAAGTCATTTTCACAATGGAAAATGCTTCAAAATAAGAATAAGAAATCACATTCCAAAGATTTTTTTCCTGTGATTGGCGAATAATACCAAGATAGGAATAATCTCCTTGTACGGTCAACGGCACTTGAAAGGACAACTTTTCACCCATTCGGTCAACCGCCACCGAAACTGTCTCTTTTCCTTGCAATGCCATATTCAAATCCAGATGCGTATGGATTCGATTGCCGTCCACAGTGGTGATGACATCGCCGGGCAAAATTCCGGCTGCTTCAGCTCCCATCCCTTCTTGCAAGGAAGCCACTTCCATCGTGGGTAATACCGAAAGATTCGGATTGATTCCGTTGGATAAAACCAATAAAAACAATCCAAGCAACAAATTCATAAACGCACCGGCAAATAACACGATAAACCGTTGCCACGGTTTTTTTCGGGAAAAAGCCCCTTCACTTTCGGAAGCTTCATCTTCCCCTTCCATTTTGACATAGCCACCCATGGGAATCAAACGTACGGAATACAAAGTATCTCCCCACTGTTTCCCCCATAATTTGGGTCCCATGCCAATGGCAAACTCATGTACGGTAACGCCAAACAGCTTTGCAGTGATAAAATGACCCAACTCATGAATCAAAATAATCAAACCAAAAATCAGTATCACACAAAGGGCTGTTAAAAGTCCGGTCATCAAATTTCCTCCAATTCGTTAGTTACACTTATCAGACAACAATGCTCTTGCATAATTTTTTGCCCAAAGGTCAACAGAAAATACATCTTCCAATGTATAATCTATAATTGCGGTATGCGCCTGCATCGTCTGTTCAATCAATTCCGGGATTTGAGTAAAGCCAAGCTTCCCGTGTAAAAATGCATCCACTGCAACTTCGTTGGCACCATTCAACACACAGGGCATGGTACCGCCGATTGCCAACGCATCATATGCCAACTGCAAACAGCGGAATTTTTCTGTGTTCGGTTCATAAAAACTTAAAGTCCCCAATTTACAAAAATCCACTTCCCCCGCATCACTTTCCAATCGGTTGGGATAAGTCAGCGACAACTGAATGGGAATGGTCATATCGGGAGTTCCAAGCTGCGCAATAATCGCATGATCCACATATTCTACCATCGAATGAATGATGCTTTCTCTATGCACCAATACCTTGATGGGTTTATGGGCAAATAAATGGTAGGCTTCAATTACTTCCAGTCCCTTATTCATAAGAGTGGCGGAATCAATGGTAATTTTCTGCCCCATATCCCAGTTCGGATGTTTTAAGGCATCCTCAGGACGAATATCATCTAACGTTTCTCTTCCAAAAAACGGACCACCGGATGCAGTTAACAAAATCTGTTTCACTTCGCGGTCACAATTTCCCAATAAACATTGAAAAATGGCTGAATGTTCGGAATCAACGGGGAAAATCGTCACCCCGTGTTCTTGTGCCAAATCCATAATGAGCTGTCCGGCACACACAATGGTTTCTTTATTGGCAAGAGCCAGTTTCTTTTTGGAAACAATTCCGGCAACCGCAGGTTTTAATCCCGCACTGCCCACAATGGCATCCAAGAGCGTGTCAGCATCACTTTCCTGAATCTGGCGAACCAATTCCTCCTCACCGGATAAAACCTGACAATCAGGACATAATTTTTTCACTTCTTCCAATGCGTTTGCATCACCAATATGAAGTGTTTTCACGCCAAATTCTTTTGCTTGTTCACAAAGAAGCTGATAATTTTTCCCACAGGATAACCCCGCCACACGAATTCCGTGTTTTTTACAAACTGCCAATGCCTGAGTACCGATAGAACCGGTAGAACCGGCAATATAAAGCGATTTTGTTTGCATCCCTTAATACCTCATAATCTGCAGTCCAAAGGTAATCACAAAAATATATACCATTGGTCCTGCAAATATCACACTATCCAACCGATCCAGCATACCGCCGTGACCGGGCATCACATTTCCGAAATCTTTCACATTTGCCTGACGTTTCAAGGCAGACATGGTTAAATCTCCAAGCTGACCTGATACGGAACATAACAACGCAAGTCCATAAAATGCCACGGGCGCAACCGAAATCCTGAATCCAAACTTCAACACCAACGCAAATAGGAAAAATCCAACCACAGAACCGACCAATCCGCCAATACTTCCGGAAATGGTTTTCTTGGGACTTAACGCTTCACACAGTTTGGGTCCACCAAAGGCTCTGCCCACGAAAAACGCTCCGATGTCAGACAAAAACGCTCCGATAAACGGCATCCATACATAGAAAATTCCAAAATCAGGAATCTTTCGGAGAGTAACCAACAAATTTAAAGAAACGGGAATCATCAAAGATAAAAACAGAACCAATACGATGTCCTTTACCGTAACTTTTTGCGGAACAGCCACCATCACGCCGGAAAGAACAATCAAACTTAAAAACAACAACCCTGCAATTTGGGAAAAATTCCAATTCCCCAGGAATGGTGCCGCTATGCAACAAGTCAATCCCACCAAAAGGAATATGGGATTTTTATGGTAGGAAAACACAATGAATCCTTCCGCCAGACACCACACAGAAAGCAGTGCGGCACAAATACCGATTACCCACACATCACAAAATAAAATTACAATCAAAATAACAGCAGCAACAACTCCGCTTATCAATCTTGCCAGCATAAAAACACCTGCCTTTTCTATACCCCGCCAAATCGACGGTTTCTTCCCTGATATGTAAGAATTGCCTGTTCCAGATCCTGTTCGGAAAAATCAGGCCACAAAATATTATCATAATAAAATTCACTGTATGCCGATTGCCACAAAAGGAAATTGGAGATTCTGATTTCACCGGAGGGACGCAACACCAAATCAGGATCGGGACAATGCGCCGTATATAAGTGAGACGAAATCATCGCTTCATCAATCGCATCAACCAAAACTTCGTTTTCCTGCACTTTTTTTGCAATCTGACGAACTGCCCAGATCAATTCATCTCTGCCACCATAATTTAAAGCAATATTCAAAAAACAACCGGTTTTTGCATATTCTGCTGTACGTGCTTCCTCTGCCTCTATCATTTTCACCAAAGGCTCAGGTAAGCGGGTACGGTCACCCAAAAAACGAACCGCCACTTTTCTGTGCTCCATCAAATCCACAATTTGAGGAAGCCGTTTCATACAAAGGTTCATCAGATTGTTTACTTCATCCTCGGGACGTTTCCAGTTTTCGGTAGAAAATGCATACACCGTCAAACATTTAACGCCCAAATCATAAGCGTGTCGTGCAATTTTCACCAAAGTATCAGCACCGGCACCATGGCCTGCCGTACGGGGAAGACCTCTTTTCTTTGCCCATCTGCCGTTACCGTCCATAATAATAGCGATATGCACAGGGATATTACCCGGGTCTAACTGCGAAGAAACATTTTTCTTTCTTTTGGGGAATCGGAACAATCTGCTCACCTCATTTTCTCACAAATTTCAACAAATTTATTTCAAAATTGACATACTTACACATTTTATCAAGTTATTATAACACATTCTATTGGAAAAATAAATAGTTTTTGTGAAATATTTTAAAAAAATTTATTCTTTTTTACGATTTTTTGATTTTTGAAAATTTTTTCTCATAAAATAGTTGAAAAAACAAAATCCTCTATGCTATAATAAAATTGTAAAGTATGCAAAATCTCACATTAACTTCACGTTTCCATTATAATGTGGAAAACACAAAAACATTCCCTTGTGAAAAAATTATCTACATATTTCTAAAAATTCGAGAAAGGAACGGTTGTTTTAAAAAAGAACAACCAACAAAACAAGTATGGACAACATCGGATTGTATGTAACCATTGCCATTCAGGTTATTGGCGGACTTTGTCTGTTTTTATTTGGTATGAACCTGATGGGAGACAGTTTGGAAAAAGCTGCCGGCATGAAAATGCAAAGAATCATTGAATCCTTAACCGGAAATCTGCTCAAAGGCGTTCTGGTAGGTGCATTGGTCACCGCAGTCATCCAGTCATCCTCTGCCACCACTGTTATTGTGGTTGGTTTCGTATCGGCAGGGATTATGACCTTAAAACAAGCGGCAGGAATCATTATGGGTGCCAACATCGGAACCACCATTACTGCACATATTCTGCGTTTAAACGATGTATCTTCCGACAATTTCTGGATGTCTTTCTTTAAACCGGATAATTTGATGTTTGTATTGATTATCGCAGGGATGCTGCTGATTTATCTGGCAAAAAGCCAGTCTAAAAAAGATGCCGGAGGCATTTTCATCGGCTTATCGTTGATTTTTGCGGGGATGGGCTTTATGTCCGATGGATTAAAAGGTATGGATAAAAGCATATTTGAAACCCTCTTTGCATTCTGTGCCAATATGCCTTTATTAGGTATTTTAATCGGTACTGTGGTAACCGCAATTATCCAGTCTTCTTCTGCATCTGTAGGGATTCTGCAGGCAGTTGCTTCTACCGGTGCCATCACCCTGGGGGGAGCAATCCCCATTATCTTGGGGCAGAATATCGGTACCTGTATCACCGCAATTTTATCCTCTATGGGTGCCACCAAAACCGCAAAAAAAGCCAGCGTATTGCACCTTGTTTTCAATGTTATCGGTACCGCACTGTTTATCGTCGCTATCTTTTTCATCTGCCCCTATGTTGTTCCCGGCTGGGCAAATCTGATGAACGGCAATGTAAACTCCGGCTCCATCGCAGACTTCCATACCATCTTCAACGTAGCTACCACCGTTATTCTGCTTCCCTTTGCAGGCCTTTTGGTAAAACTGGTAGGTGGTTCTTCCAAAGAGGAAGAATCCGAAGCGGACAAGACCTCCCGTTTGTTGGACGACCGTTTCCTCCACTCTCCTGCAATCGCTATCGGGCAGAGTAAAAATGTGGTAATCTCAATGTTGGAATTAGCCAAAAAGAATATCACCCTTTCCGAAGCTGCTGTGCTGAATAAAAATGCCGACGCTATGACTGAAATCAAGCTCATTGAAAAACAGGTAGACACCATGGAAAGTGAACTTACCTCCTATCTGACAAAAATCACAGACAAAACCTTATCCGAATCGGAAAACAAACAAACGATGAGCTATCTGCACATGGTTTCTGACATCGAACGTATTTCCGACCACGCAAGCAATATGAGTGATATCGCAAAAATGATGATTGAAGAAGACCAGATTCTCTCCAAGAGCGGCACCCGTGAGCTTCACAATATGTTCTTAGCTGTGTATGACCTATTGGATACCACAGCGGAAGCCATCCGTACCAATGATTTTGGAACAGCTTCCCAGATTGAACCCAAAGAACAGGTAATTGACTTGTTCAAAGCAACCTTCCGCAGAAAGCATATGGACCGCCTGTCCAAGAAAAAATGCACCACCGAATCCGGAATTGCTTTCCTGGAAATGGTCAACAACTTAGAACGTGTGGCAGACCACTGCTCCAACATCGGGGTAGCCATCATTCAGCAATACTCCGAACAGAAGTTGTTTAATTCTCACGAATATCTGGAAATTGAAAGCATCCGTAAAAACGAAACTTACACCAAAACCTATAACGACTTTATGGAAAAATACTACAATCCCTTAATCAAAGAAAAAGAATAATCATAAACTACTCTCGCTGCGAGAGATAGAAAGGTTTTTTGAAAAATTATGTTAAAAATCTTAGCAATCGGTGATGTTGTCGGAGATTGCGGAGTTGATTTCTTAAAAAAGAAGCTCCCCACTTTTATCAAAGAAAATAATATTGATTTCACCATAGTCAACGGGGAAAATGCACTACCAGGAAGTGGCATCAGCTTAAACATCACTGAAGATATTTTAGATGCCGGAGCAGACTGTGTGACCTTAGGCAACCACGCCTTCAATAAAAAAGACGTGGAAAAAGCCTTCGACCGTTACCCCGACCGCATCATCCGCCCCTTAAATTACGACGGTTCCTTAGAAGGAGAAGGCTATACTATTTTAGAGGTCAAAGGTTATCGCATCGGTGTGGTAAATCTTTTGGGAAGAATTTATCTTTCTCCTGTAAATTGTCCTTTTCTGGCAATGGATAAATTGCTGGATTACATACAGGAAAAAACCGATATCATCATCGTGGATTTTCACGCAGAAGCCACCAGTGAGAAAAAAGCTTTCGGCTATTATGTGGACGGACGGGTTTCCGCCGTGTTCGGCACCCATACCCATACCCCCACCGCGGATGAACAAGTGCTTCCCAACGGAACCGGCTTTATTACCGATATTGGTATGACCGGTGCCACCGACTCGGTTTTGGGGTTAAAAAAAGAAATCTCCATCGGACGGATTGTGCATCACAAACGCTCCCGATTCGATTGGGCAGACACCGCCCCCGCTATGATGGGTGCTATCTTCACTGTAAATGAAAGCACCGGAAAATGCCACAGCGTAGAACGAATCAAAGTAACAGAATAAACGACAAAAACGCTTCCTTTTGGAAGCGTTTTTTCACTCTGAAACAATAATCAATATTTATTTTTTTACCAAAAACCACTTGACATTTCCCCAAAATTGTGCTAATATATCAAATGTTATATGCACCTTTAGCTCAGTTGGTAGAGCAACTGACTCTTAATCAGTGGGTCCCGGGTTCGAGTCCCTGAAGGTGCACCAAAAATCGACAAGGTTCTTAAGAATCTTGTCGATTTTACTTATTACCTATTCCTTCTTCACTCTTCGCTAAAATAACTTGTCGATTTTTGGAAAGTAATGGGTAATAGTGAATAAGGAAAAAGTTTTTGAAAAGGGAAAATTTTATGGACAGTCCGTTGCTTATAAAATCAAAGCAATTTGCATTAGATATAATTAAAGTTTGCAATAAAGTAAAAAGTGAAAAAAGAGAAAGTGTACTTACAAATCAACTGATTCGTAGTGGTACAAGTATAGGTGCTAATATAAGAGAAGCTTTTTACGGACACGGCAGGAATGATTTTATCGCTAAACTTCAAATAGCATTAAAAGAATGTTCAGAAAGTGAATATTGGATTGAACTGCTTATAGAAAGCGGATATTACAATGATAAAGAAATTCTTGAAAAATGTGTTGAATTAAAGAAAATCCTTATTTCATCAATCAATACAGCAAAGAAAAACAATAATTAGCATCTATTATGAACGTGAAAGCCATAAAAGAGTAGATACATCTTGTATCTGCTCTTTTTTATTATAAACACCGAAGGGACTCGAACCCTGAGAGGGCACGAACCGTCAAGAAAACATTTTGGGAAACCGTTCATTGTATGGGAGGATGCCCACATCCTCCCGCTTCTTTAACATCACAATTTCCGCTAACGGGACGATGTGGGCATCGTCCCCTACGGTTTCATTTTCCATACAAAAAAGGACTGTCCGAAGACAGTCCTTTTTTAGTTTTCGATATGCTAATTTCAAGAAATCAGCAGTTTGGCTTAATTCCTCAAGGTGTTGGCTTTCGGAATGACACGGGATTTAATGCCTTTTGGAATTATTGTTGTACCAATCGGATACCATAGAAATACCATCCATTTGCAGAATCGTAACTGTTAACAGTAAAGATATGATCTCCCATGGTTAAATCTATAGTTCCAACATCTACCCAAGTATCACTGTTTCCTGCTAAAGATTGACCGCCACCCGGAATTGTTAGTTCGATTCCGTTGGTGTGGGTAAACTTGATTCCGTCTCCATATACATAACGATATCCAGTAGAGTCTTTGAGTCTAACCTGCAGCTTATAAGTTCCGGTTGCCGGTGCTCCAATCTTAAACTTAAACCAAGTATCTCTAGACAGATAACTTGCTCCACTTCCGTATGCTTTCAACTGAATATATTCAGTTGATGCACCCGGACCAGAAAGCAGTTCATTAGATTCAACAATGTAATCGGTAGAGAATGCTCCTACGCCTTCCAGTGTAGCAGGTGCAGTCGATTCACTTCCACCCGGAGTCGGGGTAGGTGTGGGAGTGGGAGTAGGTGTTACAGTTCCACCACCAGACAAGCTCTGTCCTTTGATAGCAGGCATAAAGTCCTGAGAATTTCTGCTGTTACCGTTCATCATACCAAAGTCAAGACCTGAAATAGTTGCTGAGGTGGTACCAACATTTTCAATGGTAAGGGTATGAGAACCTGCTGAGAAATATAACGGCTGATCCATCAAAGGAATCATATTGACATTATTCGTCCAGATATCCTTGCTGTTGATAATGAAATAGGTGTAATATCCTTCGTCGGTAGTAACTTTGAAGATAGCCGGGTAATTAGAAGAAGAAATTTTCATCTGCATACTGTACACACCATCATAAGTAAAGATACTGTTGGTGCTGATTGTCACCTTTTCACCTGCCGCAATGGAGGATGTGGGTAATGCAGGGCTAAAGGAAGCGCCAGTAACATAGTTATACCAATGACCTGCCTGTTTCTTACTGGAGTATACCCAACCAAGCTCATCCGCAGTAGCAGAAGCCGGATAAGTTAATGTGGGTTCTCCGGAAACATCGCCATCAGGATCTGCATAACTTACGCGTTTTACTAACGGTAAGAAATCACACGATTGTTCATTTCCATATTTGTTCATTCTTACAATGTTAATCTGTTCAATGGTGATATCGTTTTCGCCGTTATTGGTAATTGTCAGCGTATCAGCATTAGCATTTAAGTAGATTAACTGGTCTTCAGATACATATCCAGTATCATTATCGCTCCATCCGCTGGACGAATATACAAAATCAGCACAGTATTGGTTATCAGAGGTAGTCACACGAACATTATTATTGGTTCCTTTGATATCCATAGCGATTGCGTAAACACCATCATACGGAGCGGAATCACTGACTAATGTGACGGATTGAGAGGTATGAGCAGCAATCTTTAAATCAGGATATGTTCTAACGGTACCGTTAGCGTAACTGCTTGTAGTACCATAATAGCCTGCATTTGTTTTCGTAGAAGAACCGTCTGCATCACCAATCCATAACGGAGCAATACCAATCTTGGCGGTAGATGTCAAGCAACCAGTATTATCAGTAATAGTTACAGTTACTTCACCAACACCTTCAAAGGTAAGAAGTGTTCCTTCCCAGTTAGAGGTATTTTTTGTAATTGTAGTAACGGTGCTACCGGAAGTTTTAGTTGCTACTACAGTTACTTTTGAGCTGTCAATGGTACCTAAACCGGTATCAAAGAAGATATCTCCTAAGGTTTTCTGTACCTTGGTTGAACCGTCAGCTGTATTAGACATAAATCCAGCATAAGGCAGAATCGCCTTAAACTTACGAACCGCTTTTTCAGTAATGCTTACAGTAGCTTCGGTTTCAGTACTGTGGTTGTTATCTTTAATCTTAATCTTATAAGTTCCTGCAGCATTGAAGCTTACTGTTGCATCAGACCAACCGCTTGCAGTGGTGTCAGCAACTTTAGCACCATCCTTGTAGTAGGTTACGGTACCTTTGATATAGTTACCATTAGTACCATTTTTGGTAAAGAGTTCGCTTAATTTTACTGCCTTGGTTTCGCCTGCATTGATCTCATAGGATTTATTGGTAGCTTTCCATTTTGCAACGGCTGTCGGTGCAGTAAAGCTGATGCTTGCATTAGTAGTTGCACTACCGTTGTTGTCTCTAATGGTACAAGCAATTGCAGTTAAACCATTAGTGTCAACAGTTACAGAAGTATCTGCCCAGTTTGCTGCAGTAGCAGTACCGGAAACACCACCTACGGTGTAGGTTACAGTACCTTTGATGTAGCTACCGTTGGTGTTATCCGGCCGGAAGATATCTCCTAATTTAACAGTAACTTTCTGGTTATACCAAGTTTCCTGAGTGTAAGTAACATTCAGATTCTTGGTTGCCCATTTGGTTACATTGGACGGATTGCTGATGGTTACGGTTACCCTAACAGGAGTGCTGTAGTATCCGTCAGTGATAGTTAAGCTATAAGAAGTTGATGTACCGGTAAAGGTTACGGTAGACTGTGTCCAGTCGGTATCATTGTAAGATACGCGGATATTGTCACCGGTAACAGTAACATCAGCATCTTTTACGTAAGTGCCATATGCAGAAACTTCTTTGAAGATAGAACCTAAGGTAATTGTTTTAGATTCGTTATAGAATTCTTCCATGCTACGACTATAAGCTAAGGTGTTCTGTTCAAACTTAGTAACATCCCCTGCATCGTTCACGGTAATGGTTGCAGATACGGGAGTGGAATAGAAACCATCAGTTACTTTAACAGTGTAGTTACCTTTAGCGCCGGGGAAGTAGATTTTATTGTTTGCATATCTTACGCCGGTGGAGGTTCCATTTGCTAAAGCAATCTGATTTGTTTTAATCACTTCACCAGATTTTGCAGTAAATACCTGTGTAAAATCAATGCTCTGTTCCACACCTACTGTAGTGATGGAAAGATCAACAGATTTGCTAGTTGCAGTCCATTTTTCACGAGCTGCGGGAGCAGTAACACTTACAGTGATAGATTCTTCGTTACACAGATTGTTGTCGGTGATGGTTAAGGTGATTGCATCGGTACCGTTTAATACAACAGCGGATTTGGTCCAGTCTGCTTTATCTAAGGTAACAGTTGCATTACCGGTTACATCAACGGTAACGGTTGCGCTGTTAACATCAGCGATTGCGTTAAACAGAGCACCTAAGGTGGTGTTGTAGCCGCTTTCGATGGTAGTTAAGTCGTGTTTGAAGTCTACAGATTTCGCTTCGAATTTATCAACAGGCTGAAGTTCAATTACGTCCACGATGATGGTGGTGGGTAAGCAATAGTAGTAGTCGTTGATAGTGATTTCAATCTGACCTTCGCCTGTGAAGTTGATGGTGGAAGCAGTCCAATCAGATGCATTTACATCGATGGTTGCTTCAGCAGTATTTCCTTCGTAAATCACAGGAGATACGGTTACAGAAATATTCTGTTCGTTGAGAGGAACGCCTGCACCGTCTTTCGTAGCAAACAATTCGCCAACAGCTACAGTAGTTCCGGTTTCAACTTCAGTTAAGTTCTTGGAAACAAATTTCACAACAGAGCTTGCAGTTTCTCTGTTTACAGTGATACCGGGGAAGTTATCGGTTACGGGGAAGTGTTTTACACCCCAGCCGTGACCCTGGAATAACTGGTCAAAGGGCAAGTAGATGTGCTGATTGTCTTCTTTTAATACAGTTTCACCGTTTACAACTTCGGTACCTGCATCTTTATGGTTCCAGACTGCACCGTCTACGAAATGGTAACAGGTTGCATTTTCGGTAGCGTGTGCTCCGTTTACTACAACATAGTTATATCGGCCGGTTGCAGGAACAGTGCCGGTAGAGCCATCCAAATAAGTGATGGTGGTGCCTTCCACTGCCTGAACTCTGGTCAGTCTGGAGAACTGATGGTCGTGAGTGTAGGATGCTAAAGAGTTAGCAACCAATTCACAGTAATAGTAGTTGTTCCAATCGCCGTAGTTTACGGTACAACCTACTGCAGTGATGCCGGTTAAGTCAGGAACGGTGTAACCGTTTTCTACTTTACTTGTCTGAACAGTACCAATCATCATACCTGCGTAACGGTACCAGTAGTACTGGTAGTTACCGCAAACGTCGTTGTTAACGTCAATCTGAGCAGCAACGTGACAGTTTTCAAAAGTTACGCCACACTTGCTGTCGGGATAGTATCTACCCATAATACCGCCACAGCCAACGTCCCAGGATCCCCACAGAGCGGAGATTTTGTTGGTGTTGTCTACGGTGATATTTTTAAAGATAATGGGTTTGCCTTCAACGTCGGTTTTTTCTTTGGAATACCAACCGCCGCTACCTACGATACCGCCGTTGCCAATGTTGTAAACACGGGGATTACAGTTGGTAATTTCGATGTTTTCAAACACTACGCTTCTGCCTTCCCAGCTTTCTGCATAAGCAGCAATAACACCGGTGGTGGTGTATTCACCGTCAGAAGTGAAGTTATCAACAGTTAAGTTTTTAATAGTACCGCCATATACTTTACCGAATACGCCCATACCGTCACGGAAGCACTGTTCCTGGATGGTATAGTATTCGTTATCACCTTTCATTTCCCAGGTGTTCTGGTAAATGTTTGCGATGGTGTGACCGTTACCGTCGAAAGTACCTTCAAAGGAATAGAATCCTGTGGTAATTCTTTCAGTTGCGTTGTGGGCTTTTTCATAAGATAAGTCTGCACTGTGATAACCAACGGGATAGAAGATATATCCTTTGTTTACATTTGCTTCACCGCCAAAGTTCAGGTTTGCCATCAATTTTACAGTTTTATCTTTGAAGGAATCCTGAGCAATATCGGGCGCCATACCGCCAACGATCGCAGAAAAACCTGCCATCTGGTCAGCGTTGGAGATGGTATACGGAGAAGATTTTCCAACATACCAGCTGTAATCACGAACACCGTTCCAGATATTAGCTTTGTTTGCTAAGAAAGCAATTTCAGAGAAGTTTGCTAATGCTAAGGAAACAGTACCGTCTTCGGGGTCGTAAGTAAACTGGTTATGTTTTACTAAATCAGCTTTGGTTTCCACTTCTTCCATTTCTACAGCTACGCCGTTTTCTACATGGAACAAGCTTAAGTTACCTTTGTTGTAACCTTTTTCGGTTGCTTCAGTAATGGTAACAATAATGGGAGTGGTGTTTTCAGAAGATACACCTGCTACGTGAACATCCATTGCAGACAGAGTTTCGTTTTCGCCTGCTTCCACGCCACTCTGAGATTCATCCAGAGCAGTGGTAGTTAAGGATAATTCAGTTACGCCTTCGGATAACAGAACGCCTGCAGGAACTTCTGCAGTTACGTTCCTTACAGTCAGAACGCTTGCTTCGGTAGTTACTTTAGAAGCTTCTGCTGCATAAGGAAGCACTTTACAGCTTGCAAGATTAATCTGATCTGCATAAGCAGCACCAAGGTTATTGGTTCTTGCCAGTTTTACGCCGCCTAAGGTAACGTATTTGGAACCTTTGTTGGTTACTTTCAGAGTGTTTTCGCCTGCTCTTAAGTATACCATTTCCAAATCAGAAGTGTTTGCCTGAGCAAAGGTGGTCCAAGCGGTAGTAGCAGGAGTCAATTCGCCATAGAAACCGGTATCGGTTTCCACTTTGATTGCACCATCGCTGATGGTATCCATAAACAGGGTTACATAGTAAAGACCTGCATTTGCTGTTAAGGAACGTTTTAAGATTGCGGTTGCACCTGCGGGAATAATTACATAGTCAGTACCAACGGTACAGTCACCGTTTTCGCTTCCTACATAGTATTCACCGATGTGAGAATTTTCATTTTTAGGACCTACATAAGTGGTACCGTTAGAAATCGGAGCGGTACCTGCGTTTACTTCTGCCAAATAATCTAAACCGTTACCTGCGATTGCAGTGAAGGTCAGATTTGCGGAAGCATCACTGATGTCCAGGTTGTTGTTACCTTGAATCAGGTAGAAATATTTGGTTTCACCTGCTGCTAAGGTAACCGTATGCTGAGTTTCATTGATTAAAGTAACAGCTTTATCAGAAGTTACCTGATATACACCTGCATAGGGAGCATTGGTGTAATCAACACCGTCAACAGACGGAACATCAGGAGTAACTTCGGGAGTCGGCTCGGGAGTGGGTTCCGGAGTCGGCTCAGGAGTTACTACAGGAGTCGGTTCGGGATCTACAGGAGTTTCTGCATCTTCAGCAATCACAACTTTGAAGTAGTTGTAGTTTAATGCCCAGTTGTAATCAGCCAAAGCTTCTAACTGTGCAGTTTTGTAGATACGAACGTAAGACAGAGCAACATCAGAATAACCATTGTTGGTG
>JAZUBQ010000020.1:0-129959 GCA_045638525.1 Clostridia bacterium
TCAGCAACATAATATCCCATATTATCCCGGTTGTGTAACTCCCACAGAAATTATGCAGGCGTTGGAATTGGGAATTACCACAGTGAAATTCTTCCCTGCAAACATTTACGGCGGCTTAGCTGCTTTAAAAGCACTTGCTGCTCCGTTTCCACAGGTGAAATTTATTCCTACCGGTGGGGTTGACAGAAGCAATATCGAAGAATTTTTAGCATTCGATAAAGTAGCGGCAATCGGCGGAAGTTTCTTTGTGAAAGAATCTTTGGAAAAGATGGAGGAGAAATAAGATGGCAAAAGTAGTTACCTTCGGAGAATTGATGTTAAGACTTGCGCCCAATGGTTATTACAGATTTTTTCAGAATGACCAGATGCAGGCAACCTTTGGCGGTGGTGAAGCAAATGTTGCGGTTTCATTGGCAAACTATGGTTTAGACAGCGTATATGTAACCAAACTGCCCAAACACGCTATCGGACAAGCTGCTGCTGACAGTTTAAGATATTTCGGCGTTGACACCTCTAAAATTGTTCGTGGTGGTGAAAGAGTTGGTATCTATTTCTTAGAAAAAGGTGCTTCTCAGAGAGGTTCTGTTTGTATTTATGACAGAGCATATTCTGCAATTCAGATGTCATCCAGAGAAGATTTTAACTGGGACGAAATTTTTGACGGTGCAGATTGGTTCCATTTTACGGGCATTACTCCCGCTTTGGGAGAAAATTTAGTACAGATTTGCAAAGAAGCTTGTATTGCAGCAAAGAAAAAAGGCGTGAAAATTTCTTGCGATTTAAACTATCGTGGCAAACTCTGGACCAGAGATGAAGCAAGAAAAGCGATGACAGAACTGTGTCAGTATGTGGATGTTTGTATTTCCAACGAAGAAGATGCCAAAGATGTATTTGGCATTGAAGCAGAAGATACCGATATTTATGGCGGTAAATTGAATCACGAAGGCTACAAGAGCGTTGCAAAACAGTTGGCAGATAAATTCGGTTTTGAAAAAGTGGCAATCACCTTAAGAACTTCCATTTCTGCTAATGACAATGACTGGGCAGGGATGTTATACGACGGAGAAGATTACTATTTCTCCAAATCCTACCATTTACATATTGTTGACCGTGTTGGCGGTGGTGATTCTTTTGGTGGTGGCTTGATTTATTCTCTGCTTTCAGGAAAAAGCTCCAAAGAAGCCATTGAATTTGCTGTTGCGGCATCCGCATTGAAACACTCTGTTGAAGGTGACTACAACAGAGTTAGTGTTTCCGAAGTTGAAAAATTAGCCGGTGGAGATGGCTCCGGCAGAGTACAAAGATAAATAGCAATCGTGTAATAAAAATAAAAAAAGTTGCTTGGATTGACAATGTCCAAGCAACTTTTCATATGGGGAAAATCTCCTTAAATTCGTATGGATTGGTTCATCCTAATTTTGAAAACAGACGAAGTATGTTGGAGAAGATGAGATTCAATAGAATTCTCAAAGGAGCAGATTTGGTAAAGAAAGTGAATAACCACTATTTTACCGGATGTTATCAGGTTAGGAACGAATGGATGGTAGACCGTTCTGCCTTGGTAATCGCTGTATTTAACGGGCAGAAAAACGGTTCAAAAAACACAATTGATTATGCGGTACGAAAGGGTAAACGTATTTTAAATTGCTTGGAAATATAATAAATATTTAGCTAAATAGCAATATGAGTTTATTTTGAACTTTTATATTTTTTCATATACTGAGTGGGGGTGAGATTATAATATTTTTTAAATTGTTTGTTGAATAACGTCACGTTATCATAGCCACACATGTTGGCAACTTGTATCACTTTGTACAAACCAGTTCCTAAAAGTTCGCCTGCGTTATTCATTTTCAAGTATAGGATATACGACTTAGGCGACATGGAAAAATTCTTTTTGAAAAGTTTTCTTATATAAGAATAGCTGATGCCGCATACCTGCGTGAGTGTTTCGGATGAAGGCGTTTCTTTTGTGAAATTCAAATGGATATAATCAATTGCTGGTTTGATTTGAGAATATTTGTCCGAAGGAATGTAATTGTTTTTTTGCATTTCAGAGAATATTTTATATAAAAGAGAGAGGCACTCAAAATAGTATCCATCTTGTTTAGCTATCCACGAAGAAAAAATTTTTCGGAATAACGATGCGATATTTTGGCTGCAGTTACTTAAAACAAATGCTTCGTTATGGACAGGTAAGTCTGTCGAAAAATAGATGACTATAGTTATTCCATGTAGTTCTCTATCGACAATATATTTGCTTGCTTTTCCCTGTGGGAGAAAACGAATGGTGTTTTCTTTTGTTTCGAGTATTTTATCATCAAAATAAACTTTTGATTTTCCTGAAAAATGAAAAATTAATTCATTTGTTCTGATGTTGCTTGGAAATATAGTTGTTTTTTCAGGATATTCATTCTGATCCACCATAATTATTTTGTGTATAGCGGTTATTAAAAAATTTTTTTCCATATTCATCACCCATTACACTATAACATATTTGAGAAAAATAATCAATACATTGAAAAAAAACAGTATCAAAAAGTATAATATGATTTTTAAGTATCTTTTTTTGTGTTAATTCAATTGTTATAATGTAAAAAAATGTTTAAGATGAAAGGTGAAATGACGAATGCTAGACAGAATAGAAAAATTGTTGCAAATGACATTGAATGGAGAAAGATATCTCGAACATAATGCCACTGATTACGATAGAACAGATATGTTTTTACCATCACTAATTATGAGTGCTAAACGTTCGAAGGAGTACATATTAAATCAAACCCCGTATGTAAGTGAGTACACGGCGTTGACGGGTTATTTGCGTTTTCAAGGCAATGTTATGGGGGATATATTTAATCGATGCGGTCATGATAACTTTAAGAAGATATATAATGAGTTTTATAATAAGCCAATAGACGGGCTATGTGTGTTTGAATGGCAGCATAGTGTTGCTGATTTTGAAAAGGTTATTAAATTAGGGATCCACGGGTTGAAAGAAGAGATTGCGGAATCGAAAAAGAGTCATAATGAAAAAGATGCAATGGAGTTTCTTGATGCTCTTGATATAATAGCTGACGGAATAATTGGATGGGCAGGAAAGTGTTCAGAAGCTGCTTTGAAAAAATCGGAAGAGATTGACAAAATTGAATATAAAGAAAATCTTGTTAAACTTTCAAATGCTCTAAAAAATGTCCCTGCCAATCCTGCGAAGAGTTTTTATGAAGCTGTATTGTCAGTTTATGTTATTTATGCTTTTATGCCAGACAGTATTGGATGTATTGACAGATATCTGTATCCTTTCTATTTGAAGGATATTGCAAATGGTATTCTTACTGAAGAGGATGCAAAAGCATACTTGCAGGAACTGTTTTTGATGTTACAGGCAAGAATTAATCCGAAGTCAGATCGTTTTTACCGTGGCGGTGAATCGCATTTTAGTATAGGTGGATATTTAGAAGATGGTGAAGATGGATTTAATGATTTGTCGAAGCTTATTCTTGATAGCATGCTTGAATTACCAACATGGATACCTCAGATTTCGTTGCGATGGACGAAGAAGACACCTCGTGAGGTATTGAGTTATGTTATGGATTGTGAAAGAAGAGATCCCAATAAACGTATAGCTTTTGTGAATGACGAACCACGTATAAAGGCATTTACACAAATCGCTGGATTTCCGTATGAAATTGCATGTAAATACACAATGGTTGGTTGCAATGAACCGCAGTTGCCTGGTGGAATTTTTATGGGAGGGTGTAAGACAAATATTGTAAAATCAATAGAAAGTACACTCTATGATTATTCTGATGAACTATGCCGAGCAAAAAACTTTGATGAATTTTATGAAGTGTATGAAAGACAGTTGTTTCGTACCATGGATAAAGCAGTGAACTATTATAATAAATTCCAAAGCGTTCGTTCAAAAGATGTAAATTTGGTTAGTACAATGTTTTTTGAAGGTTCGATTGAACGAGCAAAAAGTATAACACAAGGTGGAGCAAAAAATGCGGTTGCTGATTTAAGTTTTATAGGGATTGTAACAACAATTGATTCTCTTTCCATTATTAAACAGTTAGTTTTTGATGAAAAAAGGGTGACAATGCAATGTCTGATTGAAGCACTAAGATTAAATTGGAGTGGATATGAGGAATTAAGGGGTTATATTCTGAAATTCGGAAACTTTTTTGGTAATTATGATGAAGTTTCAAACGAATGTGCAAGTAGATTTGCTAAAAGTGTTACGACATACCTATCTGATAAAGAAACTGATTTAGGCTACAAATTCATGATTGGTAATCTGATTGGCTATAATCAGCATCATAAGTGGTTTGGTGAAATGACGAAGGCAACGCCGGACGGAAGAATGGATAGAGAAGCTATTTCGTATGGGATTAGCCAAAATGGAGAAAAAGATAGAAATGGACTTGCGGCGTTGTTGAGTTCAGTTGCGAAAATCAATGAGAATGTAATTTTTTGTGGTCAAACAGTTACTAATGTTCTTGTTGATGAGCAAATTATAAAAAATGATGATTCATTTGAAAAGATTGTGAGTATATTTGAAACTTATTTACAAATGGGAGGACTTCATTTTCAATTGAACTATATTGCAAGAGAAGATATGATTCAGGCAAAAATAAATCCCGATAAATATAAAAACTTAAGAGTCCGTGTTAGTGGCTTTTCGGATTACTTCGTTTTCTTAAATGAGGATTTACAAGATGAGCTTATAGAAAGGACTATGCATAAATGAAATTGAGGAATGATAAAATACTTGTTTTTGGTGGCGGAAGTGGTATTGGCAAAGCAATAGCAAAGCGTTTTTGTGCTGCCGGTACTAAGGTCGTGATTGCAGGTAGAAATGAGGAAAAACTGAAACATGCCGTTGAAGAGATAAATATGACCGGTTTGTATTATAAATCATTTGATATCACGGATATCGACAATCACGGCAAGTTGTTCGATTGGTGTTCGGAACGGTTAGGTGGTCTAAATGGCTTTGTTAATTCTGCAGCATTAGGAAGTGGGTGCTTAGGAAGAGGTTATGAACCGTGGGATATTACCGAGGTTGAATGGGATACCATGACGGACATTAACTTTAAGGCTGCTTTTTTTGCTATGAGGAACGAAATTAATTATATGCTGGATAGAAATATAAGAGGAAACATTCTGAATATAGCATCTAATGCCGCTTGTATGGATATTGTAGGAAGTTATGGTGCTTCAAAGGAATCCATCATTAAATGGACGAGAGCTCTTGGGAAAAGATATGGACATAATGGAATTATCATCAATGGAATTGCGCCTGGAGCTACATTTACTCCGATGATTTCTCACTATGCACATTCTCTTGAACAAAAGTACGAAAGGTTGGCTATAGAACGTTTTATTCGTCCGGAAGAAATTGCTGAACTCGCACTCTATTTAATGAGTGAGTTTGGCGAGATAATTTGTGGACATACGGTGGTTGCAGATGGGGGAGATAACAATGCAACTCTATGAGGAGATATATTCAAGTGATAAAAGGGGAAAAACTTGAAAGCAATGTTGTTTGATATTGAACGCAATTCGTACGTTGATGGTCCTGGGATAAGAACAACGGTTTTTTTCAAAGGATGCAATCTAACATGTAAATGGTGTCATAATCCTGAAAGTCAAAATTATCAAAAAGAAATTTTCTTTTACAAAAATAAATGCTTGGAGTGCGGAAAATGTACGGCGTTGACTGTCGATAACAAGTCTTTTTTTTGCCTCAATGATGCCAAAAAAATCTGTGGAAAAGAATATGATTTGGACGAAGTATATTTTGTAATAGAAAAAGATAAACCGTTCTATAAAAACTCTGGAGGAGGGGTGACGTTTTCTGGTGGAGAATGTATGTTGCAGATTGAGTATCTTGAAAAACTTTTAAAAAAGTGCAAGGAAAACGATATACATACAGCAGTTGATACCGCTGGGAATGTTCCTTGGGGATATTTTGAAAAAATTTTACCATATACGGATTTGTTTTTGTATGATATTAAGACGATGGACAATGAGATTCATAGACAAAATACAGGTGCCGGGAATGAGCTTATTTTGAAAAACCTTGAAAAGCTTTTACAACTGAAAATTCCAATTTGGGTAAGAATTCCTGTTATTCCAGGCGTGAACGATACGAAGGAAAATATGGAAAGCATAAAGTGTTTTTTTGATAAAAATGGCTATCCTGAAAAAATAGAATTTCTTCCGTATCATGCTATGGGAGAACACAAATATAATGCACTTGGGAGAGTTATGGTACCTTTTGACAAACCAAATGCGGAGATGATAGAAGAGTTACGAAATATCGTTGTTAGATAAATTTGTATTGATGAAGAACGGCGGTTTTCGTTCGGTGATAAAAACCCGATTCAAAAATCGGATTCATAGGAGCATTTACTTAGAAATGCATTATGACGGTAATGGCAGAGGTGTCATAGCTGATTGCTATTACTATGACAGGAAATACAAGGCGAAAAGTAAGGTCATCCCTGAAACGCTTACAACCGTATTTTTTTTATTATGACAGACTAGCCATATGAAACACGGTAAATCGAGAATTGAATACAGCATTTACCCATATTATCTTTGTAACGGATGGCAGTCTTGATATCGATAACGAAGTCGCAATTTGCGGCAATATATAAGTGAAACTTCGTGTGTCCGTATTTTAGAATAATATAGCTTTCATCGTAAGCATATATTATTAACCTATACGACAATTATGATCGGAGGTCGATAAGTATGCTATCAGCAACTAACAATACAGATTACTGTGAAAATTACACAGATATCTCAAATAAAACCAGAAACGTAAAACACAGTGTTGTGTTAAGCTTGGAAGAAAGAAAGGAAATTGAAGAAAAAATTGTAGAAGAACTTTACAGAATTTTCACGCATCAGGCAGGCTAAAGCGATAGGGCGTAGCGGTTCTATCCGCTACGCCAGAAGAAAGGGGTGTCTTAAATGGCGATAGCCCTTTATGCGAGAAAGTCCGTAGAGAAAGAGAACAGTATCTCATGTGAAACTCAGTTAGAATATTGCAGAGCAATGATAAAACCGGATGAACGGCAAGAACCGGTTCTGACATTCGTTGACAATGGCTTTTCAGGCGGAAATGTTGACCGTGACGGATTTCAGGAGATGATGAGAAAGATTGAACAAGGAAAGGTAACAAAAGTAATTGTTTACCGTCTGGACAGAATTTCCAGAAGCTTGCCGGATTTTATCAATATCCTAGCGGTTTTTAAACAGTTTGGTGTCGATTTCGTTTCCACCCAGGAAGCGTTTGACACAGGAAGTCCTTATGGGGATTTAATTATAAAAATTCTGGCTATTTTTGCAGAATTTGAACGACAAAGCATCATTCAGCGTGTGACACAGGCCTATGAACACAGAAGTGAAATGGGCTTCTATATGGGAGGGCGTAAGCCGTATGGTTATAGCTTAGAATCCACGGTGATACAGAATATCCCAACTAAGCGATTAAAACCCATTCCGGAAGAAATAGAACAGATTCGATACATATATGAACATTACGCAGTAGAGCAGGTAACTTTGGGGAGACTTCTGAAGAATCTGCTTGAAAATGATATTAACACCTTATATGGTGGTGCATGGACTACCGCAAAACTCTCAACCATTTTAAAAAATCCGATTTATGTGAAAGCCGACAGCAGAATTTATGAATACTTTCAGAGGCATAATGCTCAGATTATCAGCCCACCGGAAGCCTTCGATGGAATTCACGGCATTCAGATATACGGTAAAAGTAAACACGATACGGACAATCCGGATTGGTCTGATATCAAGGTGGTGGTGATGAGCCATGAAGGAGCAGTAGATAGTGATATCTGGTTAAAGTGTCAGCAGAAATTAGCAACCAATCAGCAGATACGAAATGCTGTTTCCAACAAAACATCTTGGTTGGGAGGTAAGATTTTTTGTGGTCTTTGCGGAAGAACGATGACGACCATTAAAGGAAAAACCGGGAGCGGTGAAACTCGTCGGTACTTTGCATGCACCGGTAAAACTCATATGAAAAAATGCAAAGGAACCCGAACCACTATATATGCCGAGAGTCTGGAAGATATGGTTTATGAAGAAATCGCAAAGAAATTAGAAACATTAAAAAACATCAGGACAAGCGAGAGAAAGACTGTGCATCCGGAACTGAATGAGCTTCGGAACAAGGTGAAAGCCATCGAATTGTCTCAGAATAAAATTGCTGATATGCTGATGCAACCGGAAGTTAATTCTGATTTACTGGAAATTATGAGCCAAAGGGCAACTAAATTGAAAGCGGACAGAACTGCGTTACTTATGAAAATTGATGAGATTGAAAACACTCAAGTGGATACGAAACAAGCTGTTAACTTATCCAAGAAATGGAAGAAAGCTTCCTTTGAAGAAAAAAGGGGAGTCGCATCTATTCTGGTAAACCGTATTGTCATTGACGAAGATGGCAATGCGGAAATCATATGGAATATCTAAAAAAAGTATTGCTTTTTTCTTCGCAATATGATATATTGTAGAAAAACTAAATAAGGCACTGCAATCTCCGGGGTACAGTGCCTTTTCATATGGGAAAGATTTCCTTAAATTAGTATGGATTTGTTCGCTGATATTTGGCACAACTCTCCGAAGGTGTAGTAAATATTTTTCAGCCGGAAGTGATTTGTATCGGCGCTGCGTTTTTATGGAAGAAAACCGGATGCATACAGTTGGTAACTGAAAGAAACAAAATAGGAGCAATTGAGGATGAATAGTATTTTTGAAATCATTTATAACCAATCATCAGGTGGTATATTGTCGCTTAAAAACAAAAATGATGAATATAGCATGAACTGGGTAGAGGGTGCTTCTGTATGGGGAACCATAAAGGGAGCAGATTTTATATCTTCGCAACAAATCGATCACGGAATCATTGATGAATTTGAAAACAAAAAACTGAATATCCGTGCTGAAAGAATTTTATTGGAAGATAAACTGATAGAAAGATACACTTTTACCAATAAATGCGATTGTCCTGTGTTTGTTACGAAGGGCGAGCTTGGTATTTACGCAACATTTAACGATAGCTATGACGCTTCAGATATTTGTATGACCCAAAGATGTAATACCCATATTTGGTGCGGTGGGAATACAGCGTGGGTGAATGCTCTTAAAATGGGCATTTCCGATAGGAACCTTGGTCTTGTTCTTACCGAAGGCAGTATCGACTGTTACAGTATAGAGCGAAATCTCGAAAAAGGAAGCAATGACAGAGGTGATTTTGTACTGCATCCTTCTGCTTTTTCCCTTGAAAAGGGTGAAAGCCATACTGTGGCATGGGAACTGTTTTTTCATAGCGGTACCGAAGATTTTGACAAAAAGCTTCATGAGTATGACATCATTATTCCAAAGGCTATGCACTATACCGTTTTTAAGGATGAAGACATTGTGCTGTCTTTCAACCAAAAGGTAAACATTACTTTAGATGGTGAAATTCTTGCTGAAAACACAGACAAATTGGTTTATGCACCTGTACGAACCGGAGAACACAACTTTATCGTAAAAAGCGGGGAAGGGTCTACAAATATAAGAATATTTGTGTCTGAAACGATTGATACATTGGTGCAAAGACGTGCAGAGTATATTGTGGATAACCAGCAGTATCACAAGGAAAACAGCCCGCTTGACGGAGCGTATCTTGTGTTTGATACAAAAGAAAAAATCCAATATTTTGACAACAAGTTCTCAGACCATAATGCTTCCAGAGAACGAATTGGTATGGCATTATTGATTGCTGAATATTTGAAACGAAATGACAATGAAAAGATAAGAGAAAGTCTCGAACAATATAAAAAATTCTTTTTTGCTCATTTTATTGACCAAAATAGCGGAGAAGTCTATAACACAATCAACAAAAACAACACCCAGTACAGATTATATAATTATTCCTGGGCGATTATGTTTCTTGTGGATTTGTATCAGTTAGAGAACAAGAAAGAGTATCTTGAGATTATGGTGCGAGTAATTAAGAGATATTATCAAGACGGCGGAAGCAGATTCTATCCGAACGGATGGTTCTTGCAAGAAACCGTAGAGTGCCTTAAAGAAGCAGGTTTTGATGTTGCGGCACGGGACGTGTTGGAGCTTTATCGTGAGCATATTTGTAATATGGTGGAAATCGGAACAAGTTATCCGCCTCACGAAGTCAATTACGAACAAACAATCGTAACACCGGGGGCGACCATGATAACGCAGTATCTGCTTGCTGCCGGAAGTCAAGAGTTTGTGAGTGACGCTAAGAAGCAAATTGACATATTATCAAGATTTAACGGAAATCAGCCGGACTATCATCTTTACGAAACTGCAATCAGACATTGGGATGCTTTCTGGTTTGGTAAATCAAAACTGTATGGGGATACATTCCCGCATTATTGGAGTTCGTTGACGGGGCTTGCGTATCTTAATTACTATCAGTTGACAGGGAAGAAGGAATATCTGGAAAAAGCCACAGATAATATCAGAAATTGCCTATGTCTTTTCTCTCCTGATGGTGGTGCATCCTGTGCTTATGTTTATCCGTATTCCGTAAATGGCGTACGTGGCGAGTTTTATGATGAATGGGCGAATGATCAGGATTTTGCACTGTATTATTATTTGAAATATTTTAGCACGAAAGAAGAATGAGATGAAGTAGTCAATACTTCGAAGATACAAAAATGAGTATTTGAAACCGCCTGTTCAAGTTTGTATTGCACAGGCGGTTTTCGCATAGGATTTTATGTAATTAAATCAGTATTGTATTTTGCTTTTTATATCTTTATGGTATCCTGTTGCTATCATGCTTAAGAGGGGTGTTTTCATTTAATTCATATAATCAGATGGTTTTTTCCCGGTTATATTGAAAAATGCTTTATAAAAGTTAGATGAGGTTGAAAATCCGCATTTTTCGGCTATTTCAAGTTTCGTCATATTTGTGTTTTGTATCAAGTCGATAGCTTTTTCCACTCTTTTTATAGTGATGTACTTCCAAGGAGAAATTCCGTTGAATTTTTTAAATATTGATGAAAAATAGGTTTCTACCATACAGGCATGTGATGCGATTTCTTTTAAAGTAAGATTTTTTTCAAGGTTGTTGTCAATATATGCTATGGCATCAATAAGCTTATTTGCAATCTCATTTTTTGGTGATGAGGGAGGTAAGCTTTTTGTATAATCATATGTACGAATTATATGAATCAGTGCAGAAAACAGAGAATACTGTATTTTTATTTTATATCCCTGATTTTGAGTAATCATTTCGTTTTCTATATCTGTGATAAAGGTTTGTAGGGTGGTATCATTTTTTAAGAACATATTTTTAAAGTTTTTATTTCTGTTGGTAAATATATTTAATAGTACTGCACAGTCGCTATGTTCCCATAGTATTCGAGGTTCAAAATGTATGTTCAGGATATTCAAAGAAGAAGTGATATCCGTAATGCAGTGAGCTTCATCGCTTCCAAAAAGAAACATATCTCCTGCTGAGAATGAGTATTCTGCTCCGGACACATTATAAATTCCGCTACCGGAAACGATTAAGGAAAGCTCACATTCAACGTGATGATGTTCTCTGAGCACTCTTTTTCCCGGCTTTACGATGGAATGGTATGTTTTCAGAAAGATTTTTTTATTTGAATCGTAAAGTATGTTTTCGTTAGCTCTCATTTTCTTTTCTTTCCTTTCTTTTAAAAAAACATAAAATAGTGGATAAAAAACATAATATAGTGGTGGCTTTGAAACTTACGATATGCTATAATTAAAGTACGAATTTATTATATCATATGGTGAAAATGATGTCAAGGAGGAAGAATATGAATCCATCAATCAAGGAAATGATAAGTGAAAATGTTAACATTTGCTCAAATCCTTCAGAACTAAAAATAACGGATATAAGGGTGGCAAATATTAACGGAGCACCAAAACATTGTCCCCTCATAAAAGTGTATACGAATCAGGGGTTAGTAGGATATGGTGAAGTCAGAGACGCATCGAGCGCTACCTATGCTCTTATGTTAAAGTCGAGACTGATCGGAGAAAATCCTTGTAATGTGGACAAGCTGTTTCGAAGAATTAAACAATTTGGAGGTCCGTCAAGGCAAGGTGGCGGAGTATCCGGTCTTGAAATTGCTCTTTGGGATTTAGCAGGTAAAGCATGGGGTGTACCTCTTTATCAGATGCTTGGTGGTAAATTCAGAGATAAAGTAAGAGTATATGGTGACACCGATGTAGACGGAAAACACACAGGTGCTGATATGGGAAGAGCCATCAAAAAGAGAATGGATATGGGCTTCACTGTTGTAAAGATGGACCTTGGTATAGAACTTTTGTATGACGAACCCGGTTGTATCAACGCACCAATTGGAATGATAGACGACTTTAAGAAATATTCGGCAAAGGCTATTGCTCATCAGAGCAGTTCTATCGACAGAGAATTGATGATGGGAAAGAACTATGAAGTATTTACAATTCCTCATTATGCTACAAATATACATATCACAGAAAAGGGTATGGATTATCTTGAGGACTATGTAAAGCAGGTAAGAGAAGTTGCAGGTTATGAAGTGCCTTTGGCGATAGACCATTTCGGACATGTTGCTATCGAAGATTGTATCAAGTTTGCGAAGAGACTTGAAAAATACAATATTGCATGGCTTGAAGATATTCAGCCTTGGCATCTTACAGACCATTATGTGAAAATTGCTAATAGTTGTAATGTTCCTCTTGCAACCGGTGAAGATATTTACCTTGCAGAGAATTTCAGACCTTTACTTGAAAATCATGGTATTTCCGTTGCTCATCCTGATTTGCTTTCCATAGGTGGAGCTCTTGAGACAAAGAAATTGGGAGATATGTGTGAAAAGTATGGTGTTGGAATGGCAATCCATATGGCAGAAAGTCCGATTGCTTGTATGGCGGCAATTCATACTGCTGCTGCGATTCAGAATGTCATGGCAGTCGAGTTCCATTCTGTTGATATTCCTTGGTGGAATGATTTGGCTATCGGTATTGATAATCCGCTGTTTGTTGACGGATTTGTAAAGGTTCCGGATAAACCCGGTCTTGGCATTGACGAGCTGAATGAAGAATTGATTAAAGAACATATTCATGATAAGTACCCGGGTGTTTGGGAGCCTACTACCGAGTGGGATAACGAATGGGCAAACGACAGGGAGTGGAGCTAATGCTTAACATAAAATGGATCGGTCAAAGCGGCTATATTTTAAGTGATGACATCACAGAGATTTGTATTGACCCATATTTGTCCGATGTTGTAAATCGCGTAGCGAACAGGCCAAGATTGGTAAAAGCACCGATTTTACCCGAAGCGTTAAACAGCGATGTTGTGATTTGCACACATAATCACCTTGACCATGTGGATATTGATGCAATTGTGCTTATGAAAAAGGATGATATGCTGTTTTTGGCACCATCAGATGCCAAAAGTCAACTGGTAGAATGCGGAGTGACACAATTTAAAGAATTTGATGAAGGCACAACCGTAACAATCGGTGATTTTGAGTTGACGGCGGTATTTGCAGACCATACAGTCCCCGCAGTTGGAGTGGTGATAAAGCATAGCGGAATTACGATGTATTTTTCAGGAGATACACAATATCACGAGAAGCTTGAAGAACTGAAAAAATATCATATTGATGTTATGTTTATTTGCATTAACGGAAAACTCGGCAATATGAATGTTGACGAGGCAATTAAACTTACAAAGATAATTAATCCTACAGTTGGTGTACCGACTCATTACGGAATGTTCGAAAGCAATACGGAAAATCCTCAAAATTATACTTCAAAGCTCGAATGTGGATTTGAAATGGAATATAACAAAGAATATGACCTTTTGGAGATGATAAAAAATGTTTGATTTAACCGGAAAAACTGCACTTGTTACAGGTTCAACACAAGGAATTGGTTTTGCGATTGCGAAATGTCTTTCAAAGCATGGTGCAAAGGTTTTTGTGCATGGGTCATCCGGTATGGAAAAGTGCAAAAAGGCATCAGAGCAGATTGAAAACTCCATTCCTGTATGTGCAAATTTGTTGAAATTAGACGATGTTGAAGGATTACACGAAAAAACAGGAGATGTGGATATCCTTGTGCTGAATGCATCCATTCAATACAAAAGAAAATGGGATGAATTCACCTTGGAAGAGTACGATGCTCAAATGGATTGTAACGTAAAAAGCTCTTACCTACTCATTAAAAAGTACTCAAAGGCAATGAAAGAAAATGGTTGGGGAAGAATTGTGACGATAGGAAGCGTGAATCAATACAATCAGCATCCGGAGTTGGCACTTTACGGCATGTCAAAGGCAGCACAGTTAAAGCTGATTCAAAATATCGCACCTTTTCTTGCACCCTACGGTGTTACTGTAAACAATGTGGCACCGGGAGCTATCAATACCCCGAGGAACGAAGAAGCGCTGAATGATAAAGAGTTCAAGAAAAAAGTTGAAAATAGCATTCCGTGCGGATATATTGGTGAGCCGGAAGATATCAGCCCGGCTGTGTTGCTGCTTTGTTCTGACGAAGGCAGATATATCACGGGCACTGATTTAGTGATTGATGGAGGCATGATGTTATGAGCGAGAGAAGAAAAGTATTGGAAAAGTTTGAAGAACAATACGAATATATGCAAGAGCGTGTCAATTCGGGAATTGAAGAATACCGCAAAGGAGATTTTACAATTACGGTAACAGATGCGGACGGAAAAGGCATTGACAATGTAAAAATAAGAGTGAACCAGAAAAGTCATGAATTCAAGTTCGGTGCAAATTTATTTATGCTTGATGAACTTGAAACTGAGGAAAAAAACGAACTCTACAAGAAATATTTTGCGGATGTTTTCAATATGGCAACATTGCCTTTTTATTGGGATGCAACAGAACCGGAAAAAGGTAAAACAAGATATGATAAGGATAGTCCGAAGGTATACAGAAGACCGTCAGCGGATTTGTGCATTGAGTTTTGTGAGAAATATGGAATTGAACCAAGAGAACATGGCTTAGCATATAACGGTTTCTTTCCAAAATGGTTATATCATGCATCTTTGGAGGAAGAAAAGGAAGCACTTGAGAAAAGGTTTATTGAAATTTCCCAAAGATATAAAGATAAGATTCCTACAATTGAAGTAACAAACGAAATGGGATGGGGACAAGGAAAAACTGCATTTTACGATGAGCCGAATTTTGTGGAATGGTGTTTTAAAATGGCAGAGAAATATTTCCCTGAGAATCAGCTCGTTATCAATGATGCAACAGAGCAGACCTGGGGAGATGCTTGCAGAGCTACATCTATGTACTATGCATATACAGAAGCAAATCTCTTAAAAGGTGCAAGAATTGATTCAATTGGTATGCAATTCCATATGTTTTATAAGAGTGAAGAAGAATACAAAAAAACAAGGGTGTTTTATGATCCCCAAAATCTTTACGGACATATGGATTTGTATTCAAATCTTGTAAAATCTCTTCAGGTTACGGAGGTTACAATCCCTGCATATTCAAATGATACTGAAGATGAAGCAATTCAGGCAGAGATTATTGAAAAGTTATATTCCATATGGTTTTCGCATCCTTATATGGAGCAGATTGTATATTGGAATTTAGTTGATGGGTATGCGCATTTATGGGATCCGGATCCTGAAAAAATTAAAGCTTCACAAGGTGATATGACTTTGGGAGAAAACTATTATTATGGTGGTTTGTTAAGATTTGACCTGTCACCAAAGCCGGCATACTTTACGATTAAGAATCTGATAGAGAAAAAATGGCATACAGAAGCTGAAACTGTAACCAATCATCTTGGAAAAGCGGATTTCAGAGGTTTTTATGGTAAATACGATGTGGAAATTGAAGCTAACGGCAAAAGAATGATAAAAGAAATAAGTATTTCAAAGAATCATGAAAATGATTTTGAATATGTGATCTGAGAGGATGTACGATATGCATTTTAATGATAGAGAAGAAATTATTGCCTTAACACCGCAATGGAAAGGCGAAAGATTGCCGGATGGCAGACCTAAGGTTGCTGACCAATATTTAAAAGCTTTGAAAAATCTTACTTTAGAGGAAGTTTGGAAACCAATATTTGTAAAAGGCTATGAAAGTCAGTTTGAAGGCAGATTGCATACTTTGCATGACGATGGAAGAAAGCTGATTGGTCGTGCAGTTACCGCAACCTACTGTCCGTTCAGACCGGACCTTGATGAAGTTGTAAAGGAGATCGGAAAATCGGAAGGCAGAACAGGTACATACAATCAGTGGGTTATTGATAACCTGCAGGAAGGGGATGTTCCGGTTATTGATATGTATGACAAAATCTATAAAGGGACATTCTTAGGTGGAAATTTGACAACAGCTCTGAAAAACAAAACAAAAAATGAAAACGGAGGAGCGGTTGTTTGGGGTGGTATTCGTGATACAGAGCAGATGAAAAAAATCGAGGATACCCAGGTGTATTACAGGGGAATTGACCCCACGCCTATCCGTGAATTCATTATGACGGGTTATAACACTGCCACCAGAATTGGTAACGCAATTGTTTTGCCCGGTGACGTTGTGTTTGGTGCCGGTGGAGGGGTATTGTTTATTCCCAGCCATTTGGTGGAGGAAGTAGTTGGTGGAGCAGCTAAAACTCAGGTGAAGGATATGTTTGGGTTTGAAATGATTGCACAAAATAAATTTACCACTGCTCAGATTGACAGAAATACATGGACAAAGGAAATGCTTGATTTGTTGATGGAGTTTATTGAAACGGACGACAGAGCAGCAGAGTACAGAGACCTTGACTGGTCTTTAGAATATGACCTTGCAATAAACGGAGATCCAAACGATACACAAAGTACACTATAAATCGTAATTATTTATATTTGTGTCTTTGAATGATAAAAGAAAAATATTTAGGTCATAAGGAAATCCAATGCAAGAGTGTTGATACGGAACATCCTGCAAAATTCTGTGTGTCTTGATATAGACCATGTTGAAACAAAAGATTTAAGATAAGAGGTTGGAATAAAATGGATAAATATATTCCTGTTGTTGTAATCAAAGAATTAAAAGAGGTGGATAAAATACTGCCTGCTTTAAAAGCAAACGGCATCAACTGTGCTGAAATTACATTCAGAACTTCTTGTGCCAGAGATGCAATTAAGTTAGCTTGCGAAAAATATCCCGATATGAATATCGGTGCAGGTACCGTTATCAATTCGAAACAGTGTGAAGAAGCAATTGCGGAAGGCGCAAAATTTATTGTATCTCCCGGGCTTTCTGTTGGAGCTGCTGAAGTATGTCAGCAACATAATATCCCATATTATCCCGGTTGTGTAACTCCCACAGAAATTATGCAGGCATTGGAATTAGGAATTACCACAGTAAAATTCTTCCCTGCGAACATTTATGGCGGTTTAGCAGCGTTAAAGGCACTTTCTGCTCCGTTTCCGCAGATTCAGTTTATTCCTACCGGTGGAGTAGACCGAAGCAACATCGAAGAATTTTTAGCATTTGATAAAGTGGCTGCGATTGGTGGCAGTTTCTTTGTAAAAGAAGCATTGGAAAAATACAACGGATAATACCAATCAAAAGGAGAGGGACGGTTTGAATATCTCTGATGTATTAGCGAAAAGACGAACTGCAAGAAGCTTTCTTGACGATCCAATCCCCGAAGAAGATATTCTGAAAATGATAGATCTGGCAAGATTGTCTCCGAGCGCAGGAAATATGCAGTCGTTAAAGTATGCTATTGTAGATTCCAAAGAGGAAAGAGAAGCAATCTTTCCGTATATTAAGTACGCAGGATATATTCCGGAGTGGAATCCTGAATTTCGGGAAAGTCCGGTTGCTTTTATTGGGGTTCTCAATGATACAAGCATAAGAGCAAACAATGCTTTCACCCAATGTGATAGCGGAATCTCTATGATGGCAATATCTGTCGTTGCAGAGGAAATGGGATATAGAAGTTGTATCCTGGGTGCGATTGACAGAGAAAAAATTGCTGAGATTCTTGGAATACACTCCCAATATGAAATCTTATATTTGGTTGGCCTTGGAATTTCCAAACAGAAAAACAGTTCGTTTGACGATAGCGAAACTGTAAAGTATGTGATGGATTCAGATAAAAACTTTCGGGTTCCCAAAAGAAAGTTAGAAGATGTAATAATAGATAGGAGTAAATAAAATGGCAAAAGTAGTTACCTTTGGTGAATTAATGTTAAGACTGGCACCCAATGGTTATTACAGATTTTTTCAGAATGACCAAATGCAGGCAACCTTTGGTGGCGGTGAAGCAAATGTTGCGGTTTCATTGGCAAACTATGGTTTAGACAGTGTATATGTAACCAAACTGCCCAAACACGCAATCGGACAGGCTGCGGTTGACAGCTTAAGATATTTCGGCGTTGACACCTCTAAAATTGTTCGTGGTGGCGACAGAGTTGGTATCTATTTCTTGGAAAAAGGTGCTTCTCAGAGAGGTTCTGTTTGTATTTATGACAGAGCATATTCTGCAATCCAAATGTCCTCTAAAGAAGATTTTAACTGGGACGAAATTTTTGACGGTGCAGATTGGTTCCATTTTACCGGTATCACTCCCGCATTAGGCGAAAACTTAGTTCAGATTTGCAAAGAAGCTTGTATTGCGGCAAAGAAAAAAGGCGTAAAAATTTCTTGCGACTTAAACTACCGTGGCAAACTCTGGACCAGAGATGAAGCAAGAAAAGCGATGACCGAATTGTGTCAGTATGTGGATGTTTGTATTTCCAACGAAGAAGATGCCAAAGATGTATTTGGCATTGAAGCAGAAGATACTGATATTTATGGCGGCAAATTGAATCACGAAGGCTATAAGAGCGTTGCAAAACAGTTGGCAGATAAATTCGGATTCGAAAAAGTGGCAATCACTTTAAGAACTTCCATTTCTGCCAATGACAATGACTGGGCAGGTATGTTATATGACGGAGAAGATTACTGTTTCTCCAAATCCTACCATTTACATATTGTTGACCGTGTTGGCGGTGGCGATTCTTTTGGTGGTGGCTTGATTTATTCGTTGCTCTCCGGCAAGACCTCCAAAGAAGCCATTGAATTTGCTGTTGCGGCATCCGCATTGAAACACTCTGTTGAAGGTGACTACAACAGGGTAAGTGTAGCAGAAGTTGAAAAACTTGCCGGTGGAGATGGCTCCGGCAGAGTACAAAGATAAATAGCAATCGTGTAATAAAAATAAAAAAGTTGCTTGGATTTACACTGTCCAAGCAACTTTTCATATGGGGAAAATCTCCTTAAATTAGTATGAATTGGGTCACCGAAACGTTGGAAGTGTACTACTTCTCGTTCTCTTAAATAACGAATAACACGTTCTACGTCCTTATCATCACACATCCTTAAAATGTTGTCATAGGTGGCACGTGCTTTTTGCTCTGCTGCTAAATCTTCAACTAAATCAGCAATAGGATCGCCTTTAACTCCGATATATTCTGCCTTCCACGGATTTCCTGATGCTGCGGCAGGGTAGATGCTTTTTGCGTGATCTATATAGTATGCTGCCATCGGACTGTTTTCAATTTCACCTGTGGTAGCATTTTTTGTAAGCTGATGAATGAGTGTTGCTACCATCTCAAGGTGAGCCAGTTCTTCTGTACCTACCTATTATCCAAAATTGGTACTCCGTTTTAAATGCGCTCAATACTTCACGAATGGGAGCCTTACATAAAGATTTGTATAGCAATGTGAAAGTCACTGTTTTTGTTCCTGTGTAATGGACTACGCATTATGAAATGGAGATGTATGAAGTATTTTTATAATAAAAATAATACTAGGAATTAGTATAACAAAAAAGGATTGCTATTTATAATACAAATAGTAACTCTTTTTATATGGTTGAGAATGCAGAATTGAAGTATGTGTCCGTATCTTCTAGATGATGTGGGCTACCAAACTGGACACAGAGTACACCTTAAAAATGTTTTATAATATTGTTGAAAAATCTTATTGCTAATGGTATACTTATAATGAGGTGAATAAGATGGCTACTTTGATTACTAGTGATATACTATCAGTCTTAAATAATGTTGCTTCGATTGAAAACAAACGAATAGAATTGATGAAAATGCGCAAAAACAAGCGTGGACAAAATCGTCATTTAATTGATGTTGTTTGTGATATGCTGAAGTCATACGTATTACCTTTAAAGCATACCGACTCTCTTAAAATAATAAATAATGATTTTTCTGAAAAAGAATACGATCAATTAAAGGTCATAGTGCTCAATTCGAATTGTTCATACTTTAATGCTATTTGCGGTGAAATTTTGTGGATGAAAAAGCATGATATTAAAATTGCAAGAATAGCGTTAAAATCCTATGAAAAAGAACTTTCAAATCCATCTATTTCTAAAGAAGATGTTTATACAGAATTGTCAGTAGGCATATGTAGGATTTATTTGAAATGCAAAGTCAAAGATTTTGATTTTGAATGTTTTTTGCAAAAATCTCTTCAACATGTTAAGGCAAACTATGATGTGAGTGGTTATGGAATTTTATTTATTTTAAATGCCTTGTTAGATTGTTGTGAAAATTCAGAACGAATATTGTTGGCCTTTGAAGATGCTATTTCATATTATGAATCAAACAATACGCTTGATAAGGTTGTTAGCTTTCTAGAAGATTTAGAAACATTCTATAAAAATAATAAATGCCAAAAAGAACTCAAATGTACTAGAATTAGAATCGCTCGAGCGGAAGAACAACTTGCTAACCAATATGATTGGCAAAAGCCAGAACATGCACATACGATTATTTCTCATATTCATTTAGCAATGAACGCTTGGAACAGAGCGGATGATAAAGCTTATAAGTCTGAGCGACAAAGACTTGCAAAAAGAATAGAGCCTGTAAAAAAATTATCTCTTCAGACTATGAAAGTAATTTCAAGTGGAGAGGTTGACCTCAGAGAATGGTTGGAAACAGTAAAGCAATTTATAGAAAATGCAACACTAGAGTCTTTTATATATCAATTAGCAATGATAATACCATTGGAAAGTCATGAGAGTGCCAAACAAAACTTGCAAAAGAAAGGGTGCTTTTTCACAGGATTTTTTTCTTCTGTCACATTAGATAGTGAAGGTCGAAAAAAGCGTATAATCCCATCTGTTTTTAATGCCTCTGAAACTGAAATGAATGCAATATTACAAAATGAGGCATCTGAAATTTATAATATTCGTGCAGATATTTACGTAAAGAGATTACTTTACTTAGCAAGAGAAAAATTTGTTTTTACAAAAGAAAAATTGCAGTTTTTAGTAGAAGATAACCTTTTTGTTCCTTCAAATCATAAAGAATCCTTTTTACTCGGACTTGTTGCTGGATTTAGTTTGGATTTAATAACAGCAATGCATTTATTAATGCCACAAGTTGAATGCTGTATAAGGAGACTAGCAGAAGAATGTGGTGCGGTAGTATATAAAACCGATGAACATGGAATAGAAGAATGTTTGTCTCTATCAAGAATTTTAGAATTGCCAGAAGTAAATGAGTGTTTTGACGAAATATTTTTATTTAACTTAAAATTGTTTTTTACAAGTGAATATGGTTTTGGAATGAGAGATGATGTGTGCCACGGATTACGCTCAGATTCAGAACTACAATCTTCCAACTGTTTAGCCGTATGGTGGTTTATTCTTCACATATGTTGTTCTTATTCAAGAAATCTTAACAAAAGGCTAAGAGAACAAAAAACAAATTAAAGTTATATACAATGCGACAACAAGAAATTCACCCTTTTATATCTGTGTGATTTCGCTATTTAAAGCAATATTTTAATATTACCTTTTAACAAAAGGTAATATTTGTACAATTCCCTTGAACCTATCTCCTGTAATGGTTTTGGGAATCATAAGATTTAAAATTTAATAAAAACAGAACTCAAATATTACCTTGTGTTTCATAACCGAATATAAGGTAATATTTTTGTTTGTGTGAAAAACGGTGTACATTTCATCACAAGCGATTTATAATTGTAAAAAACAATATTACAATTATAAAGGAGCATGTGTGAAATGACATTACCAAAAGAAGTTGAACCCATAAAAAATACGAAGGATATCAATAAAATCAAGCAATACTTATATGGAAAAGAAAACAAAAGAGATTACTGTATCTTTGTGGTAGGAATCAATGTGGGATTACGGGCAGGGGATTTATTGACCTTGAAAATTGAAGATGTGACAGATGGTAATTTGATTTATGATACAGTAACTATAAAAGAACAGAAAACCGGAAAGACAAGAAATTTTGCTTTAAATAAAAACGCTAAAGAGGCGATAAAGTTATATATCAACTCTTTAGCAAATTATGATATGGGGGATTTCTTATTTAAAAGTCGAAAGGGTGGTCATTTAGGAGTAAGACCGTTACATCATATTATTAAAACATTGACTAATGATTTAGGAATCAAAGGTAATTTTGGGACACATACACTAAGAAAGACGATGGCATATCATAGATACATTAATCATGTACCGTTAGAAACACTCCAAAAGCTTCTCAATCATTCTTCCAGTGCGATTACATTAAGATACATAGGGATTACTCAAAAAGTGATTATAGACTGTTACAATGCAGTGAATTTATAAAGTCCTTTCTTTAATTATTATGGATACAAGTAACTCATTTTTCAATTAGTTTATCGTTGATATATTTTGTTCTTCTAAAATATCATCTGTTTGAAATACTGTAAAACTATGAGTTAAACCAAAAATGATCACACTATCTCTTTTATTTCTTGAATCCAAAATAGCAAATTTAGAGATTCTTAGAAGAAGTTGAGTTTCTTCTAACGTTAGATTCATACTAAAAGCAATCGCTATTAGTATATCACGGGAAGGAGTACGTTCTCCACGGAATATCTTATATACATATTCACCGACACCTGAATTTTTAGAAACAGTAGAAATGGTTATATCTTTTCTTTCCAACATACTATTTAGAAAGTTTACAGTCGTTTCTTTGATAAACTGACTTTCATGAACCTTGAAAAATGATTCTATATCAGGTGCGTTTTTCAGTTCTTTTAATAATTCATCTGTAATTTGCATTGACAATCCTCCGTCGATTTATTATAATTATTATAATCGATAATCTCGAAATTTGCAAGGAGTTGTCTAAAAATGCTTGAGATAGCCTCCCTAAAAGAAATAACACTCATCAAAGAAAACGAACGTCAAAAAGTCTTTTTAGTGGAAGACCCTGACGGAAAAAAGTATATTAAGCGAGTACTTTCCGATGATAAACGGGAAGTCTATAAAGTGCTTGAAAAAATAAAACATGAAAATATTCCTAATATTTATTATGTTGGGTTTGATTCTGATACAATTGTTTTGGAAGAATATGTTGCAGGAATTCCCTTAAGTGATTTTATGGAGCAGGGGAAAAAACTCAATCAGAAACAAGTGAGAAACATTTCCAAACAAATTCTATCTGCCATGGAAGTGCTTCACAAAGTCGATATTATTCATAAAGATATCAAACCGGATAATATTTTGATTGATGACTCCAACCATGTTTGGTTGACGGATTACGATATTGCACGGATATACCGAAAGGAAATCAGAAAAGATACTGAAACCATGGGAACCTTCGGGTATGCTCCCATTGAACAGTTTGGTATGCTTCCTACTGACTTTAAGACGGATATTTATGCATTTGGCGTGACATTATCTATTCTGCTGGAATATATAAACACAAAAGTTTTTTTAGTAAAAGTTGCGGAAAAATGTAAAAAAGTTGACCCATCAGAACGGTATCAAAATGCGAAAGAAGTCGAAAGAGCAATTACTTGGAATGCCTTAAAATATCCGCTTGTTTTTATTATTTCGGTTATTGTATTAGTGGTATTTTTGATAGGAATTTTTCAATCCCAAAAGGGAATAAAAGTGAACCCGGAGGATGATAACAGTAAACAGATAGAAACAGAAGTTTCCCAGCCGGAAGTCACCGACGAACTGGGACCAACGGCAGATTCAGAAATAAAAAAAGAGCCGGATACCAAAATGCCGGTAGAAACACCAAAATCCACCCCATCGGTTGAAGAAGTGGATTTTGAAGGGACATTTTCAGGATTCGAAGATGGTTCCAATGAAGCACTTTATAGAAATCATAGTTACTATTCTCAAGTTTGTATTTTTAGTATGCAATCCCCTTGGGAACATTTGATTTTTATTGATGATGTGAACAAAACAGGGAAACTGAAGCTTGGAGAAAATGATACTGTAGTAGATGCAGATATCACCCTTACCGACGGAATCTTGGACGTTAAATTGAGGGATGATTTTGGACATACATTCCATCAACAGTTTCAGTTTCAAGGACAGTATGAATACACAAAACACTATACCGAAGACTTACGAAAAAATGCGGATATCATCTGCTATGACTTTAACGGAGATGGAGATACAGAGTTGCTAGTCGGATTAAGCGAAGGGGCTATGGGTGCACTTGGCAAACAATTTTATAATAATGTAAATTATTGTATTGCATGGTGTATTCAGTATGATGAAAACAAAGGATTCACCTTGTGTGATGGAGATATGTTCTCAAAAGGATATTCTTTTTCGGTAAACGATGCAATAAAAAAATTAAATGTATCTTGGGAAGATATCGGAGATGTTACAGGGTATCTTATGGAAGGAGATAAAATTATTCCTAACTAAATAAAATTGGACAAAAAGTCCAAGACTTTCTATGTTGTTTGAGATATAATGACATAGAGAGTCTTTTTTTATGCGAAATAGCTATGTACATTCTTGGTATTTTGGTTTATATTGATTAAAACAGTAGCTATTATCATGAATACGGAGGGCATTATGTTATTTACAAGGAGAAATATCATTAAAAATTCAGCATTGGATACCTATCAGATTATGTCTGATGATTGGAAGATGGGGATTATCAACCTCATGGATAACTCTTATATTTTACCTTTAGAATACGACAATGTGTTTGTTTACGGAGAAGATGCTTTTGTTGTACATCGAAAAGGAAAAATAGGAGCAATCAGAATAGAAGATGATAAATTATATTGGATTGCAGAATGTGAATATGACACCTTGGATACCTTTGGTCATGATTTGATTTTTTGTAATGATAAAGGAGTACGGTATTATAACGCCGTCTTAAAATCAGTTCATGATTTTATCGATATCACGGTTGATGTTCCGTTTTTATATTGTAAGGATGCAGAATATCAGTATATTCTTTTTGGAGAACTTGGGGAAGTCGTTTATCAAAAGAAATATACTTCCTACAGTGAATCTTGCTTTTGCTTCTGTGGATATACCGACAAAGGTCCCGTGTTCTATGATGCAAGATACAGTTCTTATCTTTACCCGAAGGAAAAAGACTATCAAGTCTATCATAATTTATTTAATTACCCGATTATTGTAAATGACTGCAATCTTGTAAATATCACAGAGGGAGAACAGGGAATCGGGGTAATTGATTCCTATGGAAATCACATTTTACCAAACAATTATAATTACATCAAAGCGGAATTGAAAATTACAGCAGTGAACACAGATGAAAAAACAGAAAAAATAATATCCATTCCTCAAAGTATTTCTGAGAAATGGATATAGTTACATATAGAAGAAGTTGGTCAGGTTACTTTTTCTCTTTCTTAGGGAGATTTTCGATAGCAAATTCACAACATTGAATTACTACCTGATTAAATGAAATATCTTGTTCAGCTGCAATGCTACTGATTTTCTCAATCAACGTATCAGGCATTCTGATAGTTCTGTTGGAGCTGGTTGGTTTTTTAATGATAAAATCCATTGTTATCACCTCTAATAGTAATTGATATTATTATTTTAACTGATTTTAATGCTTATTGATATACTTATTTATATAATTAAAAATTAAACTAAAAAATAGTTGCAAATAAAAAATAAATGTGCTATACTAATATGTGAAAAGTTTCAGAAAGGTGGAGTAATTATGAAAACAATCATTAGAAAGATGCTATCTGTAGTATTTGTTACACTACTGATTTTAATGCAAAACACAAGTGCCTTGGCAAATAGCACTGGAGAATCAGGTTTGTACAAATATACGATGCATGAGTCTACTGATGCATCAGGTGTGACTAGTTTTTGGGTTGAAATTACCGGTCATACTCAATATGTTTCAGGTGAACTAATCATTCCTGATTTAATCAATGGAAAGCCGGTTACGCAAATCGGTCCTAATGCTTTTGCTGGTCAAGGAATAACAAGCCTCTCTATTCCGTCAGGTGTGTCAGTAATAGGGGAAAGTGCATTTGCAGATTGTTATAGCATAAAAAATGTAATTTTTCGAGATGGTTATTCGGGATATTATCTAAACATTAAGGAAAATGCTTTTAGAGGCTGTTTTGGTATGAAATCCATTACGTTGCCTGTAAAGCAGGGTTTTCGAATTCGGGAAATGGCATTTAGTGCTTGCTCTGCTTTGACTGATATTTATTTTAACGGAACAAAAGAGCAGTACGATGCATGTTCCATCATTGTATATGATTATAATACCAGTTTTAATAGCGCTGAAGTGTTCTATGTAGATAGCGTTAGGAATATTAGCTTGAACAAGACTACCTTATCTTTAATTGCAGGCAATAGTGAAAAACTCATTCCCACGATAACACCTTCAAACGCTACAAATCAAACTATACTATGGAGTTCATCTGATGAAAGTGTAGCAGTTGTTTCTGCTAATGGTACCGTAAAAGGCGTAAGAGCAGGTACAACAACCATTACAGCTAAAACAGAAGATAAAAACAGAGTTGCTGACTGTATTGTGACTGTTACAGAGAGCGTAAATGAAGAAGTGTTGGGCGGTGGAAATGGAACCGAACAAAATCCATATAGAATTGACAGTGTGGAAAAATTGCAGATGGTATCTGATATACCCAATGCCCATTATAGATTAGAAACGGACATTATCCTTACTGAGAAACATCGTCCATTATGTAACCAGGATAATGAATTTACAGGGACATTTGATGGAAATAATCACACAATTAGCAATGTCGTTATAACAGATTTTTATAACTCTTCCGGATTATTTGGAAACAGTTCGGGAACAATCAAAAACCTTAATGTTATTTATTCATCGGTGGGTGTAAATTATAGTTTTACCAAAGATGCATTGTTTGGTGGAATTGTTGGAGATAATGATGGAAATATTATCAATTGTAGAGTTAATTTAAATGGAAATATCAAGGAATACTATTCTTCTGGGTATACAACAAGAGTGGGTGGTATTGCTGGGAAAAATGGCAAAAACGGAAACATTAAAAATTGTAGTGTTAATGGAGCAATTACAGTAACAGTTAACTCCGATTCGGATGATGTGAGGTCGTTATATCTTGGCGGTATCAGCGGAATTAATCTTGGTACGATTGATAGCTGTAATACAAGTTTATCTATTACACAAAATGTTACTGTAGATGGCTATTTTTCAGTGGACTCATGCATAGGTGGTATTTCTGGTTCTACTTCGGGGGCAATCAAGAATTCCAAAGCGACTTTTAACATAATCGTTGGAAATACTAGTCGTGTTTATATTGGTGGTATTACAGGAATCGGCAGTGATTGTACTATAGAAAAAGTTTCAACAAATGGCAACATAAAAGCTACAGCAAATTACGTATATGCAGGTGGAATCATCGGAAATGATTTATCATCCGGGAAAATCAGTATCAGTAAGGCAAATGCTAATATTGCAATAGAATCATCAAATATTTTTGGAGCTTCATATATAGGTGGTGCTGTCGGATATTTGAAACCATCATCTTCAATAGCAGAATCTTGTGCCGTAATTGATTTGGATGTCACAAAATCAACCGAATATGTTGCTCGCCCGGTTTTACATTGCGGAGGTTTAGTGGGCGTTACAAATGGACAAATTAATAATTGTTATGCTACTGGTAGTATAACTTCAAATTTAACCACTACCAGCGTTTATAGTGGTGGACTTGTTGGGGGTATCAGTGGTGCATATCCTAAGATTAGCAATTCATATGCTGCTGTTAGTGGTGTCAAATATGGATTGACATATCCGGGGGGAACTGTTACTAATTCTTTTTATGATGGTACAGTTTCGGGGTGTAGTGACACTGGATATGGTGTTTCTAAAACTACACAGGGAATGAAAATGAAAACGATATATACCAATGCTGGTTGGGATTTCAATAATGTGTGGGATATCTCTTCTTCGACTAATGGTGGATATCCATATTTAAGGACAACAGGTATGCCTACTATACAAGCAAGTGAAGTGCTTTTGAGCAAAAATTCAATAACTGCTAATGTTGGAGATAGCATAAAACTGACTGCAACGGTAATACCTCATAATGTAACAAATCGTATGGTTTTATGGAGTTCCTCAGATACTAGTGTGGCAACTGTTACCAATGGCGTTGTAAGCATAGTTGGAGCCGGAACAGTTGATATTGTCGTTAGAACGGCAGATGGAGCTTGCACGAATCGTTGTACCATTGTTGTCAAAGCACCTGAATTACCAAAGGTATCAGCGCCGATATCAAATGTCTCATCTGGTATCATAAAATCAGGAACCAAAGTTGCATTATCAACAGAAACCCAAGATGCAACCATTTATTATACAATCGATGGAAGCACACCTACCACATCATCAATTAAGTATACCAATGAATTTGCAATTAACACTGATACAGTTGTTAAAGCTATTGCAGTGAAATCTGGGATGAGTAACAGCTCTGTTGCAACATTTACTTATACTATTTCAGACGAATTTTCATGGTTTATAGAAGATGACGTATTATTTATCATGGGAACAGGAGTTATCGATGATTACGAAATCACATCAGATATTCCATGGTATTCCCAACGATTAAAAATAAGAGAAATTATTATTTGTGAGGGTATCACGGCAATTGGGGAAAAAGCATTTTATGGTTGCATCAATGCAACTTTGATAGAAATACCGGAAAGTGTTATTTCTATTGGAGAAAATGCATTTAAAAATTGTGATGAAATTTCAATCAACGGAGAAAAAGACTCCTATGCTCATCAGTATGCGATCGCTAATAATATTCCATTTGTAAGATACACGGAACCTCTTTCGGATTTAATGGTTGAATTTGCAGAAACGCCATCTCGTTGGTATTTCGATATTGCGAATGGTACATATGCTCAGGATGCTGTTATATATGTCGGAATATACGATGTGAATAATAAATTGTTAGCTATTCAATCGGAAATTATGGTTAAAAACGATATTACAAGTATTGCAATTCTGAAGGTTGATAACTATAATTATGCAAAAGTCTTTGAATGGGTAGATGAGGAACCTATTACAAATTTCAAACTTTTATCATTGAAGTAGTTATTAGATGATATAATTAATACTGAATAGGAGAACAAAAATATGGCGTATTGTCCTTTATGTAAAACATCAGGAGCGAATATGTTTCGTTGTGAGAAGTGTGGTGCTACGTGGTGCATTCACTGTTTGAGAGCAAAGAAATATCCCGATAAAATTTATAGGGCAGATAACCTTTGTCCTTCATGTGGAGCAAATGCAGTAAAACCTGCACAGTAAAAAAAAGAAAGGTTACGGAATTAAACTTTTTCCGTAACCTTTCTTTTTTTTACGAACAAAACCAATTCAGTTATTAAGAAATTATCTGCATAATAAAAAAGAGCCTTTGAAATCTATCACTCAAACCTTTTTGAAAGCACCAAATAATTAAATCAGGAGTTTATATGGAAAGACAAATAAAATCATTTCTAAAGAGGATTATGTCTCTTTGAAGCAATTAATCACGTTTCTCCAAACGATATAACGCTAAAGACAAACTATCATAGGCCTTATGAAGCAGGGGTAAGACATCAAAGTATTTTTTAGGATAATACTCGTAAATAGTGTCTTCTAATGTTTTTATCATTTCTTTGGCAAAAACAATATCATTGATGAACTGATTACCTTTTCTGAATGAATGATTCATAATACAACACCTCTAATTCTTTAAATATTTTTATCTTGAACTACAATATTAAAATCTCCGATATCGTCATATATCTGAGTGAGAATATCATAAAGGATTTCTATATCATATTTTTCGGGGGTAAATTGCAAATTTTCTTGAATGGTTTTTAAACGGCAAATAACTGTGTTAATGTCTTTGTCAAGATTTTTAATTTTGCTGTCTTGTAAATTTTCAATAACTTGTATCATAGCACTCTCTCCAATAACAGTTTTATTTTTATTTTAATTTAGTTTTTATTAAATTTATTTATTTATTTAAAAAAAGAGAGAGTATTGGTAATTTTTGCATATAATAATATTATAAATCGACGGCATTTGATAAATATTTTAGTCATATTTAGTACTAAAAACTATTTTAATGTTACAAAAGAGGAGTTGGTGCATTATGATTGCCATAGTATAATTAGAATTTACTGTTTCAAGAAAAGAGCTCTGTACAAAATGTATAAAATGTACAGAATTAAAGGAGGTTTTAAATTTTGAATTGGAAATGTATTAAACCGTTTGATTTATATGAAATGCCGACTTTTCCGTTACACGCACTACCTAAATCTTTCAAAGAATATATTAAGAATGTGTCAGATAATTTGGCAACACCCGTTGAAATGGGTGTGTTAGCTGAATTAGCTATTATATCTGTTTGTCTTCAAGGTAAAGTATTTATACAAGTAAAAGAGGATTATAAAGAATCCACAAACCTCTACGTTCTGGTTATAGCAGAACCAGGCGAAAGAAAAAGTCCATTGTTAAAACTTTTATCAGCTCCATTGTATGCGTACGAGAAGAAGATTAATAACGAACGCAAAACAAAAATCCGTGAGGATGAAATGAAACTCAAGGTACTAAAAAAGAATCAGGCTATGTATGAGGAAGATGCTCAATACGAAAAGGCTATAAAAGTTCAAGAAGAGATTGATGAATTATATGAAAATAAAACTCATTTGTTAAGATTGACGGCTGATGACTTTACTATCGAGGCACTTACCTCGTTACTATCAGAAAATAATGGAAGAATGTCTATTATTTCATCAGAAGGCGGAATGTTCAATAATATTACCGGTCGGTATAGTAATAAAAGTTCTTTTGAAACTTTATTGAAAGCATACACAGGAGATACAATCCGTGTTGATAGAAAAGGTCGAGAATCCGAATTAATTGAAAATGCATTATTAACAATTCTTGTAATGGCACAAGAAAGCGTGTTACAAGGAATTATGGATGATGGTGATTTGAGAGGACAGGGATTTCTTGGTAGGTTTCTATATTGTAAACCAATTTCTCCTATGGGGAAAAGGGAATATGATACACCTGCACTAAACCATCAAATAGTAAATGATTTTAATGCTACTCTCGTTAATCTATTAAATATTGAAGGTGTTAACATTTTGACACTTTCTGATGATGCAAAACAAGTATGCAAAAATTTCTTTAATTGGCTTGAACCTCAATTAGTCGGTGAACTTGATGAAATTAGGGATTGGGCCAGCAAATTGCACGGAACAACAATCCGTATAGCGGGGATATTACATTGCATTGAGAATAATGGTTTAGGTAATTCTGTGATTACAAAGCATACAATAAGAAATGCATGTAAAATAGCTATATATTGTATAGAACATGCAAAAATAGCATTCTCCATTATGGGGACAAGCGAATCCGTAGTTAAGGCAAAATTTGTCTTACACAAATTAGAAACCATTACGGTTACTGAAATCACCAAGAGAGATATCTATATGCTGTGTAGAAGTAAGTATTTCAAAAAAGCCGAAGATATTAACGAAACCTTAGATCTATTAGCGGAACACGGATATATTCGGGTAAAAGAAACTATGTCTTCAAACACAGTTGGTCGTAAACCTTCAACGGTATACGAACTTAATTCTGTACATTTTGTACATTCTGTACAGCAAAATAAAAAATTACTATAAGAAAAGGGGTACTACTTATGTATAATGATGAGTTTTATGAAATTACTGATTTGGATATGGCTAAAGCAGAATTAGACAGTGAATTTGGTGTAATAGTTTTAGATAAAAAATTATTCTCTTTCAAATGTAAAAAACGCTTTAAATTAAAATTAATAGTCGAAAACGGAGAAATGAAAAAGATTGTGATTCGTGCTCCATATGGTTTTATAATAAAACTTTTTGAAACATTTAATTATAAACCAGATATTAGTTATGATAATAGTTTTGAAACTAAGCGTGGTAAGTTCTACCGATATATTTACAGAGAAGAATGGTATAATCCGCATTATAATGGTAGTGAGGAATGCCAGACTGAATCTGCAAGTAATGATTCAGATGAACTTCCATTCTAAAGTATTTGAATATTGGGCGGGTCAAAACCTCCCGCCCATATAACCCACTAAATCACTCAACAAACAACTAATCATACAGATTTAGAGGCATAGCTCCGTGAGGAGTAGGTTTAATATCTTATGCTTGGAGTTGTTTGTTTTGTTAATTTCTTTTGCGTATCATATATTTTATGTAATAGGTCAAGTTCTCAATTTCATAAACATTCATAAGGATAGTTGTTTAAAACTATGTACTTTATGTGTGAAATGGTATATAATTTTAAAGTTTATCTGTTTCACACAGATTACCGGGTGATGTGAAATGGACATTGAGAACAACTTTGACACATTGCTGATAATAGGCGTCTTAAAATCCTTGAAAGAACGTCAATTACTGACAGAAGAAGAATTATATGAATGTATCAAAAAAATAGAAAGAGAGGTGTCGTGATGCTAAGAGTGGCAGCATATTGTAGGGTATCTACTGATAACGATGACCAGGTCAATTCATTTGAAAGTCAAAAACTGTTTTTTGAACAGAAAATCAGAGAAAACAAAGATTGGATTTTAGCTGATATTTACGCAGACAAGGGAATTAGCGGAACAAGTACAACAAAACGCACAGATTTTAACCGAATGATAAGAGATGCTAAAAACGGTAAGATTGATAAGATTATTACCAAGGAAGTATCAAGGTTTGCAAGAAATACTGTTGACGTATTAAAATACACTCGTGAATTAAAAGAACTGGGAGTAGGAGTGTTATTTTTAACTAATAACATAGATACACTCGATGAAAAGGGCGAACTGATTTTATCAATGTTAGCAAGTGTTGCTCAAGAAGAAAGCCGAGCAACTTCTACACGTGTGAAATGGGGACAAACTCAACGGATGAAACAGGGAGTAGTCTTTGGACGTAACATTTTAGGGTATCACTTAGAAAATGGCGTTTTGACTATCAATGAAGAGGAAGCGGAACTTGTACGCCATATATACCATAAATATTTAGAGGGAAAAGGCCTTCATATCATAGCGAAAGAATTAAGAGAAGAAGGGCATAAAACAAAGAATGGTAATAGCGAATGGACGAATAAGTCCATTCGCACCATCTTACAAAATGAAAAATACGTTGGTGATTTGTTGCAGAAAAAAACGATTACTCCGAACCATTTAACTCATAAGAAAAAGTATAATCATGGTGAGGAAGAAATGATATATATAAAAGACCATCACGAGCCTATTATTGACAGAGAAACATTTGAATTTGTTCAGGCTGAATTTAAAAGAAAGTCCGAGAATTACAAAGAAAGCAAGAGTAAGCATTCTAACCGATATGCTTTTTCCGGAAAAATCAAATGTGGCCATTGTGGTCGAAGATATGTAGCCACTTTCAAAAAAAGAAAGGATGGAACAAAGAGGAAAATCTGGAATTGTTATAATAAACTCAAAAATGGTGTTTCACATCATGTAAATGATGAAATAGTAGGTTGTAATAATAAAGCAATCGGAAATGATGTTTTAGAATGTGCAGTATTGCAAGCATTAAATGAAATTTCTTGCGATAAAAAAACGATTATTAATAAAGTTACAAAGGTGATAAATGATGTTTTCAAAAGTAGGGAAATCCAACAGTATAATTTTGAGAAAACCGAGAAATTAATTGCAAGATTGGATTCCAAAAAGCTGAAAATAATTGATTCTTATTATGATAACGAAATTACAAAAGATGAGTTTATAAAGCTAAAGGAACAATATCAAGAAGAAATTGACAAACTAAATGAAGAAATAAAGACTGAAAGAGAAAGGAATACGGTGACCAAAAATAAGGATGAACTGATAAAAGATATTTGTTCCGTTGTGACCCGACTGGTCCAGTTTGAGGAATTCGACGATTCGATTGCAAAAGAAGTGTTGGACCAAATTGTTGTTCATAATAAAAATGATATAGAGGTGTATTTGAAAGGAGTTCCTGATCGGAAGTTTTTTTTTACGGATAAAAGGAATATTTTGGATAATAACTACCAATGTCGGTCAGTAAGGCTTTTGCGGTGTTATCTTTCATAGAATACCGCTGAGATAAATATCGCATAGATGCACCAAGTTCGCCGTCAGGACCACCGTACTGACTCACGATAAAGCTTGCCAGTTTCGGATTCGGATTTTTGATATTGATTGGAAATTGTAATTTTTTCTGATATTCCCACATATTATTTCACCTCACATTGATTTTCCCAAGGCCACGGGCTGTCAATCCAGCTCCATCTGTTGTATTTTGAGCCGTCACAGGATGTCAGGGGACCGACTTCCTTAGTGTAAACCGCCTTTAGCATTTCCAAATCTTTGGATAGTGTAGAATGTTTTTCCAATGCTTTGGTGTCGGTAGGATGAGAATCCAGATAAAGTGTCAGCTCATTAACTGCGAAATCGTATTCTTGAATTTGTCTTAATAATTGATTTTTATTCATCGCTGACACCCTCCGCACTGTTTCGGCACATATTCTTCCATTGGGATATTGAGTTCCGGGAACAAAGTTCCGTTTTCAAGAGCTTCGCACAGAGAATAAGTTTCTCCAAGTGTTTGCGGAACTACAAAGGCATATCCCACACGGGGAGTGAAATCAAACATATATTCTAACATAGAATAATCCCTTTCTTTTGTTATTTTGCTGTATCTGCTTTTTAGGGGAGAAAAGAGATACAGTTTTATTCTATGAAAAAAAATAAGAAATGTGAAAATAAAACAAAAAGCACAAAAGACTTTTGTTGTCTTTTGTGCATATAACCGTGTAATTTTGTCACGATATAAAACAAAATTACCATATATATGGGAAAAAATTAGCTATATTCTGTGTGGCGATTCCGCTATAATAAGAACAAGAAAAATATATTTATATATTTTGTATCTTTATAAGGAGGCTTATCTTATGAACAAATTAGGTATTTTTATGAATTTCTGGGAAAAAAACTGGGATGCTGATCACGCTAAATATATCAGAAAAGCGAAAGAAATCGGTTTTGATGTATTGGAATTTCAGGCTCAGCCTTTACTGGAAATGAGTGATGATAAAATCCGTTCTTTAAGAGCGTTGGCAGACGAAGTAGGAATCGAATTAACATATAGTTTAGGTTTAGACCCTGCTTATGATGTTTCTTCTTTAGATGAAGCAAAGAGAAAAGGTGGGGTAGAGTACTTGCAGAATATTATTCGCAAAATGAAAGTAGGCGGAGGTACTTTATTATCTGGCGTAAGTTATGCAGGATGGGGATGTCCCAGTGAAATTTTAAATGACAAGAGTGCATACTGGAACCAGAGTATTAAGAGTATGAAAGAAATCTTAAAGGTTGCAGAAGAATGTGGTGTTACTTACTGTGTTGAAGCGGTAAACCGTTTTGAAACCTGTTTAATCAATACCGCGGCAGAAGCTTTGGACTATATTTCTAACTTCGATAGCCCCAATATCGGTGTTCTGCTTGACACTTATCATATGAACATTGAAGAAAATAATATTGGCGATGCGATTCGTATGGTTGGAGATAAATTAACCAGCTTCCACACCGGTGAAAATAACCGTACTGCTCCCGGTAGAGGTCACTTAGACTGGGATGAAATTTTCGGTGCATTATCTGATATCAATTATAAAGGCAGAATCGTTTCTGAACCCTTTGTAATGCAGGGCGGAGAAGTTGGTCGTGACATTCACGTATTCCGTGATTTGGTTGAAAATCCCTGTGAAGCAACCATCGATAAAGAAGCAGCATTCCTCTTAAACTTTGAAAAAGAAATGCTGAAAAAATATAATATGGCATAATTATCTGTTTTCCAAAATTAAAGGAAAACGGTTTCGGTATTCTCTGCAGGAGTAGCCGCAATGCTTTTTAAACAGTTTGGAAAAATAGTTGTAATCCGGGATGCCGACTTTGGTGCAAATGGTATGTACACGAAGATCAGTATCGGTTAACAAATGTTTGGCTTTTTCCAAGCGAAGATGTAAGATATAATCGGCAACGGTTATGTTAAAATGCTTCTTCCAAAGAGCATACAGGCGATTTTTTGAAACTTTGAATTCCTCGCAGATTCCGGAAACGGAAAGTGGATTCTCTAAATTCTGTTTTAGGTATTCATCAATTTGATTGATAAGGGTGTGATCTCCCATATCAATGGTTTTGCTGATTAACAGTTGCAAGGTGGCATAGTAGAGAATGTTGGCGGTTGATTCGATTGCCTGGGGCAAAAGTTTTTTTGCATTTTGGTAGGCGGCTGACAGTTGTTCTTCTGAAAGTGAATGTTTTTTACTAAGTCCACGCAAAAGATTTTCCGATTCTTTTTCCGTCAATGAACCATCTTTGATTTGTCCAAAGAGAATAAATCCTAAGGGCTTTTCCTGATACATAATCGGCATCGCAGTGTCCACAAGACCGGCGTGACATTTGGCTGTGATGGGTTTTAATTGGCGGTTACATTCCACAATCAGTTTTTTGTCACAAGTAAGACAAGCCTTCTTTCCGGAAGGTACTTGTTTAATCAGTTGACAAAACTCCGGCATCTTTTGCGGCATAAAGGCAAGCTGATTCATTTCAGCATCCCAAAAGCTGACTGTGAGACCGGTCATATTATGAAAATCGGTTAAAAAGGCTTTGATTTTTTCTAAGTCATATTTTAAAACCATAGATTACACCTGCTTTTTCAAGAGAATATCACTTTTATTATACAAAAAAGAAAAACTTAAGTCAAGAAAAATAAGTAAAAATGTCTTTTTTGATGAGACATTTTTACCATAAAAGGAGTATAACATTATGAGCTTAACTTATGCATTATATATTGGTAACCGTGGATTTTTCCCCGGCGAAGTGATTGCATCTGCAAGAGATGAAATCATTGCAGCAATTAAAGAAGCAGGCTGTGATTGCATTTATCCCGATTTGGATAAAACCAGATACGGCGCGATTGAAACAATTGAAGAAGGTAAAATCTTTGCTGACTTTTTAAAAGAAAATGATGGAAAATATCAGGGTGTTATTCTGTGCTTACCCAATTTTGGTGATGAAAACGGTGCCCTGGTTGCGTTGAAAGATGTTAAAGTACCGATTTTAGTTCAGGCGTATCCGGACGAAATGGGTAAAATGGACTTTGCACACAGACGTGATGCAATGTGTGGTAAATTTGCAATGTGTAACGCTTTGCGTCAGGCGGGAATCAAATTTACTCAGACCAGTGATTTTGTTTCTCATCCTGATTCCGATTCCTTCAAAAAAGACTTGGATAAATTTGAAAGAATCTGCCGTGTTGTAAACGGTATGAAGAGCTTTAACATTGGTTGTATCGGTGCAAGAACTTCTGCGTTTAAAACTGTTCGTGTGGATGAAATTGCACTACAAAATGCAGGTATCAATGTGGAAACTGTTGATTTGAGTGAAGTGTTTGCAAGAATCAAAAAAGTAGATGAATCCAGAATCCCTGCAATGAAAGAAGAAATCCTTGCTGTAACCGATTTAGGTGAGTGGGGTGATGACAAACTGACTGCTATGGCAAAACTGGAAATTGTTCTGGAAGATTTGGTAAAAGAACTGAATCTGGATGCTCTTGCAATTAGATGTTGGCCTGAATTCCAGACTGAAATGGCGATTGCTCCCTGTACCTGTGTTGGTATTTTAAATCATAAAGGAATTGCAACTGCTTGTGAAACCGATATTGTAAATGCAGCTATGATGCGTGCGTTATCTTTAGCTGGTGGTGCTCCCGTTACATTGTTAGACTTCAACAATAACTACGGAGATGCAAAAGACAAAGCGATTATGTTCCACTGTGGTCCTGTACCCATCAATATGATGGAAGGAAAAGGCGAAACTATTGAACATCTGATGTTCAAGAAAACCTTTGGTCCCGGTACCGGTGCAGGGGTTAACAAAGCAAAAATCCGTTCCGGTGATATTACCTGGGGTAGTATCAGAACCGAAAACGGTAAAGTTTTGGCATTTGTTTCGGATGGTAAATTTACCGATGACCAGTTTGATGCTGAATTCTTCGGTTCCGGTAAAGTAGTACAGAAAGAAGGTATCAATGATATCTGTCTGTATATGGCGGACAATGGATACAAACATCACGTTGGTATTTCCTTAAGCGATTCCAAAGATGCTTTGGTAGAAGCATTTGAAAAATACTTGGGAATTGAAACTAAAGTATTCTAAGTTGTCTGATATATCATTTCTATCTTGACTAAAAAGTGTCGAAAGAATCATTTCTTTCGACACTTTTTTATCATGTGTGAGAATAATAGTATACTATAGCGAATTTGAAAGAAGAAAATTCATTTTTTGCTTTACAAAAAGAAAAAAATGTGGTAATATTTATGTATGTTTGTAATTTGAAATCTGTGCTATTGTGAAAAAGTTATAAAAATTGCAAACCAATTGTACGTTCTTACAAATATTAACAGTTTGAAAGGGGTTTTTCATCTATGAAAAAACTATTTTCGCTTTTTCTGATTTTTGTGATGCTTCTTTGCGCAATCCCTGTATCAGCGGCAAGCGGTACCAAAACTTACACCGCACCTCACGCAGGGATCTATCGCGTAAAATCTACCCGAGCTGTTACCATTACTACAGAGCTTGGTAGTGAGGCAACCTTATCCGCAGGAGGAGAGGGCTATGTCTATTTGATGGAAGGTACGAATAAAGTTTCTGTGAACAATACCGCCACAACTCTTACCTATACCAAGTTACCCAATAACGGTTTGGATTATTTTAGTCAGGTTTCTATTCCTAATGAGCCGGTTATTTCCGGTCAGGAAGATGCTGTTTCTTTAGGAATCAACAAATCTCTTGCAGCAGGGGAAAGCTATACTTTTGACTATACTCCTTCCAAAGGGAAGGCGGGTCTTATTTATCCCTATATCTTATTTAGCGACGGTAACAAAGGAAATACCATCAGAGTTTCCACCGACACCGGCTTCTATGCGGATTTGTATCCCAATGGGAACACCGGTTTAACCTGTGCCTGGGCAGATGCAGATTTAACGGATATTGAACTGTTGTATGTAAGAGGTGGTGCCAATACCATTACCATCGAAAACTTAGGACCCAAAACTGCAACCATGCGAAATATCAGAATGCATAGTGCCGGTGAACTTCTGGCAGAAGAATGGGCAGACCAGGTAAATGTTGCCAATTTAAAACCCATTCCCGTGCAGGAAAGCAGATTCTCTGACATCACGATTGATGTTAATCATGCAGAAGCGACCGTATCCTTTACCCAGTACAATACGATGGAAAACAAAATCGTAAATCTGGTGCTGGCAGATTACGATGCCGAAAGCGGTAAACTGCTGAATGTGAATGTTGAACCCATTGATATGTCTTTGCAGACCAATGGCACTACCCAGGAATACAGCGTAAGTTTACACAAATTTGACGGGAACTTAAAAGCGATGCTGGTAGATGATAATCTCACTCCCTATAAAACAGCATCCACAGCACTCAATCCCTATTTGCATGCTTATGCAGACATTTATGTGGCACCCGATGGCAATGATGCCAACGACGGTAGTAAGAACGCACCCGTGCAAACTTTAAAACGAGCAAACGAAATTGTGGCAGGTTTAACTGCGAATATGGACGACGATATTATTGTTCATTTTGCAGGCGGTAATTATCCTGTAACTTCTACCATGAGCATTGGCAGAACTGTAAGTGGACAAAACGGACACAAAGTGATCTACAAAGGGGATGACCCCAAAAATCCGCCCGTCTTTAATGCAGGTACCCAAGTAACCGGTTGGACAAAACAGGCAGATTCTCCCATCTGGGAAGCTCCTGCCACCAACATTAGTGCAACCAGAACCTTATATGTTAACGACAATCCCGCAATTTTGGCAAGAAGCCGCTATTTATATCAGCCCACCGCGTTGTATAACAAAACCGGAAGTTCTTATGCTTCTGACGGCTTTAAATTGTCTAATACCAACATTCCCAACATTACTACCAATCCGGAAGATGTAATGATTTGTTGGCCCATTTTATGGACCTTATCCAGAACTCCTGTTAACAACATTACCCGTGGCAGAGTCACCACTGTGTTTGAAATGCAGCAGCCTCAATGGGCAACTCACACCACGATGGGTTACACTCACTTAATGATTGGCACCAGCCGTACCTTCTTCATTGAAAATGCGCTGGAACTGTTGGACGAACCCGGTGAATTCTATTTCGACAAAACTGCGAAAAAGATGTATTATTATCCCTATGCGGAAGAGGATATGACCACCGCGGAAGTGTATGCAGGCACCACAGAAAGAATACTGACCATTTCCGGTAGCGGAATTTCCAATTATGTGTCTGATATTGAGTTAAACAACTTAACTTTCAAATACGGAGCATACAACCAGATTTCCGATAATGGTGTCAAATTTAATCAGGCTGATGACGAATGGTATTGTCCCAGTAATACCTCTGCCGGTTACACAGAGCGTATGTTCGCAGCACAGATTAACTTAGACCGTGCAAAAAATATCACCATCAAAAACTGTGAATTTGCTTGTATGGGGTCCAATGCCATCAATATGACCAACGGCGTTTTAGATACGAAGGTGGAAGGAAATATCTTCCGTGATATTTCCGGTACTGCATTGGTGGTGGGGCATTTCCTCCATACCAACACCTTATCCTCAAGTCAGATCAGAGTACAGAATGTGGAAGTGGCAAACAATGTTATCCGCCGTGTTGCAAATGAATTTACCGGTTGTACTGCAATTTCCATTTATTATGCAAAAAACGTCAATGTTCATCACAATGATATCAAAGACATTCCCTACACCGGTATTTCCGTTGGTTGGGGATGGGGAGCAGATGTTACTGATTGCCGTGACATTAAAGTAACCCATAACAGAATTGAAAATGTTACTCAGAAAACACCTGACGGTGCTCACGTTTACACCTTAAGTCGTATGGAAAACACTCATATTTCCAACAACTACCTAATCAACGCAGGTGACTACCGTGGCGGTATTTACTTGGACGAAGGTACCGAAGCTATCACTATGGAAAACAATGTGGTAACCGGTTCTGAATCTATGATTTATGCAAGATCAGGCGTAAATATCGGCGAATGTGTGGCAAAAAATAACTATACCGACACTTTAAGTGACGCTTGTGATGATTCCGTTTGTACCGAAATCGGCACCGTAAGAGTAACCGACGGCAACTGGCCTGCAGCTGCAAGAGCAATTATGGAAGAAGCAGGGTTACAGAAAGGCTATAAAGGACTCTTAGATAAGGTGGATGAGCCTAACTGGAGAGTTTTAGAATATGACCGTTACCCTGAAATCCAGTTCACCAGTAATGAAATCCAGGATGTAAATCGTTGGATTATCGCAAAAGAATATGACAGATTCAATGAAATCAGCCATTCTGTTCCTTCGGTATATCCCGGCGGGGAAGTAGGTGACACACGTCCCGGTGAATGGCTGGAATTTGATTTCTATGTGCCCACTACAGATACCTACACCTTGAGTTTACGTGCCAGCGACGGTAACACCTCCGGTGCTGCTTGTACCGCAAAACTGGATTTGGACGGTAAAACCATTCAGTCTGCATATTCAATTCCGAGAACCGACTGGTCATTAAAGGATTACACCATCGGTAAGTATTCCTTAACCAAGGGGAATCATACCTTCCGTATCACCGTGCAGGGTCTTGACTGGATGATTGGTGGCTTCAAATTCGATAACGGAGAAGCACTTCCCAATTCCTCCGACTATGATGAAGGAACTGTGATTACCCAAGAAACATTATTAGACCGTTACGGCAAATAATTATAAGTAACAAAACACCGCTGAAAAGTGAAGCTGATCTTTTTTGGCGGTGTTTTTTTGTATAAAAAAAACAGCTCTTTATGTATCATAAAGAGCTGTTGATATTTATGGGTGGCTTAATACGCTTTACCCCAGTATAACATTTTTTTCGCAGGTTTTCCGCAACATACACATTTATCGGAAATTTCTTCCTGTTCAAAGGGGATACAACGGCTGGTAACAGTGGTTTCTTCTTTAATTTTGATTTCACATTCCTCGTCACCGCACCACATTGCTTTGATAAAGCCGGGTTTGTTTTGAGCGATATCTTTTAATTCGTCAAAATCTTTTGCCACAGAAGTTGTTTCTTCTCTGTGTTTTAATGCTTTTTGGAACAGTGCATCCTGAATGATTGCAAGCATTTCTTTAACTTCTTCTGCAATGTTGTCTAAAGATACAACTTTCTTTTCACGGGTATCACGACGAACCAGAACCGCCTGATTGTTTTCGATATCTTTGGGGCCTAATTCAATTCTCAAAGGTACACCTTTCATTTCGTATTCCGCAAATTTCCATCCGGGAGATTTATCGCTGTCATCTACTTTTACAGTAAATTCAGACAACATTTCTTTTACTTCACGGCATTTGTCTAAAACACCTTCTTTATGCTGAGCGATGGGAATTAAAGCTACCTGAATGGGGGCAATGTTGGGAGGCAGAACCAGACCGGAATCATCCCCGTGAACCATAATGATTGCACCGATTAAACGGGTAGAAACACCCCAGGAAGTCTGATGAACATTGGTTAATTTGTTATCTTTTCCGGTAAATTCAATGCCAAATGCCTTTGCAAAGCCATCTCCGAAGTTATGAGAAGTACCGCTCTGCAGTGCTTTACCGTCGTGCATTAAGCTTTCAATGGTGTAAGTAGATACCGCACCTGCGAATTTTTCTTTATCGGTTTTTTGACCTTTTACTACAGGAATTGCTAAGTATTTTTCGCAGAAATCAGCATACACATTCAGCATACGGATGGTTTCTTCCTGTGCTTCTTCTGCAGTTGCATGAGCGGTGTGACCTTCCTGCCACAAGAATTCGCAGGAACGAAGGAAGGGACGAGTAGTTTTTTCCCATCTTACCACAGAACACCACTGATTGTATAATTTTGGTAAATCTCTGTAGGATTCAATAATGTCAGCATAATGGTCACAGAATAAAGTTTCACTGGTAGGACGAACACAAAGACGTTCAGCCAGTTTTTCGCTACCACCGTGAGTTACCCAGGCAACTTCGGGAGCAAAGCCTTCAACGTGATCTTTTTCTTTGTTTAACAGGCTTTCGGGAATGAACATGGGCATATACACATTTTCGTGACCTGTATCTTTAAATTTTTGATTTAAAACTTTCTGGATGTTTTCCCAGATAGCATAACCGTAGGGACGGATAATCATACAGCCTCTTACAGAGGAGTAGTCAACTAAGTCTGCTTTTTTAACGATATCGGTATACCATTTTGCGAAGTCTACATCCATGGATGTGATTTCTGTTACTAATTTTTTGTCTTGCATCGCTTTATATTCCTTTCTTATTGTTCGGTAGTTTCAAATGCGGCACGATTGAACACGGTGTCAATTTCTGCCATTTCCTGTATATACAGATTGTTTACTGCATTGTTTAAATATTCGTTTTCCACTTCAGCTTTTACATCTTCCAAAGAAACGCCGTTTTCATAATCGGCAACCTTTAAAATGATGTGATATCCATACTGAGATTTTACCAAATCAGAAATTTCACCAACCTGCAAGGGGAGAGTGCCTTCATAAAATTCGGTTACCATATCACCTTCGGTAAACAAGTAACCATCCGGCTGTGCGATAGAACCGGGATCTTCGGAATAGGTTGCCATCAAACTGTCAAACTGTTCCGGATTTTTCTTTAAGGTTTCTAAAATTTCTTTGGCATCTTCTTCGTTACTGATTAAGATGTGTTTTGCTTTCAGCCATCTGCCTTGTCCGTAAGGAGTTTTGGGCAAATATTCTGCTAATGCTTCATCGGTGGGTTTAAAATAGTTACCAACATTTTCTTTATTTAAATTGTCGGAATTATAAAGGTACCAGATGACATTTTTAACAAAGGATTCTTTATTTTCGATTTGGATTGCTTCCAAAGTCGCATCATAGCCATTGGTTTTGTAATATTCCTCAAAACCGTCTTTGGGAACCATTTTATCTCCAATCTGATTGATTGCAGTAGCAGAAATCAGAAAATCTTCCGCAGCGGTAAAGTCAGCGGTTGTTCTTCCAAACATTGCTTTGGAAATATCGGAAATTTCAACGGGAGTGTACGCAGTATCGTTTACATAAAGTGCTTCGTTTTCACCAAAAGCTTTATAATCAGATTCATAAATTCTGACAGACAGAGTCGCTTGGTGCTGCATTACGTGACAACCGAAATGGTCGTAAAATACGGATACGGGAACATAGGTGGTTCCGTTATAAAGGAAATGAGAGAACATTTTTTCCTGCCCATCAACAAAAACTTTTACATAATTAATGTGAGCATCAAAAGATTTTGCTTCACCATTGTTAACCGAAAATTCTTTTGTGCTGATGTTAGGTTCCATCGCGTTTGTGGTGATGGAGATGCTGTTGGTTTCACCGTCCCACAGCACTTCGGCACCCATTGCTTCGGAAACGGCACGTAAGGGAACATATACATAGTCGTTGTATAAGTAACTTGGTGCGTTTAAGTAATTACCGTTTACACGAACGGAAACTAAGTCATACACTGCATTGATTTGAGCGGTTTCTGCCATAACACTAAGGGATGTGAACATCAGAATAGCAAGAAACAACCCCAGAAATTTTTTTGTTTTTTTAATCATCAGAAAAAAACCTCCTCACGGAATTAATACTATTTTATAACCTATATAGTATAGCAGATTTTTTTATTCTTGTCTATACCATTTTTTAAAAAAATTCTGTTTTTTCTGTCAAATATCAAAGAAAAAAGCCAAATCCGGAGATTTGGCTTTCTATACTGATTGATTTATGCTTTGCCGCTGGAACCAAAGAGAATCATTTTTTCTCTTACAATTTCCTGAACGGATTTTTTTGCAACCTGCAGAGCAATTTCAAAACTGGTGTTTTCCTGGAAAGCAAAGGTGTATGCACGATGTGCAGCCAGGCACATTTCGGTACAGATATTTACCTTCCTGATACCGTTTTTGATGGTGTTTCTGAAGTCATCATCGCTTAAACCGGAACCACCGTGGAGTACCAGCGGTTTATCTGCAACATCATAAATTTCTTTTAATCTGCCGATGTCCAGTTTCGGTTTTGTTTTATACTGACCGTGAGCAGTACCGATTGCAACTGCTAAAGCATCAATGTCTGCACGATGGATGAAATCGTTTACCTGATCTACATTGGTATACATTTCTTCGTGACCGTCATCAGCGCCACCTTCAGCACCGCCAACGTGACCTAATTCCGCTTCCACACTAACACCCAATGCGTGAGCGATTTTAGAAATTTCTCTGGTGTTTGCAATGTTTTCTTCGTAGGGAAGAGCACTGCCATCATACATAACGGAAGTAAAACCACCCTTCATAGCGGTTAAGATTTTTCTGTAATCAGTACCATGGTCGAAATGTAAGCAAACAGGAACGGTCGCTTCTCTTGCGATTTTATTCATAACATGACAAGCATAATCGAAAGGAATCACAGGCAAATGAACTTCTGCAACACCCAGGATGATAGGGGAACGTTCTTCTTCTGCCGCATCAATGATACCTCTTGCCATTTCTAAGTTCAACATATTGAACAAGCCGACACCATATTTTTTTTGTTCGGCATCTTTTAAGATTTCTTCTAAGGTTACAAGCATTTTTTTAATCTCCTTATCTATAGATATCAAGGGATGTCCGTCATTTGTTGACAATTTTTATCAATTATCATTATAGCACACCATTTTTAAAAATGCAATAGTAAAAATCAAAAAAACAAAAATAATCAAAATTAAACAAAGAAAATCAAAAATAAGTAAACCATGAAAACCAATAATCAAAATAAGCAGAATTACTTGCTATTTTATATTTATTGTTGTATAATGAATATGCAAAGTGAGAATTGATAGTGTAGCGCTAATTCATGATAACGGTGTTGAAATTATTTTAAGCTTGATTTGAAACGGGTTGGTATTGCTATAAAAATTATATACAAAAAGAAAAGAGGAGTTAATATGGCAGAGTATTGTGTTCATTGTAATAAGAAAATTGGTTTTTTTTCTGATGAGGCATTCTATATAGAAGAAGGAAAACCTATCTGTCACCAGTGTGCAGAACCTATAGTAGAATGTTTTAATAAACTTTATAATTGTACTGCGGAAGAAGCAGTGGCGGTTGGAGAGCAATTAATAGAGAACTGTCAAAATACATATGATGAAGAACTTTTGAATCTTATTGTAAAAAAGTTTGATAAACAAAGAATTCTAATTGGGTTATTGACGACTGAGGAGAGAGGAGAAAAACAGGCAAAAAATAGAGCTTGATGAAAAGGTAATGAATTTACCTATAACCACAACTAATAATTTTGAGGGTTATAAAATTGAAAAATATATAACAGTTATTAGTGAAGAAATTATATTTAAAAATAGCTTTTGGAAAAGTTTGGATGCTGGGTTGGAAGATTTAGGGCGTGCTCTTTCCTTTAAACAAGCTGAAATGTCAGGAGCGGGCGAGTTGATTGCCAACGCTCGTGAATATGCTGTGGACAAATTCAAGAGAAAAGCCATAAGTGTTGGTGCTAATGCTGTTGTTGGAGTTGATTTTGAATCATCATTTGGAAGTGATGTTGTTAGAGTGGCGATTTTTGGAACTGCAGTTATTATCTCGAGAACTAATTTATAAACACACTCAAAAATAATCTTCTCGGGGATTCTTACGAAAGAATTGTTATGTTTAAGATGTAATAATGAAATGCAGTGGCACTAGGAAAATTCAGTTAGGTGAAACTGGATGTTTTTTAGGAGACTTTCCAAATTTAATTACAGGAGCAATGGGCGTTGATATATATTCATGTGCCATATGATGAATAAATTGTTCGTTTAGCTTGACAATTTGGCGAGGACTTTTACTATACAATAAATAAAAATGAGCTGATTTTTAAAATAAATCAGCTCATTTTTTCTTTTTATACTATTGATTTAACAAATCTTCGTAAGTTTGTTTATAAATCTTAGCGGAGTTTTCCCAGCTAAAGTCGGTATTCATTGCATTTTTGCGAAGTTGTCTCCACTGGGTTTTATCCTGATACAGAGATAATGCTCTCATAATTGCATCATACATATCCCAGGCGTTGTATGACTGGAAGGTAATACCGTTTCCTTCTTTGGTTTCGGGATTGTAGGGAGTTACACTGTCTTTTAAACCACCTACGGTATGCACAATCGGAATGGTTCCATAACGCATAGAAATCATTTGTGCCAATCCACAGGGTTCGGCGTGGGAGGGCATTAAGAACAAATCTGCCGCAGAATAAATCTTGGATGCCAATTCTCCGGAGAAACGGATGATTGCACGAACTTTTTCGTGACAAATGGTATCCCAATAGCTTAAGTTTTCCTCATATTCGGGATAACCGGTTCCCAAAATTACAATTTGAATGTCATGTTTGGTTAATTCGGGTAATACCTCACGAATCAAATCCAATCCCTTTTGAGGTGTTAAACGAGTTACCATACCGATTAAGGGCTTTTTGGAATCCACTTCCAAACCGAGTTCTTTCTGAAGAGCGGTTTTGTTCATCGACTTCATACGAATGGAAGAGTATTCATAATGATAGGGAAGTGCGGGGTCTGTTTTGGGATTGAATACCTCGGTATCAATTCCGTTGATAATCCCTTTCAGTTTGTACTGACGTGGAATTAAAATGTTGTGCAGATTGTGAGAGAAATAGGGATCTAAAATCTCTTGTGCATACGTTTCGGATACTGTAGTTACCATATTGGCAGATTCGATACCTGCTTTTAAGACATTCAGGCAACCGTCGTACATCATAATTTCACGGTGAGATACATCCAATCCGAATACATTACCCATGATTAACGGATCATACTGCCCCTGGAATTCAATGTTATGAATGGAGAGAACCGTTTTGATAAACATATATTCGGGAATGTTTCTGTAAAAAGCATTCAGATACAGAGGTACCATTGCGGTGTGCCAGTCATTTGCGTTAATGACATCGGGATAAAAATCCACATGAGGCAACGCTTCCAAAACAGCTTTGGAAAAGTATGCAAATCGTTCTGCGTCGTCAAATTCTCCGTATACGTTGTTTCGTTTGAAGAACTGTTCATTGTCAATCAAATAATAGGTGACATCACCGATTTTAGCTTCAAAAATGCCACAGTGACACATTCTCCAGCCTAAGGGAATACCGATTTCTGTAACAAATTCCAGTTTGTCTTTTAATTCTTGTTTGATTTGAGAATATAAGGGCAAAATGACTCTGGCATCCACTCCGAGTGAACAAAGAGCCTTGGGTAAACCGCCCATTACGTCGCCTAAGCCGCCTACTTTAATAAAAGGTGTGGCTTCTGCTGCTGCAAATAATACTTTCATAGATGTTAGCTACCTTTCGGGAAATTAGATTTTCGTATTTTTAGCAATGATGAAGGGGAATTTTTCTGAACCTGTTAAAACTACACCTTCATTTAATGTCATATTTTTGTCGGCAATCACATTGGTAATCTGACAGTTTTCAGCGATTTCCGCACTTTGCATAATGATTGAGTTTTTGACAACGGCGCCTTTTTTGACGTGGACGCCTCGGAAAATCACACAATTTTCCACGGTTCCGTCGATTTTACATCCATCGGCAATCAAGCTGTTTTTCACTTGGGAATAGGAACCGTACATAGTTGGTACGCTGTCTTTAATTTTTGTCAGTACATTGGTGCCGGACTGGAAAATTTCACGACGGATTTCGGGATTTAATAAATCCATATTCGCCTGATAATAATCATTGATATTGCGAAGCACTTTGCAATATCCGGTCTGTTCCATTGCAAAAATACGGTAAGTGGAGAAGTGTTTGGTAATGAAATCACGATTGAATTCTTCCCAACCGTAGGTAATGCCGGTGTCAATTAAGTTTAAGAGGAAGTCTTTTTTCATTACATAAACCTTCAAGACGAAGTTATCCTGTTTGCCATCGGAACTACCGTGATAACGGGATCCTACAACCTGACCATTTTCGTTGAGTTCAATGGAGTTGCTTCCTTCATATACATCTCTTTTTTTATACAGGCATACTACATCTGCATTGGTGTTTTTGTGAAATTCAACCATTGCTTTAAAATCAATGTTGCAGATGATGTTGGTGTCGGCTAAAATTGCATATTCCGGCAGGTTATGACGGATATAGGTTTTTACGCTGTTTAAAGCTTCAAATTTATTTTTTGATGAGCAGTTGCCCATATTGTTGGCGAAAGGAGTTAGGATTTTTAATCCGCCGTTTTTGCGGTCTAAATCCCAATCTTTACCACTTCCCAAATGGTCTACCAAAGAGCTGTAGTTATTGCGGGTGATAACACCGATATTCGGAACGTGTGCTTTGACCAAAGAGGAGAGTACGAAATCAATCAGACGATATCTTCCGCCAAAGGGAACTGATGCCAAATTTCGGTTTTTGGTCAGTTCGCCGATTCTGTCGTAATAAAAAGTGTCTGAAAATAATATGCTAAAGGCATTCATGGTTTAATCCTTCTTTCTCTGTTTGTTTTGTCGGAAACTATACGATTTGTTTTGGTAATACAACCTGGCCGGATTTGATTACGGCACCTTGACCGATTACAGCGATGCCCCATTCGCCATCCTTGCAATCTCTGGGGTCTGCACCAATAATAGCTCCGTCTTCGATGATTGCATCATCAGCAATGATGGCATATTGAATCTTGGCATTTTTTCCGATTTTAACATTAGGCATAATGACCGAATATTCCAAATCAGTACCTTCACCTACGGTGGTATTGGCAAAAATCACACTTTGGGACACTTTGCCGTAAATTTCACAAGCAGAGGAAATGATGGAGTCTGCCACAGATGCTTTTTCATCAATATAGTGAGGCGTTGTGGCGTTGTGGCGACTGTAAATTCTCCATAAGGGATCACTCAGATTTAACGGAAGCTTGGGATTCAACAAGTCCATATTCGCTTCCCATAAGGAATCAATGGTTCCAACATCCTTCCAATAGCCTTCAAAGGGATAGGCATATAATTTGCAATTATCATCTAACATTGCCGGAATAACATCTTTACCGAAGTCATTGGAGGAATTGGTGTTTTCTTCATCTTTGATTAAATATTCTTTTAGTTTTTTATAGTTGAAAATGTAAATCCCCATGGAAGCGTTGGTGGATTTCGGGTTTGCCGGTTTTTCTTCAAATTCATATACCGACAAATCGGGATTGGTGTTTAAAATACCGAATCTTGTTGCTTCTTCCATCGTTACATTTAACACAGCAATGGTGAGATCAGCATTTTTTTCTTTGTGGAAAGCAAGCATTTTTGCGTAGTCCATTTTATAAATGTGGTCGCCGGATAAAATCAGAACATATTCCGGGTCAAACTGATCCATAAAATGCATATTCTGATAGATAGCATTTGCGGTTCCTTTATACCAGTCGCCGGTTGCACCTGCAAGATAAGGAGGCAGAATATGCACACCGCCATACATTCTGTCTAAGTCCCAAGGCTGTCCGTTGCCGATATAGGTATTGAGTTCCAAAGGTTGATACTGGGTTAAAACACCCACGGTATCCACACCGGAATTTACACAGTTAGAGATAGGGAAGTCGATAATTTTATATTTTCCCCCGAACGGAACTGCCGGTTTTGCTCGTTCTTTGGTGAGGACGTACAAACGGTTTCCGGCACCGCCTGCAAGTAACATTGCGACCATTTCTTTTTTTGCAATCATAAGAATTATCCTTTCTGTTTGGTCTGATACGTTTTGTATGAAGAATTTAAAATACAAGTTAGAGTGAGAAGCAAAATTGCCTCCTTAGATAGTATTCAAATCAATTTTGAATTATGATTTTTTCGCCCGCTTTGGTATTGCTTTTTTATAAAAACAAAGTGCTGAGAACGGGGGAATGGTTAGTTCGATATATTGTTTTTGACCGTGCATTTCTCCTGATTTTGCAGTAAGCTTTTGTGCTGCAGTTCCGCTACCGCCAAATTCTTCCCGGTCGGTAGAAAATACTTCTATATAGTTTCCGCGATTGGGAACACCGAGTTTGTAACCTTCATAGCGATTGGAAGAGAAATTGAACACGCTTAGCAGCTTATTGCCTTTTTGGTCAATTCTCCAAAATGCATATACATTGTTGCTGCAATCATCAGCACTTGCCCATTGGAAACCTTCCCAACTGTCGTCTTGTTCCCAAAGTGTGGGTTCGCTTTTATAAAAAGAATTCAGTGCTTTGATAAATGCGTGATGTTTTTGATGTTCGGGATATTGAAGTAATTCCCAAGAAAGCTCAGTTTCTTCGTTCCATTCTCCTTGTTGAGCAATATCTGCCCCCATAAAGGTAAGTTTTTTACCCGGATGGGTAAACATATATGTGAGATAAGTTCGCAAATTGGAAAATTTATCGTGAAGATAACCCGGCATTTTATTTAAGAGAGAACATTTTTCATGAACTACCTCATCGTGTGATAAGGGGAGTACAAAATTTTCCGAAAATGCATAGGTTAAGGAAAAAGTCATATTGTTGTGGACACCTTTTCTGAAAAACGGGTCCGTTGCCATATAGCGGAGAGAGTCATTCATCCACCCCATATTCCATTTGTAGTTGAATCCCAGTCCGCCATCCTCAATAGGATAAGTGATCATAGGCCAGGCTGTGGATTCTTCGGCAATCATCATAATGCCGGGGAAATCAGAAAACACACGGCTGTTCAGCTTTTTTAAGAATTCAACAGCTTCCAGATTTCCGTTTCCTCCGTATTGGTTTTGTTCCCATTCACCATGATTTCTTCCGTAGTCTAAATATAACATAGAAGCAACTGCATCCACACGGAGACCGTCAATGTGGTATTTATCCAGCCAGAAACAAGCATTGGAAATTAAAAAAGAAATAACTTCATTTTTGCCATAGTCAAATACGTGAGTTCCCCAATCTTTATGCTCTCTTTTATAAGGACTTTCGTATTCGTAGCAATAGCTTCCGTCGAATTTGTATAATCCTTGAGCGTCTTTGGGGAAGTGGGCAGGTACCCAGTCCAGAATTACGCCGATATCATTTTTATGACATTCGTCAATGAAATGCATAAATTCAGTCGGTTCACCGTATCTGGAGGTTGGGGCATAGTAGCCTGTTACCTGATATCCCCAGGATTTATCGTAAGGATATTCACTCATAGGCATCAGTTCTATATGGGTATATCCCATTTCTTTGACATAGGGAATCAGTTCTTCAGTCATTTTTTGATATGAAAAATTGTTGCCGTCAGAATATCGTTTCCAGGAGCCAAAGTGAACTTCGTAGATATTCATAGGCTTTTTGTACGGAGCTTCTCGGTTTGACATCCATTTTTTATCATTCCAATGGTATTTGGATAAATCGTATATTTTGGATGCATCCCCCGGACGGGTTTCCGAGTGGTATCCGTAAGGGTCAGCTTTGAGAAGCGTTTCGTCGTTTTTGGTAATGATTACAAATTTATATGAATCAAATTCTTTTGCATTGTCGATGACACATTCAAATAAACCGCCGTCCGATATTTTAGTTGCACGGTGGAGAAAATAATCCCAATTGCAGAAACTGCCGGTTACATAAACTTCTTTTGCATTAGGTGCCCAAGTGCGAAATATACAACAATTTTCCTGCAGTTTCGCTCCTAAAAAATCATAGGCACGACTGTTGGTCCCTTGATGGAACAGATATTCTGCCATTGTATTGGTGGGTGTTTGCATAACTTGTTGCCTCCTGATATTTGCTGAAAAACACAACAAAATCGGCGGTTTGCTTCCGCCGGATTTATGTTTTTTGTTCTTTTGGTAGTTTGAAAATAAACAAATATACCGTCGAACTTCTTAGATTTATTATATTGTAACATAAAATAAATGAAAAATAAAGTGTTTTTTGTAAAAAATATATAAAAAAATAAAAGATTGTCCTAATTTACAAAATTTGGAAACTGAAATTGGTAAATATTAATAAAATTGTATAAAAAATCGCCGAAAATCCTTGTTGTTTCGTCAGTTGACAAATGTGAGAAAAAAAGATATAATGTAATGGGCATTTATTGTCTCAAAATTTTAAGGAGAAAAAAGCAGTTGAACATTTACTTTAATTCCCGCGACATTCTCTGTAAGAATCCTTTCGGTGCAGTTGCGACAAACCGTGAGGTTTTATTTCGAGTTTTTATTTTAAATGATATTTATGTGGAAAAGGTTTCCCTTGTAACTTCTCGTGGCAGACAATTTGATTTTTCATATGAGGGATGTCACAATAATTACAGTCAGTATGAACTGAAGCTGATGTTTGATGTTCCCGAAGTGCTGTTTTACGAATTTCGGATTACAACGGAAAAGGGAATATTTATCGGTAGAAACCAAAACGGGACACTTGTATTGGATGAAGAACTTCCCATGTTTCAGCAAACGGTGTATCAACAGGAATTTACCACTCCTGACTGGGCAAAAGGGAAGATTATGTATCAGATTTTCCCGGACCGTTTCAAACGAAGTGAAAAAGTCAAACTTCCGAAGACTAAAAATGAGAGGATTCTTCACGAAATCTGGGACGAGGTTCCTGTCTTTTTACCCGAGCAAAATCCTTATCTTGCCAACGATTATTTTGGCGGTAATCTTCGGGGGATTACTGAGCGGTTGGATTATTTGAAAGAACTTGGTGTTGGAATCATTTATTTGAATCCTGTTTTTGAAAGCGGAGAAAATCATCGATACAGCACCGCTGACTATAAAAAAATCGATCCTTATTTGGGAACCCAAAAAGATTTTACCGATTTTACCAAAGCATGCAAAAAACGTGGAATCCGTGTGATTCTGGATGGCGTGTTCAGCCATACGGGAGCGGACAGCGTTTATTTCAATAAATATGGACACTATGATTCTTTAGGTGCATATCAAAGCGAAAATTCTGATTATTTTCCTTGGTATTCGTTTCAAAAATTCCCCGATATTTATGAAAGCTGGTGGGGATTTACCAATCTTCCGAATGTACGGGAAGATAATGAGTGTTATCTGGATTTTATCACCAATCCCGAACATGGAGTCTTAAAATTCTGGCACGACAATGGTGTGGATGGTTGGCGATTGGATGTGGCAGACGAGTTGCCGGATGTATTCATTGACCGTCTGCGGAAAACTGTGAAAGAAGTGAATCCGGATGGATTTATTATCGGTGAAGTGTGGGAAGATGCATCCAACAAGGAAAGCTATGGTGTTAAGCGCCGATACCTACTTGGTGAACAGCTTGACAGCGTGATGAACTATCCGTTCCGCACAGCGATTATTGACTATGTAAAACATCATGACGGGGAACGGTTTGTGAATGCAGTGATGTCTATTTTGGAAAATTATCCCGCTGATGTACTGTCGGTACTGATGAATTCTTTAGGAACTCACGATACCCGACGGATTTTGACCGAGTTTGGTGTAACAGAAGAAGTTTCACCGGAAGAACAAGGACGTTATCGAATGAGTGATGCTGCTTACGAAGAAGCTAAAAAACTGTTAAAACTTGCAACCGTACTTCAGTTCACCTTGCCTGGGATTCCTTGTATTTATTATGGCGATGAAGTTGGAATGCAGGGCTTTGCTGATCCGTACTGCCGTGGCACCTATCCCTACGGCCAAGAAAATCGGGATATTTTAGATTTTTATAAATCAATCGCAAAGTTTCGCACAACCTATGAAGAAGAATTGAAAACACCAATGACGGTTGTTTGTCATACGGACGATCTGGTTCGGTTTCACCGAGGAAATCTGACGGTATTGGTGAATGCAAAAGAGGAAACGTGTCTTTGCAGGGAAGTGATATCAGAAGAAGCGGTGTTTTCCCACGAAGGCGTTTTATATAATCAATATGGCATTATGATGCCACCAAAATCTTATGTTATTTTCAGAAATCTTAAGGAGGATTAATTATATATGAGAACTAAAAAAGAAGAAACCAAGGTGACTGCAAAAGCAACCACCAAGGAATCTGTGAAAAAAACAACTGCTAAAAAAGCGGCACCCAAAAAGGAAACCGCAGTAAAGGCGACTGCTAAAACAACTGCGTCTAAGAAGGAAGTTGTGTCAGCAACCAAGAAATTTACCAAAGAAGAATTAAAAGAAGCGTTAATTAACAAATTAGAAGGCGTTAGAAATGTATCTGTTGAAGATGCAACCGAACGTGATATGTATTTTGCCCTTGGTACTCTGGTAAGAGAACTGGTAGGAAAAGAGTGGGTAAAAACCAAAAAACATTACAAAGAGAATAATGTGAAACAGGTTTATTATTTCTCTTTGGAATTTTTGATGGGAAAAGCTCTCAGAAAAGACTTAAGAAGATTGCAAATCTTGGAAGATATGACGGATATCCTAAAAGAAATGGGCTTTGATATTACCCGTGTTACTCATATCGAACCCGATGCAGGATTAGGAAATGGTGGTCTGGGCAGACTTGCTGCTTGTTTCTTAGACTCTCTGGCAGCTTGCGGCTATGCAGGTCATGGGAATGGTATTCGTTACAGACACGGTTTATTCAAACAGAAAATTGTTGACGGTTATCAGGTGGAAGAATCCGATAACTGGTTAAATACCGAAAACTTATATGAAGCACGTCGTTCTTCCAAATCTGTAGAAGTAAAATTCTACGGTAATGTGGTATGTGAAGAAAGAAACGGCAAAAATTACTATAGTCAGGTGAATTATGATCCCGTTATTGCGGTTCCTTATGATACACCTATGATTGGTTATGACAATAACATCGTAAATACCCTCCGTCTTTGGAGTGCAGAACCGAAGGAAGATGAATTTAACTTCTCTAAATTCTCCCGTGGAGAATATTCCAGTGCAGTTGAATACCGTCAGTCTGTTCGTGCAATTTCCGACGTATTATATCCCGATGATTCCAACTACTCCAACAAATTGCTCCGTTTAAAGCAGCAGTACTTCTTCGTATCTGCCGGTTTAACTTCTATTTTAAGAGATTATGTGGCATTAGGAAACGACATCTGGAAATTAGACGAGTATGTTTCCGTACACATTAACGATACACATCCTGCACTGTGTGTACCTGAACTGATGAGATTGTTAGTTGACGAATATGAAGTTCCGTGGGAAGATGCTTGGGGCATCACCACTAGAACTCTGTCTTACACCAACCATACCATTATGCCGGAAGCTCTGGAAAAATGGCCGGTTCATATGTATCGTGAACTCTTACCCCGTATCTTTATGATTACCGAAGAAATCAACCGTCGTCTGTGTGAAGAACTGTATCAGATTTATCCCGGAGATACAGGCAAAGTTTCTTATATGGCAATCATTCAGAATGATGTTGTGAATATGGCAAATATGGCAATCGCAGGTAGCCACAGCGTAAATGGTGTTGCTGCAGTGCACAGTCAAATTTTAAAAGACGAACTGTTCCACGATTACTATATGACCACCCCTGAAAAGTTCAACAACAAAACCAATGGTATTACCCACAGAAGATGGCTGGTAGATTCTAACCCCGAGTTAACTGAATTAATCACCAAAAATATCGGTTCTGAATTCATCAATAAACCCTTACAGCTTTCCAAAATTGTAGAAAAAGATTTGCACAACGACGCTGCATTTTTAGAAGAACTGGGTAAAATCAAATATCGTAACAAAATCAAACTTGCAAACTTTATCAAAGATAAACAGGGCTTTTTGTTAAATCCCGATACGCTCTTTGACGTTCAGGTAAAAAGAATCCATGCATACAAACGTCAGCTGTTAAAAGCATTCCAGATTCTGGATATGTATTTTGATATCAAAGATAATCCCACAAAAGTTCGTCAGCCTATGACCTTCTTGTTTGGTGGTAAAGCAGCTCCCGGTTATGCGTATGCAAAATTGGTGATTAAGTTTATCAATTCTGTGGCAAACTTAGTGAACAACGACCCCGATACCAAGGATATCCTGACCGTACTGTTCTTAGAAAACTATAACGTTTCCTTTGCACAGCACATTTTCCCTGCGTCTGACTTGTCTGAACAGATTTCCACCGCTTCCAAAGAAGCCAGCGGTACCGGTAATATGAAATTTATGTTAAACGGTGCACTGACTATGGGTACTATGGATGGTGCGAACATCGAAATCGCAGAAGCGGTAGGGGATGCAAATATTTTCACCTTTGGTATGTCTGTTAGCGAAGTGTTAAATCACTACAGAGATGGCGACTACCACAGCAAAAATATCTATGAATCCGATTACAAACTCCGTCGTATCTTAGATACGTTAAAAGGCGACTTCTTCAAAGATGCTCACCCCGGCGAATTTATGCCTATCTTTGATTCCTTAATCCATCAGAACGACGAATACTTTGTATTGGCAGACTTTGCTTCCTACAAAGAAACTATGGAACGTGCAATGGATTTATATCGCACCAATCCGAAAAAATGGCTGTCTATGTCTGCATACAACATTGCGATGGCAGGTAGATTTTCTTCCGATGAAACCATCCGTAACTATGCAAACGAAATCTGGTTCTTAAAAGAAAATAAACTGAAATAATTTTTCTGATTTTTTTAATATTTTTAATAATTATTTTCTAAAACATTTGCTATATTTTTTATAGTAACCGCACAGTTTTTGTGCGGTTACTTGCATTTTTAGAAAAGATATGTTATAATTAAAAAAATATGTCGAATTTAAATGAAAGATTTTGCTGTTGAAATTATAAATATGTGTAAAATATCAAGGAAACAAAAAGAGAAAGTGTTTTAACAAATCAGCTTATGCGTTCAAGAACATCAATTGGTGCAAATATTCACGAATCAAATATGCCCATGGAACAGCAGACTTTATTGCTAAAATGCAAATCGCTTTAAAAGAATGGTATGAGTCAGAATATTGGTTAGAGCTTCTTAACAAAATTGGTTATTTATCTGATGAACAATATACGATGATACGAAATGAATACGGAGATATGAACTTTGTTGAATTATGTTGAAAGGAAAAATGAAATGTCCTATACAAAACAAGAGATAATCAATAAAATAAATATTTCAAAAAATAATATGCAACTTTTTTACAAATCGGATTTTATAAATTACAGAGGCAAAACATCTGACACAGATGAATATTATACTGAAATTGTATGTGGATGGCTTCTTGAGAATCTGGAATTGCTCAACGCAATTCCCACTATAAACAGAGAAAAAGGTTATTTTACAAAAACACATGATGGTGTAATAAAAAACATTAACAGCAATCGTGATGAGGAAATCATCGCAATGAAAATGTTCAATCAGTCTTTCATAAACGGTATTGGAAAAATATTAGACTATCAAACGCCGTTAAAAAATAAAGCATCTGATAAAGCCGGAAAAATAGATTTACTTTCCTATGATGGTAATACATTGAGAATTTTAGAGTTAAAAAAACCGGATAGTGATGAAACAATGCTTAGGTGTGTAATTGAGGGATATACCTATTTAAAGACGGTTGATACCAAACAGTTACTCAAAGATTTTAAATTGCCTCAAGAAACAAAGGTTGAAGCCAATCCGTTTGTATTTGCAGGCAGTATCGCCTATGACGAAATGTTTGAGGATAGACCAAATTTAAAAAAGCTGATTCAGGTTTTAAATTGCAAACCTTTATTTATAAAAATTGAAAATGGAAAATATGTTGTGGAGGAATAGAAAATGGATAGAAAAGATTTTATAGAAAATGTTTTGGGAGGTATTTTTGCAATAATTGCTGTTGGTGCGGCAATTGCAGAGGTTATAATAAATGGTGTTTCAGCATCAACTGTTGTAGCAGGAATCAAAGATGTCTTTGGAACACTGGTTGTGGTGTTAGTATTTATTGCTTTTATCAATGAGAAAAAAAGAACTAAAAATGTAAGAGAATCGATTGAACTCGCTATGGAAAAAGTTGAGAAGTCTTATGCACCTTTAATAAGAGAAGAAAAGGCTTCAGAAAATACAAGTGTTAATAAACAAAACAAATTAAACAAAATCATTCGGTATGAAATTGCAGCAAATACAGGTGTTTTGTTTGGCGATGAAAATAAGTTATACTCTCCTTTTTTTGAACTTTCTGCCACTAATGCAAAATCCGTAGATTTTTACATTAGAAAAAAGTTTTTTGGGGATACTGAGAGAAAACCATTTGAGGCAGAAAGAATTGCAGATAGAATATCTAAATATATCCAAAAAAATAATAAAGAGCTTGAAGTTGGTTTTATGCCTGATAGCTATGGAGGAAAAATAATTGTTAAGTTTTCCGATGAAATAAAGTATAAAAATGATGTTGAGAAACTCATTTCGCTTGTTAATGACGCTATCTTTGCATATGTGGCGGAGAACAAAAAATAATGAAAATAAACATAATTCGAGGTCAAAATCAAATAGGTGGTTCAATTATTGAAATATCAACCGATGCCACAAAAATAGTTTTTGATGTAGGAATTAATCTTTCAGAGAGTGAAGAAATTGAAATTCCTAAAATTGACGGTTTGTTTTGTGGCAAAAAGAAATACGATGCCGTATTTATATCTCATTATCACTCCGACCATATCGGACTTCTCGATTACATTGTAGAAGACATACCGATTTATATGGGGGGAAGAGCATACAAAATTGTTAAGGCAGCAAATGAATATAGAGGGATGCAATGCAGATTTTCTCCTCAATTTATTTGTGAAGACAAAGCAATTCAAATTAAAGATATTAAAATCACTCCTGTTCTTTGCGACCATTCAGCCTTTGATTCATATATGTTTATTGTTGAAGCTGATGATAAGAAGATTTTATATACAGGAGATTTCAGAGCAAACGGAAGATTCGATTATGATAAACTTCTATTGAAGATTCCTGTTGTCGATGCGTTGATAATTGAAGGTACTACTCTTTCCAGAGAAATTGATATACAAAATATTCAGGAAGAAACACTTGAAGATATAGCAATAAATGCCTTATCAAAACATTCAGGTCCTGCATTTGTTATGATGTCAGCTATGAACATAGATAGACTTATCACTATGAGTAATATAGCAAAACAAACTGAAAGAGTTCTACTTGAAGATATTTATACTGCTAAAATTGCGAAAGCATCGGAAGAAGCTGTATTAACATCTGATGATAATATACGAGTGTTCATGACGGGCGGAGACAAACAATATCAGATGCTTTCTGAGTTTGATGATATTAAAATAGGCAAAAACGCTATTGCAAAAGAACAGTTTTTGATGTGCGTAAGACCATCTATGAAAAATTATCTTTCTAAACTAAATGAAATCTGCTCATTTGAAGATGGAATACTCTTTTACGGAATGTGGAAAGGTTATTTGGAACGAGATGATATGAAAGATTTTGTGGATTTTATGAAATCAAAGGGAGTAAATCTACGCATCCTTCATACAAGCGGTCATGCAGATGCAATGACAGTAGAAAATCTTATTAAAGATGTATCCCCAAAAGCAATCATTCCGGTTCATACGGAAAATGCCGAATGGTTTTCGAAATTTGAGGGGATAAGCATTGTATATGATTGCAAGAATTACGTTGTGTAAGATGGGGTACTTGCATCAATAATAAAACTGAAAAAATTCAAAAGATTAGTTTGCCGATTTATGATATTTACATAAAAAGTCGGAGCGAGAAAATCCAATATTCCTGCGGGTTCTAAGGGAAAGTGACACAGAAAAAAACAGTGGATTTTTAAAGAAAAAATAAGTAGGTTCTATTATTCGCTGTTCTCTTGACTTAACACGAGAGCAGGAAAGGTTGACTAATCTGCTTGGAGATAAAAGCCTTCTCCTTGAGGGGAAGGTGTCAGCGATAGCTGACGGATGAGGTGGAAAAGAATAACGATTGTTATCGCAATCTATACCATACGGGAGAGCCTCTCCTTTGGGAGAAGCCTTTAAAAGGAGTAACATTATGAAACAAACTACGTTTAAAAAATCAATATGGATGGGGCTTATGTCGGGAGGCATTTCCTTTGGTATATATGTTCTGTTGGTTTTAGGTGCCGGTATTTTAACCGGATGGCAAACTTTTTTTGGAGCAGATTTGACAGCACAAAAAATTGGAATTTACTCCTGGGAAATCTGTGCAGCGGTTGGTGTGATTTTATTTTCACTGGTGCCTGTGTTCCTGCTCCGCTATGAAAAAATATCACAGCTCGTTGTTTATCTTTTGGTCAGTGTTCTTTCGGTTTTATGGTTGTATGGCATTATTCTTTGGATTTGGATGATGATAAATTCAGGTTGGTGTCCGTTTGCAACGCTGGATGCATTATATTATTTAATGTTTTCGGTTTCTGTTGGTTCTGTTGTGGGAACTGTGGTTTCTGTTGTGATTCATTTTATGAATAAAGATTAGGATTTTTGGGGGAATTGATATGGTTAAATTTAATAACGATTGGGACATTGTGTTAAAGGGAGAATTTGATAAACCGTACTATTTAAAACTTCGTTCCTTTTTGGTGAATGAATATTCCAATTATACTGTCTATCCCGATATGTATGATATTTTTAACAGTTTAAAACTTACGTCTTATTCTGACGTAAAGGCAGTTATTATCGGTCAGGATCCCTATCACGGCAGAGGACAAGCACACGGACTTTCTTTTTCGGTAAAAAAGGGCGTAGACATTCCGCCGTCTCTTTTAAATATTTATAAAGAATTACATAATGATTTAGGTTGCAAAATTCCCAAAAACGGTTTTTTGGAAAAATGGGCAAAGCAAGGGGTACTGTTGTTAAACAACGTACTTACGGTTCGTGAAAATGAAGCTAACTCCCATAAAGGATGCGGTTGGGAAGAATTTACCGATCAGGTGATTCGGATGTTAAACGGCAGAGAAAAACCCATTGTGTTTATTTTGTGGGGAGCCAACGCAAAAACAAAAGAGCGTTTGATTACTGCGCCGCAGCATCTGGTATTAAAAGCGGCGCATCCAAGTCCGTTATCTGCGTATAACGGTTTCTGGGATTGTAAACATTTTTCCAAAACGAATCAGTTTTTACAAATGACAGGGCAGTTGCCCATTGATTGGCAGATCGAAGATGATGCAGATAATTTGCCGGAATTTCTGGTATAAAAACTAAATGCACTAAAAATGATGAAGGATGTGAAAAGTTAAAATGAACAACGAAGAATTGATTACACAATATAGAGAACAACTTTTAAAAGTTCACAGAGCTACAATCATTTTGATTTCTGTAGTGGAAATTGCAGCGTATTTCCTGTTTGTGATGATGGGAATGCAATTATTATCGTTTCGTTCCGTTTATTTATGGGTCGGTGTGTTGATTCCTATTTGTATCAACGTGTTTGCGCATCTGTTTGCAATGTGGGTTTGTAAGAAACCAAATACCAATTATCAGTTTAAAAATAATTCTGTGATTTATGCGGCCATTGTGACCAGTTTGGTTGTTTCGTTATTTCATCGGGATTACCTTGTGACTTCCTGTGCATTTGTATTTCCGATTATCTTATCTGCGATGTATAATGATCAAAAGATTTTGAGGCAAAGTTTCTGGTTTTCTTTTGTTTTGCTGACGGTTACGATTCTGGCTTTGTTTGTGGAACATAAGCTGAATTTAACAATGTGGCTGAATGTTGTTGTGCTTTACGGATTCTTGGCAGTTTCCTTTCTGTCCGGAGAAATTTCCATTAAGTTTTCTCAGAGGAATTTCGCTTTGATTGAACAACAGGCAATTACCAACAGCCGTTTGGAAGCGGAAATGGAATTGGATCAAATGACTCAGCTATATAATCACAGAACTTTCTATAAAAAACTTGAATTGATTCTGTCAGACGACCGTGAAGAAATTCCTGAATGTTGTCTTGCCATCATTGATATTGATGATTTTAAAAAGGTGAATGATACCTACGGTCATAATGCAGGTGATGTGATTTTAATTTCTCTGGCCGGCATTTTAAAAAGCTGTTGTCAGGAAGGGGACTATGCCTGTCGTTACGGCGGAGAAGAATTTGCACTGATTTTATGCGGTAAAACATTAACAGAGGCTGAAACTATCGTGGATAATGTTTTGAATTGTTTTTCCAAAACATATTTTCCGTTTACCAAAAAAAGCCATACGTTTTCTTGCGGGATTGCAAAAGTTGCGGATCATGAAACTGCAGAGTCTCTTTTTAAGAGGGCAGACCAGCATTTGTATACTTCCAAGAATAATGGGAAAAATCAAATTACTACAGATGCGATAGCTGTCAATTTTCAAACCGCCTAAAATAGTTTACATATGAAAATAAGTTTCTTTGATTGAAGGATGTTTTTTTGGTGTCAAAAAAGAATTGATGAAATTAAACTGTATATACTGTAGGGATGGTAGAATTTTTATACTTACGAAAGCAGATTTTTTATGATGAAATACAACCGAATTCTTGTTGTTTCAACGTTTTTTTGAAAAAAATCAAAAAAATTAAAAAAAATTTAAAAAATGTATTGACAAATTGAGAATTATGTATTATAATAGCTTTCGTTGGTTGGCTGCCGTAGCTCAGTAGGTAGAGCGCATCCTTGGTAAGGATGAGGTCATGGGTTCAACTCCCATCGGGAGCTCCAAGAATAAAAGACATCCTTTGGGTGTCTTTTTTCTGTTATATACCGAAAGGAAGAAATAACAAAATAAAGGAGGGGATTTGTTATGTTAGGAAGACGAAAAACCAGGAAATTTCCCGGACGTTTGTTGGTGGTAATTCTTTTGGCAATCTGTTGTGCAGTGGTTTGGGTTCGTTTGTCAAATGCCAAAAAAGAAAAAGAACTTGCGATTACTACTGCAATCCATAATGCAAATCAGTTTAGTCAAGGTTATTTTTATGATGAAGCTTTGCAGGTGTTGGCGGATTCCGGTTATCAATCCGAGGCAGATGTTGCTGCGTTACAGCAAGAAATTGAAGCACAGAAGAATTCTCTGGTCGAATATGATGGTCAGGTATATCACGTTTTCTTTCATAGCTTGGTCGTGTATCCTGAACTTGCCTTTGACGATGACTATAAAGCAGAAGGCTATGATATGTGGATGACTACGGTATCTGAATTTCAGGCAATGCTCCCTCAAATGTACGAACGAGATTTTATTTTGTATCCCCTGGATTTGATTCAGGAGGGGCAGCCAATTCTGCTTCCTCCCGGCAAAAAACCGTTGGTAATTTCTATTGATGATGTCAATTATTATGATTATATGGAAGGCGACGGTTTTGCAGAACGTTTAGTTGTGGATGAAAACGGTGAGATTGTTTGTGAAGTGTTTACTCCGGAAGGAGAAGCGGAACTTACATATAACGGGGATGTTATGCCGATTTTGGATCAATTTGTGAAAGAACATCCTGATTTTTCTTTCCGTGGTGCAAAAGGTATTGTTGCAGTTACCGGTTATGAAGGTGCGTTTGGATATAACTTCATAAAAGCTGAAGGAGAAGAAAAACAAAAGTTGATGGATGAAGCAACCAAAGTAGCAACGGCGTTAAAAAACACCGGTTGGTTGATTGCTTGTCACAGTTATACGCATAATGATTATTTCAAAGATGGTTCTGTGTCCAATGAAAATCTTCACTATGATACCAATCGTTTTAAAGAACGTATTTATGAAGTTGTATTGCAACCGGATGTATACATCAGTCCGTTTGGATATCATTTGCATGAAGGTGATGAGAGACTGTTGTATTTGAAAAATATGGGATATAACTATTTCTGTCCCGTAAGTACAGCGATGCGGACACTTTTTACCGAAGAAGGCGTTGTAATTTCGGAGCGTTTTAATCTTGACAGATACAATATGCGCAATCAAAAAGAGTTTATCAACAAAACTTTCTTCGATGTTGACAGTGTGTATTATAAAAAATAGAAAAAGTAGATAGCAAGTATGGTTTGCTATCTACTTTTTTTAGTTTGAATACTATTTGATATCTTCGGTGACAGATTCGGGTGCTTCCATCAGACATTCAGGGTCTTCCAGTAAACGTTTCAATCGTTTGAACGCACGGGCATAGTAATGTCCGTCGCAAATTCTTTCATCGCATACCACATTAAAGTCTATGACACGATTGCTAACGGTTTCACCATCTTGGTTGATGGTGTATTCCGTACGTTTTTTACCGAGTGCAATAAATACAGGTAAGGTGCCAAAATCATACAAGTGGTGGAAGATAGGTGGCATTCCCAATGAACCCATATTGGTAATAAATAAGGTGCCGTGGAATGGACTTAATTTAGTGAGAAAACGTGGGAGCAGACCAAAATAGTCCATTGTTTTTAAAAGCCATACCGTAAATTTTAACAATATTCCGGGGAAACTTACCAGAACCTTAATTGCGGTGTCCATCGCATTGTGGTCGCCTTCTTGTTTGTTTACTTCAAGTTCCTTGGTAAGCTTTTCATAGATATCTACAGCCGAGTCGGTTGGTTCGGCGTATAATTTTACCACAGTCTCCGGAGCATTTAAAGAGAGTTCTTTTTTGATTGCCATACAGATTTCAATTCCGTTTCTGGCATACAAACGTTGACCACGGATAAATCGGTTCACACCGGGAAGTTCAGAAATCATTCGGGTATAGGCGGCCATCAGAATATGAATCATTCCAAAAGATTTCATACCTTCTGCCCGTTTTTGTCGAATCAATTCTTCGCATTTTTTTATATTGACAGTAGCTGCAAACTGATTGGAGGCTCCGTTACGGTTTGGCATAATAAACGCAGCAACAGCATCCATCGCAGTTCCGCTTTTAATTCTTCTTCCTTCTTTTCGATGCATAGGGAGAATACCTCTCTGTTATTATTTTATAGTTATCATCAATTCTGTCGTTTTAGATAGAATTGTGATGTTTTTGTGAACTTTATGTGAACAGTATAACATAAAAAATGACAAAAAACAAGTATAAATACAAGAAAAAACCAAAAATAGCCGATTCTTTTTGTTTTTGGCTGAAAATTGTTGCAATCTATTGACAAAATTTCTCAGAAGGTGTATGATAACAAAAGAACAAATTGTTGTTCCAAGATAAGCAGAGTAGGAGATAATGCGTCAAGTGAGAAGGGGACGGGAAGTTGCCTCTTTTACGAAAGATTTTACTGAAAAATCTGCGATGTTATTTCCGCATTCCGTTGCTACAAAAGAATACATTGCCGATGACGGCATTTTAGTTTCCTTTTTGTAGTGTTGGTACAAGAAAGGATTTTTTTTATGTCAAAAAACAAACAAACCAGACGTTTGGTTTATCTTTCATTGCTGATTGCAATGAATATTGTATTTGTGCGGCTTTTATCATTTCAAACACCGGTTACCCGATTGGATTTTGGATTTGTTCCTATTTCGTTGGCAGGAGCTTTGTTTGGTCCGTTTTGGGGTGGCATAACCGGAGGCGTGGCTGATATTTTGGGGATGCTGGTGAACTCCAAAGGAATGGCATATTTTTTTCCTTGGACAATCAATGCGATTTTACACGGTTTTTTTTACGGCATATTTTTGTATCGAAAACCCAAAACCTGGCTTCGTATCGGCAGTTGTGCCATCACACAGGGGATTTTTGTGAATCTTATTTTGGGAAGTATCTGGGGAACTCTTTACCGTGGTAATTGGGAGTTGTTTTTTGTTGTGTTCTGGGAGCGTTTTCTGGTGATTCTTGTTACTGTTCCCGTTCAGATTTTTGTGATTCGTCTTTTGTGCCGGGCTTTAAAATCCCAAATCAAAGAGCTGTGATTATATGGAGGTTCTATGAAAAAACAAGATTTTGTACAGTATGCAAACAGTTTTCAAACAGTAATCAACTTGGGATTGGAGAGAATTTCCAAGTTGTTGGAATGTGTGGATAATCCTCAAAATAAACTTTCGGTGATTCATGTTGCGGGAACAAACGGAAAAGGCTCCGTTTGTTCCTTTTTGCAATCTATTATGACTGCTTCCGGAAAAAAAACAGGTAAATTTATTTCTCCGAATATGCTTCGTGTTAATGAAAGAATCAGTGTGGATGGGATTGATATTTCAGATGATGATTTAAATCGATTATTAAAAAAAATCGAGGAATCAGTTCCCAAGGTAAAAAAAGAGACCGGTGAAATTCCATCTCAATTTGAAATCTGGACAGCAGTTGCATTTTGTTATTTTTTAGAACAGCAATGCGATATTGTAATTTTAGAAACCGGACTTGGTGGAAGATTTGATGCAACAAATGTAGTGGAACAGCCATTGGCTACTGTCATTTGCAGAATTGCTGTTGACCATGTTTCGTTTTTGGGGGATACCCTTTCAAAGATTGCCTATGAAAAAGCGGGCATCATTAAAGATAACTGTCCTTTGGTAACGTTACCGCAAGATAAGGAAGCTTTGGATGTATTAATCCGATGTGCTGAAGACAAAAACGCGGAATTCACAATAACTTCATCACCTGAGATTTTTGCTCCAAAAGGGCAGTGCGAAGTGTTTTCCTATAAACATCTTTCCAATCTGGTGTGTGGAATCAGCGGATATCATCAGATTGAAAATGCCTGTCTGGCTGTTGAAACGGCAGTTTTATTAGGTGTGCCTGACGATGCAATTATGTATGGAGTTCAAAACGCACGACATATCGGCAGATTAGAACGTGTTTGTGACGATATTTTGTTTGATGGGGCACATAATTTCAATGGAATGTCTGCTTTGAAATTCAGTCTGGAACGTTACTATCCGGATGTGGATAAAATCTTTGTTTCGGCTTTTATGAAAGATAAGGAAATTGAAGAAAGCTTAGCCTTGTTTTCCGGTGAAACATTTTATTTTACAAGTGTGAAAAACAATGAGCGCTCCGAAACTGCTGAAAATTTATGTAGTATCGCTGAAAAAGTCGGAATTGTAGGAACTGCATATAACGATTTGAAAACTGCAGTTTCTGATGCAAAAAAGACAAAAAAATTGATTGTTGTCTGCGGTTCGTTATATTTATATCTCGATTTGTGGGATGTTTTACAAAATAAACCGAAAGAAATCTAAAATTCCTTGAAAAAAGCTTGCAATATTAACATTTTTTTGTTATAATTATCTGATACGGAATTAAAAATCTTTTACGGTTTGATTTTATGAAGGGATAGCCTGTATTTATGTATTTGAAAACCATTGAATTAAACGGATTCAAATCCTTTCCAGATAAAACAGTATTAGACTTTACCAGTGGCGTAACCACCATCGTTGGCCCTAACGGTAGCGGAAAAAGTAATATTTCCGATGCAATCCGATGGGTTTTGGGGGAATCACGGGCAAAGTCTCTTCGTGGCGGAAATATGCAGGATGTTATTTTTTCAGGAACCACCCGAAGAAAACCAATGAATTTTGCCGAGGTATCGGTTACGATTGATAATTCTGATCACGCATTGCAAATCGATTTTGATGAGGTTATGGTTACACGGCGGGTTTATCGTTCAGGAGAAGGGGAGTATTTCATTAACAAATCTCCCTGCCGAATGAAAGACATCAACGAGTTGTTTATGGATACCGGATTGGGACGTGATGGTTATTCTATTGTTGGGCAAGGGAAAATTGATGAGATTATTTCCGGTAAACCGCAGGAACGTCGTAATTTTTTTGAAGAAGCGGCAGGAATTTCAAAATACCGTCATAAAAAAGATGAAGCAGAACGGAAACTTGCTCAAACAAATGATAACTTGATTCGGTTAAATGACATTTTAACAGAACTGGGGCAACGTCTTCCCGGTTTGGAAAAATCCTCTAAAAAAGCTGTAATGTTTTTAGGATTGAAGGAAGAACTTAAACAACTGGAAATTCGGTATTGGTGTCGTTATCTGCAAGAATATCGTGGAAGACTTTTAGAATTAGAGCAAAAAAAAGTTCGTCTTTGTGAAGAAATTCAAGAGTCAAATAAAAAAATTGAAGCATTGGATCAGCAAGCGTTGCTTTTGGTACAAAAACGTCGGGAAGCTGATTTGTTAAGTGAAGAATTTCATAAAAAGGAAAAGAACTTTGAATATAATATTGCTGCATTTGAAAATCAGATTACTCTCTATGAATTAGAAATTCAGAGAAATTTGCAAGACATTGAGCGTCTGAAACATGAAAAAGAGTTGGATCAATCAAAACTCAATCGCTATGACGCTCTTTTGTCTGACCGTTCTGAAAAAATTAATCAGCTTCAGACAAATAAGAGAAATCTTCAAATTGAAATGGAAAGTTTTTCTGCGTTGCAAAATGACATCGCACAGATTCAACGTGAAATAGAAGCTTTAAAACACGAATTGGAAACAAGCCGTCAAAATCGTTCGGAACTAACTGTTGTCCGAAATACCAAACAAGGGAAGGCAATGTATCTTTCAGAAATGGAAAAAAATTATGAAGGATATCAAAAAAGTGTAAAAGAACTGTTTTTTGCTTCCAATAGCGGTCAACTTTCGGATGCTGTGTTGCATGGAACGTTAGCAGATATTATCAAAGCAGATAAAAAAACTGCACTTGCATTTGATGCAGTGTTGGGGAATTCCTTACAAAATGTTGTTGTAAACGACGAGAAAGATGCAAAAAAAGCGATCGAGTATCTGAAAAAGAACGAACTTGGTCGAGTGACGTTTTTACCTGTTGAAACAATTAAAGAACGGGAATTTGATTTTGGGTCTGCTCTTTTGGAACCGGGAGTTATCGGGAAAGCGGTTGATTTGTTAACCTATCAACCTCGGTTTCATGGAATTATTTCAAGTTTGCTTGGTAAAACCTTGATTGTAGATTCTTATCAGACAGCGGGAGATTTGTCACGCAAATATCGTCAAAGCTTCCGTATTGTAACCTTAAGCGGAGAAGTGTTTAACGCCGGCGGTTCCATTGTGGGCGGTCATATTTTAAAGGCAACCGGATTTTTATCGAAAAGTGCTACCATCCGTGAAATGAACGAAGAGATTAAACAGATTGATAAAACGTTGATTTCGATGGTAGAGACGGAACAACAGATAGGGCTTCAGATTGAGGAAAAAACCTTGGCAATGGAGAAGCTTTCTGAAGGACTGTCTGAACTGAATCAAAAAAAAGCATATCTTTCTTTTTTGGAAGAAGGAATTTTTGAGGAAATTGAGCATCAAAAAAATGTGCTGACCGAAAAGGAAGAATACGAACATAGCCTTAGAAAAAAAGAACAAAACATCTCAGCTTTGATTCAGAAAAACGAGGCGTTGGCTGAGGATGTTGAATTTAAAAAAGAACAGATTAATCAGGAAAAAGTACATTTAAAAGCTACCATTTCGGAACTTAGCGAAATTCATTTGCAAAAAGCATCTATGGAAGATGACTTTTCAAAACAGCAGGAAGAACAAAAGAAGGCACGGGAAGAATTGTTATCTTTGGAACAAGAACTTTCCAAATTCACGGTTAAATGTGAAAAAATTCAGTCTGATATTGAAATTTATACCCAGAATTTGTGGGATAGTTACGAACTCACATATTCTCAAGGTATGGAACTGATTTCGATCGAAGAATCCGATGAAGCAACTGATAAAAAGCAAATCCAGGAGTTGAAGAGCAAAATACGGTCTTTGGGTGATGTGAATTTATCTTCTGTGGAAGAGTATCAGGAAGTGAATGAACGTTATACCTTTATGAAATCCCAGGAGGAAGACCTTCTGAAAGGGAAAAAAGAACTGGAAGAGCTGATTGTGGATATGCTCACGGTAATGAAGACAGATTTCGAAACTCAGTTTTTAAAAATCGGAGAAAATTTTAAAGAAACGTTTCGTGCATTGTTTAATGGTGGAACTGCATCTTTAAAATTGATTGAACCTGAGAATGTATTGGAAAGCGGAATTGATATCATTGTTCAGCCTCCCGGGAAAAAACTGGAGAGTATTTCTTTGCTATCCGGTGGAGAAAAAGCGTTCACTGCCATCGCACTCTTATTTTCAGTTTTGAGCTTAAAGCCACTGCCTTTTTGTGTGTTTGATGAAATTGAAGCTGCACTGGATGAAGTGAATGTATATCGCTTTGCCGATTATATCAAAAGCTATAAACACAATACACAATTTATATTGGTATCCCATCGAAGAGGTACCATGGAAAATGCAGATACTTTGTATGGAGTAACCATGCAGGAAAAAGGGGTATCCAAGTTGGTATCTTTAAAAATGAAGGATGTTATTTTGGAAGAATAAAGGAGAAAAAACTATGTTTTTTATTGATAAATTTAAACGTGGAATTGAAAAAACGAAAAAAGCAATGACCGAAGGGATTAATAATGCTTTTAAAATTTTCAAAAAAATAGACGAAGAATTGTATGATGAGTTAGAGGAAGTTTTGATTTTATCCGATATCAGTGCGGAAAGTGCTGCGTATATTATCGGTGAGCTTCGTAAACATGTGAAAGAAAAACGTCTGACCGAAGCAGATGAAGTGAAGAAGGAAATCAAATCCATTATTTCTGATATCTTATCTCCTGACCATGCATTAAAAAAGGAAAACAAACCTTACATTATGATTTTGGTTGGTGTTAACGGTGCAGGAAAAACAACCACAGCAGGTAAACTTGCGCATCAATTTGCGAAAGAAGGAAAATCTGTGATTTTAGCTGCTGCGGATACGTTCCGTGCTGCTGCAACCGAACAGCTTCAAGTTTGGGCAGAACGAAGCGGTGCAGATTTTTTCTGTGGAGAAGCAGAGCAAGATCCGGCGTCTGTTGTATATCAGGCTGCTGAACATTTGAAACGCACCGGTAAAGATGTACTGATTTGTGATACAGCCGGACGTTTGCAGACAAAAAAAGGTCTGATGGATGAACTTTCCAAAATGCACCGTATTTTAAAACAACAGACCGGAGCAGATTTTATTGAATCTTTATTGGTGGTAGAAGCAGCAACCGGTCAGAATGCATTGCAGCAGGCACAGAGCTTTTCCGAAGCTGCAGGACTTACCGGACTTATTCTGACAAAACTGGATGGAACCGCCAAAGGTGGCGTGATTATTCCTTTGGTACAAAAAACAGGGCTTCCCGTTAAATTGGTTGGCGTTGGCGAACAGTTGGAAGATTTGATGGACTTTGATCCTGTTTCTTATGCAGAAGAATTATTTGACTAAAATTGTGCGATCTCTAAAAAGGAGCGAAGCAAAATGAATGACGGAATCAAAAAAGTATTACCCAGATTAATTGTCGGTATTTTTGCTGTAATACTGGTTGTTGCAGCGATTGTTGGTTATCGCTTTTATATGGAGTATGTTCAGGTGAAAGAAATTGGAGAAAATTTTGTTAGTGTGTTTTCTCAAAACCTGATTACAAAAATGTCAGTGCAGGTTATCAGCTTTTTTGTGGTATTTTTATTGATTTTTTCTACATTTCTGAAAATTCGGAGTACCATGTTGAAAGTTGATGTCAGCTTTGAATTTTTAAAAAAGAAATTTCCTTTATGTATCCTTTCAATCGTGTTTGCTTTTTTTGCAAGTAATTTTATTAAGGATGCGGTGTATACTCGCTTTTTAATGTTTTCCAATGCAAGCGAGTGGGGAATGAGTGATCCTGTTTTTGGTCAGGATTTATCGTACTATGTGTTAATTCGTCCGTTTGTGATGTCTTTATTTGACAGTTTGATTGGTGTGGTTATTTTCATTTCTATTCTGACAGCTATTGTTTACTTTTTGTTGTATTCAAAATTAGGATTAACGAATCTAAAAGAGCTTGTGTCCAATAAAAGAATTATGGGACATATTATATTTAATATTTTAGTGATTTTTTTGATTCGTATTCTGTGTTATAAATTCCGTGCAGAAGATATTTTATATGCTGATTTTAGCGGCTTGTTTGGCGCAGGTTTTACGGATATTAACATCTGGCTGAAGTATTATCGTTTTGCACCTTATTTGCTGGCAGGTATCATTCTTTTTATTTTGATTTTTCTGTGGAAGGGAAAAGTGAAATTTTCACTGTATACTGCTCTTATTTTCCCGGTTGTCTTTGTTGCAGTAGGTGCCAGTGCTATGATGACTCAGTATTTCCATGTGCAACCTGCAGAGGTGCAAGTGGAAGCACCTTATATCAGCCATCATATTGATGCTACCCGTTATGCGTATGGTCTGGATAAAATTTCTGATCGGGAATTTCCTGTGGATAATACTTTGACTCAACAGGATTTAGAGTCTGAAAAAGCAACCCTGGAAAACATTCGTATCATTGACTATAATTCAACAAAAACCATTTTGGGTCAGCTTCAAGGACTCAGAAATTACTATGAATTTATGGATATGGATATCGCTGCTTATCAAATTGACGGTGCGAAAAAGCCCATTATTTTATCTGCCAGAGAATTGAAAAAAGATAAAAATTCGCCCACCACACAAAACTACAGCAATGATAAAATGCGTTTTACTCATGGATATGGTGTGGTAGCATCTCCGGTGAATGAAGTAACCTCTGAAGGACATCCGGTTCTTTATGTTAAGGATATTCCCTTATCTTCCGATATTACAGAACTTAAAATCACAGAGCCCAGAATTTACTATGGGGAATATAAAGACGATTATTCCATCGTTAATACCACCATCAAGGAATTTGATTATCTGGAAGATGAAACCAACGTAGAAACCGTGTATCAGGGGAAAGCCGGAATCCCGTTGAACTTTGTGAATCGTGCATTGTTTTCACTTCATTATCAGGATTATCAGTTGCTGGTATCTAAATTTATCACTCCCGACAGTAAAATTTTGATGAATAAAAACGTAATTGATCGTGTGAAAATTGCTGCACCGTTTTTAACATTTGATGAAAAGCCTTATCTTTTGATTACAAAAGAAGGTCGTTTGAAATGGATTGTGGATGCTTATACCACCACCGATGAGTTTCCTTATGCACAGCCTTATAACAGCGATTATAACTATATCCGAAATTCGGCGAAAGCGGTTGTTGATGCATATGATGGTACGGTGGAACTTTATATTACCGATCGGAATGACCCGTTGATTCTGGTATATGAACGTATTTATCCGAACGCTTTTATGGATACTCCCATTCCGGATGACTTACAATATAGTATTCGTTATCCTGAATCCTACTTTAAGATTCAGGCAGATATGTTAAAGCGTTACCATACAACTGATACCACAACATTTTATAATCGTTCCGACATCTGGGAAATTGCTTATGAAATGTATTCTGATTCTCCGGGACAAAACGGAAATACCAACGAGATTTCTGATAAAAAACGGGTGGAACCTTATTACAATATGATGAAAATTAACGACAGCGTAGATTTGGTATTGATGCTGCCGTTCACCATTAGCGATAAAGATAATATGGTTTCCTGGTTAGCTGCCGGCTCAGACGGAGATTCCTATGGGGAGCTGACACTCTATAAGTTCCCCAAAGGGAAAAATGTGTATGGTCCTCTGCAAATCGAAAAACGAATTAATTCTAACACGGAAATTTCACAGATGATGACACTTTGGGGTTCCGGTGGTTCTTCTGTTATACGAGGAAATATGATTACAATTCCGGTGAAAAATTCGCTGATTTATGTTGAGCCGATTTATATTACTTCCGGAAAAAATACTTTCCCGGAATTAAAAATGGTGATTGCTGCCTATGACAACAAAATTTCCATTGAGCCGACTTTGGCGCAGGCTTTGGATACTTTGTTCAAAGGAACACCTTCCATTATGCCGCCTGTGGAGGAAAATGAAATATTGTCTGAGCCGTCAGTTACTGAACCGGAACAGCCGATTTCCACACCGGAGTTGCCTTCTGATGATATTGCAAAGGTAAGTGATGCTTTTCAAAAAGTTCAGGATGCTTCCAAAGCAAACGACTGGGAAGCGTTCGGTAAAGCAATGAAGGAAATGGAATCTGTTATCGAAGAACTCAATCAAAAAAATAACAATAAGCAAACTAATTAAAATAGCTGATATGAAAAAGAATATTCCGATTTTTGTGACGCATTATGGTTGTCCCAATCAATGTGTGTTTTGCAATCAGAAAAAAATCAGTGGTTACAGTCATGCGATGGATCATGAGCAATGCGAGAAGATTCTGGAAGAAGCTTCCCGAAAGGGGTACTCACCGGAAAATACCGAGATTGCATTTTTTGGTGGCAGCTTTACCGGTATTCCGATGGCAGAACAAATGAAATATCTTGAAATCGCCGGACGTTACCGTTCTTCCTTTGGAGGAATTCGTTTATCTACCCGACCTGATTATATCAATTCTTCCATTTTGGAATCCTTACGGGAATACGGAGTCACAACGATAGAACTTGGTGTGCAGTCTATGGTAGATCGTGTTTTGTCGGACAATCAAAGAGGGATGTGTGCAGAAGATACCAAACGTGCAGTTGCGTTGATTCGGACATATGGTTTTTCGCTTGGCTTGCAAATGATGACCTCAATGTATGGTTCAAGTTTAGCAGATGATATTTATACTGTTGAGGAGATTATTCGTTTGCGTCCTGACTTTGTGCGAATTTATCCGACCGTTGTGTTGGAAGATACCAAGCTATATCATTTGTATCGGGAAGGCAAATATCATATTCTTCCTTTGGAGGAATGTATTTCTCACGTGGCCGGTATTTATGAAATGTTTGTTTCTCATCACATCCCGGTTATTCGGGTCGGTTTGATGGCGAGTGAGGAAATTTCTCCGACAAAGGTCATCGGAAGTTATCACGAGGCTTTTGGCGAATTGGTGCAGGGGGAAGTGTTTTTTCATCGGTTGACTGATTTTCTGTCTAACAAAGATACTGTTGGTAAGATGCTTGAAATATCCTGTCATCCACGTTATGTATCTCAGATAATTGGTCATCAGAAACGAAATGTCAAACGTTTGAAAAATCGTTTTTCTTTGGTGGATGTCAAAGTGTTTGGGGTTAGTGAAAATCACTCGGAGGAATTCTTTTTTGAAGGAAAATTAAAATAAGGAAAGAGATTACTGAAAATTGAGGAATTGACGTATGAGAAATCTAAAATCAGATACAGTTGTTGTTAAAATCGGAACCAGTTCATTAACTTATCCGAATGGTAAAATGAATTACAGAAGAATCGAAAAACTGGTTATGGTATTGTCCGATTTAAAAAATCAAGGGAAAAATGTGGTCTTGGTATCTTCCGGTGCAATCGGAGTTGGTGTTGCGAAGTTGAATTTAGCAAAAAAACCGACGGAAGTGAAGGAGAAGCAAGCAACTGCTGCGGTAGGGCAATGTCAGCTGATGGCAATTTATGATAAGTTTTTTGCTCAGTACGGGCAGGATGTTGCTCAGATTCTCATTACTAAGTATACTATTGATAATGAACATTCCAGAGAAAATGCAGTGAACACTTTTTCAACCTTGTTAACGATGGGAGTCATTCCGATTGTGAATGAAAATGACGTTATTTCCACCGAGGAAATTGAATTTGGTGATAATGATACGTTATCTGCCTATGTTGCACGTCTGGTTGGTGCTGATCTGTTAATCATTTTAACAGATATAGATGGTTACTATACAGAAAATCCAAAGGAACATCCTGATGCGAAACTTGTCAGTGAAATTTATGAAATTACTGATTTCATTAAAGAAAAAGCAGGTGGTGCAGGATCTCAGATGGGAACAGGTGGAATGTATACCAAGCTGATTGCTGCAGAAATTGCACAACCTGATGATATTGTTACTGTAATTGCCCGTGGGGATGATCCGGAAATCATTTATCAGGTAATAGATGGTGAGCAAGTTGGTACAGCAATCTATGGAAGAAGGGAGCGTGCGTGATGTCAGTTATCAAAGAGCAAGCAATTCGTGCGAAAGAAGCAAGTTACGTGCTATCTCAAATGGGCGTAGCTCAAAAAAATGATGCCTTACTCCGGATTGCAGATAAAATTTTAAACCGAAAAGACTATATATTATCAGAAAATGAGAAAGATATTTCTTGTGCAGAAGAAAATGGTGTGCGTGTCGCAATGATTGACCGACTCCGCCTGACAGAAGAACGATTGGAAGCAATGGCAGAAGGTGTTCGGCAGGTGGCTTCTCTTCACGATCCTGTGGGAGAAGTTCTCAATATGACTGAACGTCCCAACGGCCTTGTGATTGGGAAAAAAAGAGTTCCTTTGGGATTAATCGGAATTATTTATGAAGCAAGACCAAATGTAACGGTTGATGCTGTTTGTTTAACTTTGAAAACAGGAAATGCAACTTTGTTGCGTGGCGGAAAAGAAGCTTTGTTTTCCAATATCGCACTAACCAAAGTAATGAAAGAAGCGATTGTTGAAGCAGGACTTCCCGAAAGCACGGTTGAACTTATTGAAGATACCAATCGTGAAACCGCAAAAGAGATGATGCGATTAAATGGAATTGTGGATGTTTTAATTCCAAGAGGCGGCGCAGGACTGATTAAAACCGTTGTGGAAAATGCGACGGTTCCTGTGATCGAAACCGGAACCGGTAACTGTCACACCTATGTTGATGATTCTGCGGATTTCAAGATGGCACTTTCCATTTTAATCAATGCAAAAACACAGCGTCCTTCTGTATGTAATGCTTGTGAAAGTTTGTTGGTTTCTGAAAAAATCGCTCCGGAATTTTTGCCTTTAGCCAAAAAAGCCTTGGAAGAAAAGGGGGTAGAAATTCGGGGTTGTGAAAAAACGTTAGAGATTATTTCGGTTCATAAAGCAAGTGAAGAAGATTTTTATACAGAATACAATGATTATATTATTTCAGTGAAAGTTGTTTCCGGAATTTCGGAAGCAATTAATCACATCAATACTCATAATACCAAACACTCCGAATGTATCGTAACTTCCAATTACGAAAATTCACAAAAATTCTTAAAATCGGTCGATGCGGCAGCGGTTTATGTTAATGCTTCCACACGTTTCACCGATGGCTTTGAATTTGGCTATGGAGCTGAAATCGGTATTTCCACACAAAAATTACACGCAAGAGGACCAATGGGTTTGGAAGCTTTAACCACCGTAAAATATATTATTTACGGCAACGGTCAAATTCGCGAGTAAAAAAATACCTTTTTGCAGAAAAGGAGGATTCATATGTTTGTAGATATGGCACGAATTTTTATTAAAGCAGGAAATGGTGGGAACGGTGCGGTTGCCTTTCATCGTGAAAAGTATGTTGCTTCAGGCGGACCTGATGGTGGCGACGGTGGCAAGGGAGGCGACGTTGTTTTTGTTGCCGACAGAAATCTTTCCACTTTGATGGATTTCCGATATAAAAGAAAATATGCAGCAGAACATGGCGGCAACGGTTCCGGTGGTAATTGCACAGGCAAGGATGGAGCGGATTTGATTATTAAAGTTCCGGTTGGTACTGCAATTAAAGACAGTGATTTAGGCGTTTATTTAGCCGATTTATCAGAAGATGGCAAACAAGTTGTGATTGCTAAAGGCGGTAAAGGTGGTTTTGGGAACGCAAAATTTGCTACTCCGAAACGTCAGGCTCCCCGTTTTGCAAAACCCGGAAGAAAGGGTGAGGAATTAAATATTGAATTGGAACTTAAGATGCTTGCAGATGTAGGCTTGTTAGGATTCCCCAATGTTGGAAAATCCACCTTGCTTTCTATGGTAAGTGCTTGTAAGCCTAAAATTGCCAACTATCACTTTACCACTTTAGTACCCAATTTAGGTGTGGTTGACTTTGGGGAAGGTGAAAGCTTTGTTATGGCTGATATCCCCGGTATTATTGAGGGGGCAAGTGAAGGGGTAGGTCTGGGCCATGCATTTTTAAGACATACCGAAAGAACCCGTCTGTTGCTTCATGTGTTAGATGTGTCCGGTTTTGAAGGGCGAGATCCTGTGGAAGATTTTCACACCATTAACGAGGAACTCAAACAGTATTCCCAACGTCTTTCTCAAAAAGAACAAATTGTGGTTGGAAATAAAATTGACTTGGTATACGACAAAGAAACACTGGAAGAATTTCGTAACACTATGGAAGCGGACGGTTATAAAGTCTTTTTCATTTCAGGAGCTACCCGTGAAGGTGTTGACGAACTGATGGCATACACCAGAGAACGTCTAGCACAGATTCCGCCTGAAGAAGCGGTAGAAGTGGTTGACAGAGAACTTCTGATTCGTGAAGCAGAAGAACCATTCACCATTATTCGTGAAAATGATATCTTCATTTTAGAAGGTGATTTGCCGGAAAAATTAATCAATTCTACCAACTTCACAGATTACGAATCCTTGCAGTATTTACAGAGAGCGTTAATTAAGTCCGGAATCATTGCAGCGTTAAAAGAAAAAGGTGCAAAAGAAGGGGATACCATCATCATTGATGATACACAATTTGATTTTGTGGAGTAAACCTATTGAAATATCGTCGAAAAATATTGACAAGCTTCGAGAAATGTTGTAAAATAGTTTTAATAACTATTTTTATCACACTAATGAGAGAGAAGGAGAAGAAACAGTGGCATATTTTTTTGAAAATCAGTCCCATACTTTCAGTGAATATTTATTGGTTCCGGGATATTCCTCTTGCGAATGTGTTCCGGATAAAGTCAGTCTGAAAACACCTCTGGTGAAATATAAAAAAGGTCAGGAAGAATGTCCTATCAGCCTGAACATTCCGATGGTGTCTGCGATTATGCAGTCAGTATCTGGTGAAAAACTTGCTGTTGCTCTGGCAATGGAAGGCGGCGTTTCCTTTATCTATGGTTCTCAGACGATTGAGGAAGAAGCTGAGATGGTGCGTCGTGTAAAAGCGCACAAAGCAGGTTTTGTATACAGCGACTCCAATATCCAACCGGATAAAACTCTGGCTGATATTTTAGAACTTTTGGAAAAAACCGGTCATTCTACCGTTGCTGTTACCGATGACGGAAAACCTAACGGCAAACTGTTGGGGGTTATTACTTCCAGAGATTATCGTGTATCCAGATTATCTATGGATGTTAAAGTTTCCGAATTGATGACTCCGCTTGAAAAACTGATTACCGGTAATGCGAATACCACACTGAAAGAAGCAAATGACATTATTTGGGACAACAAATTGAATTCTCTTCCGATTGTGGATGATAATGGAAATCTGATGTATTTCGTGTTCCGTAAGGACTATTCTTCTCACAAAGAAAATCCTCTGGAACTGTTAGATTCTGATAAACGCTATATTGTAGGTGCCGGAATCAACACCCGTGACTATGAAGAAAGAATTCCTGCGTTAGTAGAAGCAGGAGCTGATGTTTTGTGTATTGACTCTTCTGAAGGTTATACCGAATGGCAGAAACGCACTTTGGAATTTGCGAGAGCAAAATACGGAGACAAAGTGAAAATCGGTGCAGGTAATGTTGTGGATGCTGAAGGCTTCCGTTTCCTGGCAGAAGCTGGCGCTGACTTTATTAAAGTTGGTATCGGCGGTGGTTCCATTTGTATCACCCGTGAAACCAAAGGGATTGGTCGTGGACAGGCAACCAGCGTAATTGATGTTGCAAAAGCAAGAGATGAATATTATAAAGAAACCGGTATTTATGTGCCGATTTGTTCTGACGGTGGTATTGTGCATGACTATCATATCACATTAGCTTTAGCGATGGGAGCTGACTTTGTAATGCTCGGAAGATATTTCTCCCGTTTTGACGAAAGTCCCACGCAGAAAGTTAACATTAATGGTAACTATTTCAAAGAATATTGGGGGGAAGGGTCTAACCGTGCAAGAAACTGGCAAAGATATGACAGTGGCGGACAGGCAAAATTATCTTTTGAAGAAGGGGTTGATTCTTACGTTCCTTATGCAGGTTCTTTAAGAGATAACGTAAGTGTTACTTTAAAGAAAGTAAAATCAACCATGTGCAACTGTGGTGCGTTAACCATTGCGGAATTGCAGGATAAGGCAAAACTGACCTTAGTTTCTTCTACCAGTATCGTGGAAGGTGGCGCTCACGACGTTATCTTAAAAGACAAAGCCATCGGAAAATAATAGGGAAAAGTTGTGTATTTTAACGAAAATCCACTTTTTCCAAAAAAATACAAGAAAAAGCTTGATATTTTTCTGACAATGTTATATAATAGATAAGGTTTTTTAGAAGAAAACCAAGTTTAAATTCAGTTAAAAAAATTTTATATAAGGCAAATTGCCTAATACGTAAGAAAGGATTGTGCCAAATCAGGCACAGGTGTTAATTATGAAAGCAAGAGTTGGTATTAACGGATTCGGAAGAATCGGAAGATTAGTATTCAGAGCTGCAATGGAAAACGGTAAAGTTGACGTTGTTGCTATCAATGACCCCTTCATTGATTTAGAATACATGGTTTATATGCTCAGATATGACTCTGTACATGGTCAGTTCAAAGGCGATATCGAAATCAAAGGTGACAAATTAGTTGTAAACGGTAAAGAAATCGATGTTTACGCTTCTATGAATCCCGCTGAAATTCCGTGGGGTGCTTCTAAAGTAGACTTCGTTGCAGAAGCTACCGGTGTATTCACCACCATCGAAAAAGCACAGGCTCACATTCAGGCTGGTGCTAAAAAAGTAGTTATCACTGCTCCTTCTGCAGATGCTCCGATGTTCGTTATGGGTGTTAACAACACTTCTTACGACAGCTCTATGGAAATCATCTCCAATGCATCTTGTACCACTAACTGTTTAGCTCCTTTAGCTAAAGTTATCAACGATAAATTCGGTCTGGTTGAAGGTTTAATGACCACCGTTCATTCTACCACTGCTACTCAGAAAACCGTTGACGGTCCCTCCAAAAAAGACTGGAGAGGTGGTAGAGCAGCTGCAGGTAACATCATTCCTTCTTCTACCGGTGCTGCTAAAGCTGTAGGTAAAGTTATTCCTGAATTAAATGGTAAATTAACCGGTATGGCTTTCCGTGTACCCACTTTAGACGTATCTGTTGTTGACTTAACCTGTACTTTAGCTAAACCCGCAACCTACGATGAAATCGTAGCTGCTGTAAAAGAAGCTGCTGATGGCGAAATGAAAGGTATCTTAGGTTACACTGATGAAGCAGTTGTTTCCTCCGATATGATTCACGATTCCAGAACTTCTATCTTTGATATCGATGCAGGTATCGCATTAAACGATAAATTTGTTAAATTAGTATCCTGGTACGATAACGAATGGGGTTACTCCAACAAAGTTGTTGACCTGATTGCATATGCATACGGCGTAGACAACAAATAATTACACTTTTTGCATAAAAAGGTGTTTTCACAAAAACGGTGGAAACACCTTTTTAATTTGAAAATACCTCTTGTCAATTTCATCCTTATGTGATATACTGATAGAGAAAAAGGAAATGTTATGTCGGATGGACAAGAATATCATTTTGTAAAATATAAAAATATACATAGGAGAAGAATTTATTATGGAAAAAAAATCAGGCGGATGGCGTGAGAATAAGTGGTTAAGAGCCGCAATTCCCGCTTTGTTACTTCATTGCAGTATCGGTACTGTATACTGTTGGTCAATCTTCAGCCAGGAAATCGCAGATTATATCGGATTTTCCAAAGGTGCAACCGAATGGGCATTCAGTCTTGCAATTTTCTTCCTTGGTATGTCTGCAGCATTCTTAGGAAACGTGGTAGAAAAAGATATTCATAAATCTTCTTTGATTGCTACCATTTGTTTTGCATTAGGTATGGTAGGTACCGGTGGATTTATCTACTACGGTGGTATGAATCCCGGCAATCCCATCGCTCTCATTGGTATTTATTTATGTTACGGCGTTATTATGGGTATCGGTCTTGGTACCGGTTATCTCTCTCCGGTAAAAACTCTGATGCTGTGGTTTGCTGACAGAAAAGGTTTGGCAACCGGTCTTGCAGTTGCAGGTTTTGGTGCGGCGAAAGCAATCGCCAGCCCCGTTATGCAGTCTATGCTTGGCTCCATGGGCGAAAGCGGTATCTATAAAATGTTCTGGATTTTAGGTGCAGTATACTTTGTAATGATGTTCGTTGGTCACTTGTTGTTGAAGAAACCTTCTGACTGGAAAGAACCCCAGAGCAAAGAAGAAAAGAACAGCATTATGGCTGTTATCAAATCCAGAAAAATCACCAATTACATTGGTATCTGGCTGATGTTCTACATTAACATTACCTGTGGTCTGGCTCTCTTATCTCAGGAAAAAATGATTGTAAAATGTATTGGACTTGCAAGCTTTGTTGGTATTATTTCTACCGTTTCTGCAATTTTCAATGCTGCAGGTCGTCTTGGTTTCTCTGCCTGGGCGGATAAAATGAAAGACAGAAATACCATCTTCAAAATTATTTTCATCATTTCTATTATCTTAACTGCATTGGTAATTTTAACCGGCGGTATCGTAAACGGTGCAGGCAACGGTTTACTGATTGCATTGGTAATTGTTCTGATTATGTTTGTAAACGCAGGCTACGGCGGCGGTTTCTCCAATATTCCTACCTTGCTGTCTGACCACTACGGTATGGGCAACATTAGTGCAATTCACGGGATTACCTTGTCCGCTTGGGCATTTGCAGGTCTTTCCGGTAATCAGTTGGCAACCTGGATTGTAAGCCATTTCGGTCAGGAAATTGAAGTAGCTGGTAATATGGTAAATCCTGTTGGTTATCAGACTGTACTGTATGTAACTATCGTTCTTTATATTATCTCTTTGGCTTTGAGTATGTTATTTGTAAAAAAGCCCAATGACGTTAAATAAAATTTATTTTGATATGATAATACCTCCAAATTTTTGGAGGTATTATCATATGAGTCAGAATATAAAACATATAATGCACATTTTTAAACTGTCCGGCATATTGTGAAAGAAGATACTTAAACATGGAGGATGATAAAATGTCTAAACAGTATTTTGTTTGTCTTTACGGCGGTGCATCAGATAATATCAGTATATCTCACAGAAATGCTGTGAAAGATTTATGTGCCAAATTAGCAAAACAAGGGTTTTCTTTGGTATATGGTGCAGGTGCTACCGGTTGTATGGGAGCTGCTGCCGAAGGCTTTCGTGAAAATAATGCCTATATTATGGGGGTAACTCCACGTTTTATGGGAGGATTTGAGCATATTTTTGATTGTGATAATACCATTGTGGTAGATACGATGGCAGAGCGTAAAACGATTATGGAAAAACACGCTGATTTATATCTGATTGCGCCCGGCGGAATCGGTACAATGGATGAGTTTTTTCAGGTGATTACCTTAAAATATTTAGAGCGGTTGAATACACCCATTGTGGTTTTGAATTTAGATGGTTTTTATGATAGTCTTCTCAGTTTAATGCAGGATTTGATTAAAAACGGAGCAGCGGGAGAAAAGATTTTAACCTTATTTGATGTGGTAAATGATATCGAAGATGAAAAACTTATTTCAATTATGGAAACCATTAAGAAATAAATATACGAGGACAGTATGATTCAATTTAGAAAAGCAAACAAAAGTGATATTGAAAGAATTTGGGAAATATATTTAGAAAATCATATAGAAGAAGAACAGGGGAAAGCCGTGATTGGTTGGAACCGTAATATATATCCTGTCAAGCAAACTGCAGAAGATGCTCTGTTAAGAGATGATTTGTTTGTTTTAGAGGATGAATGCGGCGTGATGGGAACGGCAGTTATCAATCACATTCAAATGGATGTATATCCTATGGGGGATTGGCAATTTGATGCACCCGAAGATGAAATTATGGTGCTTCATACCTTAGTCATTTCCACTAAAGTGGCAAGAAAAGGATATGCAAAAAAATTTGTGGCATTTTATGAAGAATATGCAAAAGAGCAAGGTTGTTCCTATCTTAGAATGGACACCAACGAACGAAATGTCCGTGCCAGAGCGATGTATGAAAAATTAGGTTATAAGGAAATTGGAATTGTGCCTTGTGTTTTTCATTCAATGGAGGGGATCAATATGGTTCTTTTGGAAAAGAAACTGTAAGAAATTGAGGAAGAAAAATGAAAATTGTAATACAAAGAGTGTTGGAAGCGAGCGTTACCATTGACGGGGAAATATATGGCAAGATTGGAAAGGGCTATTTGCTGTTAATTGGGATTTCCAATGAAGATACCAAAGAAATTGCCGACAAAATGCTAGAGAAAATTGCAAAACTTCGCATTTTTGAAGATGAAAACGGCAAAACCAATTTAAGTATTGCTGATGTGGGTGGAGAAGTGTTGGCTGTATCTCAGTTTACTCTGTATGCTGACTGCAAAAAAGGAAATCGACCCAGCTTTATCAATGCAGGAAAGCCGGATATGGCAGAAGCATTATATTTATATATGCTTCAAAAATCCAAAGAATTGTTTGGTAATGTGGAGTGTGGTCAGTTTGGTGCAGATATGAAAGTGTCGCTGATCAATGACGGTCCTTTTACCATTGTATTGGACAGTAAAGAAATTCTTTCATAAAAAAGGTGCGTATTATGGAGCAGAGTGTTGTTTTAAAAGGTGCGGTAGTTGTTGGAAATGTTTTGCTCGAAAAAGATGTTTCTGTTTGGTATAATGCTGTGCTTCGCGGTGATTGTGAAGCAATTACCGTCCAAGAAGGTTCAAATATTCAAGATAATGTAACCGTTCATACAGCAAAAGGGTATCCTGTTTTCATTGAAAAAAATGTCAGTGTAGGACATGGTGCAATTTTACACGGTTGTCATATTGGCGAAAATACGGTTGTGGGAATGGGTGCTATTGTGTTAAACGGAGCTAAAATCGGTAAGAATTGCATTTTAGGTGCAGGGACGCTGATTACGCAAAATACAAGCATCCCCGACAATTCTTTGGTGATTGGATTTCCCGGTAAGGTGAAACGAAATCTCACGGAAGAGGAAATAAAGGAAAATAAAAACAATGCAGATCATTATGTTGCATTGTCAAAACAATATCAACAGTTAGGTATGTAAACTATGAAAAAGAAATTTTTATTATTTGATGTAGACAGAACTCTCTTGGATTTTGATCGTTCGGAAGCAGAAGCTATTAAAAACACACTTCGTCATTTTTCTTTACCTGTAAATGATGAAATTTGTGACCGTTATCCTCAAATTAACGAAAAACTTTGGGAAGAATTTGAACAAGGAACGATTGAAAAATCTACCATTTTGTATCGTCGGTTTGATATCTTGTTTGAAGAGTTTGGAATTTGCTTTGATTCTAAAGTTTTTGATGCATATTACCGTTCTGATTTATCCAAACATGCTTTCTTGATTCCGGGAGCAATCGAACTTCTATTGTCACTGAAAACCAAAAAATATCAGATTTACTATGTAACCAACGGAACTGCCGGAGTGCAGTATCCCAGATTGAAGCAGTCCGGCTTGGATGTTCTGGCGGAAGGGATTTTTCTTTCCGAAGAAATTGGTTATCAAAAACCGGAGAAAACATTTTTTGATTTTGTTTTTTCGAAAATTGCTGATTTTCAATTAGAAGAAGCTATCATTATCGGAGATTCTCTGTCCTCTGATATCAAAGGGGGAGTCAATTCAGGATTGGACACTATGTGGTATAATCCAAAACATAGTGAAAACCGATTGAATATTCCGGTTACATATGAAGTTTCTTCACTTTTGGAAATTGAACCTTTGTTAGACAGACTGTAAAAGCAAAAGTCCCGAAAGAAAATCACGTTCGGGACTTGACTTTTGTTGAGAAAACTGATATAATATTTTAGTGCATACGATGAAGATGTGTCAGTAGTCTGTATCTGATTCTTACAAGAGAAGGAAGCCATCGGCTGGAAGCTTCCCGGATAGGGTGCAAGATGAATTTCAGCATTGGAGTATTCTGCGAAATTCCTTGGATATAAGCAGAGTGTTGTATCTCACGCTAAAAGATAAAAAAGAGTGCGGATTATAAAAATCTGAATTTGGGTGGTACCGCGGGTTTGCAGCTCGTCCCTTTATGGAGACGGAGCTGTTTTTTTATTTTTAACTATGATGTTCGTCTTCTGAAATGTGTTTTTTAATTTTCAAAAGATATAGAAAGGACTTGAAAACTATGGCAGATAAAACCGTAGCATTAAAAGAAAATTTTGCCGAAGCTCTGTTAGCAGTCACCAATATGGAAGATCTGGAAAAAATCCGTGTAGAATATTTAGGCAAAAAAGGTTTCATTACCGAACTGATGCAGGAAATGAAATCCTTAACTCCGGAAGAAAAGAAAGCATTCGGTCAGGCAGTTAACGTACTGAAGAATGAAGTTAACGATGCAATTACCGCAAAAAGAGAAGAATTAAAACAGAAGGAAATCGAGCTGGAAAACAGCCGTATGCCTTTGTTTGATTTGTCTATGCCTCCCGTTTTAGACAGAGGTTCCTATCATCCCATCACCTTGGTGCAACGTCAGTGTGAAGAAGTGTTCCGTTCTATGGGATTTGCGATTGAAGACTATAGCGAAATCGTTACTGACTATGAATGTTTTGAAGCGTTAAATATTCCTAAAAATCATCCCGCAAGAGATATGCAGGATACTTACTATTTAGATAACGGTCAGTTATTAAAGTCTCATACTTCTGCGGCACAAAATGCAATTTATAAAAAATATAAAGATGCTTTAATTAACGAAGGAAAACCCATCAAAGCGATTTTCCCCGGCAGATGTTTCAGAAACGAAGCAACCGATGCCTGTCACGAAAACACTTTCTTCCAGATGGAAGGGGTAATGGTGGATAAAAATATTTCCATTTCCAATCTGATTTTCTTTATGAAAACTATGCTGTCTGAAGTATTCCAAAAAGACATCAAAGTTCGCCTTCGTCCCGGATTTTTCCCCTTTGTGGAACCCGGTTTTGAACTTGATATCAGCTGCTTGATTTGTGGCGGAGAAGGTTGTCCTTCATGCAAACACAGCGGTTGGCTGGAGTTATGTCCCTGTGGTATGATTCATCCCGAAGTGTTAAAAGCAGGTGGGATTGATCCCGAAGAATACACCGGTTTTGCTTTTGGTTTAGGCTTAACCAGACTTGCTATGATGAAATATGGCGTAAAAGATATTCGTGATTTAAACAGCGGTAGCTTAAAAGCTCTGTCGCAGTTTACCGATGATAAATAAGAAAGGGGAGTGTAAAGAATGATTTTATCAATGAACTGGATTTCGGACTTTGTTGACTTGTCCGGACTGGATAAATTAGACTTAATTGCAAAATTTTCATTATCTACTGCAGAAGTAGAAAACGAAATCTATCAGAAAGGCTCCGACCTTTCCGGAATTGTTGTGGCGGAAATCAAATCGGTTGAGGATCATCCCGAATCGAAAAAACTGCATCTTTTGAAAGTTGATATCGGTGAAGCTGAACTGGTTGACGTTGTTTGCGGTGCTCCCAATGTAAGAGTCGGAATGAAAACTGCTTTTGCAAAATTGGGTGCACAGATTGGTGATATTACCATTACTCCCAGAAAACTGGCCGGTTATACCTCCAACGGGATGTGTTGCTCTGAAAAAGAACTTGGCTTAAGCGACGAAAATGCCGGTATTATGGATATTACCGAAGATGTAGCATTGGGAACTGATTTAAAAGAAATTTATCAGATTGATGATATCATCTTTGAAGTGGATAACAAATCTTTAACCAATCGTCCTGATTTATGGGGTCACTATGGTATTGCCCGTGAATTTGCTGCGATTGCCGGCAGAGAATTAAAACCATTGCCGGTAGTTGACCTGGAAGCTTATCACAATCTGCCCAAAGTGGATTTAAAAATTGAAGACCCCTTATGTCAGAGATATTCTTGTATTCAGTTTGGTAATATTTCAAAACACGTAAGTCCTATGAATATGAGAATTCGTTTATTCTATTGTGGAATGAGAGGACTTAATTTCCTGGCAGACTTAACCAACTATCTGATGTTGGAAATGGGACAGCCTATGCACGCGTTTGACTCGGAAAAAATTGATAAAATCCGTATTAAACGATTTGATAAGCCCTTTAAATTCCAGACTTTAGATGGTGTGGAAAGAGACGTTGATGAAGAAACCCTGATGATTTGTAACGATAATACTCCTGTTGCTATCGCAGGGATTATGGGTGGCTTAGATTCTGAAATTGTGGAAACAACTTCCACTTTAACTTTGGAATCTGCAACCTTTGATGCAACTTCCATCCGCAAATCCACCGTTCGTCTGGCACATCGTACCGATGCTTCTATGCGTTATGAAAAATGTCTGGATCCGGAAATGACTACTGTTGCTATTGCTCGTTTTGTGAAATTGTTGACCGAAATCGACCCTGCTGCAACTGTAGTTTCCTCCTTGACGGATGAGTATCCCTATCATTATGAAAAAATCAGCTTAAGCTTTGATAAAGCATTTGTGGATAAATATACCGGTATCAACATTGATACTGCTACCATCGAAAAAACTCTGAAAGCTTTAGGCTTCGGCGTGAATGTAGATGGAGATACCTTCGGTGTTACTGTTCCGTCTTGGCGTGCAACCAAAGACGTTACCATGAAAGCGGATATCATTGAAGAAATTACCCGTATTTACGGATACGATAACTTTGATATCAATACTGCTGCAGTGCCGTTGTATCCCGTAAGAGCAGCGCAGGAAAAGAGTGATGAAGACAGAATCAAAGATATTTTGGTAAAACGTTACTCTATGCATGAGCTTCATTCCTATGTATGGGCATATTTTGATGAATACAAGGCATTAGGTATTGAAGTGGAAGATAACATCAACTTAGTAAGTTCTGTAAATCCCAATATCAAAACCATTCGTAAATCCATCGTTCCCACTCAGCTTTGTCAGGTGAAATACAACACTGCATACGCTCCTGAGTTTAAAGTGTTTGAAATCGGCAGAGTGGTGGAAGGCTTAAAAGAAGATGGCCTTTGCAACGAAAGAAAGAAACTCTGCATTACTTTATATTCCAAAACCAAAGAAATGGAAGCTCTCTATTTTGAACTCCGTGATATTTTGGCGGTAGTGGCAGACGACTTAAAACACGAGGCATTAACCTTTCAGGCGAAAGAAGCAACCCATTCCTATCAGCATCCTAAGAACTTAAATGCCATCATCTGTAGTGGAAAAGAATTGGGTGAAATTGGTATCGTAAATCCTGCGGTTTCCAAAAAAATTGATAAAAAAGCAAATATTGTGTACGCAGAAATTGATGTAACCGATTTTGCAGACATCAAAAACAAGAGCATTGCTTATCAGGAAGCTTCCAGATTCCCGGAAATTGAAATTGACTTATCTTTCGTTTCCGAAACTTATCAGCCCATTGCAGATGCCATCGAAAACGCAAACTGTGCGTTGATTAAAAATGTAAAAGTGGTTGGTACCTATACCGATGAAACCGGTAAATCCATTACCTTAAGAATTTTATTCTCTCACCCCGAACGTACCTTAACCAAAGAAGAAGTACTTCAGGTGGTAAATGGTATTGTTGCAGAATTGGATGCCAAAGACATTAAGCTGAAAAACGGCTTACCGATGTAATTGAATTGTATCAAAAGAATCAAAAAACACTCTGTGAATTTCACAGAGTGTTTTTTGTACGAACGGTTGTAGGAGAAGTTATGTTTAGTTGCACTCATTTACGAATGCGTTGCACAAAGCGGAAATGTGCTCATCCCAAACAAATGCTTTAGTGTTATAGGTAGCATCGAAGGGAACTGTTTTTTCTTTGTCGGCTGTTACCTCATATACTTCCACACTTTCAAAGTTCCAGAGGTCATCATATTTTGCGATATATAAAGTTGCATTTACAGTTGCATTGACATGAAGTTCTTCGCCGATAAGTTGAATTGATGCTTCAGCATAAATTGGTTTTTGGTTATTATCAATGCCGTTTAAAGCACCTTCTGCCATTCGTTTTAATACACCGCTTTCCACGGAAGATGCTGAACCGAAACACCAACAAAGACCGAAACCGCCCTGGTCTTTCGATTTTGTTACCTGATGTAATTCCCGCAAATCATATTTTGCAGGTAATTCAATATCGCTGACAAAATCATTGATGATTGTATCCATCATATCAGGGTACAATCCTCCAAAATGATATGGAGTCAATTTGTAGGAAGATTCTGCTTCTGATATTGTAATTTCTGACGAATTGGTATCTATGGTTTCGTTATGTTTATATACGGTGTTTTTTGCTTTCTCAAGGTCAGCATAATCGGTAAATGCTTTGATGCAGATATTGGTATCACTAAAAATTTCAGACCATTCATTACCGTTTGCACTGTAGAAACCGACGTTATCAAAACGCACCATATTTGTGTTTACACTCCACAGTTTTTCAACCAACATATTGGCAATCGCACCGTCATTTGCAATCAAACGAACAATAACTGCAAAACGATTGCCTGCTGCAAGGTGAATGTATTGATCCAGCTCAATGGTATGATATCCCATTTCATGGACTGACCCACTTTTGACCGGGGCAGAGGAGATTTTGAGGGAAGACTCATCAACATAATTGTCGACCACATAAATTTCATATTTCATATCTTGTGCAGCTGTGTGGAAAGAAACAGCTCTTAATAACTCGTCATTTGCAAGTGCTTTACCGTCTTGCGGGAATATGTTGGCAGCATAAGTGGAATTTGTATATCCGAGCTTATAAGACGGACCGGTATAGTCATACTGCCAAATGTTGTTATAGTTAGTATTGGTTTCTAATTCAGGATACACATATGAGTTGGTGTAACGAGCTAAAATGGAATCGTAATAGGAAATGTAGAAAAATCCGTCATCGGCATAGGATTCACCCCAACTGTTTTTCACAATGAAAGCTCCGTTTCCTTCTGGCTTTATCGGGAAATTGGATGCGGGATAGTTATCATCCCAGCCAACGAGTGAAACCAAATGATTCCCTACACTCCAATTCCAGCCTTCGTTGTAGTAATAACTGGAGCCACCGTATCCGTATTTAGCTTCTGGTGCTGCGTACATAATTGCTGCAACCGCACCATATTTTTTGATAGCTCGTTTTAATTCATCGTTATCATAGGAGTTTTCTCGGATGGGGATAATGTATGCATTTTGAATATGATAATCTGCATCGGTTTCCAGATAATAGTTTTCCAATTCATAACCGTATTCGCTGCTTGCCGTGGGGGAAAGATTTTTGTCTTTTTTTTCTGTTACGGCACCGTCCCACCGTGTAAAATAAGCCAATGCATATGAATTGTTACCGGCTTCAGTTTTATCCGGATGTGTAAAGCCGTATTCCGCATAATACTGTGTGTTTGTTGCAATATTCAGTTCGGAAATATCTACAGAGTCTGTAACATATTTATTGTACACTAAAATTTCACAACTCGTAAAAACGCCACCATCTTGAGCAGTTGCGGTAATGATAGCGTTACCGACTCCAACTGCTTTTACGACACCGTTTTTATCTATGGTCGCAACTTTTTGGTTGGAACTTCTCCAGTTTATTTGTTGGTTCAATGCAGTTTGCGGATACACTGTAGCATTTAATTGGTATTCTCTGCCGTTTTGCAGACGGATTCCTTCATGGTTCAAAGTAACTTTTAGCGGGATTTCATAAGTTTTAGTACAAAATTCCTTGATTTCGCCGTGTGAAATTTTATCACCATTGGTTACCTTGATATAATAGCAATATTTTGTATCCTCTGTCAGGTTTTCAAGTTGACAGGAAAAAGTTTCATCTGCTGTTAGTGTTGTGGAGTTTGCAGGATTATCTTTAGGGTAATATACAAATTCTACATCGTAAAAACTCAAATCCTTCCGGTTATGAATTTCACCTTGTAAAATAGCAGAATGGTTGGAAACCAAGAATGCATCCTTTGTAGCAACAGCGGGAATTGCATACTCATCTACATAGTGATAAAGGGAAACCTCGCTGTTAGCCCAACCTTCTTTGACAACGATTGCACGAAGTTTAACAAAACCGTTGATTTCGATAGGAGATGAATATAAAATGCTGTTGTTATCCGGCATAGAATCGTCTAACGTGTAGAAAATGGAAGCATCATCAAGATTGGTATGGAGAGTAACCAATGTTCCGGGGGGTGTCAATCCACTTTCCGCAGAGGCGAAAGGCATCTCTGCTTTTGGGACACTGAGCATTTCACTGATGGGGTAGCTTTCGTCGTAGCCACGCTGTATTGCGATGGCTTTGATTTCATATTCACCTGCTTGTAAAAGATATATTTCTCCTTCATATTTGTTGCTGCGATAGGTTGGCAATGAACCGTCAATGGTATAATAGACAGATGCCTGACCGTCGGCTTCTATTGTTATCTTTTTACCACCCGCTACATCAGTAACTGATATCGTAGGTTCGTTTGTTTTATGGTCGACACCCGTGATATTGAGATTGATGGTATTATGATCTCCGATTTCAATTCTTTCCCAAGCTTTTGCTGTGCCGGGATAGGTGATTTTTGCAGCAGAGTTATAAAAAGCATATGGAGAAATATGAGTAATCCCTTCCGGAAGAACGATTTCTTCAAATTTACAATTATAGAATGCACCATATGCAATGAAAGATTCGTCTGTGATGGTAACTTTTTTGATGGAATCCGGTATGAATGCTCCGATGAATGTGCCTTTATCCATACTTTCTGTGTATCTTTGGACAGTTGCTCCGCTTAAGGAAGCGCTTCCGCCAACACCCAAAAATCCGAAAATACTACCAAAAACAGAGCTTTGTTTGTTTTCTCCGCCTCTTTCACATCCGATAAATGGCAAAGTCAACTCCTGCAAGGACGAACAACCATTGAGGGAATAATCACAGATGTATTCAACACTGTTGGGAATCACCAGTGAGGTTAAAGAGCTACAGCCGGAAAGAGACCATGCACCGATATTTTTGATTCCTTCCGGAATTTCAACTGCAACAATATTCTTTTTGTAGGAGTACCAGGGGGTATCCTGTGTCTTTGCCCAGTTTTGCATATAACCGTTTCCCACAAAGAGTAATCGGTTATCTTCGGTATATATCCATTGGATTGTTGGCGATGCAAAGCCGCAATCCAACATTGTGATATACGTAATGCCATTACTTGTTGCAAAGTTTTGCAATGCATTTGTACCATATCCGCAAACAGTCAATTCTTCACTTGCAGCAAAGGCGTTTTTGCCTACTGAAACGATATCTCCCAATACGATAATATGTTTCTTGCCGGTGAAATCAGAGAAACTGTTACTTCCAATAGCGGTGATGCCTTCTTCTATAATAATTCTCTCAATCCATCCCATATGATTATGCCATGGAACATCCGTGGGAGAGCTGTAGTCAGGAATTGTACCGTTTCCGGTAATGTATAAAATATTTTCTTTTGAAATTCTCCAACGAAGATTATCACCAAAATCACCGTAATCAATGGTTTTGTTGGAAACATCAATGCTGATAAATGTTAAGCCTTTTTGCTGTGCATATTGATAGGCTGCAGTGTCATCGTATCCCTCGATTGTAGGCTTGATTCCTAAATTTGTGATTTCCTGCACACTTTCAGGAATGAAAAGGGTTTCGATTTTGGTATATTCAAATGCATATTCTTTAATTGTTAGCAATCCTTCGGAAAGAGAAACGTTCTGTAAGAAATTACAATAACGAAATGCATTTTTTTCAATGGTTTGAACGGTTTCGGGAACAATAATCTCTGTTAAAAAATTATTTGAAGCAAACGAGCCATCACCGATTACTGATACTCCGTACGGAATGATAAAGGTTGTGTCTTCTTTGAAATTAGGATAATAAATAATCCGTGATTTTTCTCTGTTGTAAATTACATTATCCTCTGCACATAAATAGGGGTTATCCGAATGTATTTCGATTTCAGTCATAACAGGACCGAGATTTAAAAATGTTTTTATTGTTGAAGACAGGATAAGCTTTTTCGCATAAATATTGGTCATCAAATCCATAGAAGTAACACCTTCCGCATAGGTAAGGCTTTCTATGAATTTTGCATTGGTATACACTTTACAGGATTGACCAGTGGAGATTATCGGATGCAATACAGCCTCACCGTTACAGTAGAGGATGGCATCGTGGTTATCGAAAACAGTATCGGTAGAAAGCTGCTGAAATTTATCAATGTCAGAGATTTCGATTGTATTCAGTGAAATACAGCCTGAGAATGGACGGTCAATTGATGTAATTGAGGCGGGGAGGAAAATGCTTTCTATTGCGGTGCAATCTTTGAATGCATAGTAACCAAGTTTTTCCACTCCGTTTCCAAGTGCTATATCGGTAAGTGATAAACATTCCTTAAAACATTCTGAAGAAATCGTTTTAACGCTATCAGCGATGATAACCTTTTCCAGATTTTGCAAACCATAAAAACTTTTTTCACCTAAACCAGCAATACCATCTTCAACGATAATCTTTCTAATATTACTTTGAATGAAGTACCAAGGGAGATTGTAACTGGTTTTTTGGATACTTGGGAGATATCCGCTTCCAAAAATCTGTAAACAATCATCGGAAAAATTCCATTGAATATCCTTGTTGATATATCCGCCGTATCTTACTTCAAAGCCACAGTTGACAGCAACTTTTTCGGATAATGAACTTGGTGCAACATACACAACGGGCTTGCAGAGAATTCCGGTAAACCCTGCCTGATATATCGTTGCATTTAAAGAAACATAGAGTGTTTGAAGGTTTTTCACTTGAGAAAAGGCACCGCTTTGGATGGTAATGCTGTCTAAAAGATTGTATGTTGTCAATTTGGAATCGGAGGGGAATACATACAGTTTTTTCATATCCTGACTGTATAAAACACCATATTCATCATTGGTATAAGTGGTGTTTTGCGGGTCAACAAAAATTTGTTGTAAGCCGGTGAACGCTCCTTGATCAAAGGTGGTTACGGTAGCAGGCATCGTGTATGTATCATATGTTTTTCCATAAACAAGGGAAATCAATCTGCTTTTATCTGCAGTGTATAACCCGTAATCTTCTCCAACTACAAAAGAGGTGTTTTCTTCATCAATTTGAATTTTTGTAAGATTGATACAGCCTTCAAAAGGATTGGTGCCGATTGTTGTAACAGTGGCAGGAATATTGATTGAAATTAAACTTTCACAACCGAAAAATGCATTGGTATCAATTTTTTTAATGGTGCTAGGAATTGTGAAGTCTTTCAAATTTTTACAATTTTTAAATGCATTAGAGTATATGGTGTGAACAGTTGATGCGGAAGAAATTTGAATTTTTTCAAGATTGACACATCCTGAAAAAACACCAATGTCAATTACGGGGACTTTGTCCGGAAAAATGAATTCTGTCAATCCGGTACAACCGCTAAAGGCGTAATCTTCAATGGTGGAAGTTCCTTTGGGCAGAGTAATTTCCTGCAGACTTTTGCAATTGGCAAAAGCATTTTTTCCGATATACCAAATGCTTTCACGAATGACAACTTCTTCCAGTGCAGTACATCCGGAAAGGAAGTTGTCGGGAATTACAGAACCATTGGTGAAAGTTACTTTTTTTAAACTGGTACAATTTTTTAAAGGAAAAAAATAGGAGAGACTTTCGCTTGTTATGACAGCTTCGGTTAAAAGTTCTCCATTGACATACAAATTAGCCCCGTTAATTAACGGAGAGCCATCTGATGGCATCCAGATATTATACCAGGATGACCAGTCTTCTATGTACACATCATGAAGTTTCGGACACGAAGCAAATGCATTGGCATAAATAGTGTTAATGGAAGAGGGAAGGTGAACCTTTTCCAGATTTGGGTGTTCTTTAAATATATTCGGGGATATCGTGGTAATACCGTTACCGATTATAATTTCTTTGATTTGGGATTTATAATTTGACCAAGTAGCGGAGGAGATTGTTCCACTGCCAGATAATGTGAGTGTTCCTGTTGTTTCGTCCAATGTCCAGGTGATAGTAGAGCCTATGTTCCCGGATATGGCAGCAAATACAGGTTGTGCAACGAACAACAAACAGATTACTACCAGAAGAAGTGTTTGAATGATAATCTTTTTCATAGGTTTCTCCTTTGTTATAAATATTAATAAACTGATAGAGCAGCTTCCGATATATGCTAATATCTTCATTATAGCATTTTATAGAATCCAATTCAAGTGTTTTATTTGAAAACCTTCGTTTCTTTCGAATATCTTGTGGTTTTTACCAATCATAATGAAAAGGTTTGAAAAATTTCAAACCTTTTCAGAACTTGTATTGAATTGTAAAACAACTTATTTCACGGTAATTACCCGCAACGTATTTGCACTTTCGCCCAAAGGAATTCCTGCCGCAATCACCGCAATATCATTTTTGGTAATATAATTTGCTTCGTGTACACATTTGATAGCGTGAGTAAATAGTGCATCCGAATTGCCCTGAACCTCCGATTTTACGGGGTATACTCCCCACGAAAGCGCTAATTTTCTATAGGTTTTTTCGCTGGGGGTAGTTGCAACAATGGGCATATTCGGACGGAATTTGGAAACCATTCTTGCGGTATATCCCGATTTTGTTACCACGATAATGACTCTTGCGTTCAAGTCGTGAGCAGTAGTACAGGAGGCGTGAGAAATCGCATCCTGAATGGCAGGTGCAGACAGAGAGCTTTGTTGGAATCTTTTTTTATAATCAATGTCCATTTCTGCACTTCTTGCAATACGAGACATTGCTTTAACTGCTTCCACCGGATATTTACCAACTGCTGTTTCACCGGATAACATAATGGCACTTGTTCCGTCGTATACAGCGTTAGCGACGTCAGAAGTTTCCGCACGGGTGGGACGGGGATTGGAAATCATGGATTCTAACATCTGTGTTGCGGTAATAACCCGTTTTCCTGCGCTGTAACATTTTTTGATGAGCATTTTCTGAATGGTGGGGAGTTCTTCAAAATCAATTTCTACCCCCATATCGCCACGGGCAACCATAATGCCGCTGGAAACCGCTAAAATATCATCAATATTATTGACACCCTCACGATTTTCAATTTTTGCAATAATTTCAATTTCTTCTCCGCCGTTGGCATCTAAAAATTTTCTCATACCAATGATATCATCCGCACGACGGGCAAAGGATGCCGCGATATAGTCAAAATCATTTTTGATACCAAACAGAATATCTTCCTTGTCCGCATCATCCATATAGGGCATATATAAGTCAATGCCGGGCAGATTCATACTTTTTCTGTCGCTTAAAGGACCACCGTTAATAACTTCGCAGGAAATTTCGGTATCTTCGATTTTGGTAACCACCATTTCAATATTCCCATCGTCTAAAAGAATTTTATTGCCGACGGATAAATCAAAAGGAAGTTTTTTATAAGTGACAGAAACCATAGAATCATTTCCGATAATATCACGAGTGGTCAACGTAAAAGTTTGACCTTTTTGTAATATGATTTTTCCGTTTTCAAAGGTTTTGATACGCACTTCGGGTCCTTTGGTATCCAAAAGCATTGCAACAGGAATCCCCATTTCTTCACGGACTTTTTTAAACATATCAATTCGTTTTTGATGACTTTCATAATCTCCGTGAGAAAAGTTGAATCTGGCGGTATTCATTCCTGCTAACATCATCTGACGAAGCACGTTTTCGTTATCGGTTGCAGGACCTAACGTACAAACAATTTTTGTCTTTCTCATTACTGTAACACCTCTATTTTACAAAAAATAAACAAATATATATTATTATACCACATAAAATAGAGTTTGTCATCATTTTTTTTGAGAATTTTATGGTTTTTTTACACAAAAATATGAAGTGTGTTCCCACCTGCAATACAACGGCCGTACTCTGACAGAACAGACTCGTATAGTTTTGGATTTTTAACACATTCTCCAAGATCGGAAAGCCTTGTCTGAATCCCTTGGTGTAATGATTGAATGGAACAAATCACAAGATAATACATTTCATCCAGAAGGTATAAGGCACAGTGTTTAAAAAAATCGGTACCAATGACAGAGAGAGCATACACTACGGCTTCTCTAAGGCGAAATGATAAAATCAAGGTATTGTTGGAGTTTTCCTCATTGTTTTGTTCTCCTTGAAAAAATGTCAGATAAATATTGCATCCTTCTTCTTTGGAAGGAATCATTTCAAGTAGAATTTTTTGATTGAGTATTGGGAGTTGGTATTCTGTATCTAAAGTTTTTAAAAGAGTTTGAAACAAATGGGAAGTTGTATCCGGCTGGAGTTCAGAATTCATTTGAAGGATTTCCGTGCAAGAAAGAGTTATTTTTAATTTATGGGAATTGATTTTTTCAAATTTCACACGTTTACTTGCCTCCTTTTGGACCTTATTTCAATAATAAAAGGCTCTGTGTTCATTATAACGTTTTTTATTCTGAAATGGAAGCTGAAACTTTTGCCAAATGGCTGGTTTAGGCTAACAAAATCTGTTAATATCATTGAAATTTTGTATTTTTTGTGAATCTTCTTGCCTTTTTTTAAATTTATGCTATAATGAACAAAAAGAAAACAGAGTCGTGATGTATGTTGGAAGATATCTTGACAACTTAAAGCATTGTACATAAGAAAAATCATTTGAGGTGAATTTTATGAATAAATGCACAATTTTAATTGTGGATGACGAAGAAAAAATCCGAAAAGTATTATTTGACTATTTTTCTAAAAACAATTTTCAGGTAAAGTTGGCAAAAAATGGGGAAGAGGCCATTGATATTTTCTATGAAAATAAAATTGATATTGTGATTTTAGATGTTATGATGCCGGTGATGGATGGATATGAAACGCTAAAAGAGTTGCGGAAAATTTCTAACGTTCCCATCGTAATGCTGACAGCCAAATCAGAGGAATATGATGTGTTAAAAGGATTTGAGCTATATGCGGATGAATATGTAGCAAAACCTTTTAATTTAAAAATTTTGTCTGCAAGAGTAACTGCGTTGCTTCGTCGGACCAATGGTTTGGCAGAAGAAATACAGGTTGGTGACTTGACTTATAATAAAACAACATACGAAGTCACTGTAAAAGGCGAGAAAGTTGAACTTACCAACAAAGAGTTTGAGTTGCTTGGATATATGATTTTAAATAAAGGAATTGTCCTTTCTCGTGATGATATTTTAAACAATGTATGGCATTATGACTATTTTGGTGATGTGCGAACCATTGATACTCACATCAAAAAACTTCGTGCCAAATTATTGGATTGCGGAAGTTATATTCAAACAGTGAGAAGTGTTGGTTATAAATTTGAAGTATAGAAAAAGGATTGGATGTTTTGTGAAATCTTTAAAAGGCAAATTGGTTCTGATGCTTTTAACCATTGTTTTTTCTGTGTTGATGGTATTATTCATTGCCAATAATGTGTTGTTGGAACCTTATTATACTGAAAGAGAAAAAGCAGGATTTACAGCCACTTACGAACGCATCAGAGTGGTTGCACAAGAAAACCCTTCAGAACTTGCAGCGTATTTATCACAGATTGCAGCAAACTCTACCACCACCATTGTGGTAACCGATAACAATTACAATTTATTATACTCGAGTACGAATTTGTTTGAGGAAAAAAATTCTTATTTAAATAAAAACGCTCTGGCTTATTTTGCACAGCTTTTGCCCATTCCATCAGGAGAGCAATATAACGTTAAAACCATTCAGGATCAACTTGGTTCTCAGCATCTTGTGATGTTTGCAGAATTAAATTCCTATTGTAAGCTGTTTTTGACCAAACCCATTGCATCTATTACCAAAAGTACTGAAATTTATAATGAGTTTTTCTTGATTGCTATCATAGTTATTGGTTTCATTGGCGCCATTATTATGTTTTTAATCGGCAGTTATTTTGTGAGACCTATTTATGAAATGGTTGATATTTCAAAAAGAATTACCAACCTGGATTTTTCTAAAAAATTTAAAGTCAGAGGGGACGACGAAATCAATATTTTGGGAGAACAAATCAATATTATGTCTGACCGTTTGTCCCGGAATATTTGGATGCTCTCTCGTGCAAATACAGCGCTGCAAAATGATTTATCCCAAAAAGAACGGATTGAAAAAATGCGCAAAGAGTTTTTGCAGAATGCGTCTCACGAACTGAAAACTCCGATTTCGGTTATCGCATCTTATACAGAAATGTTAAAAGATAAACTGATTACCGAAGAAGAGGATAGGGAATACTATTATAATGTAATCTACGAAGAAACTGAAAAAATGGGAAGCATCGTTAAAAATCTTTTGGGAATGGCACAGTTGGAATCCCAAAGTTTGCAGGTGAATCCGGAAGGCTTTGATATTTCAGATTTGCTGACAGATGTTTTAACTACCTTTCAGTTGCATTTTGAGAAAAAAGAAATCAGCCTTACCACAAGCATCGAAAACAATCTGGTTGTTCACGCTGATAAATTTTTGATTGAACGAGTTATGACAAATTATATCAATAATGCCATCGAGCATATTGATGAAAAAAAACAAATGCAAATTTCTTTGTATACGGAAAATGATATGGTGTATTTTGGCGTCTATAACTCCACCGATCAAATTCTGGATTCTGAAAAAATCTGGACCAGCTTTTATAAAAGTGATGTCAGCAGCGGTAGCGGCTTGGGACTTTCTATCGTCAAAGCTATTATGGAAGCTCATAAGAAACCATACGGTTTCCATCATAAGGATGACGGCGTAGAATTTTATATTCAGTTATAAAAAAATACTGTTGCATATTTTGATGCAACGGTATTTTTTTTGTTGTATTCTTATTTGACAGAATCTGACTTCCAATATCTGGGAGGATATGTTTGGCTTCGTTCCATAAGTTCTTCCTCGATATCAGAAAGTTGGTGGTGAGATATAGAAAATGTTTCCTCAATATCTTCTTCGGCACGATTGACAATATAGATTTTCACTTGATAAGCATCATCTTGCTTAAGGATATCCATACGTAATTCTTTGTAGCTGGTTTGAAAGTGAACTTCCTGAATTTGGTTTATCAGTAACTGATGAATTTTTTTGTGTAAAAGTACCACATCATATGCTTGAAATAGTTCCTCGAACAGAATTTCGTTGTGATAGGGGTTTTCTTTATAATATATCGTCACACAATTTAATGAGTTCAGCCATACCTCTTTAGAAATAAACATTCCCTCTGGCTTTTCGGTGTATGCACCTGTTAAAATTTCCAGAGAGGTTCCGTCTTTTTCAAAATACATTTTGAAAATCCTTTCTATTATTCTTTGTGTAATACAGTCACGCACTCGACGTGATACCATTTGTACAAACTTGTGGTGTCGTGAGTAAAGCCTTATGTATCAAGGGATTGTACCAATTTATAACTTTGCAAAATCAAGCAATTTTTATCCGTTTGAAACCACTCAACCAAGTGAAAAATCAATTCCATCAAATGAGTGGTCGAGTTATTATTTAATCTAAAAAGAGAGTAACTTGTTCCACATTAACCAAAGGCTTAAGATTATTTAACCCACTCCACATAAACATTTTAACATAGTCGCCGCTTGCATAGGTATAGTTCTCAAACCACACATCTATACCCGTATCGGAATAACCACCCACACTTAAAGGCTGACTTGTTATACACTTCATTTTGCCATCACTACTATATACTGCAAATACAGCATCAGCAGTAAGAGCATCATTTGTGTTATTCTTTGTAAAAGCATTAACTGTAAGCTGCTTATCAGCATAAGAATAGTTTAATATTGAGATTTCATAATCTTCCAAGCCAACTGCACATTCATTTATAAAATAGTCATAGTTATTACCCACAGAAACCTCTTCGGCTTCAACTTCAATAGTAATAAACCACTTTACATTTTCATAGTCATGAGGCTTATATGCAAAAGTTACTTCTTCATTGCTACCTGCAGCAAGGGAAGAAACTGTTTTGCTTTGCACAATCTCGCCCTCAACACTATCTTTTCTTAAATTAACAGTAATATTGCTTATATCCGAATACCCAATATTTTTAACATCAGCAACAGCATAAGAAGTTGGTAGCATTTCATATACGGACAGACTTTCAAGAGAAATATCACCATTACCAATATCAAGAGTTACAGAGTTATTATCATAAACATACTCCTCATCGGTGTTTAGTGCTATTTCAACCTTTAATGTTTCATAAGATATAGCATCACCTGTGATAAACTTCCCAAGTACTGCTTTTGATTCGCCTGCTTTTATAGTTTCTTCAAATACAATGCTGTTATTTAAAGTTTCATCTTCGTTATACACATTTATTGTATAACCCTCTACAGGAAGCTCACCATTATTTGTTACCATAACTTCAAATTCATTTTCAGAACTTAAAGCAAGATTCTTTTCATCAAAGTATATATCACTAATTGCCAAATCATAGGATGGGAATAAGCCTAAAGTATAAAGGCTTGTGATACCATCTGCTTCTGCAGTAAAGGAAGTTAAAATAGTTCCGTCTTCTTCTAATACACAAGTTGGATATTTAGCATAAGCGCCAAGCTCAGATACAGTAATTACATCACCCCAAGCGCCATCCTGATAAAGAACACCCTTGATTTCAGAAGAAGCATCCTCTGAGCCTGACCAAAGGATTGCAATATTACCATTGTCCTCAGATACAGTAAAGCCATCGGCTAAAGCATATCTTGCATCCTCAAATACTGTGCTTACAGAACTGTCAGCAAGATTCATAAATTGAATGTTGTTCTCACTATACCAATACAATGTGCCTTCATTGATTATAGCATTAGAATCCAGAACCTCATTATCTGTAACCTGCTTTTCGGAAGAACCTATCAAGTAAACTTCTCGGTCATCAATAGTTGTGATGTCATCATCTACATCGTGAACATAAGCAGCATTTAAAGCATTTTCAGAATACCCAACACTTAAATCGGTAACTACATTAAGGTTATCCTTTAATACAATTTCTTCGCCCCAAACAGAGCCATTATAAACCTTTTTGACAATAGAGGTATCGCCATCTACACCTAATATATCATCAGCACTGTTTTTAAGCCATACAACACTTATTTCATTATTATTTACACTAACTTTAGGTAAGGTATCAAGAGCATCATTATCTGTTAAGGAAACAGGGGCATCAAAGCCATTGCCATTCCATTTGGCAATTACAATTTCGCCCTGCTTGCCAATCTCGGCAAGAGATAACCCATCACCCATAACTGACTTTTGATTCTGCCATACAAGATATTCACCACTTACAGACGGATAGAAGTCAGCAGTACCATCATCAGCCACAGGGACAGCATTAGACCAAGTTCCATCCTCATCATTATATACGGAATATACAAGCATCTGCTTATTATTAGCAGTTCTGGTATCATTATCTGTAGTAAATATCAATATCTTTTTACCATTAATAGAGAATATCTGAGGTTGAGCCTCTGGATATACACTATCTGCAAGAATAGTTAAATTCTTATTTGTATAATCGGCAGCAAAGAGCGATATAGGAGGCATATCACCATGCCATTCCATAGAATTAGCAAGATAATCTCTTGATTCATTCTCGTAAACAGTATTAGCACTATAATTAACAAGTTGTTCATCTATTGACATAAGACTTACAGCACTTGCACTATTTGGTTTAATCCAAGATTGGTCATACTTATCAGGGTCAGTTGAATATATAACCCCATACTTATCATTAAGATTTGCAACTTCAAGAGAAGCAACCTTTTGACCAAGTACCTCAACAAAGAAACCAACCGAGCCATCAAGTAATAACTCATCAGGTTTAACAGCCGTGTCAGTCAAACCATAATTAAAACTCAAATCAGCATCTGCTTTTGCACTAAAGTTAGCAACCTTACTTACACCAACACCACCGCTAACGAATAATTTTAACTTTGCCATCAGATATGCTTCAATATACGGTTGAAACTTATCTTGTGACATACCCTTAACTTCACCTTTAAATCCTGCAGAGGCTTCACCACCGAAGCTGTAACATAATGGAATTACATAGAAGAACGCTTGACCATTATATGTATATTTGACTTTCACTTGAAAAATCAAATACCCCGAAGCACCATTCCAGTCCCAATCATCATTCTTTTTATTTACCTCAACATATCCAAGCGCTTCAATACCACCACCTAATTTATCGGAGCCAGTATTTACAAAAGGCTTATTATCAAAAACGCTCATATTAAGACCCTTATTTTTAACAAGGTCACTTTCTGAAAGAACTTGCTTTTTTAATTCAGATAAAGATAAATTTTGTTTTTTGTATGCTTCAAGGATATCCTCATCATATTTAGGTAATGAATCTACATAATCATCTATTCTTTCTTTAAAGCCTTTAAATTCAAAGCCTTCTTTTTTGTTTTTGTCGCTTCCATCATTGTAGTCGGCAATATCCAAGCCTAATGCAAAAGACATTTTATTATTATCTTCGCATACCATTGTAATAGGCAGAAAGTCAAACTGCCAAGTCAGTTCAGTACCGCCGATTATCGGAACATCCTCAGGAATAGTAAGCATCATATCCTTACCAATCTTGATTTTGCCTATTTCCTGTGCTCTCTTAAAATCGTCATCAGCATCTAAATCCACCATATTAAGTTTAGTACGCATAGAGGTGGATTGCCCTGTCATTTCGTCTATAACAAAGATATACACAGGTAAGTCGGGTTTTAATTTCTGCCCTAATGTAATACCCTCAAACTTACCATCAGTATTATTAAATGATAAAGACATACCATTGCCATCATTTAAATCAACATCCGCACCTTGAGTTATATATACCCTCGGCTTTAGAACACTTTTCAAATCCATATTAACTGTAAGATTAACCTTTTCACTTGAACCCACATCAACTGTTACTTTTTGATTTACTATATCATAACAAGTGTTGTTGTATTCTAAATCAACAGATTTTATAACAGGAGCATTAGTGCTTGTTGACTTTGATTCAGAACTTTTAATACTATCCCACTCACAGATAAAACCAAATTTTATACAATTATTATCATCCCATTGAAATCTTTCAATATAATAATCTTTACCCAATCGATTACCATTAGTAATAACACCATAATTTTGATATCCTCCCATATTATCAGGTTGTGGTGTTCCCCAATTTGTGTATATTACTTTTTCTCCAGTAATCCAAGTGTTAAAATTGTCTATATTCCTATGCAAGCCAATCATATAGTCCACATCTTTATATGATTTTTCAAGTAACATTTCTATTGCTTTTTGTTCCCCTCTTGAAGTGATTGTTACTAAATGCCCACCTAAATTTTCACAATATGTTTCTGCATCTTCCCATGTCATACTTACATCATACAGGCGATATGTATGTCCATTATAAAATGCTTCAGCAACAGACGTATATTCTTCTGCATTAACAGAAATAGATGAAATGATTGATAAAAATATACTTATCATCAACATTATGCATGAAATCCTTTTTTTTATTCGAATACCCCCAATCATATCATCCTAAAATGTTCAAAAGCATCTTTAGTCGCATCCGCTTTATGCTTCGGACATTTTGGTTGTTTATAATCATCTGATGGTTTATTATAATTTTCCCTTTCTGTTATCCCACATTCTTGTTTTACCTGTGCGATATTCAAAGAAGAAATTTTAAAACCATATTTATCTAAAACATATTCTTTAATTTGATTATATGTTGCCTTAATTTTTGGTGCAGATACTTCAAGTTCATCCAAATCAAGTTCAACTGTTATAGAGTCACTTTCTTTCAGTTTGGTCAAAAGTGCAACCGTCTCCACGTGAAACGTTCTTGGAAATAAATCAAACGGTTTTACCTCTGTTGCAGAATAACCGTTTTCCAACAGATATTTCATATCACGGGCAAGGGTAGCGGGATTACAGCTGATATACACAATTTTTTGTGGTTTAATTTTGCATAACATATCCAAAAGAGATTGTTCGCATCCGCTTCTTGGCGGATCTAACACAACTGCATCGGGGATAATTCCGTTTTCCACTAATTTCGGAGCTTCCTCTTCCGCAGTACCGCAGATAAACTCTACATTATTAATATTGTTTAACTGTTGGTTCATTTTTGCATCTTCTACCGCCGGTGCACAGCTTTCAATGCCATATACTTTTTTTGCTTTTGTAGAAAGATTTAATGTAATTGTTCCGATTCCGCAATATAAATCGAATACGGTTTCATAATTTTCACCGAGTAATTCCAACGCATACTGATACAATTTTTCTGCGTGAAGCGTGTTCACCTGGTAAAAGGAGGGCAGGGAAATACCGAACCGAATACCATTCATTGTATCTGTCAGGTATTTTTCACCGTATACCGTAATGGTTTTTTCTCCTAAAATCACATTGGTCTTTTTGGTGTTGCTGTTAATTCCGATGCTAACGATATTGGGATTTAGAGTGATTAGTTTTTTTGTTAAATTATCAAGATGTAAGGCTGTTTCATAGTTTTTTGATAAATTGACAACAAGTCCTACCATGATTTCTCCGGTATGTTCTCCACGACGGATAAAGATGTGACGGATGATACCACTATGCTTTTCTTCTGTATATGTCGGTATGTTATATTCTTTTATGTGACTTAAAATACAGTCAGTAATTTCAAAAAATTCCGGATAGGTAATCTGACATTGGGTGCAGGGGATAATGTCGTGAGTTCTGACACGGTAAAATCCGGCCACAGGATTTCCAACTTTGTCTGTTCCGACGGGTAACAGCATTTTGTTACGGTAGGCAGTAGTTTTATCTGATCCTGCAACGGGAAGAATTTCAAGATGGGAATTCCCCAATGGATAAAACGCATTTTTAACTAATTTTTGTTTGATTTCACATTCATCGTGATATGTGGTGTGATGGAAAGAACAGCCACCGCATTGCTGTGCAATGGGACAACCATCTGTTTGACGGGATGGGGAAGCCTGCAGCAGGGTGACTATTTTAGCATAGGCACAGTGCTTTAATACTTTTAATATTTTAACTTCGGCAATTTCACCGATCAGCATTTGCGGAACAAACACAACAAAACCGTCGTCGGTTTTACCGATTCCGCTTCCATTGTGTGCAATATCTGTTACTTTGACGGTTATGCAGTCATTTTTCTTTAACATTATAATATAATAACGGAGAGTTCGGTTTGTCTCCGGATATCCTTTCTGTTGATATTTTGAAAATCAGGAAGTTTTTACCTTATCATTTGTTATTTTAACACAAATATACACTGAATTCAAGACCTAATTTTTACGTGTTATGCAAAATGTATAAAACGAAATCAATATTTTTGTTGATTCATCCACTTCCATTCGTGGAAAAACTATGTTATAATATGACCATAGTAAAAACTTATTATGGGGGTAAATTGTAAATGGCAGGTTTAATTTTAAAAAATCTTACCAAAGTTTATGATAACAGTCAGCAGAAATCTGTTGATAATTTTTGCTTGGACATCGAAGATAAAGAGTTTATTATCTTAGTTGGTCCTTCCGGTTGTGGTAAATCCACTACCTTAAGAATGATTGCCGGTCTGGAAGAAATCACCAGTGGTGAACTTTACATCGGCGAACAGTTGGTGAACGATGTTTCTCCCAAAGACAGAGACATTGCGATGGTATTCCAGAGCTACGCTCTGTATCCGCATATGACCGTATTTGAAAATATGGCATTCGGTCTGAAACTGAAAAAAGTTCCCAAAGATGAAATCAAAAGAAGAGTTTCCGAAGCTGCAAAAATTCTGGATATCGAACATCTGTTAGACAGAAAACCGAAAGCTCTTTCCGGTGGGCAGAGACAGAGGGTTGCGCTTGGTCGTGCTATCGTTAGAGAACCTAAAGTGTTCTTGATGGACGAACCTCTCTCCAACTTGGATGCTAAATTGAGAGTTCAGATGAGAGCTGAAATCGGTAAATTACATCAAAGATTACAGACTACTTTCATCTACGTTACTCATGACCAGACCGAAGCTATGACCATGGGTACCAGAATCGTTGTTATGAAAGATGGTATCATTCAGCAGGTTGACACTCCTCAGAACCTGTATGACAAACCGGTAAATATGTTCGTTGCAGGCTTTATGGGTAGCCCTCAGATGAATCTGATTTCTGCAACCTTAGTAGGCAAAGACAACGGTTTGTATCTTGAATTCGGTTCTAACAAAATTAAAGTTCCTGAAAGCAAAATCAACGATGCTGTTAAAGCACACGTTGGTCAGGAAGTTGTATTTGGTATTCGTCCTGAAGATATTCACGATGAAGAAGCATTTATTGCTACTTTCCCGGATGCAACTATCAGCGTTGATGTTGACTTCTCTGAATTGATGGGTGCTGAAACCTATCTGTATCTGCTTGCAGATGACAGCAAATTTACTGCAAGAGTAAATCCGAGAACTACTGCAAAAACCGGCGATAGCATCAAAGTTGCTTTTGACTTATCCAAACTTCATATCTTTGATAAAGAAACCGAAGTATCTATTACCAACTAATACTGAAAAACCCGTCTCAGTTTGAGACGGGTTTTTTGACTTTTTGAAGAATTGAAAATTTTTAAATGATATTTCGAAAAAATTAAAAAAATTTCAAAAAACACTTGCAATATTTTCCTATATGGTATATAATGTACTAACAGTAATTAAACTGTAATGACAAAAGGGAATATGAAAAGGGAGTAGCTGGCGCAATCATACAAGAGAATTGCGTTTACTATATCGTCAGTACGATTCTTATTATTGGAATCCGGTTTGTAATGAAACGGCAAGACTTTTCTGTAATATCTACAGGAGAGGATTGTCTTTTTTTATTTTCTATCTGTGATATAAGTTTCCTAAATGAAAACAAAAGGAGAAAAATTATGGAAGTTATGCTACAATTATTGTTGGTCGCAGTAGGGTTTGCGATGTTGGTAAAAGGTGCAGATTGGTTTGTGGATGGTTCTTCTGCTATTGCAACAAAATTCGGAATTCCACAGCTGATTATCGGTTTAACGATTGTTGCAATGGGAACCAGTGCCCCGGAAGCTGCAGTCAGTATTTCTGCTGCGTTAAAAGGAGCGGCAGATATTACTGTTGGTAACATTTTAGGAAGCAATATTTTAAATATTCTGATTATTTTGGGGCTTTCAGCGGCCATTACACCTCTTGCGGTTGCAAAATCCACGGTTTGGGTAGATATCCCTGTGGTCTTATTTGCGTCTGCCTTGCTTCTTTTTATGGGATTTTCTGGAAATTTAAATTGGATTTGTGGACTTTTATTACTGGTTGTTTTTGTGATGTATCTGACTTACTTACTGATTCAGGCAATTAAAAATAAGGAAGAAATTTCAGAAGAACACAAGGATTTATCTGTTTGGAAAGCATTGCTGTTAACAGTTGTTGGTCTGGCTTTCATTGTTTGGGGCAGTGATGTTACTGTCAATGCTGCAACTACACTGGCAAGACTATGGGGAATGAGTGAACGTTTTATCGGTTTGACTATTGTTGCATTAGGAACTTCTTTGCCGGAACTTTTCACTTCGGTTACAGCTGCAAGAAAAGGGAATGCTGATATTGCAATTGGTAATATTGTGGGCAGTAATCTGTTTAATATTTTATTCGTTGTTGGACTTTCTGCATTGATTACTCCTGTTCCGTTCCAAAGCGAATTTATTTTTGATGCTGCGGTTTCAATTGGTTCTATTGTTTTGTTATGGTTGTGTTGTGCGAAAGATAAAAAATTACCTCGCTGGAGCGGATTCTTGTTTTTAGCTTGTTATATTGCATATTTCTTAATGATTTTATAAGAAAAATGGCTATCTTAGAAATAAGATAGCCATTTTTATGTTTAAAAAGATTCTAAGGTTAATAAATTTATGTTGGCAAAGGGAGCATCCAACGCTAATGTGAAAGTCTCCATTTGTTTTGCTAAAACTTTTCTGACAAAATCCGTTTCGTTAATTATGGCGTCTTTACAACACATTCCTGCAAGGTAGTCCTTGGTGATACCATGGTTATCCGTTCCGGCAAAGGGAAGTAAGCTATAGTGTTTTGCGTAGAGAGCGGCAGTTTCGTTTTCAAAATCAGTGCGAGAAGCATTGATCGTTTCGACACCTTGCACACAGCGGGGAAACAGACGAATATGGTCGATATATGCGGCCTCCCGGAATGGATGTGCCTGAATTACCAAAGCACCGTGTTCTATATAATAGGGGAGGACTTGGCTTTTTTTCATATGTTCAATTTCCGGATGAGATAAAAACCATTCCTTATCCAGACCGTAAATTAAAAAATCTGTTCCGTCAATATAGGAAGATTCCACGCCGAAAAATACTTTAATTCCAATTTCATCCTGTAAAGATATTCCTTCTTCATAATCGGAAAAATAAAAAGAAATGCGTTCTTCATAAGAAAGATTTTTGTCAACACGGATATTGCCATCAATAAAATGATTGGTAATAAAGATTCCATCATAATTTAATTTTTTATAGAACTCCATCATTTTTCTGACCGATAGTAATGCGCATTTGCTTACATTTGATGTATGTAAATGAGTTTCATAGCGATACATTTTTCTTCACCTCGTGTGCTATTATAGCAAATTTGAATTGTATTGACAATATAAATTAAAAAAATTGTAAAAAAATAAAAAAAATTCATGTTTTCTCTTGACAAATCGAAATAAATCTAGTATAATAGCCTAGGTAACGGGATGTAGCGCAGCTTGGTAGCGTGCTTGAATGGGGTTCAAGAGGTCGCAAGTTCGAATCTTGTCATCCCGACCATAAAAAAGACTTGTCATTTTGACAAGTCTTTTTTATATTTTTACGCTTAGTAATTGTGTATCAAAAAAACAGACTGTTTTGATGAACCAATGTGTTGTTGGCTTTTTAAAACAATCTGTTTTTCTTTTTTATTTTGTTGTTGCTTCTTTTAATGCTTTTGAAAGTTGATCAGGGCAGGAGGTTCCTTTGCCCATACAATCAATGCCTTCTAAACGCTTGATAGCCTCTGAAACTTCGTAGCCCTCTGCCAGTTTGGCTACACCTTGAGAATTACCGTGGCAACCACCGGTGAATCGGACAGATTTTATGATATTGTCTTCAATGGTAAGTTCAATTTTTCTTGAGCATACGCCTCTTGGTGTGTAAGTATAATTCATTTTTTTATTCCTTTCTTTCATTTAAAATTCCAGAAAACAGTTGTTTTGAGCTGTATAAATGTATTTGTGAGTTACTTTTTTTTCTTCCAGTTTTTCCAATGCATAACCGTAAAGTTCCATTTGTTTGCCATAGTTTTTGCGAATTTTTTCTTCGGAAGGGTTATGGTCTGTTTTAAAATCCAACAAAACTATTTCATTATTTATAATAAAGTAACAGTCGGTCGTTCCTTGTAGCAAAATTAATTTGTCTGTTTCTACAGGATAAATCATATTTGCCGGAATTCGGACAAGAAATGATTTTTCACGATATATTTGATCCGCTTCAAGCATCATCTTTGCTAAGGGTGTTTCCATAAAACGTTCTAATTTGCAGGATACATCCTCGGTATAATCTCGTTCTCCAACAAGATTAACCGAGTTTTTGATTGCTTGGGATATGGATAGTCCCGATTTAATCATATCCAAATCAATATTTTCAAATATCTGATGAAAATAGGTCCCATATTCACTGTGGCTATATTGTGTTTGAATTTCCTCTAAATCAGAAAGAATTAGGGGAGCATAATTTGATTCTGCTTTCGATAAACGGTTTGCTTCGGTGACTGCAACTTTTGTCGGTAATTGAGTCAATTCTTTGTTGCGATAGGGGACAAAGAGATGCTTTGGTTCCTCTAATTCAGAAATTTCACATTCTTTTGGGATTATTTCTTTTGTTGCTTGATTCCAGATTTGCTCTAAGGAATAGAGTTCTTTGTGAAAAGCTGAATCTTCCATAACTGCAGGCATAATATAATCTAAATAGGAGGTTGCCTGATACAGCCTGTTTTTTGAAATGCCGGAAATTTTTTGAACAGTTTCCCAGTTTGAAAACTTTCGTTCTGCATTGGAAAGAGTACCGGTAAGAATCAGTTTTTCTTTCGCTCTGGTCATCGCTACATAAAGGGTTCGCAGTTCCTCACTGTATGCTTCATTTTTTAAGGCAATCAACAGAGCTTTTTTGGACAATGTCGGATAGGAAAAGCGGTGATTTCTGTCAATAAAATCTGCTGAGATTCCATATTCTTTATGAAAAACTACAGGAAGTTTTGCATCTTCGTGGCTAAAGGAACGTCCCATGCCGGCAAGAAATACAATAGGGTATTCCAACCCTTTACTTTTATGCATTGTAAGAATTTGGACTGCATTTTTCGGAGGAATTTCCCGAAATGCCGGGACATTCTTTTTAGAATTCATACAATTTTTCAAATAATTTAAAAATCCTTTGATTCCTCCGATTTGGTTTTCATCGTATTGTAATGCAATTTGATAAAATAAGTCTAAATTTTCCAATCGTTGTTCCGGATTTTTGTAGACACAAAACAAATCTTTCCAATGATATTGGCTGTATATTATTTCTAAAAGATCGGTGATCTTTTGTGTATATGCAATTTCACCCATTGATTTAAGAAAGGTTAAGACGTCTTGAGATTCTGCCGTCGTATCAGCTTTGATAGCGCAAATAAATGGCTCTTTGGGACAAAGATTGCGAGTTGTGAAAATTTGATCCTCTGTCCAATGGAAGATTGGAGATTTTAATAAACTGAGTAATGCCAAGTCATTATATGGGTTGTCAATCGCTTCTAAGACCGATACAAGCACTTTGATTTCTACCGAAGAAAACAAATCTTCAGAAAAATCAGCATTGACAGGGATTCCAAAATCCGTTAACGTTTCATACAAGGTGCGGGAAAAGTCTTTCATACTCCGAACCAAAATGACGATGTCCCCGTAGTTGGCTTCTCGTGAAGTATGTGTTTTTAAATCAAAAACATTGATTTTTTCCTGATGAATCAGCTTTTGAATTCGATTGGCAATCAAAAGTGCTTCTTGATTGAATTCTTCAGATTCTTCATCAGGGATTTCAAATTTCTGTGCTTTGTCTATCAGAAGAATTTCAGCCTGATAAGAAGAATCTTCGCTTGTAGGATACGGTGCCGTTTGAACCAGCGCTTCTTTTTGATAGTCTGTTTTTCCGGTTTCGGAAGTCATAGTTTTTAAAAAGACACTGTTTACAGCATCAACCACTTCTTTACGACTTCTGAAATTATTGGAAAGAAGAATCACTTCATGCTTTTGATCGTGATAGGTTTCTTGTTTTTCAATAAAAATCTGTGGTTTTGCATGACGAAATCCGTATATGCTTTGTTTCACATCTCCAACCAAAAACAAATTTTCCCCGTTTTTAGAAATCAGACGGAACAGATGATCTTGGATATCATTGGTATCCTGATATTCATCGATTAAAATTTCATGGAAATTTTCCTGATAGTTGAGTGCTGTTTCGGAAGGATTACCATTTTCGTCGGTTAAGATATTGAATGCGTAGTGTTCAAAATCCGAGAAATCAATCAGAGATTTTTTCAGCTTTGCTTCTTTGTAGCGCTCGGTAAATTGTTTTGTGAGTTGACGTAATGTTTGGATTAATTCTGTAATTGTTTGGACATCTTTTTGTTCTGATTCCACAGAATTTCCGATAAGGGGCAGTGCTTTTGTAAATTCGTCCTTAAACTGTTGACGAACATTTTTGATTATTGTATTGTCGGTTCCACGTTTAACACCTTTGATGGTTGCCAATGACACAAATTGAAAGGTTTCCATACGATATTGCAATTCGGAAAAATCGGAAATGTTTTTTAAATTTTGAATAAATGTCAGTTCTTCAAAAAATAAAGCCTGATAGGGAAGTAAATCCGGACAACGGGAGATTTCTTCTAATGCAAACTGATAATTTTTTTCGCTGTCTGTCAGAATTTCTCGGATCCTTTCGATAATGATTTCGGCAAATATTGATTTGGAAAAATCATTTTCTACTTGTTGAGATTGTGTAATTGATAAGTCAAAATATTGTTCAGGATTTGAAAGTGTAATTGTAAAATGATAACACTTTAAGATTAAATCTGAAATTTTAGAGTCATCTCTTCCGTAGCCGTAAGTATCAGCAAACTGAAGAAATGCTTCATCATCAGCTTCGTAGGAATCTTCAATCAGTTCGGTTAAACATTTCTGTTGCAAAATGGAACATTCTGTTTCGTCTGCAATCCGAAATTGAACGGGAATATCCAATAAATGAATGTTATTTTTGATAACATCCAGACAAAAACTGTGCATCGTTTGAATATGCGCATTTGAAAGAAGCAGTAACTGACGTTTTAAGCGTTTGTTAGCGGGTTCCTGTTCCATACGATTCATAATCTCTTTATAGATTTTATCTTTCATTTCAGCTGCTGCTGCGTTGGTAAATGTAACAACAAGCAGTTTATCAATATCAACACCGTCTTCTGAACAGATTTGTTCGATGATACGTTGTACCAATACTGCAGTCTTACCGCTTCCGGCTGCAGCAGAAACCAAAATAGATTGATCTTTGTCATAAATTGCTTTTGATTGTGCAGGAGTATAATTAATCGCCATTTACTTCACCTTCTTCCTGGTCTTTGTCTGGGGTAAAATAGTCCTCTTTGGATAATTTAGCAATGTTTCGATAGGAATGCATTTTTGGATCGAACATACAGACTGTTGCATAGGGACACCAATCACAGCCTGTTTCTTTTGCATATCGGTATGGTTTGATTGGGATTTCACCTTTCATGATGTGAGTACCGATGTTTTTTAGCGTTGTTTCACAATCGGAAAGCAAACGATTGAATTCCTGGAAAAATAAAAAGTTTTTCAATTTGAAGTTGCCTTTGCTATCCGTTTTAATATCGCTGACAAGCGACTGATATCCCGGGATTTCTGCCAAGTGTTTATCAATCGCACAAATTAGCGTGTCATCATTTAACACAAGACCTCTCATAGAGAATTTTTTTCGGATTTCTTTTTGAATTTCATCAGGAGCAGGTCGTTCGGAAAAAGATAACAGAGAATCTCCAAAGCTGGTGTACATAGCAGCTCCGGGAAGAATTTCTCCTTCAAAATCCAGATATTTACCACCTTGTTTTATTACGGTTTGTAAATAGGTTAAAAGCTGAAGTTGAATTCCTTCTTTAATCAGTGCAAAATTAAACTCTTTGGCACTTGATTTGTAGTCTACAATTCGTACATATAAACGGTCATTCGATTTTGCAATATCACATCGGTCAATTATGCCGTACATTTGCATAACAGAGCCATCTTCTAAAGAAATTGTCAAAGGTGGAATTCCATCTTCACCAATGGGGATTTCGTATCCGATGGGGATAAAATCACCCTCGATAAAGTGCTCTTTGATGTAGGAAATAGCGTTTTTTAACAGACGTTTGATTTTCTGGATTAAATATTTGGTTCGGGGATTGAAGAGGGATAGTTCGGGATAAAGTCTTTGGATTTCTTTGGGAACTAACGTATTGATTTGTGCTTCGATAAATTCTTCATTACAAGTTTCCCAGGTTAATTGGTGGTTTTTTAAGCTTTTGGAAAACAGTTCGAACAAATTATGTATAATGGAACCGGTTTTCTTAAAATCGTAACTTACGTCCTCACGCTCGGAAATACGCAATAAATAATTGACAAAATAAGCGTAACCGCATTTTTGATATGTTTCCAGACGTGATACAGAGGTGTTCAGTTGCTTTTGGTACTTGGAATCTGTTATTTTTTTAGAAAGCTTTTTATCAATCTGATAGTAACCTTCGGATTTCATGTTTGAAATTTGATTCCAAACATGAGCAATTTCAGTTTTTTCTTCTCCCTTTAAAAAATTGTCCGGTTGTGTCTTGGGAGCAATTTTTTGTTTGTACGGATTTTGATAAGCCATAAGAGCCTGCTCGGTATATTCAGATAAATTTACATATTCCGCTTGAAAATTTTTCACCGGATACAGCTGTTCCATGCGTTTCCAAAGATAAGAGGGCATTCGTTTGGTTTGTTCGTGTTCTGCATCGTTTTTTGAAAGATAAAGATGTTCTTTAGCAGTAAGAAATGCCCGATATAACGACAGGGTAGAGTCGCAGTTTTGCAACAGAGAAGTTGGAAGTTCAATTCCGGTAATATCATAAATAGACTCTCGTTCCAAATCAGAAAGATAGCCGTTGTTTTGATTGGATTTCGGTGTTACATTTTCATTCATTCCCAAAATAAAAACATAGGGAACCAAGAGGGTTCTTCCGCGTTCAATATCCGAAATGGTTACGGTATCCACTGTGCTTGGAATCGAACCGGATTCATATAATTCCAAAGATTGTTTTAAAATATGATAATACTCAGAATGGTCGATGTGTTCATCGGAAATTAAATGGTCAATATTTTTGATGGCTCCTAAAATGGTGTTGTATGCTGTTACAGTCTCCTGACGAAACACCGATTCTTTTCTTTCTAAAAACCGTCTGAGTGCTTCTTCTAATTGAATGGAATCAGTGTAATTTCGGAAGGCGTTTAGATAGCTGCTTTGCATTTTAAAATTCTCAATTACAGGCAATAAAAACGATTCGTAAATGGCATTGATTTTAACCAGATTTTCGGAAAGAAAGTTGGTTTGTGTTTTTAAAAAATCGCATTTCTGATGCCAACGCATCGGAACAGCGATATCTTTTTTTTGTAGATGAAAACGATATAATAACTCTTCGAAAATACAAACTTCATCATGAATCTGAAAAACGGAACATAAGCTTTTGACATATTCCGATACTGAATTGATTTCATACTCAGAAACAACCATATGAAATAAATTCAGAAAGATTTTTGCAATCGGATTTTCAGTCAATGGATTTTTCTGATCCATAAAAAATGGGATATCTGCACGAGTAAAGGCTTGCTTGATTTCTGCTTCATATAAAGATAGGTCACCGGTCATTATCAGGAAATCGGAATAAGAAACACCTTCAAAAACTTTTTGTTTTATGATATCTACCACAAAACGAACTTCATCTTTTACACTTTTTGAATTTGTAAGAGATAAATCTTTTTGACTGAGATTTTCCGGGACTTTATCAAAAACATTCTGAAAAAAGGTGTCGTTATTTGCTTGGATTTTTGTTAAAATTAAGTTTTTTTCACGATTTGTTGCAATTTTATTGAGAGATTTGTATGTTTGATAGGTTGGATAGAATAAATCGCCGGGTGTTTTTGTAGATAAATCGTCTGCAATCAAGGTAACAGTCAGTTTTTTTGCATTTTTTAACAGTGCAGAAATCACCTGATATTCTGCAGGAGAATAATTTGTGAAACGATCTATAAATATGTTATAGCCATCGTACAGATTTTTTTCTTCAATGATTTTGGAAAGAACCAAAAAACTATCTTCAAAGTCACGGAACTTTTCTTCGATTTCTTTTTGATATTCTGTGAAAAGTAAATCAAGATCTTGTATTTTTTTGTATAGCGAAGTGTGATCGGATAAGCTGTTTTTGATTTGTTCAAACGTTTCGTGACTGAACAAATAACCTTTACATTCCGAAAGGATATCTTTGAAAATTAAAACTGAGTCCGGACTTAATGTTCTGTTTTTTAACGTAGAAAGTTTTGCTCTGTTTTTACGGATGATTTTATAAAGAAGCAAATGCTTGGTTTCGTCGTCTATGTAGTTTAATTGGTTGTCTTGATACTTTTTATTAACGGTTTGTGCCAGACGTTTGAAGTTAACTGTTTCGGTCAAGTGTGAATATTTTTCGCCAAGTGTGTCAAGCAGTGTTTTATCTGCATTAAAAGAATATTGCTCCGGAACAATGTAGAGCACCTTTTCATTTTGTTCAATACAGTCGCGCATTAATTGAAACAAAGTATCATTATTGTCGTTTAAATGAGTTCCGTACAGAATTTCCAATGACATTTTTCTTCTCCTTTTCCGAGGGTTTCAATCTTTTCGTTATTATAACATTTTTTTAAATAGAAATCAATAGGACATTGGTTTTTCAAAAAAATTTTGTTTTAATTTTCTTATTGACAGTCAGTCTGTCTTTTAGTATAATAAATCAAAGGATTTTACAGATTGGAAACAGAAGATTATGCGAAGATTTGTGTTTGGGATATTGGCACATGTGGATTCCGGAAAAACCACATTGTCCGAAGGTTTGTTATATCATACGGGAAGCATCCGAAAAATGGGACGAGTAGACCATAAGGATGCATTTTTAGATACCCATAATATTGAACGTGACCGCGGAATCACCATCTTTTCCAAACAAGCAATTTTGAAATATCAGGACACCCAAATTACTTTGCTGGATACACCGGGGCATATTGATTTTTCTACCGAAATGGAGCGTACTTTACATGTTTTGGATTATGCTATTCTGGTGATCAGTGCGACTGACGGCGTGCAAAGTCATACCAGAACGTTGTGGAAATTATTGAAAAGTTATGAGATTCCGACTTTTATTTTTGTTAACAAGATGGATTTGGATGGAGCAGATGTGGAAGCAGTTCAGTCTCATTTGCAAGAACAACTGAGTCCGAATTGCATCAATTTTACCGATGGATTTGATGAGGAAGCTGTTTCTGTTTGTGATGAAGGCTTACTGAATGAATATCTGGAATACGGAAAACTTTCCCAAAATGGGATTGGTGAAGCTGTTTTTCATAGAAAAATATTTCCGTGTTACTTTGGTTCGGCATTAAAAATGGAGGGTGTTTCTCAGTTTATTAATGGGATGCTTTCTTATACGAAGGATAAAGAGGTATCTTCCGAGTTTGGTGCAAGAGTTTTCAAAATCTCAGAGGATGATCAAGGGAATCGTTTGACGCATATTAAAATTACCGGAGGTAGTTTAAAAGTTAAATCGCTTTTGACCAAATACAAAGATTGCGAGCTTCTGTGGGAAGAAAAAATAAATCAGATTCGTTTATATTCGGGGTTGAAATTTCAGACAACCGAAGAAGTCTACCCCGGTGATGTGTGTGCTGTTACGGGAATTACAAAAGCATTGCCCGGTGATGGGCTCGGAAGTGAAAAAGATGCATCCTCGTTATATACAGAACCGGTTCTTACCTATCAACTGGTTCTTCCTTCGGGTGCTGATGCTACTTCTGCGCTTCTCAAACTTCGTGTATTGGAAGAAGAGGACCCTCAACTACGAATTTTTTGGAATGAAAGAGCCAAAGAGATTCAGGTTCAGTTGATGGGAGAGGTTCAGCTTGAGGTTTTGCAGCGATTGATTATGGAACGTTTTGGTTTAGCTGTTTCTTTCAGTCAGGGGCGAATCACTTATAAAGAAACTATTCTGTCTTCTGTTGAAGGGGTAGGGCATTATGAGCCATTGCGCCATTATGCAGAAGTGCATTTGGCGTTAGAGCCGCTTCCAGCAGGAAGTGGATTGGTTTTTTCCACGGACTGTAGTGAAGATGAATTGGATAAAAACTGGCAGCGGTTAATTTTGACTCATCTATACGAAAAAACGCACATTGGAGTTTTAACCGGTTCGCCCATCACAGATATGAAAATTACTCTGATTGCAGGACGTGCTCATTTAAAACATACCGAAGGCGGTGATTTTCGTCAGGCAACTTATCGTGCTGTTCGTCAGGGACTGATGTCAGCAAATAGCGTTTTATTAGAACCGTGGTATGAATTCGACTTGGAATTACCGTCGGAATTTGTGGGACGGGCTATGACGGATGTCAGCAGAATGGGTGGAGAATGTCAGCAAACAAAATGTGTTGATAATGTAAGTTATTTATCAGGGAATGCTCCGGTTTCAAAAATGAGAGATTACCATTTAGAGGTTGTTCGTTATTCGCATGGATTGGGGCGTTTGACCTGTCGTGTCAAAGGCTATGAACCTTGTTTGGATTCGGAAGATGTGATATCTGAAATCGGCTATCAGTGGGAAGGGGATACGGAAAATACTCCGGATTCTGTTTTTTGTTCTCACGGAGCGGGATTCGTTGTGAAATGGGATCAGGTTCGAGATTATATGCATATTGATACCGGATTCTATAAAAAAGACGATCATATTTCGGAAGAGAAGATAACGGAAAAAGCAAGTCGCTATGTAGAAACAGTTTATAATGATGAGGAGTTACTGGCTATTTTTGAACGAACTTATGGTCCGATCCGACGTCGGGAATACGATGTTTTTCGTTCTCCAAAAAAAGAAGTTCAAGTTCCTTATAAGTCAAAAGCATCCAAACAGGTTCTTGATGGCAAAGAATATGTGTTGGTGGATGGATACAATATTATTTTTGCGTGGTCGCAATATAAAAAGTTAGCTGAAGAAAGTTTGGAAACAGCTCGACAATCATTGATTGACCGACTTTGTAATTATCAGGGATTTACTGAATGTGAGTTGATTTTAGTGTTTGATGCTTATAAAGTGAAAAATAATCCGGGTGAAATCGAAAAAATTCATAATATCAGTGTAGTATACACCAAAGAAGCAGAAACAGCTGATATGTATATTGAAAAAGCAACGCATAAGCTGGGGAAACACCATAAGGTGCGTGTAGCTACGTCGGATAATTTAGAACAGTTGATTATTTTAGGTCAAGGTGCACTCAGAATTTCCGCAGATGCATTTTTAAAAGAGGTTGAAACCGTTGAAGAAGCAATTCGTGCTGTAATTGATACAAATTAAGGAGGGAATAAGATATGCTTGATTTCATTACTGTCAATGAACACAGCAGTATCCGTTTGGAAGGGCAGAGCGTGGTTTATGTTGATCCGTTTCGAATTCCATCGAACAGAAATGATGCGGATCTGATTTTGATTACACATCCCCATTATGACCACTTTTCGCCGAAAGATATCGAAAAAGTCAATCAAGAAAGCACTCGATATGTAATGCCTAACTCTATGGTTTCGGAAGCCGTAAGTAGTGGAATTTCCATAGATAAAATCCATCCGATGTCTTGGGGAGATATTACTATGCTTTCGGATATTCAGATTGAAGCAGTTGCTTCTTATAATGTAGGGAAACCAATGCATCCAAAAGAAAATGGGTGGCTTGGTTATGTCATTATTATGGAAGGCAAGAGAATATATGTTGCCGGAGATTGTGATGCAATGCAAGAAGAACCGCATATCCGTTGCGATATTGCAATGATTCCCATTGGTGGTACATACACCATGAATCCGTCGGAAGGTGCTGAATTTGTCAACCGGTTACATCCCGATTATGTGATTCCCACTCATTACGGAACGCTGGTTGGAGAACCAAAAGATTTTGATATGTTTGCACCGTTGGTTGACCCCGATATCATAATTGTTTCAAAATTACCGTAAATAGAAAAAATAAAAATCATATCCTTGCCTGATTTGTGATATATTATACTATCAATAATAAAGGTGGGGATATTTTTGTTTATCGTGTTTCAGAGGAAAACATTGTTGCTTGTGATGGTTGCAATTTTGGTGTGCTCGCTATTGATGACTGCACATTCCGGGAAAATGGTATCCACAGTCGGACTGAACCGTCGTTTAATTGTTGTGGATGCAGGGCACGGAGGTATGGATGGTGGAGGCGTTGGTGTTGAAGACATTTTAGAAAAAGATTTAAACCTTCAAATTGCAAAGAAACTGGAACAAAAATTAACCGAACACGGATATCAGGTGGTTATGACGCGTAGTGAAGATATTTCACTCCATGATGAAGAAAAAAAGACAGTTCGGGAACAAAAAAATTCCGATTTAAAAAAACGTGCTGCTATTGCAAATGAGCAAAAGGCCGGACTGTTTGTCAGTATTCATATGAATAAATATGAATCATCTGAAGTGAAGGGAGCGCAGGTTTTTTATAAAAAGGATGATCCTGCAGGTGAGCAGTATGCAAAATATATTATGGAAGAATTAAAGAAGATTGACACCGAAAATCATCGTCAGGAAAAGCTTTTACCAAATAAAAATCTGACATTTTCTAAATTGAATGTTCCTTCGGTTTTAGTGGAATGTGGATTTATTTCAAACGCAGAGGAAGCGAAAAAACTGCAAGATGATATCTACCAAAACGCATTGGTTGATGCAATTTTTGCAGGTATTTTAAAAACACCATAGTATGGATAACAAAAGATTCGATTCTTTTTGACAAATTACTTGACTTTTTTCATGGGATGTGATAAAATCCTTTTTTGGTTTTTAACGTTTGAAACCGGAAAAGGAGGAGCCTTCACATGAATGAAACAGTCGTTGAACATCAACGTGCAGAAAATAAGATGGGTGTTATGCCTATCCCGAAACTTTTAATCAGTATGTCGCTTCCCATTATTATTTCGATGCTTGTGCAAGCACTCTATAATAATGTTGACAGTATATTTGTTTCCAGAATTGATGAATATAATAAAGCGTTTACCGCGGTAAGCCTTGCATTTCCCATTCAAAATCTGATGATTGCGGTTGGAGCCGGTACAGGTGTTGGGATTAATGCACTTTTATCACGAAGATTGGGTGAAAAAGATTTTGAGGGAGCGAACCGTGTTGCAAATACGGGGATTTATCTTGCGTTTTTCAGCTTTTTGTTGTTCTTTTTCATTGGAATCTTTGGAATAGAAGCTTATGCGAATTTTCAGAGTAAAGATCCTAAGATTGTTGCATATTGTCAGGAATACTTAAGAGTGATTTGCTTATGTTCTATTGGAATTTTTATGCAAATTACAATGGAACGTCTGCTTCAGGCAACCGGAAGAGCATTCCTTTCTATGGTTGTACAGTTGGCGGGAGCTGTTTTTAACTTAATTTTTGACCCGATTTTGATTTTTGGTTTGTTTGGTTTCCCAAAATTGGGGATTACCGGGGCGGCTCTGGCAACCGTTGGTGGTCAGTTGCTTTCAATGATTTTAGGCTTTATTATCAATATCAAAATCAATCGGGAAATTCTAATTCAGCCGCTGCATTATTGTCCCGACAGAAAAACGGTTGGTGGAATTTACGGCATTGCAGTTCCTTCTATTTTGCTTATGTCAATCGGTACTGTTATGACAATGAGTATGAATAAAATTTTGCAGGCATCTACCAGTGCAGTTGCGGTGTTTGGGGCTTATTTTAAGTTGCAAAGCTTTTTCATTATGCCGGTAAGCGGTTTGAATAACGGTATGGTTCCGATTATCGCCTATAATTACGGTGCAAAAAACAAAAAAAGAATTCGTGAAACCATTGTATTGAGTTGTTTCTTAGCTTGTGGTATTATGGTTTTAGGGATGGTTATCTTCCATGCTTGTCCCAAACTTCTTCTGCAAATGTTCAATGCATCCGATGATATGATTGCAATGGGGGTTCCTGCGCTGCGTATCATCAGTCTGCATTATCTGTTTGCCGGTATCTGTATTATTTTTCTTTCTACATTTCAGGCAGTTGGCTCCAGTATTTACAGCTTGTTTGTGTCTATGGGAAGACAGCTGGTTGTTTTGGTTCCCTCAGCTTGGATATTGGAAAAATATTTTGGGCTTTCTGCTGTTTGGTGGTCATTTCCGTTGGCAGAACTTCTTTCACTGGCACTGTCTGTGATTTTTATGAGACATGTGTATCGTCAAAAAATAAAAAATTTGTAAAACAAACCGTTGGAATGTGGACTTCAGCATTTCAACGGTTTTATCTTTTGTTTCAAACTCATATGATAGAAACAGTAAAGGAGGAATTTTAGATGTATGAACGGGTAGGGGAGTTACAAAAAAAAGAAGTGATTGACATTTCCACCGGGAAACGTCTGGGCTTTGTTTTTGATGTTGAAGTGGATATAGAAAACGGAACGATCGGAGCATTGATTGTGCCTGAACGGAATCGTTTTTTGGGAATTTTCGGTAAATATGAGGAACATATTATCTCATATCAATCCATTGTTAAAGTCGGAGATGATATTATTCTGGTGGATTTACAATAGTGTCATTATAATCTTAGTGATTTTCTTTTGATATTCATATAAAAACAATAGAAAAATTATGGCTATATTGTTTAAAAAAACTTGACTTTAACAAAAATCTATGGTATTATTAAACCAAATAGTTTGATACATTAGAAAAGTGTTTATCAGAATATGAGGAGTTCTTTGTATGCGAATGTTCTATAAACGATTATTGTGTTGTTGTATTCTGTTTGTTATCATGTGCACAACACCAGTGTTTGCCATCACAAATGCTGATGTGATGCGGGTTTTTAAAAGATTGCATCAGGATCCGGTATTTTTACCACAATTATACAGCGTTGTTCCGTTGTATCGTGAATTATACATTACCAATGATTCAGTCAATTCAAAATTTAAGGAAACAATTCATACTGTTCTTACGATTGCTGAAGCTGAAAAAGCAGCGAGCAATCTGAGAATTGATAATTTTGAACAACGGATGAGGTACATTACCATTAATACAGCCGCATCCATGGAGGCTGCTTATATTGCTCTATGTACAGATGCTTTTTCAACAGAAGCGGTTGTTTCTTTAATGGATGGTGACATTCCAACGGAATACGAGCCATTATATCATGCTCTTGCCAATGAAGCCTACATCATTTTAGGGTTCAATCCTCAAGGAGCTCGTCCGCACGTGTTTGATGATTTGACAGGTTATGCTTGGGCAGAAAATGCGATTACCGAATTGTTTAATAAGGATATTATAAATGGTGTCAGTGATTTTACTTTTGCACCATCCAGCAATGTCACCAGAGAGCAGTTTGCTAAAATGCTTTGTCTTGCATTTGCCATTGATGCTGGAGACAATCGTCCGACTTTTTCGGATGTCAAAAAAACAGATTGGTTTTATCCTTATGTAACCAATATGGCAAGTCGACAGTTAGTATTGGGTATCGGAGACGGTAAATTTGGTTCTGGTATGAATATTACCAGACAGGACATGGCACTTATGATGTTTAGAATGGGCGAAATGATGGGAATGTTTAATCGAAGTTCATCAAAAACATCCGGATTTGAAGATGACAGATACATTGCGCAATACGCCAAAACTGCGATAATTACGTTAAAGGAAAATGGTATTATTCAGGGTAACGAGTTGAATTGCTTTAATCCCACATTACCGGCAACTCGTGCAGAAGCCGCGCAAATGCTGTATCGCTGTTACCAATTTGCAAATAAATAAAAAAATAAATGTGTTTAAAAATTTAATTTTAATAAAAGGAGCAAAAACAATGAAAAGAATTATTGCTTTACTTCTGGCAATTATGATGCTATCGATTTTCACGTTACCATCATACGCTGCCATGGAACGACATGAATTCAAAGAAGTTTTACTGGGTGACGGGGAGGTCCCGGAAGAAATTCAAGATGCAAACTTGATTCGTGCATATAAAAATGTATCGCAGGACCAGTTAACAGCCATGAGAGATTATCACAACGAATATGGAATTGAAGATGTGATTTTGCCTGAGGGATTGATGGCATCTTTACCTACTACCGGTAGTGCTGTGCTTACTGAAGATGAAGTTAAAACTTTATTGTATGGATTTGTTAAATTGATGACTTTTACCAATGCGAAGAATGGAACTGAAGCAAATCCTAATACTTGGGATAATACCATTGGTAATAATGATATTGAACGCGCTGTAGATGTATTTTATGGTGATGGTAGCTCTACTACTCCTTTTGCTGCGTTAGATAAAATTGCTGGTGGTCAAATGACTAAAAATGCTTTGGGTGGTTTAATTTTTAACATGCAAACCAACTTAAGAGCACAAGCCAAAGATAACCTTGCTTTTATATCAACATTCCAAGCGCAAGAAGCAACCTTCCGAAGCAACGTTAAAGACATGGTGAGAATAGCTTTGGTTGATGCTTTGAACAAAGCTAACTACACTCAACCTTTTGCAGCTGAATTAAACCGAGCAAAAATAGCTATGTTGGATAGAACCCATTATTTAACAGGAACCGCAACTGCGGTTAATGACGATTCTCCGTTCATTAATTTGCTTCTTGCATCCTTTGATGCTATGGAAGCTGATACTGCAAATAATGGTGACGTTGTACTTTCTGTAGTATTCAATACGATTATGTCCGGCGTTATGGATGCAGGCGTTGATGTGTATGAAACCGCAACTGCAACCACTCCGCTTCAGACGATTGAGCCCAACCAAACAATCGACACTATTTATGAAGGTGATGTTCGTTATTTGAATATTACAACCGGATTCACATTAGGTGCGGCTTATGAAGATCCGATTACACTTGCTGTTACCAGTAATTTGGAAGGTGATTCAACTAACAACGTTATCGAAGTTGCAGCATTAGAGAGCAATAAATTAAAAATTGTAGGTAAATCAGCAGGCACAGGTATCATCAAATTGTATCGTAATTTAATGGGTTCTACATTTGATAATCAAATGTGTAATACAGCTGCTGATGAAGCAGAATTTTTACCAGAGTTATTTATGGAGTTAAATATTACTGTTGAGGACCGTCCCAGTACAGGTGGCGGTAAACCTGCTCCGACCACTCCTCCCAAACGTGTGGAAGCTCCTGCTATCGAATTTGAAGTAGATTCTTCCAACAATATCACTGTTACTTTAGAAACCAATACTTCCGGTGCGACCATTTATTATACCACCGATGGTTCTACTCCTACAGAAAACTCCCAGAAATATGAAGGTCCGTTCAGCGTGGATAACCACACTACAATTAAGACCTATGCAACCAAACCGGGTTGGGTTGACAGTTATGTAACTACTGATACCATTGATTTATCTGCAGGCAGACTGCCCACCTTATCATCTGAACATATTGCATATGTTCATGGTAGAGATACCGGAAACTTTGATGCTGACGATTATGTAACCAGAGCAGAAGTAACTGCAATGTTCTCTCGTTTAGTAGTGAAAAAGATGGTATTCCGTGATCAGAGTGCAAGCAAATTCCCTGATGTTTTAGAAACCGAATGGTCTACTCCTTACATTAAATACTTAAGCAATGTAGATATCGTTGAGGGATATGAAGACGGAACCTTCCGTCCGCACAATTCCATCACCCGTGCAGAATTTGCTACCATTGCTTCCAGATTCTATGAACTGGAAGTTGGTGAAGACAATAACTTCACAGACGTTTCTGACAATCATTGGGCAAAAGAATATATCGATTCCGCTGTTATAAAAGGTTGGTTAATCGGTTACGGTGATGGCACATTCCGTCCGGATGAACCTATCAGACGTTCTGAAGCTGTTACCATCGTAAACAGAATGTTAAATCGTTCTGCCGATAAAGCATATATTGCAGAACATTTCGATGCTGTTCTTACCTATCCTGATTTGGATGAATCTCATTGGGCATACTATGACATTTTAGAAGCAAGTAACTGGCATGATCATAAATATATGAACAATGCTGAATATTGGCTGAACATTTTCTATCTGGAAAGATTTAATGCATCCTGATATTAAGAGGTATAAAAAAACTTCACTCCTTGTGAGTGAAGTTTTTTTATGTAGAATTTGTTACAAATTTTTTTATCTTTTTATAATTTTTTATCTTTTTTATATACCAGCAATTCGAATGAAATGGTGACTTCAAATTCAGAAAGGGAATGGATTTTTTCCAAATCTTCTTTTTTTGTCCGATAATAATAGGGAGTCATTTGGAATAAATTTAAAATATCTTCCTTAGAATTTAAAAAGATTTTTTCTTCAATTCGTACAACTTTTTCAAATGTGAAATTTGGCAGTTCATAAGCTTTTAACTGGTTTTTATACGGTTTTTCGTAGATCACATTTTTCAGTTCCAATAAGTGATTTTCACCGGGGATTCCTAAAATCATAATTCCATTCTTTTTTAGTACACGATGGAATTCATCCCCTGCATAGGGAGCAAATAAGCTAAATAGCAAATCGGTACTTTCACTTTGAAGTGGTAAATCAAATAAACTTGCGGCAATGTATGTGATATTTTTATTTTTTGGTGCAGCTTTTTGCAAGGCGGATTTTGAAATGTCAACTCCAATAATCGTTCTTCTATCGTTTGATGCACCTTCTGTATAGTAACCTTCACCGCAACCGGCATCCAACACAGTTTTTGGATTATAATCATCAATTAATTGTATGAGCTCGTTTTTAAAAGCGCTGTAGTAACCTTTACTTAAAAACGAACTTCTCGCATCTACCATTAGTTTGTTATCACCGGGCAGTTTTGAATTCATTTTATGAGAAAGCAAAAAGTTGACATATCCTTTTTTGGCAATATCGAAGCTATGATTGTGTTTACAAACATAAATTTTGTCATTTTGTTTAAAAATGTCTTCTTTGCAAACCGGACAAATTAACATAAAAATTCTCCTTATTGTGCATACTGATTTTTGAGGTGATAACGTATGAAAAAAAAGAAAAAGAAGCTTCCGAAGACCGAGGCGGTCATCCGCACTTTTATGGAAGGCGGCAAAAAAACAGATCCTCAAGGAAGCTATACCGGTCAACCTGTTGATGGGGAAACACAGCCTGTTCAGGATGCCGATGATTTATAATTTGATAAAAATGCAGAAGCCTTTTACAACAAAATTGCTTCTGCATTTTGTTATTTTTTTCTGTTCTTTTTCTTTTTGACGGAATATCCAAAGGTTCCTAATTGCTTTCCTAAACTGAAGTAGTTCCCGTGTGCATACGCCAGTAAATTGCATTTTTCGATTTCCAATTTACCATTCTTGTTAATACATTCTTCCGACACATCAGTTCCGACAATATCTGCCAAAAACATAGTGTGACTTCCCAAATCAACTGTTTCTGTTACCCTACACTCCAAATGAAGAGGGCACTCTGAGATCAAGCGGGCGGATACCTTTTCTGGGGGAATGCCCGTCAGATGCATTTCTTTTATTTTATC
>JAZUBQ010000021.1:0-1829 GCA_045638525.1 Clostridia bacterium
CTCTTTTTTATTATTCTTTTGTAATCTATGTATTGATAAAAGCAAGAAATTGCAATATAATATCAATATCCCTAAAGTCCATCTGTTTTAGGAGGTTCTTCCATGAGCAGAAGCCATTACAGCCTAGATAAAGATCATACATTTACCATCCGCGGCACAGCAAAACTACTAAACGTTGCCAGTGCCACCTATGGCGGAGACTGGCATTCTGTACCTCACACCCATAATTACATGGAACTTTTTTACATAGTGGGTGGCAAAGGGCAGTTTCTGGTCCAAGATCAGCTTTATCCGGTAGATGCAAACAATCTTGTGATTATTAACCCAAATGTCACCCATACAGAGGTCAGCCTTAACGCCCAGCCTCTGGAATACATCGTTCTTGGCATTGAGGGTATCGAATTATCAACCAGCGAAAATTCCGACGGTCAATTCAACATACTGGGACATTTTGAAAGTGCGGAAATTTCTGGATGTATGAGAAATATCCTGCGAGAAATGGAACAAAAAAATACCGGCCACGAAGATGTCTGCCAGGCATATATGGAAATCCTTATCATCCGCTTAATGCGCAACACTGCGCTTACCGTGTCAACCGGGTCTCAGGTTATCTCTGGAAACCGCCAGTGTGCTGCGGTTAAGCGATACATTGATCTGCATTTTAAAGAAGCACTAACTCTGGAACAGCTTGCCGATGAATCCCATATTAACAAATACTACTTGTCCCATGCTTTCAAACGAGAATACGGTGTCTCCCCTATCAACTATATGATCAACAGGAGAATCGAGGAAAGCAAGTATCTGCTGGCTGAAACAGACTTATCCCTATCCCAGATTGCTCAGCTTTTGGGATTTTCCTCCTTGAGCTATTTTTCACAAGTCTTCCGTCGGACACAGTCTGTCACACCTATGGAGTACCGGAAACACACAAAAAATACGTAACGTTACTTGGGGTTTCGAGTATTCCTTCCATAAGACGCATCCTCCCCCACAAAAGGCATTCGTCACTACATTCGCGCTATCATGCATTTATCTAGAGATATGACAAGCTCTTTTCCGCAGGCGATAATTACTTTCTTCATCGCAAAGTATCTAACAAAAAAGAGCAAACAAGAAAAACCTCTCTAGCAACCTGTTGCAGGCAACCCGAGAAGGTTTGTTTTTGCATAGCACATCCGGAGGTCGTAGAAATTTAAGTGCAAAAAATTATGAAAATTTCTGAAATTTTACATTTTAGTAGCCATTGTATTCGAGAAAATACCGTTTTGTCCATCAGGAACTATCGCGGTATGGGTAACGGTATGGGGCAAACAGTTTTTCCCTTTCATTCAAAAATTATTTCCGAACTTTTCTTTTCTTAAAAAGCAAGAAAAAGTCCTGAAATCTTACGTTTTCAGGACTTTTTGTGGTTGCGGAGGCAGGACTCGAATTTTATATTTATCATTTTCTTGAAATTTTTGGTTTATTTTTGTGTCCTATTCGTCTTATTGCGTACTAAATAACCCATTATTTCCAAATATTACTTTTGAGTAACTCCCCATAAGGGAAAACTTAAGGGAAACTTTTCAGTTGTATTGATTCATTTTTGCCTATTCCTCGGCAAAACGCAAAACACCCAAGCGGGGGCGAACCGCTTGGGTGTTTTACGCTAGAGGTGATATTGGAAATTAGGTGTTGCCTAAAATTAGGCTTCCAGGTTAATACCGGTCTCCTTGTTGAAGACGTGGCAGACATGGCCTGCGAAGTTGAAGGTAACGGGCTTGCCGTTTGCCAACTCAGCAACTTCTGCACCGGTCATATTCATGGTGGAAACGACCATAACCACATCG
>JAZUBQ010000022.1:0-1645 GCA_045638525.1 Clostridia bacterium
ATGACAACGGGATTTGAACACAGGAAAAAGATTGAACAATTAAGATTGGTGATTTGAGTAAAAAAATACACAACATAATTCACATTATGTTGTGTATTATGTTTACCTTTCGGTAAATCTGCATCGTTTCACACAGCATTCAAAGAAAATAATCCAATAAAAAAAAACACACTGCTTTTTCGACAGTGTTTCAGAAAAGACCTTTTCAATTTTAAGTGCACAAAAGTACACCCCTGACATTTCCAGCTTTCTCCGGTAAATGGGGTGTTGTTTTTATGTGTTATTCTAATATTTAAACATTATGTAATTATAGTTATGTTAATTTTTGGTGTCGTTCCTTTCAATGTATGTTGACTTTGAAGTTTCAAAATGCTAATATCTAATAGAACATGGGTACGTGTGTCTGACACTCATAATCATTTTCACAACATAATGTGAATTATGTTGTGTATTTTTTTACTCAAATCACCAATCTTAATTGTTCAATCTTTTTCCTGTGTTCAAATCCCGTTGTCATAATATAAATTCGGGTAGTTTCAATGCTGCTGTGTCCCAGAATGTCTGCCAGCTTTGCAATATCCTTTTCCAGTCCATAAAATGTTCTTGCAAACAGCTTGCGTAAATTGTGTGGAAATACTTTTTGAGGATTTACCCCCGCTTTTTCACACAGCGACTTCATCTGCGCCCATATATTGCTCCGATTTAATGGATTTCCATTTCTGCTGATAAAAAGAGGGCCGCTTTGAATCCCATTTTTTCCGGCAAATTGTAAAAGCAATCCTTGTAGCTTCCTTGGTATCAGAATGGTTCGTGTCTTGTTTTTACAATCAATGATAATCTCACCCGTCTTTACTGCCTCCACTGTAAAAAACTTCAGTTCTGATACACGGATTCCTGTTCCGCAAATTGTTTTGATAAGCAGATTTAATTTGGGCTTTTCTTTGGCTGTCTCCAGTAAACGTTTATATTCTGCATAGGATAACTCCTTTTCTTCGGAACAGTATATTTTTCTCTGCTGCCTGATGTTTTTTGTTTTACATTCTGTCCATCCGCAAAAATTCAAAAAGCTGTTGATGGATGCAAGCATAGAATTAATTGACCGTACCGCATATCCTTTTTCACTTAACTGATGTTTATAGGAAATGACCAGTTCCTTTGTTATCTCGAGATTCTTTACAAAAACTGCAAAAGCATTGATATCTCTAAGATATTTTTCAATGGTTGCAGCACTTTTTTCTTCATGATAAAGATGGCTTACATATGCATCGATCAGCTGTTTGTCTATGATTTTCTTGTCCATAATGTCACTCCTTTTGGTCTAAATATCGGATAAATTGCTTTGCTGCATCCTTATTGTATCCAAAAAGAGAAAAAAATAGGCACACCAAGTATCTCTACCTGATATGCCTTGTAAAGTTAACTATTACTTAATAACCTTATATTCAGCAAATGAATGCTTTCGGATTAAAATCCCTATTTATCATCCTCCCAAATATATGGTGTCAGCTGATATACATAATAATTGAGCCAATTCGTATACAGTGAATTAGCATGAGCTCTCCACTGTAACAATGGTCTCTGCTCCGGATCATCATCGGGATAGTAGTTTTTTGGCACCTGAATATTCAGCCCCTTCGCCTTGTCT
>JAZUBQ010000023.1:0-231769 GCA_045638525.1 Clostridia bacterium
CACCAACAATGGTTATTCTGATGTTGCTCTGTCTTACGTTCGTATCTACAAAACTGCACAGTTAGAAGCTTTGGCTGATTACAACTGGGCATTAAACTACAACTACTTCAAAGTTGTGATTGCTGAAGATGCAGAAACTCCGGTTGATCCCGAACCGACTCCTGAACCGGAAGAGCCCGAAGTTCCGGAAGAACCCGCAGTAGTAGTTGATTACACCAACGCTCCTTATGCAGGTGTATATACCGTAACTTCTGACAAAGCTGTTACTTTAACCAACGAAACCGGTCACACCGCTACCTTGGCAGCAGGTGAAACCGCATATTTCTACTTAATTAAAGGTAACAATAATATCTCCGGTATCGACGGTGCAAACTTAACCTTTACTGCTTTAGAAGGCAACGGTATGGAATTTGTTTCTGAAGTTGAAGTAGCAAATTTACCGTTAACTGATCGTCGTATTTACTTCGGACGTCCCTCTGATGGTGAAACCATTGGTAGCTATGTATCTTCCAAAGATGATTCCGTAACTGTTGCAGCAAACAACTCCGCAGTTACCATTCCTGCAGGTGCAACCGTAACTCTGAAGCTGCCTGTAAACCAGAAAGGTATCTGGACTTATGGAATTGACTTAACCAGCAATAATAACTGTCTCATCTATATTGAAACCGATACCGGCTTCTATGGTGAAATTCAGCAAACATTTGCAGGTACTAATGAAACACACAAAGGTACCACTAGCGATGCTCAGGTAGATGTGGAACAGGTATACTTAAGAGAAGGCGATAACTACGTTACCATTACCAACAAAGGTGATGCTGATGCTGTGATGGACTTCTTCCGTGTATATCACACCTCACACTTGACTACCTTGTCTCAGTACAACTGGGCACTGAGCTACGATTACTTCAAAGTAGTAATTGCTGAATAATCAGTAACATTACAAATAGATTGGGAATAAAATCCCATCATAACAAAAGAAAAACCGTGTGGCATAAGCCACACGGTTTTTTATATGATTAGAGAGAAGTAAAGTCTACATAAAAATCCTCTTCGATACAGAGCAATTTTTTTGTATGCAAAGAGGAAAAAAGCTTTTCTGAATGATAGAATAGTTATTCAAAAGAGCAATGAAAAAGTTCATTGTTTTTTATATTCAAAAAAGGACATTTTTCTTAGATAAATGTCCGAATACCACGGATTTTTATGAAAAATTTTCATGATTAAAAAAAGTTGTTTAAATTGCACTATGGCGCACAGATGGTTTTGTGATAATCTCATAATCCCGTACAACAGGCGGATTTTCAGGGCGAAAAAAATGTAATAAAATTGTAAATTTTACACAAAAACGCTTGACAGTCCATTTTGAAAGTGATAACATAGAATATATAACATTATTTTGTTATCTTCATATAATATTCGTCTGAAAACTGCAAAAAAATGCAAAAAAACAAATAAAAATAAAAATCAAAAGGAAGGAAGTGTCATGAGTGAAAAGATTGTTTAGTCTTTTTCTCGCTTTGACCATGTTGGTCAGCATGTTCACAATTGCGGCATCTGCAAATGAGCTTGGAACGATTGCGTTTTTCAATGCGGCAGATAATACTGCAGTAACTCAGTTAGACGGTGTGGACAGCATTTGTGCCAACGTAACCTTTACCGCACAAGACACCGGTAGCGCAAGTATCATGGTAGCTCATTATGATATCCAAACCGGCGCTCTTTTGAAAATGGAATCCATTGATTCTGTTAGTAATGTTGCAGGTGTGGCTGTAGAATACACCACCGATGCAATCTCGGTAGCCGATACCGATTTATTAAAAGTGTTCGCATGGGATACCCAGACTCTGGCTCCCTTAACCAATGCGGGCGTAATTGAACGTGACTTACTGGAAGAACTTCCCACCGCAAGTGTAGCTGCAATTGATAGCGATGCAGACTTTGCATTGAACTTTGTTGCAAATGACGTAACCGACGAACAGTTGGCATACTATGGTGACTGGAAGGCAGACTTTGTATTTGTAACCAATAAAGATGCAACCTTTAATGCAGATGGAACCAAAGACGGTTACTTAATCGGTCAGTATGATGCATTCGGTCCTGAATTTGTAAAATTCCCTGTAACCGATCTGACCGTAACCGCTGGTACTCCTGTAAGTGTACTGGAAACCGCAGGTATGAGCATTACTTATCGTGATGTGGTTGAAATTGTTAAAGATTTCGATTGCGGTGTAAACTTTGCAGATGCTTACTTGGCAGCAAATGATGGCTTAGAAGTTTCTCTGGCACTGGTTATTGTAAATCCTGTTACCGGCGAAGCTTACAGCATCGCAGAAAAATCCTTCAATTGGACCTTACCCACCGCAACCGTAACTCACTTAGATACCAACGCACTGGGACTGGATGCAGAATTTGCAATGAACTTTACTGCAAACGAAGCAACCGAATCTCAGTTAGCAACCTTTGGTGACTGGGCTGCAGACTATGTGGTAACCCTCTCCAAGGATGCAACCTTTAATGCAGATGGAACAAAAGACGGTTATCTGTTAGGTCAGTATGACCAATTTGGCGCAGAATGGGTAAAATTACCTGTAACTGATTTAGCAATTACCGCAGGTGTACCTGTAAAAGTATTAGAAACCGCAGGTATGAGCATTACCTATCGTGATGTGGTTGAAATCATCAAAGATTTTGATTGTGGTATCAACTTCTCCAAAGATTTCTTAGCAGCGAACGATGGTGTATCTGCTACCGTGGAAATAAGAATCTACAATCCCTTAAATCCCAATGAATCCTATGGCATCGGTGATGCAATCACCAGAACCTGGAAACAGCCTACTGCAACCGTTACTGAACTGGATGTAGAAGCAATCAAAGACGTTGATTTAACCTTCGCATTAAACTTCAAAGCAGATGCAGTGACCGAAGAACAGCTGGCAATGTTTGGCGGCTGGTATTCAGATTATGAATTAACCATAAACAAAACCGCTACCTTCAATGCAAACGGCAATGCAGACGGTTTCCTGTCCGGTCAGTATGACGCTTGGAGCAAAAACTGGATTTCTGTTCCCTTTGAAGATGCAACTCTGCAGGCAAATACCCCTGTCAAAGTTATGGAAACTGCAGCAGCTCTGATGGGCAAGAGCGGACTGAAACTGACTTATGCAGATATCGTTAACTCCGTAAAAGACTTTAACTGCGGTTTAGCTTTCACTCCCGAATTCTTGGTAGAAAATCCGGATCTGGAAGTGACTCTGGCACTGAAGATGTATAACCCCAACAACGAAGACGAATCTTATATAGTTGGTCGGGTGTATACCTTCACTCCCGAAACCATTCCTTCCATCGATAAATTCGTTGGCAAAGATCTCATCTTACATCACACCATCGAAACCATCGACGGCGGAAAAGTAACTGCTACTTTAGCAGACTTATTCAATGCAGTTGGTCCTGCAATTAAAGATGTTGTTGTTTCTGTAGACGGTGCAACCGTAAACTACGCTGACAACTGGGCTGACACTGCAATCGACTTCATTACTCCCGGTACTTACACCGTGGAAATTACCGACAATTACTACTGCAACGCTGCAACTGCAACTGTAACTGTAGTTGCTCCTGAAGCAGTTGACAAATTCGTAGGTAAAGATATCGAAGTTACCCATACTTTAGATACCATTGAAAGCGGTAAATATACCGTAGATTTCGCAGACTTGTTTGATACCAACGGCTATGCAGTAAAAGATATCACCGTAACCGGTGCAACCTATGCAGACGGTAAAGTAACCGTAGAAGGTTTAGGTACCTTTACCGTTACCGCAACCGATAACTTCTACTGTAATGTAGCAACTGCTACCATTACCGTAAAAGAACCTGCAAATGTAGATAAGTTTACCGGTAAAACCGTGACTTATACTCACACCTTAGATACCATCGAAGGTAACACCGTAACCTTTGATTTTGCAGACCTGTTTGAAAACAATGGCTACGAAGTAAAAGATATCACCGTAACCGGTGCAACCTATGCAGATGGTAAAATTACCGTAGAAGGTTTAGGTACCATCACCGTTACCGCAACCGATAACTTCTATTGTAATGTAGCAACCGCTACCATTACCGTGAATGATGCTGCAAATGTAGATAAATTCACCGGTAAAGCAGTTACTTTAACTCATACCTTAGACACAATTGAAGGTGGCAAGGTAACAGCAGGCTTAACCGATCTGTTTGAAGCAATCGGTCCTGTCATCATGAGCCAGGATGTAGTTGTAACTGTTGAAGGTGCGACTGTAAACAAAGTAGCATCTGACTGGACTCAGACTACCGTAGACTTCACCGCTGTTGGTGAATATGCCGTAACCATTACCGATAACTTCTACTGTAACATTGCAACCGCAACCGTAACCGTAGTTGCTCCTGAAGCAGTTGACAAATTCGTAGGTAAAGATATCGAAGTTACTCATACTTTAGATACCATTGAAAGCGGTAAATATACCGTAGATTTCTCTGATCTGTTTGACACTAATGATTACGAAATCAAGGAAATCACCGTAACCGGTGCAACCTATGCAGACGGTAAAGTAACTGTAGAAGGTTTAGGCAAAATCACTGTTACCGCAACCGATAACTTCTACTGTAACGAAGCAACCGCTACCATTACCGTAAAAGAACCTGCAGCAGTAACCAAATGGACTGCAACCAACAAAGCGATTGACTTAACTGTTAACACTGTTGGTCAGGCACAGACTGTAAACTTCGCTGATGTATTCAAAGCAGTTGACGGTGCAATCATCAAAACAGCAGAAGTAACCGTTGAAAACGGTACTTATGCAAACGGCGTTATCATCGTACCCGGTAAAGCAGGTACTTACACTGTTACCGTAACCGATAACTTCTATTGTAATCCTGTTACCGCTACCATTACTGTGAACGATGCTGCAAATGTAGATAAGTTTACCGGTAAGACTGTTTCCAAGAAATTAGCATACGGTTCTAATACCACTACCGTAACCTTAGGTGAACTGTTTACTGCAGGCTCTTACACCATCAAAGATGTAACTGTAACCGGCGGAACTTACGCTAAAGGAACTACTTGGGATAAAGGCACCGTAACCGTAACCGGTACCGGCACCTTTACCATTACCATTACCGATAACTACTACTGTAACACTGCAAAAGCAACCTTGACTGTTGCTGCAGCGGATCTGATCAACAAATTTACTGCGAAAAACCCGGCTGTTACCCATACTTTAGCATCTATTGATGCCAAAGCAGTTTCTGTAAAACTGGGTGACATCTTCTCAGGAACCAACGTAGTAACCGGTAACATCACCGTTACTATCGCAGGTAAAGCTACCACCGTTAGCGCAGCTGATTGGGCAAATGCAACTGTTACCATTCCCGGAACTACCGGCGATGTAACCGTTACCATTAACGATAACAACACCTGTATCACCGCAACCGGTAAAGTTACCTTAAAAGCTCCGGCAAATGTTGATAAGTGGACTACCTCCAATAAGACCATTAACTTAACTCTAGATAGCTACGGTACTACACAGAGCATCAACTTTGCAGATATGTTTACTGCAAAATCCGGTGCTTACATTAAGACTGTATCCGTAACTGTAAATAACGGCGGATCCTATGCAAGCAATAAGATCACCGTTCCCGGAAAAGCAGGTACCTACACCGTAACCGTAACCGATAACTTCTACTGTAACGCTGCAACTGCAACCATTACTGTAAAAGATCCGACTAAGGTTATCAAATGGACTGCGAAGACTGGTTTAGCTTACGAAATTGATGCAGGTGCAAGCAAAACTCTGAAACTGAGTGATATCTTCACCTTGAACAACAACTACAAAGTTGGTACCGTAACCTACGCTGTAGAAGAACAGGGTACCAAGACCGTAAGCGGAACTGTTTGGGCTAATACCCAGATCACCTTCCCCGGCGCAGGTACTTATACCGTTACCATTACCGATGACCTGTTCTCTGACGCTACCTACGAAGCAACTGTTAAAGTAACTGAAAAAGTTGTGGAACCGGTACGTAAGTTCAAAGCAAAAGATAACTACTTTGTATTCCAGCATACTGTTGAAAATCCGGGAAGCTCTGATGCAATCACTGTAAAATTAGGTGATATCTTTGCTGCTACCGGTGAAGGAACCATCAACAGTGCTAATGTAACTGTAGCTGTTGAATCTACCGAAAGAGATGCAAAAGCTACCATCAGCAAAAACAGCTCTGACTGGACACAATCTACTATAACCATCACAGACTGTGGTGAAGTAACCTTAACCATTACAGACAACCAGAATTGTGTAGTATCCAAAGCTATTATTGGTACCACTCCGAAATGGGTAGGTGATATCGATGATCAGGATCACTACAATTCCAATGCAAAACAGAAGAATATCATTAATAACGGTAATTATTTAACCGTTTCCACCACCAAGACCTTTACTGTTTCTGTTCCTAACGAAGGTGTATATGGTATTCAGTGGTACAATGTTGGTGCAGCAGGCACCACAGGTAAAGCACTCTTTACCGTAAATGGATACAGTGTTGCATCTACTGTTCCCGGTGGTAACAAATGGTCTGATGATACCGGAGTAAAAACAGACTTCGCATTATATCTGGTTGCAGGCACCAATACCATTACCGTTCAAAACATTGGAACCGATTCCTTCACAATTTATCCTCAGTTTAATACCATGCGTTTGAATAAATCCGGCTATAATGAATATGACTTCATGCCGTTGGTAAAAGACTGGACAGAAAGTGGAACAAGTCCTGATGATGAACAAGGCGGCGGAACTGTAACTCCTCCTGAACAGGAATGGCCTGTACCCGAAATTGAATGGAATGGTAAGTTCAGCGGACATCAGTATTTCGGTGATTACTACGGCAACTCAATCGTTTCACCGAAGGTAAATGCCACCTATTCTGTAGGCAAATATACTGTACACACCATTACCATTCCGAATTCCGGCTATGAAGGTGTATATGTGTTACAGTTTAAGACTACCAGTGAAGCTGCAAAAATCAGAGCTACCACAGCAGATGGTTATTATGCAGACTTTAACCTGACAGAAGATGGTTGGTCCAGCTCTTGTGCACAAGACCAGTTAATCTATCTGAAGAAAGGTGCAAACACCGTCTACGTTCAGAACGTTGGTGATGATTCATTTGTTTTAACCGACATCGATATCGGTTACTTCGATCCCGGTTATGAAATGTACTATATGTACAATGTAAAAACCGGAGGAACCCTTCCCAACTAATGCCATAGAAACAATAAAGGAATTTTTCCTCATTGTTTCGTATGATAAACTACAAGAAAACGGACTGTCTTTTTGACAGTCCGTTTTTGTATGTGCAGATGAAATCGAATGGATGCATTCCAAAACGGATAAATCCATTCTCTACATCACCCCTCTCGTTCTGTGGGAAGAATTGAGCCCTCAAAACGGGACTCCCTCGTCTCTCTCTGAGGGAGCCTTTTCCTCTTTCCATGGAGGGAGGTGGAACCGAAGGTGATTGAGAGGGAAATAAGCGCATTGTCAGGTCAAAAGATCATGAAGATTGAATCATAAAAAATGCGGGTTCCATCCAATTAAGATAGAATCCGCATCATATTTTTGTAGCAAATTTTTTCGGTCAGTTCTTTTGGATAATTTCTTCGTTCCATTTCGTTTATGATATTTTTGAAAGAAGAAAAATCGGTAATCCCGGACGGCAAAGTGTCCACTCCGTCAAAATCAGAACCGAATCCAATATGATTTTCTCCACCCAAGTCTAAAAAGTGTTCGATATGTCTTATAATACTGTCCAACGATGCATTTTTGGGGTTGTTTTCCAAAAAGGGCGGATAAAAATTGATGCCCAATACACCGTTATTCTCGCAAAGGGTCAAAAACATTTCATCGGTGATATTTCTGGGATGATTGCAAAGGGAACGGGCATTGGAATGAGAGACCAACACAGGTTTTTTGCTCATTTCCATCACATCCCAAAAGGTGCTATCCGATGCGTGAGATAAGTCTGCAATCATTCCCAAAGCATTCATTTTTTGAATGGTTTCTTTCCCAAAAGCGGTCAACCCGCCGTTATCGCCCGACATTTGGGATGTGCCAATCAGATTGGAATCATTCCAGGTGAGAGTCAATATTTTTATTTTTCGTGACCATAAGTAATCAACCATTTCAACCGATTCAATCAGACTGCCTCCCTCCACGGTTAATATTGCCTGCTGTTTTTGGGATTTGGAAAAAGAAGAAGCATCTTGCACCCATTCAATGTGTTCTTCGTTTTGCGCCAACTCTTTTGTGAAATTGTCATACAACGCCTCAAAATAGGAAAGCGGAGAAGAAAAATTCTTTAATAAGTCGGGATCCAAAAAAATTGCATACAACAAAAGGGTCCGAAAACCCTTTTGTTTTTTTATACTGTTTTGAAAATTGTTGTCAAAAAGTGTGCCGTGTTCAAAGTACATCCGATAGGGTGTATCATTGTGGGCATCAATCAGCATCATAGGTGCCATTCTCCTCACTATTATGAGAATTATTAGAAAGACCGGCTGTTGTTCCGATAAAATACAGAGGCCGTCTTTTAGCTTCCAGATAGATTTTTCCGATATATTCTCCGATTAATCCGATGGCTAAAATCTGAAGTCCACCCAGCAGCCATACCGACATTAAAAGGGAAGTCCATCCGGGCATAACGCTTCCAAACGCCAGACTGATGAGTGCGTATAAAATCGCAACCAGACTTGCCAAAGAAACCAGAACTCCGGTGGTGGTAATCAGGCGGATGGGAGAAATAGAGAAAGAAGAAATCCCTTGAAATGCAAAGGAAAGCATTTTCTTTAAGGGATATTTGGATTCACCGGCAAAGCGTTCATTTCGCTTGTAATACACGATATCATTTTTATATCCCATATCGCTGACAATGCCTCGTAAAAACAGATTCACTTCTTTATATTCCATCAAAGAATCCACCGCACGACGGCTCATTAGACGGTAGTCTGCATGGTTATATACCACATCCACACCCATCCATTTCATCAGCTTATAAAATCCCTGCGCAGTGGTTCGTTTGAAGAAGGAGTCGGTTTTTCGTTCACTGCGAACTCCAAATACCACATCGCATTGGTCGTTGGTGTATTTTTCCACCATTTCATAAATGGCGCCGATGTCATCCTGCAAATCCGCATCAATGGTAATGGTGATGTCGGCATATTTTCTTGCAGTATCCAGTCCTGCCATTAACGCGTTCTGATGACCACGGTTTTTCGCAAGAGAAACGCCTGCAAACAAGGGACTGCTGTTGGAATATTTTTCAATCAGTTCCCAGGTTTTGTCACGGCTTCCGTCATTGACAAACAAGATTTTACTACTTTGGGCAACCAGATTTTTTTTAATCATATCCGAAAGTACACCATAAAACTGTTTGGCAGATTCGGGCAGAACTTCTTCTTCGTTGTAACAAGGAACAACAATATATAATACGGGGCATTTACTGAATTTTGCTTCAATCATACTGTCGGCTCCTTTCTATTCTATGCGATAAGCACCGGTATAATACCGGTCAATCAGAGTTAAAACAGTTTCATCTTCCGTATCAAAAAATACGGGAGTGGTTACCATTTCGGCAATATTTTTGATGAGTTCTTCGGTGTTTTCCATATTGTCTGCATTTTCTCTAAAAGTCAGATGAATCACATCACAGTCTGCATCCTGCAAATCGTAGCAAAAATCCATGGCATCCGATTCATTTGTGAAATGAAACGCCGAAAAATTGGTGTCATCATCAATCAGCACGGTTTTTCTCTGGGAAGAAACAAAAGAGAAATCTTTTGTTCTTATCGGCATTACGGGAACTTTTAAAGCGGAAATTTCTTTGATATATTCGGGGGAAGTTCCGCAACATCCGCCCACAATGTCAGCACCGTGTTCAATCAGCAAACGCACATATTTTTTAAATTCCAAAGGCTCCATAGAAAATACGGTTTTGCCATTTTCTTCACGGGGAAGCCCGGCATTGGGTTTGGTAATTAAGGGAATGGATGCATAGGGCACAACTTCATCCAGAAGGGGAATCATTTTGTCAGGTCCCGTAGAGCAGTTAAACCCAAAGGCATCCGCACCGTAATGTTCAGCCAACAGTAAGGCAGTCAACGGGTCACAACCGGTCAGAGTTTTGCCGGATGCTTCTAAAGTAACCGTCACATAAACGGGAGGTTTTTTCTCACCGTATACTTTTTTGATTGCCAACAGTGCACACTTCACTTCCCGTAAATCCATCATGGTTTCCACCACAATAAAGTCCACGCCGAAATCATAAAAAGCCTGCACCTGCTCGGCATAGATTGCAACCAGCTCATCTTCTGTCATCATTCCCATAGGATATAACAGCTCTCCCGTGGGAGACATATCTCCGCCAATGAGAACCTCATCGCCAACCGCTTCTTTGGAAAGTGCCAACAGCTTTCTATTGGTTTCATACACATCCATGTGGGAGGGAAGTTTTTTGCGGTTTGCACCGAAAGTGGGTGCATAGACAGCATCACTTCCTGCATTTTTGTATGCAGTTTGTACGGATTTGATGGCTTCGGGATTTGAGAGAATCCATTCTTCGGGACACACTCCGGCAGGAAGTCCTAATTTGTGAAGCTCGGTACCTGTGGCACCGTCTAAAATGAGAATTTTATTTTGGTTCATAAGTTTTGAAACCTTTCTGATTACTTTTTTCATTATCTGGTTGCCCAACGGTCAATCATCTGCTGACTGGTGGTGAAATCTGATTCATAGTCGTGCCGTTTCACACGGGTCACCATTACAGCATCCCGATTGGCAAGCATTGTTTCGGCAAACAAAGGATTGGAAGCGGTTTCTTCCATCAGAGTATCGGGGTCCAAAAGCTCCTGAGCAAGATACATATTATACAGTTCACGGTCTAACACCAGAATGTGTTGCTCTCCCGTGATAAACTGATTTTGCATCTGCAAATTACTTGCAGCAGTGGTTTCGTCCACACGTTCGGAATCCAATTTAAGCGGAATTTCAATAAATTGTGCCACAATTTTTCCGTCACCGTTGATGTCGGTAATGGTGGATTCCACCCGTTCTTTTAAAGTGGCGGAATCTTCTTCGGTTAAGATATAATCCCCTGCAAAGAGGATGAAAATGTCGGGATTGACTCTGGTTGCAAAATCCACTACAGTATAGACGATAGCGATGACCGCTAAGATTCCTACTAAAAAATGCCATTTATAGTAAAACCAAAGGTTTTGCCACCATTCCTTGGAAAAACGATTTAAATCTTTCATTGATTTCATAGATATCAGTTCCTTTTTTCGTTAAAACTTTTCTGTTTTTATTATACAACAAACCATTCGACAAATCAAGTCTTTTTCATATTTGTAGCATTTTAGTATGTAGATTTTATGTATTTTTGCGGGCGAAAGAAAAAATCTGCTGATATTTTTCTCCGAAAATTTGCTGAAATTTTAAAAATTTTTCTTGACATTATGTGACAATTAACGTATACTACAATAGCATTATACTATAATGGGGTGTTGTAACCACACAATTCCCCCGAAACTTATTTGTACAAAACAAATATATATATTAAGTAAGAAAGGAAGTAAGTGCTATGAAAAAGTTTTTGAGCCTTTTCATTACCTTAGCCCTCGTGGTTGGAATGTTGTCTGCGTTTACCGTATCTGCAGCTGTAAACACCACCGTGTTCTACAATGCATTGACCAATGAACCGATTACATCTCTTGACGGTGTAGACAGTATCTATGCAACCACCACCTTTACAGGACGTTATGAAAATAATGCGTCCGTTATCGTTTCTCACTACAGCGCAGACGGTAAACTGACAGGCATTGAATTCATCAATCCTGTGGAATCTACCATTGGAGCAGACGTAACCTACACAACAGGAGTCATTTCGGTAACCGATACCGACATCATCAAACTTTTCGCTTGGACAGGCGTTGACACCGTGAAACCTCTGTTAAAATTCCCCGGTGTTATCAGCCGCGTTGAGGAAATTGCGTTACCCACCGCAACTGTAACCGCTCTCGATGTGGATGAAATTACAGATGTTGCATTAACCTACGCAATGAACTTTACTGCGGATTCTGTCACCGAAGCACAGTTGTTGGCTTACGGCACCTGGTATGCGGATTATGAATTAACCGTAAACCGTGATGTAACCTTCAGTGCAGACGGAACCAAAGACGGCTACTTGGCAGGTCAGTATGATTCCTGGAGTCCCTATTGGCTGTCCGTACCCTCCAAAGCAGTATCTGTAGCGGCAAACACTCCCTTAAAGATTATGGAAACCGCAGCAGAAACCTACGGAAAAGCAGGTCTTAAATATACTTATATGGAAGTTTATGACAGAGTTAAGGACTTCGATTGCGGTGTTTTCTTCTCTCCCGAATTTTTAGCTGCAAATGACGGTCTGGAAGTGACTTTAGCTCTTAAAATGTATAATCCTGCTGATGAAAGCGAATCTTACATCATCGGCGAGCCCTACACTTTCACCTGGTCTTTACCCTCCGCAACCGTAACCAAACTGGATGTGGCAGATATTGACGAAGTAGATTTAACCTTTGGTTTAAATTTCAAAGCAGATTCTGTTACCGAAGCACAGATGGCAATGTTCTCTGACTGGTATGCAGATTATGAATTGGTTCTGAATAAAACTGCAACCTTCAATGCAAACGGAACCTGTGATGGTTTCTTAGCAGGTCAGTATGACGCTTGGAGTGCAAACTGGATTTCGGTTCCCACCATTGATGCAACCATTGAAGCAAACACTCCCGTAAGAGTGATGGAATCTGCTGCAGCACTAATGGGGAAACCCGGTCTGAAACTGACTTGCAAAGATATTTATACCTCTGTGCAGGATTTCAACTGCGGTTTAGGATTCTCACCTGAATTCTTAATTGCAAATCCTGATTTGGAAGCAACTTTGGCGCTGAAGATTTACAATCCCGAAAATGAAAGTGAATGTTATGTCATCGGAGAAACCTACACCTTTACTCCCGAAACCATTCCTTCCATTGACAAATTTATTGCAAAAGAAGGTGTTACTTATACCCACACCTTAGAAACTGCGGAAGATGCAACCGTAACTTTTGCATTTGAAGAGTTATTCACCGTAATTGCAGGCGTTCCCATGGATTGGGATAACCTGACCGTTACCGGTGCAACCTACATTGACGGCAACATCGTTGTGGAAGGCTTTGGTGCAAAAAACATCACTGTAACCGACAATTACTATTGTAACGAAGCAACCGCTACCGTAATTGTAAACGAACCTGCAAATGTAGATAAATTTACAGGTAACACCGTAACTTATACTCACACCTTAGATACCATCGAAGGTAACACCGTAACCTTTGACTTTGCTGACTTGTTCACCAATAACGGTTATGATGTAAAAGACATCACCGTAACCGGTGCAACTTATGCAGACGGTAAAGTAACCGTAGAAGGCTTAGGTGCCATCACCGTTACCGCAACCGACAATTACTATTGTAACGAAGCAACCGCTACCGTAATTGTAAATGTTCCCGGTGCAGTTGATAAATTCATCGGTAAAAACATCGAAGTAACACATACCTTAGATACTGTTGAATCAAATGTATACACCGTTGATTTCACAGATTTATTTGATACCAACGGCTATGCGGTAAAAGATATTACCGTAACCGGCGGTACCTACAAAGACGGTAAAGTAACTGTAGAAGGCTTCGGTACCATCACCGTTACCGCAACCGATAATTTCTACTGTAATGTTGCAACCGCAACCATTACAGTAAATGAACCTGAATCTGTAGACAAATTTATCGGTAACACCGTAACCAAACAGCTGGTATACGGGGAAAATACCGTAACAGTAGCTTTTGATGAATTGTTTACCACCAATGGCTACGACGTAAAAGAAATCACGGTAGGCGGTGACGGCGTATACGAAAATGGCGTTGTAACCTTTACCGGTGCCGGCACCTATACCGTAACCGTAACCGATAACTTCTACTGTAACGAAGCAACTGCAACCGTTATCGTGGAAGAACCCGAAATCGTTCCCGAAGTGAAATTCACCAAGAAATTCACCAAAGATTTCTTATACCGTGTTGGTAACCAGAACACAGTTTCCTTGGGAACTCTGTTTAGCGGTATCGAAACCGTAGACAGTGCGGCTGTTAATGTGACCTATGAAGTAGTAGACGGCGATGTTACCATGGCATACACCAAAAACACTTCCAACTGGGCGAATGCTACCGTTAAATTTGGCGGTACCGGTGTGGTAACTGTTACCATTACCGATGGCGAACTGTGTATTCCCACCGAATTAACTGTGGAAATCGTAACAGCAACCAACCTGACCTCTGCGCAGGGTACTACTACCGGCGGTAACTTTGTTTTAGTAAAAGATATCAATACCAGTACCTATGTGAATTATCGGAACAGCACTGTATATGGTAACGGCTTTACCTATAGCTTAAAGGGTGCACCTACTGCATATAATTCCAAACAGGGTCATGGTATCCTGATTACAAAAGATACTACCTTTGATAACTTAGTCATCGTTGGTGATGTGTATAACGAGTACGGCGCATATTCCAATAATGATTACTTCAATGCGGCAATCGATGCACAAAACGGTACTGTGATTCAGAACTGTTACATCGCAAACTGTGCGGCACCTGTGGTAACCCGTGGTAATACCACCATCGTAAACTCCACCTTATACGGCGGTACTGTTGCAAACTTAAACATCAAAGACGGTATTGTTACCTTAGAAAATGTAACCACTGCAAACTTTGATGACGGCAGAGCGTTAGTAGGTATGGGTATTGTGGCTCATTCTGATGTAACCGACAATGCCAAACTGATTTTAAAAGGTACTTTCAAACAGTATAACTTTATGAGCGAAACGAAGAAACCTTCCGATACTTCTGCTCAGCAGATTTATAACACCATGTTTGGTTCTTCTACGAAAGCATATCAGTTCGGCACTAGCCCCAACCGCCATGTAAACACCGGTATCGTTTCTATGAGCGGTGCATTCACTGTAAGTGATATTACCGATGGTGTAAACACCGGTTATGAAGCTACTTCGGTTTCCTTACTGGGTAATAGCGGTTTTGTATATTCTCAGAAAAACACCGTAGGCAGCGTGGATAATAACTATTCCATCGATGCAGATGCTCATTATGCAACCACTCAGGGCGCTGTAGCACCTACCTATGCGTTTGACTATACCACCAAAAACTATGTAGAAAAAACTGAAGGTTCCAATGATTATTGTTACTTGGAAAACGGCGTGGTAAACATTGCCATGGACCAGGGTGATGTATTCAACTGGGATACCTCCATCTTAACCGCTACCAAAAACGGTCACACCTTAGCTTACACCGTTTCTATGAACGGCACCGACTATACCGGCAAATCCATTCCGTTCTCTGTTGCAGATGATTATGAAGTGGTATATCAGTATACCGACCCCTATAACACCAAACTGGATGAAAACGGCAACTTAATTACTTATAGTGTAACCTACACCAAAACCGTTCACATTTCTGTTTCTGTGGTTGCAAAAGCAGCAAAGAGTGCAGAATTTAAGTTTGGTTCTTCCAACACTGCATCTAAAACTGTAACCGTTGGTTCCACCACTTATGTAATGCCTGATGTTTCCGCAACTTCTTCCACCATCGGAAGCAAGAGCGTAAGCGGTACCACCGTGTACTATCCCATCGTGGAAATCATCATGTCCGATGGTAAAACAAGCCACTCCTCCGGTTGGTATGCATACTTCCCGGTATTAAGCGGCGTTGTTACCATTACCGACTATGCTGATGGCGGCTCCGGTGATCCCTTCACCTATAACGGAAGCACCACCACCATGCCTGCAGGGCTGTCTCTGGTAGGGGATGCTACTCAGTTATTTAAATATCAGTCTTCTTCCAACGCAGGATCTTCTCCTGTAGTGAAGAGCAATAAATTAGTGTATTCCTCTGCTTCCATTTCTGCAAAAAGAGATGAATATAACACTGTTGTAGAATACACCTATAAAGACAGCAAAGGCGATATCTTCCACTACTATGTAGGCTATCACGCTCCTGCACAGAGTTATTCTTCCTGCTTCACCGAAGATACTATGATTACGATGGGTGACGGTAGCAAAAAAGCTGTGAAAGATATTACCAAAGATGATGTAATTTTATCTTATAACTTCTTTACCGGTGAATACGAAGCAACTGATGTGGCTCTCTTGGTTGCTCACGGCGAAGATACCTATTCGGTAGCAAACCTGACCTTCTCTGACGGTACTACTTTAAGAATCATCGGAGACCACGGTGTGTTTGACTATGACACCAACGAATATGCTTACTTAACTGTAGACAATATGGCAGATTACATCGGTCATACCTTTGTAAAACAGGGTGAAAACGGTGCATATGAACTGGTTACCTTAGAAAAAGCAGTTCGCACAGAAGAAACCATCGGTGCATATTCCTTAACTTCCGCAGGCAATGCAAATGCCTTTGCAGAAGGTATGCTGACTATGGCACCTCCCGGAGATTTCTACAACTGGATTGAAATGGGCGATAAACTCCGTTACGATGCGGAAAAATTCCAAAACGATATCGAAACTTACGGTTTATATACCTTTGAAGATTTCGGCGGACTGGTAACCTATGAACAGTTTGTGGAATTAAACGGCGCATACTTAAAAATCGCTGTGGAAAAAGGTCTCATGACCTGGGACTACATCGTTGAGCTGATTGGCTTATATGTAAATCCGTAATTTAAGGCAATAAAATAACCTGCAGAATTTTTCTGCAGGTTATTTTATTGCAATGAAAAAGCTCTCCGAAACGGAGAGCTTTTTTTAATTATTTTTTCTTATCAGATTCAGGTTTTTCTTTTGCAACGGCTGAAGAATATTCATATTTTGAGCCGTAGCCGTATTTTCTGTAATAGTAGCCACCTTTTTGCCGTTTGGTGCTGTTGCGGATAACACCAAGCATTTTACATCCGCTTTTTTCAATGGTGTCCACCACCATCTGAGCGGCCTTATAATGCACTTTGGAATTGGAGATAATCATTGCCACACCGTCGCATTGTTTTGCGATGACAGCAGCGTCAATTACCTGCCCCAAAGGAGGGGTGTCCACAATGATATAGTCATAATTTTCCCGGGTATTTTTAATGAGTTCTTCAAAATATCTGGAGTTTAAAAGCTCTACGGGATTGGGAGGATATTTTCCTGCAAATAAGATTTGTAAGGAAGAATTTTCCACCGGATAGAGACATTCCTCCAAGGTGTTGATGCCGGATAACACTTCACTTAAGCCACGGGGTTTGGTTACGGTGGTATTTCTGCCGGCAATGACGGATTTTCGCATATCTGCATCAATTAACAAAACTTTTTTTCCAAGCTCTGAAAAACTTTTGGCAATATGCAAAGAAATGGTGGATTTTCCTTCGTTGGCGTTGCAACTGGTTAAGGCAATCACCTTCACATCTTTTCCGCAAAATTGCAGATTGGTACGGAGAACTTTGTAAGCTTCCTCGGTAAAAAAGTCATTATTTCCGGGAAGATTCAGTTGGATTGGCTTCATACTATTCTCCTTTCTGTTTGCTATCTTGCGATGGGGCATAGCCATAATTTTCATTTCGACGATAACGATATTTTTTCTTGTTTTGATTTGCTTCCGGAATATCTCCTAAAATACTTAATCCAAGATAGGTTTCAATGTCTTCATCGGTTCGGATTGTGGCATCCAAAAGATACACAATTAAAAAGATGGAATAGACCAAAACTGCTGCCAACACGCCGATAAACAGGAAAATAATAGGCTTGGTTTTGTTGCAGGGAATATGATTGTAGGTACCGTATTCATAAAGATTAATCTGTTCAAAGCCCATCGTTCTGTTGATGGTATCCGCACCGATGGTACAGATGGTGTCAACCAGACTTTTTGCCTTGTGGGGAGAATCTGCAGTTACGGTTACTTCCAGAATACGGGTATTTTCCGGGTTGTTAGCCTCAATCATTTTGAGAAGTTCTTCATAAGGGGGAACTTCTACTGACAGGGTTTCGGTTGCCTGTTCCAGAACAGTGTGGCTTTTAATCAGATAGGTGCAGTCTTTTACCACATTCAGTGCCAACGAGAAATCTGCCGCCACATCGTCGGAATCGGTCACATGGGAAGTAAGACCGGTGCTTGGTGCATTTTGACGGAGAATATACATCGTAGCAGTGGAATTATAGCGTGGTTCAAAGGTCAAACGGTCAACAGCAAATACGCCCACCATAACCAGGATTGCAACCAGCCCGATAATCCAGAGGCGATGAACAAAAATATCCCAAAGATTTTTTAGATTGACAACTTTGATTTTTGTTTCTTTATCCATATTATTTCCTTTCTGAGGCCGTGTGAAACAATTTTTCCAATGCGTGATCTCTACACAAAAACGTTGCATAGGATTCGGAATATTTTTTGGTTAAATATTCGTAGCATCGGGTCATTTTAGAGGTTCTGTATTGTAAGTTATGAGCATCACTTGCAATAAAATCTGCAAGGTCTTTTGACAGAATTTTCTTAGCTTTTAGTTTTTGTATTGCACCGAACTCTCCCAACACAGCCTGGGCATTTAATTGCAACAAAACACCACTACGCTTTAATTCCATAAGCACAGCCATGGATGCATTGCGATAACGTTCGGCATGGGCAAGAATGGGTAAATAACCGTTACTTAAAAGATTTTGCAAGCCGCCTATCAGCTCTTTTTTTGATACACGGTGCGAAAAATCAACCAAAACATAGCGAGTACGATTTAAAGTACGGCATTTCCCGTCAAACAGCCAGGAGGCACAATCAGCACTGTAATGAAGCTCATTGCCCAGAACAAGCTCCAAGTCCGGATATGTTTTTTTTACATAGGAAGAAAGCATCTGAAATGCATCGATACTATTTGGTTGGTTATCTCCATAAAATCCGGGATGAAAATGAGGTGTCAGACAGAGATAGCGGATATTATCCAGGTAAATTGCATCCGCCATCTGATACATTTGTTCTTTTGTTTTTGGTCCGTCGTCCACCAGACATAAGGCGTGAGAGTGAATATCTGCAAAAAACATTTTGCATCTCCTCCCCGAAGTCAGTTTTTTAAAAAGAAGGTGCTACACGGAAGATGCCTTCCGTGTAGCCCTTTTTTTGGGAGTTGCTTTTTGTATGGTTAAGCTTATTTGGAGATTGTTGCAGGAATGGTCATAACAGGAGTCATATTACCTGTGGAATCCCAAACATAAATCTTAACGGTTACATTATCTGCTACTTCCATTGCAGGAGTAGTGTAGGTTGTGTTTTTACCGGAAACGGTGGTAACTTCTGCATCAATAAAGTCCATTTTTAAGAGTGCATTGGTGGTTGCATCATACTGAGCTGCCATTACGGTTGCAGTACCGGTTTCGGTTCCGGTGAAGGTTACTTTTGCGTGAACATTTTTCGCATCGCCTAAGTTGTTTACCATCTGTTTTGCATCAGAATCGTAGAACCAGGTGCCTTTGGGCATAATCAAGGTGTAATCTGCATTGAAGTTGTAGTTACCTGCGGGGATTAAGCCGTTGGTTTTGGATGCTTCAATGGTACGGTTGTAGTCAGTTAATTTACCGTTGGAACGAACATAATAGAAGTTGCCTTCCCATTCAACCACACCGGTGTCATACTGCGCTACGCCGTAGATATAGTATCTCATATCGCCGTAATCGTCTTCGCAGATACCATGACGTAATTTCATTTTACCGTCTTCACCAAATTCATAGTCACCTTCGGGCAGTAAGCCGTTTGCTTTTTCTTCGGATACAGAGTAAGCCCAGGTTACCAGACGTCCATTTAAACGAACATAGTAGAAGTTATCTTCCCACAGAACCAAACCGGTGTCATACTGAACTTCGCCGTCGATTGCATAATAGTAGTAACCGTCTACCATAAATACGCCGTCAATGTCACGAACATATTTACCGTCTTCGGTAAATTCATATGCCATACCGTCATCAATTACGTTGCCGGTGAGAGCGATACCACGGTAGTCAAACAGGTATTTTTCGCCTTCGATTTCTGCCCATGCCTGTTTGTAATATCTGTGGCAGTAGTAGAACATATTACCGTCTGCGGTATATTTCCAACCACCTAAGGATAAACCTTTGTCATCTGCAAAGCGATAGTCAACGCCGTTCATGGTAACGGTGCCTTTTGCTGCATAACCGTTGGAGTGGAAATAGTGCCAGCCGTCTTCCAGATTCACCCATCCGTATACAGCCTGACCTTCTAAGTAATATTTCCAGCCGGTGGCATCAGAAATCCATCCGTTTGCGGTGGAACCGGTTTCGCCACAGTTATCACATACGTTCTGACCGCCAACAACACTGTAGTCGTGACCGGTTGCATCAATGGTTTCGCCCCAGGTGATGATGGAGTTACAGTCATTACAGAAAGTTCTGCCGGTGTAGCCATCTGCGGTACAGGTTGCTGCTACATCTTCTAATGCCACTTCGTTGTGAACGTGCCAGCCTTCTTTTTCAAAGTTGGAAGTCAGACGGGTGGTATTGTATTCGGTAGAGGTGGTCAGCAGTTCGGATGCGAAGGTTGCTTCGGTACCATCAGTACAGGTCAGAAGACCCATTTCTACGCCGGTCATTACGGAAACCAGACGGTACATTTTGTAGTCTTCGCTGCCTGTGGTGTTGATAAATTCAGGAATCCATACTCTGATGGGTAAGGAAGCCAATACAGCTTCGCCGGTCTGAGCAGTGGGTTTTTCACGGGTAATGGTGATGGTTGCATCGTTGGTTTCGGGGTCGATGGTATATTCTGCGGAGAAACCGTCTGCCAATACCATGTGGTCTAATTCCCAGTTGTTGTTGTTATCCAATTCCAAAGTGGTGGTAACAACGTCCACGTTTTCAATGTTGTCAGAAACTAAGTTCATCCATACTAAAGAGCCGATGCCAACGTTTTCTAAGGTTTCATCTGCTTTTACGTAGTGAATGGTTTCTAAGGTGTTTGCTGCGTTTTGAATGGTTAAAGTTCTTTCCTGATAAGAGGTGTTGCCGTTGTTGTCGGAAATTTCTACACGAACGGTATGTACGCCGTTTGCCAAGGTTACGTTATTAGATGCAATGTAACCTGCGGAAGAACAGGTGGAGGGAATTTCCACACCGTCAACGTATACTTTTGCAGAGGTAGCATCTAAACCGGTGTAGTTGGTTTTATCCATAGCGTCTTTTGCATTTGCTACGAAAGAAACCACGTTTTCAGAGATGGTCTGACCATTGATTTCAACGGGGGTATCGGTCATAGAGTGACCTACCTGCACGTTGGAAATGATGGGTGCATCAAAATCTTCCACAGCGGAGGAGTAGTTAATGGTAATATCGTCAATATAGTAGGTAACGTCTGCATAGTAGTTGGGTCTTTCATTGTGGACATAACCGTCTGCAGTGTTGTTGGTATCACTTCTATAGAGACGAACTTCGTTTAATTTGGTTACGTTTGCACCGATATCTTTTACGGGAACGGTGAAATACTGCCAACCGGTGCCGTATTTGAATTCGTGACCCAATACAACCGGAATTGCACTACCGAAGTCCCATTCATAACCGTGAGAACCTTCGGGGATATACATCCAGAAGCTTACGGAAACTGCATCGGTTAAATCCAGATCCCAGCCGAATAATTTGGACTGACACCAGTTCATACAGGTGATGGAGTTGGAGGTGGATTTGTATTTGAATGCGTAGTTACCGTTTCTTACTTTACCGTCTTCTTTTGTACAAACGCTCAGTTCATCGTTAAAGAAGTATTTGTCGGGAGTGTAGTCCCCTTTATAGCCCAAGTACCAGTTTGCGATGCTGTCGGGACCTTCTTCGAAGTCGTAAACGATTTCGGAGCCTTTACCCAGCATTAAACCTGCGGTGGAGGTAATTGCGGTGTTATGAACCAAAGTAGCGGTAACGGTACCTGTGGTTACTTCAGATTCTTTGGGAGCGGTGAATTTAATACCGTCGATGGTACCTAATGCGTTGTCGGATAAGGTGAAGGTTAAATCTTCGGGTTTTAAGGTTACATCAGCGTAGCCGTATTTTGCGGTTACATCTAAGGTAACGGATTTTCCGAAGGGTGCGGTAATGTTAGCCATTACAAAGGAAATGGAATCGGGAATCACCACGTTTACGGTGCCTTCGCCAACCACATTGCCGTTGTAAACAGCCTGAATCACAGCTTCGCCAACGGTACCGTTTGAGATGAATTTGCCGTTTTCTACAGTACCCATGGAAGCATCTTTTAACTGCCAGGTTACATCAGCCGGAACTTCTGCGGGACCACCTGCAGAGTCAGCACCGGTAGCAGTGAAAGTCACGGTAGAACCGGGAGTTACATAAGAATCAGATACATCAACGGATAAATGGTCGAATTTTCCATCTCTTACCGCTTTGGAAATTACCAAAATACCGGACAGAGTGGAACGTTCACTACCGTCGGAGGGGCTGGATTTCATAGTTAAAGCATTGGTACCTTCACGTTCGGATAAGAAAGTGGAGGAACCGCCACCGTCACAGTTAATAGCATCCACGCAGCCTAATGCGATCATGGTTTCTGCCATTTCGTGGTTGGTGAAACCTGCAGAATAGGGAGACTGACGGCCGTCGTTCATCATAATAACCAGGTTACCATTTGCTTTGATACCGATGACGGAACGAGGTGCACGTTCGCCGGTGTGGTCTTCTTTTGTGTGCTGATTTACGCCGTTTCTTACCAAGTAGTTGAAACATACGGTCTGTGCCATCCATTCGTCACCGGTTAAGGGTGCGTTTTTGTCACGGAGTTCGGCTTTGCCGTCTTTGGTGATGGCAAGATAACCGCCACCGGGATGACCTGTGCCGCAAGTGTCACAGGAAGCTCTGTTATCACACAGAACTTTGCCGTTATAAATTAACAGACCGTATGGATGGGTAAAACTCCAGCTTAAGCTACAGTTCATTGCACCCACAACATTTAAGCCTAAGGTTTCTTCTACATGTGCAGCCTGTTCGGTCATCGGCTGGATACCCCAGTTATCGGTATCGGTGTAATCAACCGTTTCAGAAATGTTTTTGCTGGTGGGCATTACAGAAATGTTGGGGTTGGTCAAATCCACTTCGATGGCATGGATTACATTTCGGTTGTTGCCCGATTCATCGTTAATAACGATTTCAGATTCTACAGCCCCGGGAGCCAGGTTGTAATCTGTTTTGGAAATGAGCTTGTAGTAGTTACAGTTGGTGGTGCCCAAGTTGTAATCCACAGCTGCGAAAACAGACACCGGGAGCATACAAAGCACCAGCGCCAGTGCTACTGTGTTTCGAAAAACTTTTTTCACGTTTCTCGTCTCCTTTTTTAATATAATTTATATTTATTATTTTTTTCTAAGGTAAGAAAGTCCCATCCTTGGGAGATTGGGATAAAACAGAAGGGTAATCACCGTAAAGCAGGCAAGATAACAACCCATTCCCGAAAACAAACCGGGAACCAGATTGACAATTACCAAAAAGCTGAGAGTGATTGTTGCTACATAGCAAAATTCTTTGCAATAAGAAAGGTCTAACAGTTTCTTTAGATGTTGCCCTTCCAACAAAAACCAGATTGCCATCGTGATTAAAGATGCATAGGAAATTGCTTCGGGGGAGTGAAACAGCATTTGTGCTGCATAGTTTAATAAAAAGCCAAGCACCAAAATGATCATACTGTTAATAAAAAATCTGAAATTTTCATTTAAGATTTTCACAAAGGTGAACATTACCACCGAAATTGCGCCGGTATATAAAATGGTGGGTAACACAATTTGCAAATAGACCACCGACGGCACATATTCGGGTAAAAACCAACCGATAAATGCCACCAACGGGTAATACAGCACCAATGCGGCACCAATGATGGCACAAACGCCGGATAAAATGGTATTATAATTTTTTTGGATGGCTTCTTTGCCGGATTTTTTCAGCATGGGGAACATAACAATAGCTAAGGATGCCACCATAGTGGAAATCAGCGTAATCAAGTGGTACGCAAAGGCATACACCGCATAGGTTTCGGCAGGATATAAAACGCTCACAAACTGGCGGTCCAGCATTTTCACCAAATGTGCCACTTGATAGGCAACCGTCATCACAAAGCCGGTGCGAAGAATATGCAGGATGGATGCCTTACATTGTTGGAAGGGAAGTCGTTTTCCGAAAACCACATCCTGATAAATGATGAGATACCAAACCATCATCAAGATATCTAACGTAACCAATAAAATCAGATAAAACTGATAGGATATATCGGGCATTACGGTTTTTTGAAGCACCAAAAGCAGGATGACAAGCAGTGCTTTCGCAACCGAGAAGGTGAAGTTTTTTAATGAAAATTCCCGAAAGCGTTGGGTTGCCTGAGATAAAAACTGATAGTATGAGGTGAGGTTTAACGCTACCATATCCACGCCTAGCATCCACAGAATAAACCGGTAGTCACTGTTTTTCAAAAAACAGCCAATCATCGCCAAAACTGCTCCGAACAAAAGCTGAGAGAGAATCAGAAATCGGGAGTAAGTACGCTGTTCTTGTTTGTCTAACTCTTCGTAGCGGCTGCCTGCAAACCGAAGCAATACACCGTCGGTAAACCCAAAGTGCAACAGCGCCGTGTAGGCAACATAGAGGGTAAATACCTTTAACATCCCGTAGTCGTGTAAGGGAAGCACCTTGGGTAAAAGAAGCCCTGTGATAATCCCTGACAGTAAGGAAACTCCCTGGGAAAAGGCAACGCGTACAATATTTTTAAAGGCGTTTATTTTATTTGACATCTTTTGTAAAAACCTCAATGTTGTGATTGGATTTTTGTTGTTCGGGAGGGAGTTCTTTTCGCCATTCCCCATACAGTTGAGTAAGATATTGGTCGTATCCTATGGGAGCGGGATAGGTTCTGCCCAAAAAAGTGACATCCACCGTTTGTGAAAATACTTCTTTCGGAAGAATTTCGCCGCATCCGTGGCAACACCAAGCCACACAGCCGACCAGCTTTTCGGGATATTTGTTTGACTTTTCTGCCATCCGGCAAATCTTTTTTTGCCAATATTTCCAACCGAAAGCTTTTCCCACAAGGTGAATTCCAAACAAAATCAATTTTGTGATTCCTTTTTTGGGAGTCTGAAAGGTTTCTGCATTGGCACAAATTAAAAATCGTTTGTATAATTCTGCCAAAAAGGTTTGAACTGCAGCTTTTTTTTCATTGGGATGCCAACGGTCAATGGGAAAAATATCCAGAGAAACGCCGAGTTCTTCTCCAAATTCGTAATCACCCTCTTTTAAAAGGGTATTAGCGTCGGATAATTTTGCGTAAGGCATCCGCCAGGTTTTGGAGGTAACCAAAGAAAGTAAATGGTATTTTGGGTTTTCGCATTCTTTATATAGAGAGAGGAATTTCTCATAGTCTTCCCTTGGCATCATCACATCGCAATCGTCATCCCAGGGAACAAATTTCTGATACTTAACGGCACCGATTAAGGTTCCGTTGGATAAAAAGAAGGTGAGTTGATGTTCGTTGCAAAACTTTGCAAAATGCTCCAGAATTTCTGCCAGAACAGATTGGATTTTCGAAACCTGTGTGATTTTTTGCAAAATTTCACTTCCTTTTCTCTAGGATTAATTCAACACAAAGAACTTAAGAGCACTCAATGAGCCTCTGGTTCCTCCGATAAATAACAATATCAAGCTAACCAAAAGCACCGTCAGTTGCAACGAAATCACCTTAAAGCGATTTTTGGCAATTTGATTGGACGATTCTAAGGTAATCATTAAAATCGGTATGCAAAAAATAGGAGCAACATGTCCTGCAAACCGATAAAAAATGGAAAAGTCAATGAAAAACAGCAGTGCCAATAGGATGGAAATCATAGTAGCGGTATGGAGACTGTTAAGTTCAAGATATTGTTTGTAATAGGGTTTGAATTTAACAAACATAAATAAGAAAAATGCCACAAAAATGCCACCCATCATGTATTCCCAGATGTCATAGTAATCTACATCAGTAAGATAGCTTATGAATTTTTCAAAAACATCTGAAAATTTAGAACGGAAGTAAAAAAGTGCGACAACTGCCAGTCCGGCAGTCAAACATCCAACCATGAATTTGGAAAGCATATTTTTTCGTTTGTCAAGCACGAGGGCGTAAATTGCAACTCCAAGCACAACCAGTGCCATATCGTGCATAAACACAGCAATCACACAAGCAATCATGTGCAAAACATTGTGCTTTTTCTCCACACTTTCCCGATAAAAACAAAATGCAATCAAAGAAATTGACAGCATCATACGGATTCCTCCGATGACCGAGATATACATGGATGTGGACATAATGAAAAACAGAGCAACTGCGGTATTGGTGCGAGAGATGGAAAACTTGGTTCGTGTTTTTTCTAAAATGTAGAACATTGAGCCGTAGCAACACAAACACGACAGAACGGGCAACAGATGGGGAAGCCCCGTTTTTCCCACAAGCCAGAATAAAATTCGGGATGCAGGAACTGAGGAGGTTACCACAAGTGTTTTAAAAAATCCGCCAAAATCCATGGTGGCATACCATTCCATTGCCTGAAAAATTCGATATAAATCAGCGGTGATATAGGGTTTATAGCAGTATCCCATTCCTGTCAGAAGTAAGAGATATAATCCCAAAACTCCCTTCACGCGCAAGGTGGAAAAGGCAATCAGGACGCAAATCATAATCAGTATGTAGCTGTAGATGCTGACGCCAATCAGCCGCTCAACGAGAAACATAGTTGCATCCTTTCTTTTTGTTGCACCCTTTAGGTAAGAAGATTACCATAAGTGGTGACGGTTTTTTTGGCAACCGTTTTTTCTTCAAAATATTCTTCGATTAACATTTTTGCATTGTTTGAAAGCTGTGGATAGTCATTTGTTTGTAAAATTGCCTGCTCGATGGCAACTGCAATGTCTTTTTGGGTGGTTTTGCATCCGATTCCGCATTTTTTTTGGGTTACCATATCGGAAAATCCGGTTCCTTCGGTCACAATTACCGGCAATCCATGTGCCATAGCTTCCAAAAGCCCCATAGGCATCCCTTCCGAACGGGAGGTCTGGATAAAATAATCGGCACCTAAGAAAGCATTTTTCTTGGCTTCGCCCCAAATTTCACCCCGTAAAATAACCAAGTCCGAAATGCGATAGGCATCAATTAGTTGTTGCAGTTTTTGACGGGAGGAATCACCTTTTGGACCGTATATTGTCAAAGTTGTGTTTGTTTCTCTTAGTAAATCTTTTTTTAAATTGATTGCACCAAGCAACAGGTCAAACCCCTTGATGTGCCATTCCAGACGACCGATATACAACAGCTTAACAGCTTCCGATAAGGGGGAATCCTTTGTTTTGTCGGGAAGGTTAATTCCGTTTGGTAACACTAAGGATGGATATGAAAACGCCGACAGAGCTTGTTCCCGATGGGATAAATACTGAATGATACGGGCGTTTTTTAAAAAGTCATGAAATAACAAAAGATTTGCAATCCATTTTTTCAGAAATTTTTTTTGTTGTGCGGTTTTGGTCAGACAACCGTGGGGAACCACCCCATAGGGAATCCCTTGTTGTTTAAAATAACGGGCAAGTTTTAAAAATGGAGGCCGATATACCTCGTGAAAGATAACAAAATCCGGTTTTAAAAATTGTTGCGGAAGTTTTTGTTCCCAAAAATCATGGACAGAAAAAGTGGGAATGGAATCCAACGGTTCTCCGGTTAAGTTTAACAATCCAACGGTGGCAAATTCCTGCTGGGCACGAATTGTTTTCGGAACTGCGATATTCACACCACCCACAACGGCGGTTTCGACATGTGCGATATGTAAGAGTACCATAGTTCATCTTCCTGCTTGATTTTTCTTTCAGATTTTACAGCGATTCTGTTAACGGACGATTTCTCATTAATCGGGAAAATACTTTATCCCGCAAGCTATATGGCAGCAGAACCGTACCTCCGAAACGAATGATTAAATTTACAGCAAATTGCCAGGGAGAAATCAGTTTTTTACTTAAAAGAAGCTGTTCCAACTTCACGGTGTTTTTAAAATAGGTGAGTCCGTTACGGCGTTTTAGCATTTGTAAATCCGCACGTACAAAACAGCAAACGTCCGGGATGTTATGGAACAAATAGCCGTTGGACAACAGTTTTGCCCAAAGATGATAGTCCTCAAAGCCGGGATGATGAGGATAACTTCCCACAGATAGAACATGCTCTTTTCGAAACAGTACGGTAACGTGATTTACCGGGTTTTTAAATTTTAATTTATGTAAAATTTCAGAGTGATTTTCGGGAACAAGACGATAGCGGATAATTTGTTCCGGAGTATCGGAAAATTCAGCAATTTGTCCACCAACCACGCTGATTTCGGGATGATTTTTTAAAAAAACAAGTTGCTTTTTCATACGGTCTTTTGCAGCAACATCGTCAGAATCCATTCGGGCAACCAACTCGCATTTGCAGTAGGGTAAACCTTCGTTTAAAGCAAGTCCCAACCCGAGGTTTTTTTTCAGGCGTACAATTTGAAATAATTCGGGCAATTCTGTTTGAAATTTCTTGATGATACGGTTCAATTCATCAGTCAAAGGGCCATCACAAACAATTACAAAGTCTTTTGGAGGAACTGCTTGTTCCAACATGCTTTTTACAGCTTCATACAATGCGGTTGGATTTTCCTTATGGTAAACCGACATCAGCACAGAATAGCTCACTATTTCACGCCCTCTTTTTTCAAGATTACTCGTATGGTTTTTAACATAATTTTAACATCCAACCATAACGTGCGGTGTTTAATATATTTCATATCATACACGATTTTTTCTTCGGGAAGCAGGTCATACCCGCCGTTTACCTGAGCCAGTCCGGTGAGGCCGGGTTTCACAGCCAGGCGGTTTTTAAAACCGTGGATATATTTTTCAAATTCATCATAGAAACATTGGCGTTCGGGACGAGGGCCCACAATGCTCATGTCTCCAATAAAAATGTTCCAAAGCTGAGGCAGTTCGTCAATTCGACATTCCCGAAGTTTTTTGCCCAATCGGGTGCAACGGGGGTCGTTGGTGTCTGCCCAGACGGGGACGCCTTGTTCGGCATTGTCCACCATTGTGCGGAATTTCAGCATACGGAAGATTTTTCCGTTTTTTCCAACTCGTTCCTGAACAAAAATGGCTTTTCCGGGAGATTCAAGACGAATCAATAACGCAATGATTAAGATAAAGGGGAACAAAAGAATTCCCGCAATCAAAGAAACGAGAATATCAAAACCACGCTTCGCCATTCGGTAGAAGATTCCACCGGCAGGAGAAACGCTTTCAATCTGATAGATTTTAGGGGGTGCGGACACGGGAGAATTTACCGTCTGTTTTGTAACGTCCATTTTCTAAAAATCCTTTTTGTGGTTCACGGTAGTTGAAATGAAGTGGTGGCAGAAAGTCGTCAAAGTCTGTATCTTCCAAGCCGAAAAGGCTTGGAAGATACAGAAAATTACTTGTTACAAGAGTCGAATCAGCTTAGTTTTCGTCAGTCCAGCTTTCGTAAACAGAGTTATCTTTTCTATCGTAGTCGTGACCGTTGGTAGCTTCGATAACTGCTAAGTGGAACCAAGCATCTTTCGGGTTATCCGGCCAGATGATTGCGTTGGAATGATAACCGTCAACTTCCAGGAAACGTTTTAACATACGGTTTGCAATGGTCATAGCTTCTGCACGGGTGATATACTGTTCCGGACGGAAAGAGCCATCTTCATAACCGGTAATCCAGCCTTTTGCCAGTGCATTTGCAATGTAAGCTTCTGCCCAGTGACCGGATAAATCGCTAAAGTTGTGAGATGCGCCTTCGATCATAGCATCCAGACGGGAAGCAATTGCTGCAAATTCTGCTCTGGTGATGGGAGCATCGGGACGGAAGGAACCGTCTGCATATCCGTTTAAGATGTTTCCGTTTGCTAAAGTGGAAATCGCTTCGTTAGACCAACGACCGGCAACCACGTCGGAGAAATTGTTGGAGTTGGAAGCTATTTTTTCTTTTGTTGCTGCGTTTAACAGACGGAAGAAGATGGTAGCAACTTCTTCACGGGTGATGTTTGCAGTGGGTCTTACAGTTCCGTCAGGATAACCGATGATATATGCGAAATGATCGGTGCCGTTCAAAGTTGAAGGAATCACGGAAGATTTAAAACCGGCAAATAAAGACATATCTTCGGAAAGCTGGAATTCCTCGGTTATCGGATTAGTGCAAGCTTCATCGGTAAACCAACCGGTGAAAGCATAACCGTCACGATAAGGAACGGGGAGCTCTTCGGGAGATACGGTAGAACCGGGAGCTTTTGTTATAGGAGCGTAGCCTGCATCTTCGCCATCAATAATAAAGCTGATTTCACAAGAAGATCCGGAGGGAGCAGAGGTAGAACCGGGAGTTGCAGTCGGTTTTGGAGTGGAGGTGGGGTACGGACGGTTATTTTTTTCAGTAACAGTCGCGTTTGCATTTGCATATTCGGGATTGGTCTGATAGGTAATGGTCAGGAAATTAAGTTCTTCGCCTTTTTGTGCTACGGTGGTACCGGTCAATTTACCCTGTACGGTATGAGTGCCGTATACCGAGGTACCCACATTGCCTAAAAACAGACTGAAATCTGCCAGATAAGTGTTTACGTTAGCAAATAAGTCACTTGCTACCACATAACCGGGACGACCTGCAGCTTCAGTTCCCACAAGGGAGAAGGTGATGGTTAAGGTGTTAGCATTGATGCCGGGGGTAACGGTACGGGTATCGTTACCGAAAATCTGTTTTGCGTTGTCATCCATACCAACCATCTGCCCACTAACTAAAAATTCAGCAGGAATGGTCACGGTGTTGGGATATACGATTTCTGCGGTAAAGTTACCGGTTACACGCATATTCTGCAGTTCGGAATTCAACTCATCAATTCTGTCGTTGGAACCCGCATAGTTCAAAATGGACATCCAGTTGGTGTAATACTCGCTGAACTTGTTGCGGACATTCTGCATATCCAGAACGCAACGGAAATCGAAGGCAGGAAATGCATCGGAAGAGTTTTTGGAAACCGAAACATCGCTTCCGGTTTCTGCAGACATCGGTGTGCCTGCGATGACTGCCTGAATGGTAGCAGCAACATCAACGTTGTCAGTGTAATTTGCTGCAAATGCTGAGGTGCCAAATGAAATCACCAACAGCAGGGATAACAGCAAACTAAAAAATCTTTTTGCCATAATTCATTCTCCTTTTTTAATGTAATATGAGTAGAAAAATATTTTACTGATTTTGTTTACGCAATTTAACTTGGATAATAACGGTCAATCAATTCCGCTTTTTTGATTTCTTTTTCATTGTCGTATACGGCTTGGATTTGCGGAATAATATCGGTGCTTTGACCGGATTGTGTCAGAGCAGTTTGCAATTCTGCCATCAAAACTGCCATTTCGGCATCACATTCCGCTTCCAGCACACTTCCCAATCGCATACATTTTTCTGCCATTGACAGTCGTGCGGAAAATGTTTGCTCTGATTTTGGTTTGGAGCGCCATTCTGCTTTGCATTTACGAAGTACACCGTTCAGATTGGTTACATATTTGGATTTCAGAATGTAAAAATCTTCAATGATGGCATCCACACTTCGATTGGAAGTCGGTGTGGGAGTGGGAGAAATCGCAGGGTCGGTGCTGACATCGGAAGATGGATTGACAGCAGTAACCGTCGCAGGTTGAAACGTTGAAATCACGGGCGCATAAGAGATTGAGGTGAAGGAGGAAGACACCGGCGGAGCCGAAGATGGTTGCAGTACCGTTTGTAACGGAGTGGCTGCGAACGATGCAGCTACAATGGCTTCCTCGGAAACCTCCGTGCTGTCGGCAGCAACGTCTGCTTCCAGGATACCTGCTCTTACTTTTGCTTGTCGGAAAATTTCAGCCGTTTGCTCCGGATTTAATTCGCCTTCGCTCAACTTTCTGCGATCTCTGGCATTTAAGATTTCCATATTTGCTTCCGGAAGTTGTTCTGCCAGAGTATCGTGAATATCATAATTGATTTCTTTGTTAAGATCTTCCAGTTCTTCTTTTGTGTATTGCTCCAAATAGGAAAATGCGCCCTCGTATTCACTGCGGTAGGCGGTAATGGTGCGATAATGAGAAACCGTTGCAGTTACCACAGATGTGACAATCAACAGAGCCGGTAAGAGAAATACGCTTACCCAAAGCCATTTTCGCCTGGATTTTTTCTTGTTATTTTTCACAGGAAAAACCCCTTTATTTCGGTTTTGCAACTTGCTTTTTTTATACCCGTTTTCCCCTTATTTTTATGGGCTTTGGTAGACAAAGGGCAAGTATACATTATTATTATAACACCCATTTTTTGTAAAGTCAATAATTTTGGGAAATTTGTGCAGAAATTTTGTTTTCAATTTTTCCCTGAATTACAGGATTCAATCCACCAAATAATTTTGAAAAATTGTTTTTTTGTTGGGATTTTAAACTTTAAAAAATTTCAGTAAAATATTGACAATCATAGTATAGAGTAGTATAATAAAAGTGATTATTTATACAGCTATTGCATAAATAATCAAAAAATTAACCAAATAAGCGCCGAAAACTCTGCATAAAAAATTATATATAAATTCATTACATCAAAAAAGAAAGGAAGTTTTTTATGAAACGACTAACAAGTTTATTCTTAGTTCTTGCAATGCTGTTAAGCTTTGCACCTATGAATACTTTTGCAGCTGATGCAGGTAAAACAGCTTTCTCCGATATGAAAGCAACCGATTACTATGCCCAAGCTGCAACAGCGTTGGGACAGCTGGACATTTTAGCAGGTTATCCCGATGGAACATATGGGGCAGACAAAGCAATCACAAGAGCTGAAATGGCTGCAGTTGTATGCAGAATGATTGACAAAGAAGCTGATGCGAAAGAAGCACAAGGTAAAACCGAATTTGACGATGTTGTCAGCAATCATTGGGCAAGCGGTTACATCAACATTGCATCAAAAGAAGGCATCATTAATGGGGATGGAAACGGTAAATTCCGTCCTGAAGATAACGTAAAATATGAAGAAGCAATCAAAATGGTTGTTTGTGCTTTAGGATACAGCGACGAGGTAAAAGCTGATGCTGCCGATTGGGCAAAAGGTTACCTTGACACAGCAGATGACAAAGGTATCTTAGATGCATTAAAAGGAACCAAAGGTGAAGCAGCAACCCGTGGTGATGTTGCTGTAATGTCTTACAACGGCTTAGCAACTGAATCTGAAAACTCAAAGATTCCTGCAACTCCTGTTGCATCAAAAACCGCTGGTGAATATAAAGGCACACAGAAAGTAAAACTTACAACAACTACAAAGGATGCTGACATTTACTACACCACAGATGGTACAACACCTACTGCAAAAAGCACTAAATACACAAAAGAAATTTCTGTATCAAAAACAAGCACACTAAAAGCGATTGCTATAAAAAATGGTGTGGTATCTAAAAATGTTATGACTGTTGATTACACCATCAAACAAGTTTCGTCTGGTGGTGGTGGAGGCGGTGGTGGTTCTTCCAGACCTTCTACTCCTACATATACCGTATCTTTTGATTTGAACTATGAAGGTTCAACCGGAGCTCCGACAAGTCAAAATATAAGAAGCGGAAATAAAGCAACAGAACCTACAGCACCCGAAAGAGAAGGATATGATTTTGGTGGTTGGACACTAGATAAGGAAACAAATGATGTTTTTGATTTTACAACATCTATAACTCAAAACACCACACTTTATGCAATATGGAATTCTGGATATGTTGTGACCTTTGACTTAAACTACGAAGGAGCAATCGACACCCCAGAACGCCAATGTATCAATGTTGGTGGTAAAGCTACCTTACCTACCGAACCATCAAGAGAAGGCTATACATTTACAGGATGGGCAACATCGTCAACAGGGGAAACAATGTGGAATTTTGCACATTTTGTTACAGAATCAATGACACTGTATGCAATATGGGCTACTGTTGTAGATGTTTCGTTAGATACTCCTGATCCTAGTGTAGAAATCTATTCATTTAATACAGATATTTATGATATTTTAGTAGGAACGTCAGATGAAGTTACTTTTACATCAGAAATATTTACAAATATCGAATTATCTGATACGGATGTTTCTGTTGTAGATGAAACAGGTACAATACTTGGTTATATGAATGATGAAGGAACCAACGGAGACGAAACTGCTGATGATGGTATTTGGACATTGGAAGTAAATTTGAGTTCAGAGGAAGTTAAAGAGGTAAAATATTCTGCAAAAGTAGAAGATGTTTGTAGCGAAAAAACAACAGTGTACTTTTATGATACTATATCCGATGAACAGTTTGACGAATTTGATGAGATTACCTATAATGCCAACGCAATAGATAATATAGATGATGCATATGCATTTCTGCTTGAAAAAGAATCGATTGAAGAAATTGAGATTGATAGGGAAAAAGGCGTAATAATTTGCGTGTTCGACTCTGGAATGAAATATATATGGGAAAAAGAAGTGTTAATAGGCATGAAAGGCGGTTATATAGATAAATCCGTTTCGCTTTTTTCATATGATTATGATTCAATTTTAGACAATGTCGAATCTGGGGCTTATTCTACAACGTTAAAGAGAAAGATATGTATACCAAGACCATTTAGAAATTCTCAATTTACATACGATGATTTTAAGGATATAGGCAATGTTTTAGGAAAAGGTTTAAGCTCAAGTGTTACTGTGTATGACGAAGAAAATGCTAATTTAGATGTTTTCAAGTCATTTGATGATTTTGGAATAATATTAATTGACTCTCATGGTACAATTGATGAATCAGGTGAACCCTACATATTGACAGGAGAATCGGTAACATCTGCACATAGAAGAAGTGAAGATTGGAGTCGCGGAAGAATAATAAGTGCTGGTGGAAGAGTATCCGTTGGCGCTGAATTTTTTGAACGCTATTATACATCACGTTCATTGGAAGATACAATGTTCTTTTTAGGTACATGTTATAATTTGCATACAGATTCTTTGGCAAATACGTTGATAAATAAAGGCGCAAGAGTTGTTTACGGTTATGTCTATCCAGTTGGCGTTGGATACTGTAACGACACTTTATGCGAGACAATGGTTAATCAACTTATGATCAATCAAACGAATGCGAAAGAAGCATATGATAATACCATATCAACATGTGGAACTACTGATGCTGAATATGAATTCCGAGGCGATGACGCCTTTATGTTAGTTGGACACTTAGGATCTATCTCAGGTAAAGTTATGAGTGCTGATAACTCTACTAATATAAATAATGCTTTAGTTAGAATTTATCAACATAACAACCTTATCAAATCTGTACGAACAGATGCACAAGGAAATTACACAGCAGAGTTACCTGCCGGAGATTATATTGTGAAAATAACGGCAGGCAACTACAAGAGTGCGAAAATGGCTGTAACAGTAGCAGAAGATACCGTTACTTATAATGAAACATTCTTATTAGTTCAAATCGGTGATGAAATCGGTTATGCTAATGGAACTATTACAAATGCCCTAAATGCACAAGCTGTTTCTGATGTAACAGTCAAAGTTCGTAGTAGTTGGAATAATCAGACTGGATCTGTTATATATACAACAACTACAAATGATGTTGGCTATTATGAAATAGAGTACACTCCTGGATTATATACAATAGAATTCTCTAAAGATGGATTTATCACAGGCTATAAGAATATCGTTGTAGGTGTGTTAGGTTTATTCGCGCAAAATGCTATCATTTCTCCTGTAATGTCGGATGTTACAGGAGAATACAGATTCGTTCTCTCGTGGCGTGAAAGACCGGACGATTTAGATTCTCATTTAACCGGACCATTAGAAAATTCTGAAGAACGGTTCCATTTATATTTTCCATACAATGATAGGCGTGGCGAATATAATCCTTACAGAGAATATGCCACTTTAGATTGGGATAATACTCGAATTAATGAAAATCTCGGTCCCGAAACAGTAACACTTTATAAGCAGATAGACGGTGTATATAGATATTCGGTACACGATTATACGAATGGTGGATATGCATCAAGCACTGCTATGGCAAATTCAAATGCTAAAGTTGATGTTTATAAAGGTTCTATGCTTATAGGAACATACCATGTTCCTAATATAGCAGGAACAATTTGGACGGTATTTGAATTATCAGGAGATGTGTTTACCCCTGTGAATAGAGTTGGTAATGGATATGCCGATAGTATAACTTTATTTAGTTTATACGAAGAAGATTCATCAACTGAAAATCAACTGTTGTATGATGAAAATATTATCGTATCAGATCTTATAGAAAAAGAATAATCCATTCGAAAGGAAGCAACTCATTTTGGGTTGCTTCCTCTTTTATCAATAAAGACTTGTAAACAGCGACTTTTATTGAATAAAATGCGATACAGGTCTTTTTAAACACGTTTTACGGTGTCTACATAGCAAAAAAGGCAACTCAGTTAACTGAATTGCCCTTTTGATTGTATTTTACCTTATCATTCGTCCTACTTTTTAATTGAAAGAAGACCTTACACTATACTCCAAGGTAATAACGGTGATGTAATTAATTTACTTGATTGGAAGTTGATACAAATGACAGAGTCAATATATTATTTAAACGAAATAATATATAATCCTTTTTTTGAGCTAAAATTGCTTTTAAAACGCTTTTGATGTTTCTGCTGATTAACTTTTATTAAAATTATATAATATCTCTTAAAACTCGTTTTAAACTGTTTTTAGGCATAGTAAAGGGCAATGGAGTAAATTTTCCATTGCCCTATTAACAATAGCACCTTTTCAACACAAAATCTTGCATAAAGTGGAGTAAAATTGGAGTAATTTGGAGTACCAAAGTCTCCGAAAGTGCCCATTTTATGCCATTTATTTATCCAATGTCTTCATGGTGGGGAACAAGAGTACATCACGGATTGCCAAAGAGTCGGTTAACAGCATACACATACGGTCGATACCAAAGCCGATACCGCCGGTGGGAGCCATACCGATTTCCAGAGCGTTCATAAAGTCTTCGTCGGTGGTGTTTGCTTCTTCGTCACCCAAAGATAACAGTTCTTCCTGCGCTTTGAAACGTTCTCTCTGGTCGATGGGGTCGTTTAACTCGGAGTAAGCATTTGCCATTTCCCAGCCGTTCATAAAGAACTCGAAACGTTCCACATAGTCGGGATTTTCGGGTTTCTTTTTGGTTAAGGGAGAGATTTCAACGGGGTGATCCATAACAAAGGTAGGCTGAATCAGGTGGTCTTCCACAAATTCTTCAAAGAACAGATTCAAAATATCGCCTTTTTTGTGATGTTTTTCAAATTCCACGTGATGTTCTTTGGCAACAGCCTGTGCTTCTTCCTGAGTATGAATTTCGTTGAAGTCTACGCCGGAATATTTTTTAACAGCATCCAGCATTGTGATTCTCTCAAAGGGTTTGCCCAAATCCATTTCAATGCCGTTGTACACGATTTTGGTGGTTCCCAACACTTCCTGTGCCACGTGGCGGTACAGATTTTCGGTTAAGTCCATCATACCGTGGTAATCGGTGTATGCCTGATATAATTCCATTAAGGTAAATTCGGGATTGTGACGGGTGTCAACCCCTTCGTTACGGAATACTCGTCCGATTTCGTAAACTCTTTCCAGACCGCCCACAATCAGACGTTTTAAGTATAATTCCAGAGAAATACGGAGTTTGAATTCTTCGCCCAATGCGTTGGAATGGGTTAAGAAGGGACGTGCTGCCGCACCACCTGCATTGGAAACCAGCATGGGAGTTTCCACTTCCAAAAATCCCTGTCCGTCCAAGTATTTACGGATGGTGGAAATGATTTTGGAACGTTTGATAAAGGTGTCTTTTACATCACGATTCATAATTAAATCGGTGTAACGCTGACGGTATCTTAAATCGGTATTGGTCATACCGTGGAATTTTTCCGGCAGGGGCTGTAACGATTTGGAAAGCAGAGTGATGGTTTCTGCTCTTACAGAGATTTCACCGGTCTGAGTGGTAAATACCACACCAACTGCACCGATAATATCCCCGGTATCTAATTTTTTGAAACGATTATATTCGTCTTCACCTAAGATATCTTTTTTCACAAACAGCTGAATCTGTCCGTCGATATCGGCAATATGTAAAAAACCAACCTTACCCATACCACGTTTGGACATAATTCTTCCTGCAACAGATACGGTTTGTCCGTCTACGGGAGAGATTTTGGCAGTAATCTGCTGTTCTTCTTCTCTGACGGTGATGGTGCGTTCTTCGGTGGTGTACCCTTCGGTGATTTGTTTGGAAGTGTGGGTACGGTCATACTTGGTAATCTGGAAGGGGTCTCTTCCTTCTGCCTGAAGCTCGGAAAGTTTGTCTCTTCTTACCTGCAACAGCTGTGATAATTCCTTTTCTTCCATGGGATTCATCCTTTCTCTTTGGAATCGTTAGAAAAAACGAGGTGCAAGCGATTTCTGTTTTGGAAAACGGCTTGCACGGCTCTTTGTTGTGTTATTTGGAAATGTCTAAAATTTTGTATTTGGTGGTGTAACCTGTGGGTGTGGTGATGGTTACGGTTTTTCCTTTTTTCTTGCCCATAAGACCTGCGCCAACGGGAGATTCATTGGAAATTTTGTCGTTGAAGGGATCTGCTTCGTTAGAGCCTACAATCTGCAGAACCAATTCTTCGTTTTCTTCCACATCCAATACTTTAACTTTGGAGCCGATGGTAACTGTGTCGGTAGAAATTTCGTCATCTTCCACAACGGTTACATTCTTTAACATATGCTCAATTTTTGCAATTCTTTCTTCCAGTTCTGCCTGTTCTTTTTTTGCAGCATCATATTCTGCATTTTCCGATAAGTCACCAAAAGAACGGGCTTCCTTGATTTTTTCTGCAACTTCGATACGCTTGGTGTCTTTCAGATACGCCAGTTCAGTTTCATATTTTTTTAAGCCCTCGCTGGTCAGAATCGTTGCTTTTTCCATTCGATATCATCCTCTACATTGAATTTTGTTTCGGTAGTTTTTTGCGATATGCCTCCCCGAAACCATAAAAAGGCAAAATAACATAGCACATACTATTATATACATTATTTCCGATTTGTCAACTTTTTTTTGAAATTTTCCAAATTAATTTTAGTTTGCCCTCCGACATTGGCACAAAATGGCAATGTTTTAGACCGGTGATGTGAAAGTCCCGAAAAAACTGACAGACTTCTTCGGTGCTGATGTCCCAAAGCAGATTTTTATGAGAAAGGTTTGGGGTATCGTTTAAGTCAATTAAAAATTCTCCGTGAGAGCAGCAGTTCCGGTCGGAGGTATTTAATAAAATCAACAAGCGTTTTATTCTTATGTCAGACGGACTTTTCTGATTGAGTGACAACCCGTGAGAGCGTAACAGATTTTGAGAAACCCGTTCAAAAAAGGAGTCTTTTTCGGTTACGATACTGACCGAAGGCGAAAATTGGCTGAGCAGTTCTGCCAGCGGAATTAACCGTGGGTCTTCGTGTTCGCACAGAATCCCCACATCGGATACATCCTGTGGTGCCATTTGGGATAAAATTGCGGGAAGATGCCGAAAAAAACAGGCGCCTTGTGAGATTTCGTGACAGAGGTTGGGATAAATTTTCATTTCTTCCGTAAAATATATCCGGGTGAAGTCCTTCCTGATTTTGGATACCAGTTTCGGAAATCTTCTGCGATAAAGAGGATTGAACGTGAAAATTTTTACAGGTTCTTCCTTCAGACTGGTATGTAAAACGGTAGCCGAAGGGGTCAGGAGTTGTTGAAACAACTGATTGCGGGAAGGGCTCGGCTGATATGGACGAACGATTGCAAGCATAGTCTTTTTCCTTTTTTATAAAATAATATCCTCGGTTGCGGGAACATTTTCTTGTATTACCGGTTCTAAGAAACCGTTTTGAAAATCGGGACATACAATATCACACGCCACAATTCTGCCCCGATACAGTAAAACATTGGCATATACCGGTGCTTTGGCATTGGGATGATTGGTAACGGGATAGGTATATTTTTGTAAGGTTTTCCCCAGATAGGGAACCAAGGTGAGACCCTGTCGGTTTTGCAGTTCTTCGTATTCTTTCGAGAAATCTTCCGGATTGGCAGGCAATGTCATGGTTTCTTTAAAAAATGTTTTGTTGCCGGTTTTCCAGCCGTATTGTTCCAAAAAACGTCTGCGGGCGGTATGGCTGTAGTAATGTTCGGAAGTAACCATTGAGATTCCGATTCCCAACAGCAGAATAACAGTTAACGAGATGGCCAGAAGGAAAGCCAGTTTTTCTTTGGTGAGTGTGACAGAGTAAATCAGCATAGAATCGTTCTCCTTTGATGGTATATTTTTTGCAGATGGAATCACTTCCATCCTATGGCGAAAAACGAAAATTATGCATAAAGACTTGATTTTTTTTGAAGGATATGTTAAAATGAAGGTTGTAACATATTTGTAACATTCGTTTTTTGAAGGATTACATCAGATTTTTTGTTTGATAAATACACTTGAAATTGAATGCAGAAAGGATGATTTTGTGTTTGGAAAATTCAGGTTCTCTAAGGAGAATCCCGTTTTTTCAGAGCAGTCAGACCGTAGTAAGAATATTTTTGATAAAGTTTTTCAGGGGATCAAGAATAAAGTAGCCAGTCAAAGCGGACATGTTATGATGAGACGTTCGTTTTTGCTGTATTTATTCATTATGGTGGCACTTTGTATGAACATGAGGCTGGATTTTGGTTACCGTGTGGTGGTCAACGGACAGTCATTCGGAACCGTTCCTTCCCGAAAAATTGCGGAAAAAGCAATCTGGGGGGCATATGATGCCATTGTTGCAACCAGAGGTACTGACTATAAATTTGAAAAAGCTTCATTTCATTTGGTTCCGGTCAGCAAAGACAGGCTGGAAACCAAAGAAACGGTGCAGGATAAAATTTCCAGCGCCTTTGACGGTCTGGTTTCCGCTTACGGTATTATTGTAGACGGAAAAGTGGTAACCGCATTGGAAGTGGAATTGGAAGGGTACGATGCCCTCCGTGAAATTGAAGCACAATATAAAAATGAAAATAACGAAGCCCATTACACCAACGAAGTCACCATTTCACGGTGCCGTGTTCAGCCGGCGATGGTGGTTTCCAAGGAGGAGGCCATCGCGGTTCTGACCGGAACAAGAGATGCGGTTATTACCCATCGGGTACAAGAGGGAGAAACCTTTTCTTCCATCGCTTTGGAATACGGTGTGGGAACCCAGGAATTGATGGATGCCAATCCGGGAATTCAACCGGAACTTTTGCAGATGGGCGAAAACATTACGGTGAGTGCACCGCAACCCATTATTGCAGTGGAAACTGTGGAGCAGATTACCGTTACGGAAACCATCCCCTATAAAGTCAAGGAACAAAAAGACAGTTCCATGTATAAAGGAAATAAAAAGACATTGACCGAAGGGGTCAACGGGAAAAAAGATGTGGTGTATGAAATCACCCGTGTGAATAATACGGTTACCAAAAAGGTTGCGTTGTCTGAAACTGTCTTAAGTGAACCTGTTACTGAGGTGGTTGCAGTAGGTACCAAAGCGAAAGCGACCAATTCGGCAACCGGAGTGATGATGCGTCCGTACGGTGGAACCATCACCGCCCGATTTGGTGCCAGCGGTTCCCGTTGGGCAAGAAATCACACCGGCATTGACTATGCAGGATCTACCGGTGATTCCATTAAAGCGGCAGACGGCGGTAAAGTTACCTTTGCCGGTTGGAACGGTTCTTACGGGAAAATGGTGAAAATTTCTCACGGAAACGGATTGGAAACCTGGTACGCTCATATGAGTAAAATATATGTATCGGCGGGGCAGAAAGTTTCCAAAGGTACTTCCATCGGTGCCATCGGAAGCACCGGAAACAGTACCGGACCGCATCTGCATTTTGAAGTCAGAAAGAACGGGGTTGCGAAAAACCCGTCCAACTACGTAAAATAACGGAGAACGATTATGGATGTAAATAAAGAACGGTACAGCTTTTCGGATTTTTGTGAAATTATTGAAACGTTAAGAAGTCCGGGCGGTTGCTCCTGGGACAGAGAGCAAACCCACGAGAGTCTTCAGAAAAATCTGATTGAGGAAAGCTATGAGTATATTGATGCACTTTTGGAGGGCAATTCCTCCAAAATGTGTGACGAGCTGGGAGATGTGTTGCTCCAGGTTGTTATGAATGCTCAGATTGCAAAAGAAGAAGGCACGTTTACAATGGAGGATATTGTGGATGTCATCTCCAAAAAGATGATTCGTCGACATCCTCACGTATTCGGAGATGTGACAGATCAGTCTGTTTCCGGAATTCTGACCCGTTGGGAGGAAATTAAAAAAGGTGAAAAAAAAGAGGAATACTCATTAAAAAGCACCGCAAAACACCTTCCTTCTGTGTTAAGAGCGTCGATTTTGGCAGAAAAATCGAAAAAAATGCACAAAAATGAAATTATTTTCTCAAAAAATATTGACAAATTGAGCGAAATGTTGGATAATATAGCCAATGGGGAGATTTCTTCTCGTCAAGAAGTACTGTGCGATATGATGACTACTTTGGTGGAATTGTTTGTTGCCGAAAAAATTGATCTGGAAACAGCAATGTATCATCAGAACGAAAAATATATCGCTCGGTTTGAACCCTAATCTGTGAAAAAATATTTTTATAATTATGTGGAGGAACGAAACATGAACAAAGCGGAATTAGTTGCAGCTATTGCAGCTGCAGGATTAAAAAAAGCTGATGCTGAAAAAGCTCTGGCAGCAACCATCGATGCTATCACCGATGCATTAAAGAAAGGTGACAAAGTTGCTATTATGGGCTTTGGTACTTTCGAAGTAAAAGAAAGAGCTGCAAGAATCGGCAGAAATCCTCAGACCAAAGAGGAAATCAAAATCCCCGCATCCAAAGCACCTGCTTTCAAAGCTGGTAAAGCGTTCAAAGACGCTATTAAATAAGGAATTTGATACAAAAAAAGGTATCGGCATTGCCGATACCTTTTTTGTTTCCGAGCGTTTGGATGCCGTGAAGTGCATTTGACGAAGGGGATAATCCAATATCACGGCATCAGATGTTTGTGTCGGAAACTATATTGCAACCGGATTTTTTACATCAGGAGGGGAAGGGGATTAAAAAAGTCCGGATTGCTGCCAGTAGATGAGGAAAGTTTTTAAAAATTGCATATTGCTGGGGGCTTTGGTTTGGGTTGTGAAAATCTGTTGGAATTTCTCGGGATTTTTCTGATAGGCTTTTCGAATGGAAAAGGTAATTCCTCGTTCCACCGAGTAGATGCTGGTGCCGTAACAGTTGCTGACCGCTTCATAAATGTCTTTTTTGACAGCAGAAATCTGACGGGTGTTTAAAAATTCGTAATAAAACGCTTGCTTTAGGTAGTGATAACCTCGTAAAGACGGCGAAAACTGAAAATCCATCAGTGCTTTATCTAACTTACGATTGAATTCTTCCGGGATGTTATAGGAAGAATCAGTTCCCGGAAGAATCGATGGTTCCAACAGGAATTTTCTTAATACTTCCTTTTCACCATAAATGATGGCAGACGGTTTGCAGGCGGAGGTCTCGGTAAGGGGCAATTCTAAGGAAGTATGGTCGGTTTCAATCATCAGCATATAAGGTTGTTCCTGCAGTAATAGGTGCTGTAATTGGGTTTCGTCGCTTACGAATGTACAGTCGTTTTTCTCTTTTTCTATAATATCGGTATAATATTCAGGATGTTTGGTGAATAATACAGTAGCATTCATTGTGTCATATCCTTTCTGTGGGGTAATTCGTCAATTCCTGTCACCAAAATACCATATTCCAACAATTTTCACAAGAGAATCCCAAACAACTTAGTTCAAAAAAATTACTTTTTTATCATTTTTTAGCAGTTGGCAAAAATTCTTCCATTGATTTGTCGAAGCATAAAAAAACAGAAGTAACTTGAAAAACCATGGAAAAAAGCAGCCGATTTTCCTTAGAAAAACAACGATTTTTCCAATTTTATAAAAAAAATCAAAAAAATTTAAAAAAAGTATTGACAAATGGAAAAATGTCTGCTATAATAGCTAAGCACTTAAGGGGTCTAAAGACAGTGAATGTAGGCTGCCCGATGCTTGAATCCAACATGAAGTTGTATCTGATGCGGGTGTAGTTCAATGGTAGAATCTCAGCCTTCCAAGCTGATTGTGTGGGTTCGATTCCCATCACCCGCTCCATTATTTATGCGCCTGTAGCTCAGCCGGATAGAGCAACTGCCTTCTAAGCAGTAGGCCAGGAGTTCGAATCTCTTCAGGCGCGCCACTTTATCTTTTACGGTGGGTATAGCTCAGTTGGTTAGAGCACCAGATTGTGGCTCTGGGGGTCATCGGTTCGAATCCGATTATCCACCCCATTATATTTTACGATATGATGGGATATCGCCAAGTCGGTAAGGCACAGGACTTTGACTCCTGCATTCGCTGGTTCGAGTCCAGCTATCCCAGCCAATATATGGGCCATTAGCTCAGTCGGTAGAGCACTTGACTTTTAATCAAGTTGTCCGGCGTTCGAATCGCCGATGGCTCACCAAATAAAAAGCCTTGAAAACGCTAAGTTTTCAAGGCTTTTTTGTTGTATTTATAAATCTGATTTTTCCTTATTTTTTTGTCATTTGACATCTATTTGACATCTATCTTTATATGTTCCATAATTTTTTCTATATTTGGGAACAAATCGTATTTTTTGCAGATTTCCCTGTTGAATGCGAGATAACGAAGTTTTGACTTTTTGTTGTCATACAATGGTTTTTGCAGGTGAACTGTATATTCCGGCTTACCATCGGCTTTGATGTATTTTTTTATAATATCATGCTTTGCAAGGGCATACTTCACCTGAGTATTAAAATTTTTATTTCCGTCAGTAAGTTTTAAAAGTTCATTAGCGCGTTTTTGTGCAATGAAAATATATTCGTCATCAAACCACACTCTTTTCTCCGTTACACCTTCCTCACATCCTATTTTTCCTACGAGGTCTTTGTTTTTCGGCGTTCCCTTATCTGTAGAAGTGAAAAAACTATCAAGTTGCTTGCATACAGACTTTGCCTTTTCAAAATCACTGTCAGTAACATATCCTTTGACAGGGAATGAATTCTTTGCTGCTGAAATTATGGCGTTGGTTGCGTTCATAATCATTTGTTCGTATTTAAAGTCCTCATCTGTCGAAGTAGGTCGAAATTTAAAAAGTTTGCAATACAACTGAAATGCAAATATCAGAGGTTGTGCAACTTCTCGCGCTGTTTCAGAAAGGTCTGATGTTACCATGTATTCCAAAAACATATCCCGATGGTTGATAAACTTATTCCTTACATAGTTTTTATTTTCATGCACTTTATTTCGTAGCTTTGTTAGAAAATAATAAACACAAGACATCAAATGATCTTCTAATGGAATAGGCTCATTGATTTTAAAATAATCTTCAATTTTTTTAGTGTTATGTTCGTTATTGAGTTGGATTATTAATGTATTATGCGTTGATGTTTTTTCAACATGTTCGCGGGTAACAAGTAGTAGGTTTTCAATTGGTTGCTTCTCATCTATAACATTCGATTGATATATTTCTTGTAGCAAGGTTTTCAGGTGCCTTTTATCTGGTTCAAGTGCAATCAGAACGCAATCCTTGGCATATTTTGCTTTAGATCGAATATCGGTTGTGGTATCTCTTGGATTAATATGGAAGGATTTATATTCACTGCTGGTAAAAGAAGGATCTCTTTTATATACATTAGTACAAAATAACGCAAATTTCTTTCTCAGATCTTCAGAACCGCCTGTAATTGTTACATGGAAGTTTGCTCTTGTGTCAGTTCCAAAAATTTTTAGACTTGTTAACAAGGAGAGAAGCATATAGGAAAAAAGCGGAGCAGTAATGGTGGTCGGTGCGAGATCTATATATTCATAGAGATAATTCTGGGGCTTATTTTTGAAATCTTCAGGCAATATGCTTTCGCCAGGATCTTCAAATCTTCCAAAATAATATTCACTATTTTGGAAGTTGATACCGGATAGGTTTTCTGTTTTCCATCCTATATATTCATCTTCTGTATCGTGTTCATCGTTATCCAAAATGAGGTTGATTATTTCCACCATAGACTCTTCGAAATTTTTCTTAGTGGTAGTGACTCGAAATCCCTTGTCAAAAAAACCGTCATAGAACCAATTTATAGGATCATGTAAATATGAAATTAAGAAATTTTTTGTTAGAGTTTCTTCCTTGGATTTTAAGGTTATTTCAAAGGAGATTGGCTTATCGAACTTTTCATACACAGTTAGTTTGGTAATGTGAAAGTCACAGATTTTTCCGATGCCTTTTTTATAGGTGCAATTTTTTTCAACATAATAAGTCTCGTTGCTTATTTCCTTCAGCGTATCTTTTTTCATGACCAAGCCTCCTTCGATAGATATAGTATAGCATACTCAAAGAGGAATTTCAATAGAATCCGTAAATCCGTTTTTAAAAATTTCAAATTAAAGAAGGCTTTCTATTGTAAATAACTTTTAATATGTAAAATATAAAAAAATAAAATTATATTTAATTTTGTGTATGCAACCCCTATCATAATGGTAGGGGTTGCATGTGACTACTGCTCTTTTAAGTTCACGATAAACAGCTTTAGACAGAATTAAAATCCGAAGTTCATTTTACTCATCTAAAGAAAAGGTAGTTTTCAACTTATCAACTTCCTTTTTCTTATGTTTCATCAAAGCGTGGGTGTACAAATCTGACGTTATAGTTATGCTGCTATGTCCCAAAAGTTCTTGGGTAGTCTTCAGATCAACTCCTGCTTCTAATGCTCTGGTAGCAAAAGAGTGCCTTAGCGAATGAGGGTTCGCTTTGGATAGACCTGCTTTTTTCACCAACTTATAAAACTTTCGGTTGTAATTTCCCGGATCAATATAACCTCCAGCTTCAGAAGGGAAGACCAGGTCAAATTCGTTGTTGTTTTTGTTTAGCTTTTTTTGTTTTTTTAGTAGCGGCAATAAAGAATCCACAATTGGGATAATACGCCTGCTTGTTTCAGTCTTGGGTTCGCTGACGATTAACTTGGTCCGGTCGCCGGAATCAGCATAAGTGTTCACTCTGTTTAATGTTTTTGTAACGCTGATGATGCCCTCTTCCAAATCGATATCAGACCATCTGAGCGCCAGTACCTCACCTCGGCGTAGGCCGGTAAACAAAGCGAAAATATACATGATTCCCTGTTCGTCTTCCTTTAATACCTTCAGCAATCTTTTTTGTTCATCTTCGGACAGAACCCGACGTTCTTTTTTTGTTTGCTTCGGCAACTCCACGGCATCACAGACATTGAACATCAACAATCGTATTTTAACAGCTTTTTTCAGTGCTGCTCTTAACACGGTATGGATAATGTGGATTGTTCTTGACGCCAGGCCTTCTGCAAAAAGTTTATTGTAGAAAGCTTGTATTTGTGATTCTGTCAGCTCCACTAATCTCAGGTTCCCGAATGCAGGAATCAGATGGCCTCTCATCATAGCAAAATACTGGTCGTAGGTAGTTTTCTTGATGTTGTTGGCTTTGTAAGTTTCTAACCAGAAGGTTAGCCATTCTTCAACCGTAGGATTTTTTTTCTTATCAATATATGTGCCTGAGTTGATATTGTTAATTAATTTATTAATTTTTTCAGCTACTTCGCTCCGAGTTTTGCCGTAAATATACTGACGTCGTTGGCTTCCGTCATCGTTTTTACCTATTGTGATCGTTCCTTGCCATCTGCCGTCTTTTCGTTTTGTTATGCCACCTTCGTGGTGACCTCTTTTTTTACTCATAATTTTCCTCCTATTAATAAAAAAGCCTTGAAGTTTGTTATCTTCAAGGCGGTCTTTTTAGATTTTGATTTTCTTCCCGGCTGATGTTCCAACCCAATTGTTGAATTCGTCAACGGGGATTAATATTTTTCTGTTAATGATGATGGATGGAAATCCGGCGGAATGAACGAGTTTATATAACCGTGTGGTTCCAAGTGGTAAAATTTCACTCAGTTCTTTCATAGTATAAAATCTTTTATTCATAGTTGCTTGTCTCCTTTGATTTATTTGATTGTTAAAAGGGGTATAAGGTTTTGCATTCTTAGATATAGTACATATTTATTATAGATAATTATCCGATATCTAGGGGATGTGTTTGTGAAATAGACGAAAATAGCGGCAGACAGCAAATGTCTGTCGCTATTTTTCGTTTGGATAAAGGTAAGGTGAATAAATCTTATTTTTCAATTTGTTTGTCGATATAAGCATCGATGGCCTTTCTGGCAATCTTCCAGTTACGACCAACTTTGAATCCTTTGAGTTCTCCGGAAGTGAGTAACTTATAGATCGAATTTCTACCGATATGTAATCTCTTCATTGCCTCCTCGGGAGAAAGGATAGAATAGGGATTATCAGTCATTATAAGACCTCCTTAACAGTTATTATTATACTGTTATAGAATTATTTTTGAACAAAATTCTGATACAGTTCATAGGGCGTTGGTATATAATTATCATCAAATACCTTTTTATCTTCGTTAGTTATTGTAACGTAGTTGGTATCGATATCATCCAATAATGTGATGAATCGTTTTATTTCGCTGGAACTGTAGTACTGTCTATATTTTTCGAAGCATTTCGCTACGCTTCTGCAGCTATTGCAGTCAGTGACAAATTCTTTCAGAAATTTTATTGTTTTCTTTCTGTATTCGCTGAGATCTATGGCATTCTTTGCTTCTTTCAAAGTGCAAATCATACCTGCATTGGCAATTTTAGTAAGGTAATATTTATAAAGCTCCTGACCAATCTTTTGACCGTGGGACATGAATTCAGAGATGGAATCAATCCCGTATTTCTTTTTTAATTCTTTTATTTTACCTTTCATACAACGCAGTTCAATACGGACGATGTTTTTTGCACGTTCCATTTCTTCTTCAGGATAGACTCCGAATTCTTCTTTTTTCATCTCCATATACTTGTTATAAATAGAGACTTCTACATAATCCTTTAAAGTTAAAGTGAAACAATCTTTCAGCGGTTTTCTTCTTTTGGCTTTGGAATCGTAAGGCATTAGAAGATTTAATTTTGTAGGGATGTTGGCTCTTTTCATTGTTTTAATATAAGTTTTTACCTGCTCTTGATTGTCCAACTTGGCATTTACACAGAAGTCCAACCGTCTCAATTTGCTTTTTTTCAGTTTGGGTAATAGTTCACATTTGGATTTTAAAATACGGTCAACTTCTTCTTCCAGCTCTGCATAATTTTTGACATTAAAAAGCCCGACGAAATTGTTATGTTCTATAACTCGTCGGGCAGAGATACGATATAAAATTTTAAATGTGGTGTAATCTTTTTTCAGGATTCGATGTGTGCTTATGAAGATACCTTGATTAGATAATCCCCAGTAGAGCATACCGTTGTTAAGAGCTTTCCATTTACTGCAGTCAGCTTGTCGCAGGGCTTGTTGAATTTTGTGGTATGTTTCTTTGGTAACGGTAGCACTTGCTTCAAATGTATGTATTGTCACGGTTAATTCCTCCTTATAGATAGTAAAATTAATGATAATTTTTATTAAATTGTACGCATTTATGTTTTACAAGAAATATAAATTATTTAAGATTATAACTATATATTACTTATTATAAATTATTATTTATTTTTTATTTCTTTCATCTTCATCTTCTTATATAGCCTATTCCAAAGAACTCCTTCCGTTGCAAGGATTTTCTTTGTTTTTTATATTTTATTATTAATTATATGTTATATAAATTTTAAAATAAAATTTGATTTTAATAAGCATTTGTCTTGAGCGTCTTTATAGGTGGATTTGACAAGACAGACTTAAAAAAAGAATATTTTCAAACGATTTAATGTGCGCTGTCGATTTGAATTTGAGATTAATAAGCAAAAAAACTTTCGGTTAAAAAATGTGAAGATTATGCGGTTTTTGAGGTCGAATAATCAAAAGTTATGGTTTAGGAAAATATATACTGTTTACACTTTACGAATATATTGTTATAATTTAAAATGTATAAAAAGCGTGATAAAGGAGGCATTTCAAACTGTGAAAGGCAATAGCGCACTAGCGACGAAAAAACAAAATGAACAGCAAAGGAAGTTTATTCCAACATGGTTAAGACGAGATATATACTTGTATCTTATGTTGGCTCTTCCGTTACTGTATTACGTTATATTTTGCTACTTTCCAATGTACGGAACGGTAATCGCATTTCAGGATTATAATATTTTTGATGGGATATTTAAGAGCGAGTGGATTGGATTAGAAACTTTCAAAGATATATTTCAGATGAAAGATTTTCACCGCGCAGTATGGAATACCCTTCGGTTGAATCTTTTGATGTTGGTTTTCGGATTTCCGGCTCCGATTCTTCTTGCAATCATGCTGAATGAAGTAAGAAACCGTTTCTTCAAAAAAGGTATTCAAACAGTCTTGTATTTACCTCACTTTATCTCCTGGGTAATTATAGGTGGATTTGCTACCCAGATATTTTCTACCAATACGGGAATTTTAAACAATCTGTTGGCAAATATTGGATTACCCCGGATTGAATTTCTAACCAATGGAACACTATGGATTGGTACATATACATTTTTAGGAATCTGGCAAGCGGTAGGTTGGGGCGCAATTGTATATTTAGCTGCAATCACCGGAGTCAATCAAGAAATTTACGAAGCAGCCGCGATTGACGGATGTGGCAAAATCAGAACAATTTTTTCGATTACCATTCCCAGCATCAAACCTACTATTGCGACAATGTTTATATTACAGGTTGGAAAAATTATGAATATCGGTCTTGATCAACCGTTAATGCTTTCCAATTCGTTGGTTATGGAACAAGCTGATGTTATCAGTACCTTTGTGTACAGGGTCGGGTTAAGTGGCGGAAACTTTGGCGTTGCAACTGCAGTTGGATTGTTCCAGTCGGTAATTGGTCTTGTTATGCTTGTCATTGCAAATGTGGTTGTTAAGAAGCTTGGAGAGGAGGGCATTTGGTAAGATGAAAATTAAAAAAAGCGCAGGAGAAAGAATTTTTGACATTACAATTCATGTTTTTTTAATTCTTCTGGCGTTTATATGCCTCTTTCCTTTTGTGAATACCGCAGCTGTTTCCTTAAGTGACACCAATGCAATTATGGCAGGGAAGGTTTTGCTTTGGCCTGTTGGTTTTGAATTAAGTGCTTATAAAACAGTATTTGGTGACAGCTCGATGATACGTTCTCTTTTGTTCACAATCGGCTTAACCTTGTTATACACTGCAATAGCTGTAATTATGACAATTCTGGCTGCATATCCCTTGGCACAGAAACGACTGAAGGGAAGAAAGTTTTTTACATTGATGATTACCTTTACCATGTATTTCTCAGGTGGTATGATTCCTTCCTATTTACTGGTGAGCGAATTGGGACTATTAAATTCGATTTGGGCACTGATATTGCCATGTGCGATTAACACATTTAATATGATTGTGATGAAATCATTTTTTTCATCAATTCCCGAGAGTTTAGCGGAAGCTGCACGCATTGACGGTTGTAATGATTTAATGATATTGGTGAAAATTATATTGCCATTATCAACGCCGATTATTGCAACCATATCGTTATTCTATGCAGTGCAAAGATGGAATAGCTTTACTGATGCGCTGTATTACATTAACGATGCAAAATTATATCCGTTGCAGATGAAGTTGCGTCAGTTGATATCGCTGAATATGGTTGATCAGTTGGTGATGGATTCCCAAACAGAAGAAAATGTGGCAATCCCGGAGTCAATCAAATCGGCAAGTTTGATGTTTGCAACGGTTCCTATTCTTTTGGTTTATCCCTGGTTACAAAAGTATTTTGTAAAGGGAGTGATGGTTGGTTCAATAAAAGAATAAATAAAAAATTTCTAAGGAGGAAATAAGAAATGAAAAGATTAGTAGCACTTTTAATGGTAGTATTGATGACTATCGGTATGGTCGGATGTAGCAGTACCGATCAGGAGGCAAAAGAAACAAACGAATTAGTTGTTGCTGTTTTTGACAGAGGCAATGTTCCGGAAGGAGAAGGCCCTGTGGATAACAACAGATGGACACAGTACATCAATGATACATTTGGAAAAGAATATAACATTAAAGTGAAATTTTATTCCATTCCCAGAATGCAGGAAGCTGAAAAGTTAAATGTTTTAATGGCTTCAAAAGACGCACCGGATATCTGTTTTACCTACCAGGCATCCGTATATCATAATTTCGCAAAACAAAACGGTTTATATGATTTAACAGATTTGATTGACAAGTATGGAGAAAACATTAAAGCTAATTTTGCTGATACCTTAGAATACGGAAAGTATGAAGGAAAACAATTAGCAATTCCGGCAAAAGTTGCATTGAGATCTGCTTTGTTTACCTCATACATCCGAAAAGACTGGCTGGATGCATTAGGTTTGGAAATGCCTACAACTACAGAAGAATTTTACAATGTCATGAAACAGTTTAAAGAAAAAGATCCGGGCAATGTAGGAAAAGAAAATGTAGTACCGTTTGCAATGTCTGCAGCTAACTTTACCGATGAAGATTATCAGCAGAATACAGATCCGCTTTTGATGTCATTTGTAGAACCTATGACCGAAGAACAGTACTATACTCTTCCGAAATTAAAATATCCGGGTTATAAAGAGGGCGTTAGATTTTTGAACAAAATGTATAATGAGGGACTGATTGATCCTGATTTTGCATTGTATAACGATTTCAAAACATTTGAAGAAAAAATTTCAAGCGGTAAAGCAGGTTTTTATACATACGACACCAACAAAGGTATGGTAACAGGCGGTTTTTATGATGCGCTTCGCACCAATGTTCCCGGAAGCGAACTGGTTCCTATTGACTGTTTCCAGAATTCCGAAGGTGAATATGCAAAGAGATTGTCCAATCCTACCGCTATGTATATTTTTGTACCGAGATTTTCTAAAAATGCTGTATCTGCAGTGAAGTATTTAAATTGGATGGCAGATTATGATGTTGGTATGACCTTGACCTGCGGTCACGAAGGAGAACACTACAATTTAGAAGATGGTATTCCGGTACCGATTGATCCCGCATATAACAAGAAAACTCGTTACAATTTAACAGATTATGCTTTGCTGTATAACGGTGCTCCGTATATGACAAAGGATAATGTAGACGCTCAGATGGATAAACTGTATCCCGATTTTGCGGAAATCAGAAAGAATTCTATGAAACTGGCGCTTACTGATACTGTTGAGCCGCCGTTCTTCTCAGTTCCTGTTGATGCTGTCAGCAAGAACAAAGCGAATTTAGATGTTAAATATAAAGAAGCTATGATTAAATCTATTGTGGCAAAACCTGAAGAGTTTGATGCTGTTTATGATGCTATGACCGAAGAATATATGGCTTCCGGTGGGCAGGCTGTTATGGAAGAAAAAATTGAGGTTTATAACACAAGCATCAAAAAATAAAGTTAGCAGAGTCATTTGAGATGGAGGAATATATATGCGAAAAATAATCACAAATATATTGATACTTGTTGTTTTCTGTATGAACCTGTTTCCTGTTTGTGTAAGTGCAGCGTCAGTAGATGTTTCATTGGAAACCAACGCCCAGCAGAATGCATTAACAGCAGCTTGTTCAACTGCATATGACAGTATTGTATGGGAAATTTCAGACGCAGAGGATGGTGGCTTTGCTACCATCCCCGGTGCAGAAACTGATACCTATATTCCTTCTGTTGAAGATGCAAATAAATACATCAGAGCAAAAGTTACGGTTGATGGTAATGAATATTCCAGTGGTGCAGCAGAAATCAAACCCCAATATCTGGTTAAAGATGAATTTGACGCCAATGCTGCTGCAGATTTAGCGAATTGGACTGTAAAGGCCGGAACAAACTGTATTACCGGAACGGGTTCGGACTCGGATGGCACAGGATACTTATATATGAATCAATCAGGAAGTGTGTTCGGAGAGGCTAGCAGATTTTTTGATGCTGTTACAGAAAAGACAGTTATTACATCCAGATTTAAAAATGAAGCTGGACAGGTTAACTTGTTTTATGTGCGCAGTGGAAGTAATCCTGCTATGAACATGAATATTCCCGACGGGAACATCAAGGCTACCTATGGAAATGGTTCCGGAGGCACACAGACATCTGTATTGGTGGATTCGTATTCAACTGATACATGGTATGATTTGATGCTTGTTATCAATCCCGTAGGCAACACCGTAAGTTCTGCTGTTGATATCTATATTGGTACCAATGGTGATTTGGATTTAATATGCCAAGGTGTACCTATGAGAAGTTCCGTGTCAAATCTTAATAATATCTGGTTTGTAAAGAGTCAGAACGGAAGATTTTTACTGGATTATTTAAGAGTTTATTCATCTGTGCAAGTTGTTCTTCCGGAAATGACCGATGAGCAAGCGGTGGAACTGGATACCCAGGCATTGACCAGTGATGTGTTGACATCTCAGAATCCGTTTGCTATTACTGAAGATTTAAATCTTCCCACAATTGGAGCAAACGGCAGTCAGATTTCTTGGTTGTCGAATAATTCGGATGTTATTGATATTGTCGGAAATTCCGGGGAAGTATCGAGAAATCACGGGAATGCATATGTTACACTGACAGCTTCTATTTCCAAAGGAGAAAGGGAACAAACCAAAGAGTTTTCATATTTGGTGCTGAAAAATCCGGAGGAAGAAATTTCTGCACTGGTTGATATGCAATTTAATAGTCCAGAGCATAGTTTCGAAACAACACCATCAGAAAATGCAGTTGTGGAAGACGGTGTATTGAAAATTCATAATCATGAAAATCCGAATGAATCAACCGGAGATGTAAAAACAACCTTTACCAAAGTAACGAATAATGTTTTCATTGAAGGTGATATTAAAATAACTGCTAATTCTGCTAATATTTTCTATATCAGAAATGGCGGTGCAACAGCTTTGAATTTCAATTATTCAGGCGGAACTCTTAATTGCAGACATGGAGATATGACCATTGGAGGAAATGTTATTGGATCCCAGTCGGTTGTATCAAATGTTGCAGGACAATGGGTTCATTTAAAAATATTTATGGATTTTGATAACCAAAAAGCAGATGTATATGTAAATTCAGAGAAAATACTGTCTAATGTCGATTTCAGAAGCAGTGTACAGGAGATTGACGGTCTCTTGTTTGGAAAACCTTCGGCAGGAGCAGGTAATATCTATATTGATAATATCAAAGTATACGAACCGCAGACAAACCTTGCGGAAATTATGGGTGCAGTTAATTTGCCGATGGAAACGGATGAGGATTTTTCTTTGCTGCAGGTTGCTGAGAATGCAAGCATTACCTGGATGTCGTTAAATCCGGAATACATTAACATTGATGGAGAAACTGCAAGCGTGACTCGTCCTGCTGTGAACGAACAGGATATCACAGTTCAGGTGGTAGGTATTTTTGAAAGCGATACTGTAATTGATTCCAAAGTATATGATGTTGTTGTAAAAAGAGAATTAACTGACGCTGAGGCAGTTGCAAAGGCTGTTTCCGATTTTGAGTGGGAGAATGTCAGCGATGAAGCAATCGGCGCAGTAAAAAGCGATTTTCATTTGCCGCAAACTATGAAAAATGGAGTTTCGGTACAGTATACCTATGCTCCGCCCGAATATGCTACAGGAAATCAGATTATTAGACCGTTGGAATCTGATGTTTCAGTGAAGCTGACGGTAAGATTTGAAAGAAACGGTATTACTGCAGAAGAAGAATATATTTTTACAATTTTGAATTTGAAGGATGATCCCACAGTAGATAAACAAGCGCTGCTGCAGGCAGATGTAAACTCCATTGATCTTGGAAATTTATCTGCTGTTACAACCAATCTGGTGTTACCTGCAAACGGACAGAACGGCACTTCATTTGTATGGGAATCCACAAATAAAAACGTGATTTCCAATAGTGGAAGCATCCTTCGAGGTGAATCTAACAAAAGTGCGTATATCACTGTTACCGCAACCCTGTTAGGGGAAAGAATGGTAAAAAACTTTTATGTTACTGTTAAAGGAACCGGCAATGGAGGCGGTGGCTTCAACGGAGGCGGTGTTACTACGGGTGGATTTGCCATTGTAGGATCAGGCGGTGGAGTAACAACTGAAACACCTGCAATTACAGAACAAAATGCTTCAATATTTGTGGATATTGATTCTGTAGAGTGGGCGAAGAATTCGATTGTTTCCTTGGTGAAAAAGGGTGTGATTTCTGTGAATGAAACAAAAACCTTTGAGCCTGATAGATATATTACCAGAGAAGAAGCTATTAAAATGATAGTGGTTGCATTTGGCGTTGAAGGAAATAATGCGACATCTAAGTTTGCGGATGTTGATCCCAATGCTTGGTACAGTCGTTATGTGGCTGCTGCCGAAAATGCAGGACTTACTAACGGTATTTCTGAAGATCGGTTCGGAGTGGCCATGAATATCACCCGGCAGGATTCCGTAGTGATGCTTTATAATGCTTTGGACAAATATTTTGAGTTAAAAGAATCCGGGGCAACAAAAACATTTGATGATTCCGGCGCAATATCCGATTATGCACAAACTCCTGTAACATATTTCAATGAGCAGGGAATTGTTACGGGCTACCAGGATAATACCTTCAAGCCCGGAAACAACATTACCCGTGCGGAGTTTGCCACTATTTTGGTTAGAGCATTAGATTCCATTCAGTAAGGAGGTAAGGTATGAAATTTATAGGTAAAATTATATCTTTTATTATATGTTTTGTATTAGCAATACCTCTCGGCATTGTTTGTGCAAATACTCTGGAAAATATTGAAACAGAAAGTGCAATTGCAAAAGAAAATTTAGATTTGTTCAAAACATTAGGTATTGTTGATAATGAATTCGTATTTTCACATCGGGAATATATCACAAAAGGAGAAGTAGCATATATTGCGACTGCTCTGTTAGGAGCTGAGAATTTTACTGCGACAAAACAGATATTTATTGATGTTCCGGTAGAAGAAAAGTATGCCGGTGCTATCGAAGTATTAGCAGATCGAGGAGTTATTTCCGGCAAGGGAGATGGAACCTATGGCGTAGAGCAATATGCAAGCTTTGCAGAAGTAACTAAAATTTTTGTAAGCATTCTTGGTTATGAGGTGAAAGCCCAACATTCAGGCGGTTATCCGGGCGGTTATCTGAACGTTGCGTCCAATATTCAACTGTTAAAGGGCGTATCGGAATTCAATGGCTTACTGACACAAAAGGATTTCAGAGAACTTCTTGAGAATGCGATAGAAGTGGATATTCCGTTAATCACTTCAATGACTAAAGACGGCGCAGATTATGAAGTTACAAAAGGAAGAACCTTATTGACCGAATACCACGATATTTATATGGGACGTGGCATTGTTACCGGAAATTCTTTTACCTCGTTTGATGGCATTTCTATGCTCGAAAATTATGTAACCATTGATACTTTCGGTCAAGTAGATGTAGGTGCTACCAACGCAGAAGCTTATTTAGGACATTCGGTGATTTATTTCATTGAGGATTACAAAGAGGATACCTGCCAACTTTTATATATTGCTGATGAAAAAAGCAATCAGACACAAGTAATAGAAGCCGATATTTTATGTGATGAAAAAACATCATTGTCTGCATTATATTACTACAATGAAAATGAGGATTTAAAGAATATCCGATTGGCTGATGACGTCAAAATTGTATATAATGGCGTGTTTGAAAGAAATGTAACGCTTGATATGTTAAAACCGGAAATGGGAAGAATCACAGTGATTGATTCCAATCATAACGGACAGGGTGACATACTTATCGTGGAAGATGTACAAATCGCTGTTGTTGATGTGGTTGATGTTGCCAATGAGAAGCTTTATTTAAAGCATTCTAACGTAGTACATACTTTGAACACAGACACAAGAAATGTAATCGTTAAAAATTTAAAAGAAGAAATTGCATTAAAGTACATCAATCAAGGCGATGTGGTATCGATTGCAGAAAGTAAAGATAGAACTGCTATTTCTATTGTGGCGTCTAACACCACAATTGCAGGATCTATTGACCAAATATCCGGGGATGAAATCTTTATCAACAATGTTATGTATAAGGTATCTCACAGTTATCAGGCACTTGCTGCAAGAACAGATATTTATGTTCCGCAAATCACAATTGGCCTTACCGGAACCTTTTATCTGGATGAATTCGGTGATATCGCTTATGTGACAGAAAGTACCTCTGATGGATTTTTGTATGGCTATTTATTGAACGCATACATTGACAGTTCCTTTGATAAAACCATTGGTTTGCAAATATTCTCTCAAGATGGACAGCAGTTGAAACTGCAGGCATCAGACAAACTGAAGGTATGTGGAACAAAGCTGACTGATGCTGATCAGATAAGAAATTATCTTTGGGATCAGGGACAGGTAAAAAGACAACTGGTAACATTCAAACTCAATGACGAGGGGAAAGTTACAGAATTATGGACGGCGACCAGCACCGATCAGAGAATTGGTTATGATCTGGAAAACTTCTCTCATGACTACGGACAGGCATCTCTGCAACATAGATATGGTGCTTTAGGAACAAAATACAGAGTGGATGGCCAAACAATCGTATTTACCATCCCGGCGGACCAGGCTAACTATAAGAATTACAGCATTGTTGAAGCTGCATCACTTTTGGATTCTTTCGTATATGAAAAAGCTTCTATCTATGATGCAGATGAAAATAAAATTGCCCGCGTGGTTATCTTGTATGATATGCAAGGTGGCGGCGGACTTGATGTTGCACTGTATCAAACCAAAATTTCTATTGTTGATAGTGTTGCCACAGCAGTAGATCAGAATGGCGAGTTAACCAATGTGTTATACCATTACACAGATGGGCTCAAGGAAAAAAATATTGTGAAAGATCCTGAAGGGGAAAATATTTTCTCCAGATATTGGCAGTATAGCGGCATTAAAGTGTCTGATTTACAGCCGGGGGATATTATACAGCTTCGTTTGAATGCTGATAAAGAAATTGAAACTTTCCATGTTTTATATCGGGGTGAATCGGCTTACACAGAATGTTCATCAAGTGGTGTTCCTTCGGTGGATTGGTACACCGGGGCTTTGCATACTGCATATGGTGAAGTGAAAGACAAGATTTCCAAACGTATTACCGTAAATGCGCATAGTGATGGTACCGATTACAATTGGAACAGAGAATTTATCATTAACGGAATCCCGGTATATCTTTGGGATGAAACAGCAAGTACAAAATGTAAGTTGGGTTCCATCCATGACATTGATATCGGTGATAAAGTTTTTGTGAAAACTGTGAATAATACCGTGAGAGAAGTGGTTGTTTTCAAATAGGAGGAGGAAAGTATGAATAAAAAAATAATATCTTTTATACTTGCTTTTTGTTTGTTGACTACATCATTTTCTGTCTTCGCTGCGGGCGACAATTTATCAGTTGTGTCTCAAAACATAAAAGGGCACTGGGCTGAAAACGAAATTATGTCACTCTACGAGCGAAATGTTATCACAACAAATACACCGTTCTTACCCGATAATAAGGTGACGCGTTCTGATTGGTTTATCTGGTTGGGAGAGAATATTATTTTACCCTTTGTAAGTTCCGAAAATCGTTTTCAGGATGTAACAAGTAGCGATGAATGTTTCCCCTATGTGGAATCATTTTATCAAAACGGTGTAATTCCGGATGAAATGATTGTTTCCGGATCTGTTGGCAAGGATGATGTTTTAACAAGACAAGAAATGATTTATACTGCCGTTGCTGCATTGAAATTACGTTATTCTGAACCGATGGAAGCATGCGATTTGTTTTTTTCCGATCAGGATCAAATAGATTCCTGGGCAGTTGATGCTGTCAAAAAAGCTGCATTCCATGGGATTATTGTGAATCATGCAGAATATAATTTCAGACCGCAAGATGCGGCATCCAATGCGGAATGTGCTGTTGTTTTGTCAAGATTGTATGAGGTGTTTCAGGCAGATTATGAATATAAAAGATTTGTACGTATTCAGAAAACTGCAAACGGAGCACAGGGAACAGGTGGAAGAAGCTACGTATATTCAGCATTGTGTAAATTATACCTGGGCAGAGATATTCAAAAAGCAAATGATTTACTGAATTATGAGAAAATCCTTAATGCTACCACTTATGAGGGCTTTGAGGAATCTCCCTTTATTATGTACTGGTGTGTTCCGGCATATATCAGAATATATATCTGGTATAATTCTGAAAACGGAACGGTTCGTCGGGATATGCTTACTCCCGAAACAGAAGCGAATATGCGCAAAGTGATGTGGTCTTTTGTGGAAAGCTATTATCCCAATGTATTCAGTGAGGATAATAATCCTTTTAGAGGAATAGACAGTGAAAACCACGATGCTTTGAAAAAATCAGCATTATACTTGATTGCTCAAATTTTAAGTAAAACGGAGCAATATCAGGATAAAGTACTTCCAGATGGTAAAACCTTGCCTGAATTCATTGCCCATGCAGAAGATTTTTATGAAAAATTTGTACTCAGTCGAGCAAAGACAGGATTATTTGTAGAGGGTTCTGAAAATTACCGTGCGGTAACCTATGAATCTCTGTATAATATCATAGAGTTTTCGGATAATGAAGAAATACGAAACAAAGTAAAAATGCTTGTGGATGTTTCGTGGATTGAATATGCTGTTGAATCACTTGACGGCATTCGAGGTAGTGCAAAAACAAGAGTATACAATACACCGGGCGATGCTGATACAGGGTTTATGTGGTTTTCAATGCTTGGTAGTATGTATTTTGGTTTGAATGCTGAAGAAAATGCAACTCCCATGGTAACGGAATTAACGAGTGATTACCGTCCACCTGAAATTGCCAAAGAAATAGCAACGCAGGAATCAAAAGGATACTATAAGTACATCAAAGCTATTCAGGGCTTTGGAAAACTCAACATTATTTCCTTCGGAAGTCATACAGGACCCGAGTATATTTTTGATCAAAACCGTGATGTTATTACTTACGAGTATGTAACTCCTGATTATATTGCAAGTACAATGTATCAGGATGATGCCGACGATTTAACAATCCTGAGTTCCCAAAACCGATGGGAAGGTGCTGTTTTCAAAGGTGATGTAAATGCCAGAATATACAGATATCTGGATACCACTCGTTCATTGCATTCTCATTTTTCCAGTATGCAGAATGGACCAATTATGATGTTCAAAAAAAGTTATCCTGAAAGCTTTGCAACCGGAATTTACATTTATCCCTTTGAGTATATGGAAAATGACGGGGAGCTTCCCACGGAAAATGGTTGGTTATTTGGTCAGATCGGAGATGCCTATTATGCGATTAAACCCATGGAAGGCACTTTGGAACAGAAGAATAATAAAATCTTGTTGACCAATAGCGAAAGTCCTTTCATTATTCATCTGGGAAGTAAGAAAGAAAATTGCTGTTTTGGACAATTCAAAGAGATGATAAAAAACAATCTCTTGGCTTATAACGGGAATACCATTTATTATCGGGATCCGGTTTGGGGCGAAATGGAGTTCAATCCGATGCTTGCTCCGGAAAAAGCCCGGATTATAAATGACAGCACAGTTCCTTATAATCTGGAATATATTATGAAGAGTCCGTACTTGAATTCTGTTAAGAACAGCGGTGTTATTGAAGTTACCTTTAATGATAAGCATATCATTTATGATTTTAATACCGACACCGTGACGGAGGAGTTTATCCATGAATAAGGATGGAATAAAAAATGTCAAAAGAAAACATATTGATTATTGGGTTCAGTGCAAATTGTCTGATAGGGACTCAAGAAGTTATGTGTATAAAGCATTGGCATTATTATATCTGAACGAAGATATCGACAGAGCAAATGAAATTCTGAATGATCCCAAAATTAAAGATTGCAATTCGTGGGTTATTTCGGATAGCGTACCATTTATATTGTATTGGGCAATGCCGGCTCTCATTAGAACCTATATTCTGTTTAATTCAAGTAATGGTAAAAGAGCAAACAATTTGTATGTTCAAACCGGAGAAAATCTCAAAAAGGTTTTTGATATTTTTGTAAAAGACCATATGGACAGGGTTTTTACTGACGAACACAGACCCTACCGTGTTCCGAATAGCGAAAACCATGATATGCTACAAAGAGCTTGCATATTATTGATTGCTCAGATTTTAAAGGAAGATGAAACATACAAAGATAACATTCTGCCGGATGGGCGTACTTATCAGGAATTATATGCCCATGCCTGTGAGTTTATGGAATTATACTTTAAAACAAGAGCACGCATCGGAAGGTTTATAGAAGGTTCCGATAACTATAGAATCGTTACTCTGGAATCTATTTACGAGCTAATGGATTTATGCGATAACGAAAACGTAAGCCGTCTTGCGAAAATGACAGTTGACCTTGATTGGATTGAATATGTTACTGAAAATGTGAATTCTGTCAGAGGATGTGCAAAGGCAAGGGTATATAACCGGAAAGTTGATTCGGAAAGCGGATATTTATGGTATGCAAGAACAGGAAATATGTATTTCGGTTATCATGATAACCATGATGAATATGTACTGATTTCTTTTGCTGTAAGTGATTATCTTCCTCCTCAGATTGCGTATGATATTCAAAAAAATCGCAGGAATCTAGAATTTGAGAGCATTACCAGAATCCCCGGAGTTGGCAGCACAGCTTGCACACAGTTTCAGGCATTCGTGTGTCCGGTCTATCACTTATCAGAAACCAAGAGCGTTACTAAGTATACTTACGTTTCCGATGAGTTTGTGATGGGTAGCTTCCGTCAGGATGAGAGAGACGGTCTGGTGTGGCTGAGTTCTCAAAACCGATGGGAAGGGGCAGTGTTTGACGGAAACACTGAAGCAAGATTGTTTGTCCGCTATGAAACAACTGAATCAACATATCAACCTTTGCATACCATACAGCATGGCTCTAAGTTAATTACTCAAAATATTACGGATCTTCCCATAGGGTTATATATTTCTTTCTTTGATTTCAATCGTGAAATTAATCTGGAAGACGGATGGCTGTTTGGTGAAATCGAAAAATGCTACTATGCTGTAAAACAGGTTGGTGGGGAAATTTATACTAAGGACAACCGTTTGTTGTTTCGTGATAACAATTTACCTGTCATCGTTCATATAGAACCGAAAAGAAAGTATGCAGATTATGATGAGTTTAAATCTCATATTTTTAGTAATCTGGTGATTAAAGTTGGTGACTTTGTTTTTTATCAGGATGTAAGATGTCGTGAAGATGGTATCGGTTTAAACTATGATGCTATGCAGGACGATTATAGAATGATTGACGGCGAAATGGTTAAATATAATCAAGAAAAAATGTTCGATAATCCGTTTATTGATTCTGATTTTGGAAGCGGAATCATTTCTGTAAAGGTTTGCGGTGGTACTGTTTTGTATGATTTTAATACAATCAGCATTACTTAAAAATTATAATGGCAGGATTTTTTTGCAGAGGTGACATTTATGAATATGGATAATGGTTATATTAATCCTTTGTTTTGGCTGCATGGCGAGGAAGAGGATGTTCTGAGAAATGAAGTCAGACTGTTGAAAAAAAACGGAATAAATGAGTTTATTATTGAAGCGAGACCGCATCCGCACTATTTGAAGGAAAAATGGTGGAGTGATCTGGAGATTCTGCTTGATGAAGCAAAAAAACAGAACATGGGTGTGTGGTTTTTTGACGATGGCGATTATCCCAGCGGTTGTGCACAGGGAAGAATCCGTGAATTCTATCCGCAGTATTTGCGTAAATTCATCAGGGAAGCTCACATTGATGCTGCCGGACCTTTAAACGGAAGCTCTTTCCTTGTAAAGCATTGGCTTTGTGACGATGAAAGTCTGTTTCGTGTAATTGCGGCGAAAAAGACGGATGGGGTTGATGCTTTTGACAGCAATACCTTGACAGATATAACAGACAGAATACATGATGGTATTTTGTATTGGGATGTTCCGGATGGTTTGTGGCGTGTTTTTATGATTATAAAGACACCGCATGGTGCTGAAGAGCATATAAAGGATCATATAAATCCGATAGAAAAAGATGCTGTTAAGGCTTTTATTGACATCATCTATGAGGAACATTACAAGCATTTTAAGGATGATTTCGGAAAAACCATCAAAGGTTTTTTCACGGACGAGCCAAGAATCGGAAATGCTCCCACTTATGATGGCAGACTGGGGACTTCCCCAATGGTTTTGCCATATTCGGATGAGCTTTTTGAAAAGCTGGGGACTGTGGAGGAATTTGATTTTATGAAATATCTTCCCTGTTTGTGGTATGATGGTGGTGACATCACAGCCGATGTTCGCTATGTTTATATTGATATGGTAAATCGGTTGTTTTCCGAAAATTATATGGAGCAGATTGGAATCTGGTGCACAGAGCATAATGTAAAATTGATTGGTCATCTGATAGAAGAGAATGGAGCTCATGCAAGATTAGGGTATGGTGTCGGACATTTTTTCAGAGCAACCAATGGAATGCATATGTCTGGAATTGATGTTGTTTACAATCTTATGCCCGGATACACAGAAGGTTCATTTCAAACATATTTTTTGAAGTGTGATACAACTTTCAATCATTGGGGATTAGCAAAAATGGCAAGTTCTGCTTCACATATTGATCCTAAAAAACAAGGAAAAACAATATGCGAAGCTTTTGGGGCATATGGATGGCAGGAAGGTCTGAAAATGATGAAATGGATTACAGATCATCTGTGTGTTCGTGGTGTCAATGTTATTGTACCACATGCATTTTCTCCTAAGGAGTTTCCTGATGATGATTGTCCGCCGCATTTTTATGCGCGTGGGAACAATCCGCAATGGAAGTATTTTAATGTGTGGTCAGATTATACAAACCGGGTATGCGATCTGCTTACACATGGTGTTCATAAAGCTCCTGTGGCTGTAGTATATCATGCTGAGGCTGAATGGGGTGGAAAATGCGAACCATTTGAGTACGCGAGCAAAAAACTGATGCAACATCAAATCGATTGCGATATTGTTCCTATGGAAAGTATTAATACTGTTAAAAATGGGCGATTAGTTGTAAACAACGAGAATTATCGTGTGGTTGTTGTTCCGTATTTTGAATATATGCCGGCGGAATTTGGGAAAAAGCTTTTGTCTTTAAAGGAGAACGGAGTTAAGGTGATTATTATGACCGATTATCCCAAACGGATGTATTTTCACAAAAAAATTGATTTATCAGGGATAGAAATATCCAACTATGATGAATTACCGTCCAAAATTGCAGAATACAGAGATATCAGATTATCCGCTGAAACTCCGGAATTAAGATATTATCATTATGAGAATAAAGGAAAAGACATCTACTTTTTTGTCAATGAAAGCCGTGATAATTGGATAAAAACAAATGTTCATATTGCTAATACTAAAGATGCTGTATATTACGATGCAATGGAAAACAAAAAATTTATAGCAAAGCAGACTGTGAACAATCAGTTTAGTGATATCGAGCTCGAATTGGCTCCATACGAATCAATATTTGTAATATTTGATGGCAAAGCAGAAATTTGCAAAATGAATTACAGTGAGTTCGAAAATGGTATTTGTATTGGCGGAGATTGGAAAATTTCAATTTCGGATTCTGATTCCTATCCTGGATATGAATTAACTGAGTTTTGTGATTTAGGCAATCTAAGTGTGCCTGATAAATTACCTTATTTTTCAGGTACACTAAAATATGAAATTAAGTTTGATTGCAATTTGAAATCGGATTTATTTTTGCTTGATTTAGGGAGTGTATTTGAAATTGCCTCTGTTAAGCTTAACAATGTTGACATCGGTGTGAAAATTTGTCCGCCTTATGTATTTGAGGTGGATAAGGAGATAATAAAAAGCACATCAAATGAACTTGTTGTAGAGATAACCAATACTCTGGCAAAATCAAACAGCCATGATTTAGATAAATATATGGCTCAGGAACCATCAGGATTGCTTGGGCCAGTTAAACTATTAATAAAAAAATGAGGAATATGTAATGAAAGTGAAAATAGGACTTTATTCTGTGGGTTTAAAAGCATATTGGTCGCAATTTATAGGAATGCGTGAAAGGTTGATTGAGTATGGAAAGTTTATCGAAAGTAAACTCAGTGAATATGGTGAGGTTTGTAATTTCGGAATTGTTGATGATGAATTTTCAGGCGGAGAAGCAGGACAATGGCTGAACTCGCAAAATGTAGACATAATATTTCTGCATTCTGCTACATATTGCACATCGTCATCTGTTCTGCCGATACATCAGATATGCAAAGCACCGGTAATTATACTTAACTTACAGCCTACAGCAGAAATGAATTATTTAAAAACAACCACGGGAGAATGGCTTGCACATTGCGGAGCTTGTCCTGTACCTGAATTTTGTAATGCTTTTAACAGAGCAGGTATAGAATATAATATAATAAACGGTCTTTTAGGACTTGATAAAACACCTGATATTTCTGTAACTGACGAGGTTACAAATAATCGACCCGAAGCATTAAAAGCGTGGGGAGAGATAATCCAGTGGGTAAAAGCAGCACAAGTAAAGAAAACGCTGCAGTACAGCCGTTTTGGCTTTTTGGGGAACAATTATTCAGGAATGCTTGATATGTATTCTGATTTCACTATGCTTCAGGCACAGACAGGTATTCACGTTGAAATTTTAGAGATGTGTGACCTTGACAAGTATATGAAAAAAGTTTCTGATACTGATGTTGATAAAAAGAGGGAAGAGATAAAAGAGTTCTTTAAAATAAGCGGCGATTCTCCCTCTGATCCTATTGCGAAAAAACCAACAGAAGAACAGCTTGGCTGGTCCGCAAAGGTTGCTGCTGCGCAGGAAAAAATGGTTGAAGAATATAAGCTTAATTCTATTTCCTATTATTATCACGGAAATGATAACTACTACGAAGAACTTCAAAGCGGTTTTATTGTAGGGCACTCTCTGTTGACTGCAAAGCATGTTCCTTGTGCCGGAGAGGGAGATATCAAGACAGCTTTGGCAATGAAAATCTGTGATATTTTAAACACGGGAGGAAGCTTCTGTGAAATTGTTGCGACAGACTATAATAAAGGTACAATCATATTAGGTCATGATGGACCATTCCATATTCAGATTGCGAGTGAAAAACCGATTCTTCGTGGTATGGGAATTTATCATGGAAAACGTGGCAGTGGTGTATCTGTAGAAGCACAGATTAAAGAGGGACCTGTAACGATGCTGGGTATCACTCAAACATTGAATGGAAAACTGAAAATGATAATTTCAGAAGGGGAAGCTAAAAATTATCAAACACTTATGATAGGAAACACACAAACACACATAAAATTTGGTGTAGATCCGGACACTTACATGGGAAAATGGTTTCAAGAGGCTCCCACGCATCATTTGGCGATGAGTATAGGTCATAACTCAAGATTATTTGAGAAAACTGCCAATATGTTAGGGATAGAATATGTGATTTTATAAACTATCATCAAGTGCTAAAGATTAACAAAATAATTGAGAAAGAGAAGGAAATATGCGAAATAAATCGTTATTCATTAAGCTTATAGCATCATTTGTTGCGGTTTTGATTGTAACGATGACATTATTTTATCTGGTATTGGAATTGGAAGTAATTAATGAATTTGAAAAAGAAATCATCAAGACCAATACCGGTAAACTAACGGCAGTTCAAAACGATGTGGAAAATATGATGGAAACCATCGATAAAACAGTTTTGAATTTATCGTTCGATCCAAACCTGAATAAGCTGCAGAATATCAATATTGTTCAAAGCAACAATACGGAGCATATCTTTTTGATTGGGGATATTATTGATTTATTGGTTTCATCATTAAAGACCAATGACAGTGTATCGTCGATTCTGTTGTATGCTCAGTCTTGCGATTATGTTTTTTCTTCCAATAAGGAATTTGAAAAAAGCGAAAAATTCTCGTACAACAAATGGATAACAGATTTTAAAGCAACCAACGAAAAAGCCATTTATAATGTTTTTGACAATGAAAAGTCAGAATATAGTAATATGGTTACATTTGTATATCCTCTTTCCAGATTTGCAACCACATTGGAGGGTGCAATTGCTGTTAACGTCAGTCAGGAATATATTGACGGGAATATTTTAAGCAAGTCCAATGATCTGGAAAATACCATGTTGGTTTTTGACGATACCAAAAAAATGGTTTTGACGCATAACAGCTTGCAGACAGATGAATTCATGGAAGCGGATTTCATGGAGAAGATATATCAGGAAAAAAAGAACGAAGGTCATATTTATACAGAATATTCCGGCAGGCGATGCATTGTTATTTTTGTAAAATCTGACATTAATGATTGGACTTTTGTGGACATCTATCCCCTGAAATCTTTTCTGAATCAGACAAGTGTTTTGAGATATACTATTATTATTACAATCGTTGCACTTGTTTTACTTGGATTGATTGTGTCGTATTTGTTGTCAACCAGAATCTATTTGCCCATCAAAGAGTTAATGGATACAATCAAGGTTTCGGGAAATTATACCCAATCAGATAACGAAGTAGAGGTAATTTCTAACGCTTTGGATGGCATGATACAGCAGAGCAAAGATATCTCCGTATTTTTAGAAAATAACCGTTCTTATATCCGGAATACGTATATTGAAAATCTGCTTGAAGGCATTGAAACCACCGAAGAGAATTACAAAATGATGGGGATTACATTTAACAAGCATCATTGCTGTTCGTTAATTTCCATTGATAAGTACGGAATGTTTTCCGAAAAATATGACGGTCAGCAACGGTATCATATGAAGATGCTGATTTGTGATATTTGTGAAAAATCCTTTGATAACAGCATTAAATGTTATGCTGTTGTCGGCAAAAAAGACAAGCTGTTTTTGTTGATTTCGTTAGAAGATAAGCAAAATAGCGATGAACTTTTGCATTTAGAAGAGTGCTTTGTAAATGCAAAACGCAAAATCAAGGAGCTCACAGGGTTCAGCGTCACCATTACATTGGGGAATTTTGTTGCCTCCCTTGATTCTATTAAAAAATCATATCAGGAAGCGGTAGAAGCCATCAAATTCCGAATCATTGCAGGATACGATTCGGTGATTCCTATCTGGCAGTATAAGTATAATGAAAATTCAAACTATTTTTATCCTTATGATGAAGAAAAACGTTTGTTTAATCAGTTGCTTGCTCATGATGAAGCCGGTATCCAGACAGCATTAAATGAATTTTTCAATGCTTTCTGCAACAGAAATGATTTGTCTTATAACAATATCCTGTATATCTATAATCAGCTGCTGAGCTCGGCAATCAAATTCTTTAACGATAATAAATTTTCTCACAGCTATATTCTGCAGGAATATTCTTCGCGGATTAAAGAGGATTTAGACAATAACATCCTTGACGAAATCAACCAGCATATCTTTGATTTGTTTTTAGGCGTCAATCAGATGAACAATCAGAACGAAAGATATATTTCCAAAGCAATTGAATACGTGGAAAACAATTACACAACTGACATTGATGTCAATACGTTGGCAGAGGAAATCGGAATCAGCTATTCTCACCTGAGAAAAATCTTTCGTGAAAGCTTGGGGATGAATCTGAATACCTTTATCAATAAGCGAAGAATCAAAGAGGCAAAAATTCTTTTAAAAGAAACAAATATGACCATATACGATATGGCAATTGCTTTGGGATACAACAGTGACCAGACCTTTACCCGGTTTTTCAAAAAATATGAGGGTACAACTCCCGGAGCATACAGAAGCGCAGTCAGAACACAAGGTGATTAATAAAAAAATAATATAAAACTAAAATCCAAGGAGGAAAATACTATGTTAAAAAGAGCGTTATGCCTAATGCTGACTCTGGCAATGATGACATGCGGAATTACAGTAATTGCATCAGATTCTCCGATTTCCAATGTTTTCATTGCTTCACCAGCAGAGGTAGGAAGAAATCTCGAGGTTACTTACGATTTGGCAGACGGTGTAAAAGAAAGCGCTGTTACGGTGAAATGGTATATTGCATCACCGGGCGATTCCGATTACTATGACACCGGAGTAACCGGTAAAAACTTTTTGGTGGAATATGCTCACGCAGGCATGAACATCAAAGCAAAGGTTTCTGTTGGAGAGGTATCTGTATGGAGCAATGTTGTAACTGAAAGCTTGACATCTTTGGTATCGGCTGATGACAAATATGATAAAGACATTGTTTTGAGTGCATCCGACGGATATACAATCAATTCAGGAACAGTTCAGAGAAATACCGCTGATAATGTCCTTGAATTTGTCAGCAGTGCAGCGAAAGCAAAAGCAACTCGTACTTTCCCGGCTGTTACAGGTCAATTTGCTTTCTCGATGAAACTGAAAAATTCTGCAAGTTTTGCTACCAGTGTAGTTGTCGGAGGCAGTGGTGGAGTTGCAACAATTCTCACACTTAACGGCACTAAAGTGCAGATTTCTGTACTGAACGATGCCGGAACCGGTGCGACTACTGTTTTGGCAGGATCAGATTATGCCGTTGGAGAATGGCATCTGCTTTCCGGTGCTTTTAATACTGATTCTGATACCTTCTCTTTCTATGTTGACGGTGAAAAGATTTTTGATGAAAAAGGATTCAGAACCGCTAACGCAAATATTGCAAATATTTCTTATGTTTATTGCGAAATTCCTGCAAATGCTACCGGCAATGCATATGTAGATAATTTCAATGTAAGAAAAATTCATCCGCTGCCGGTTTGCGATGCACCTGTAGCAGCAGATGTAGCGGTAATAGGTTCCAACAGAATCGGTAGAACCCTTTCTGCAGATTATACCTATTCCGGAGACTATATGGAATATGGCACCAAATATAGTTGGTATGTGTCTACCGAACAGAATGGTAATTATACCAAGCTGGTTGACCAGACAAATAAAACACTGGTAATTGATGATTCTCTGGTTGGTCTGTACATCAAAGCCGGTGTAACCCCTGCAAACATCTGGGGAGTTGTTGGACAGGAGGTTCTGAGTGCACCTTCCATGCCGTTGAATATCACTTCTGTAGGTTTGGAAGATAGCTTTGCGACCTTACCCACCAAAAACTTCACCATTAAAGCTGGAACAGCCGGAACTGATGATGTTTCTATTGAAAATGGAAGCTTAAAAGTTGTATCCAATGGCACCACCGGACACAAGCCGGAAATAACATACACCTTTAGTAAACCTTATACAGCCTCAGTTGCTTATGTTGACCTGATGCTGAAGAATACCGCAAATGCGGGGCTGTGCTACATTCAGGGCAGCAAGGGCGCCGGTGTAAGAATCAATATTGATTCTGCCGGAAATATGAAGGTAAATGATACGATTGTAGCAGCACAAATGGCTGCGGACAAATGGTATAAAGTTCGACTGGTGGTTAATCTTTGCGGCAACACAACTGATGCAGCAATTGATGTGTATGTTGACGGCGTGAAAAAAGCAAGCGGATTGCCGTTAAAAGCGGCCATTACCAACTTTACTAGTATTTTTACCGCAAAAACAGCTGCCGGAACATTATATGTTGACGAAGCTAAAATTTTCTCCGTCGATTTGAGTGGCGGTGTTTTATCAAACGGCATCTCCTGGAAATATGATGCTGCAACCAAGACTCTGACCTTTACCGGCGCAGGCGCATTACCGGATTACAGCACCGTTGTTGACAAAGCAGATCCCAGCTATTTTGAAAACAAAGACTGGAATTCGTTTATTGCAGAAGTAGAAAATGTGGTAATCGGAGAAGGTATCACTGCTGTCGGTTCCAACTGCTTCCGTAGTACTAGCAATCTGAAAACAGTTACCTTGCCTGCAAGCTGTGAAAGCATCAACGCATACGCATTTATCAGAAGTGGTGTGGAAACCATCAAAATGCCTGAGGGTCTGAAAACAATTGGTGATGGTGCGTTTGCAATGGCAAACTCATTAAAAGAAGTTACACTTCCCAATTCACTGGAAAATATTCATACCTACGCTTTTGGTGGAGATCTTTATGTTGAAACCATTTCTGCATATTCCAATTCTGTTGCAGAAAGCTTTGCAAGAGAAAAAGGCATTAATGTAGTGGTATTGTATCTTGCGACTGTTACCGGCTTTGATGTGGATACCAATGAAGCGACCATTACGGCTGTTGACACTATGGAAGATGTGGATGTGGTGTTTGCTGCATACAACGACCAGGGATACCTGAAAGAGGTAGATGTTGCTTTTGATGTAACACTGCAAAATGGTGAAAATATTGTACCGATTGAAGATTTTGATGCAACAAATGGTGAACTCGTAAAAGTATTTGTATGGAATTCTATGACTGAAATGAAGGCTCTCGCGGCTGCCTATACAAAAGATACCGTGGTTTGGATGATAGGCGACTCTATTATGGCAGATTGGCCGGATTCCAGATATCCGCAGGAAGGTTGGGGGGAAACTTTCAAAAACTATACTGCAGAGAATGTTACCGTGAATAACCGGGCGATTTCCGGTTATACTACAGAAAATTTTTATGAAAATGTATGGAGCACCAACAACCGGGATAACACAAAGGCACCTTTAAGAGATGAGGTGTCTGCCGGAGATTATGTGATTGTTTCATTCATTCACAATGATTACTGTACGGTAGCAAATTCGGAGTTAGATACTTATCAGAGCACAGAGTATATTAACGTGTATCGGTCTTACATTGAAAAATTCGCTGAAGATTGTGAAGAAATTGGTGCGAAACTCGTGCTGATTGTTCCCCCGAATAAAGGTGTAACTTACAATTTGCATGCTATGCCTATTAACGGGGTTGACGTTGGCGATTATTCAGCGGTAATTCCAGCTGTTGCTTTGGAAAAGGGTGTTCCCTGTATTGATATTCACAAATGGACTATTGAAGAAACGGATAAAGATGTTGCATTTCTGGATACCATTTACCTCACCGCAAACTATATCAATAGCTTAATTGATAGTGGCGACCTTACTGCTGAAGAAGTGGCAAATCACTCCAATAGCGGAATTAAAAATAATGGTCACGATACAACACACCTGAGCATTCTTGGTTGTGATAACATTGCGCAGTTTGTAGCTGAAAGCATCAAAGCACAAGGCATTGCAATCCAAGAAATTTTAAAATAAGAATTTTCAACGTATTTTATTTTGATCAATAAAATACAGTTAAAATGCATAGGCAGACGCTTGTTAGTGCCTGCCTATGCATTTATCAAGGAGCGTGCGACATGAAAGATAACCTGATGAGAGAATATCTGAATGCTGTGAGAATTATTGACAGCAAAGAGTGTGAAAATCCAGAGCTGTTGTTGAAATCCAAATTCAATCAGGCTGTAATATCAACCATTGGTGGATGTAAGGTAAAAAAAGGAGGCTATGTCCTTTTGGATTTCGGAAGGGAAATTCAAGGCGGTATCAATTTAACTGTGCATCACACTAAGGACGATTTGGGTGGTCTTGTACGTGTCGTATTTGGCGAAAGCATATCCGAAGCGTTAAGTGAAATTGGCAATAAAAATGCCACGAATGATCATTCATTAAGAGACATTACTGTAGAAGTGCCCTTTTTATCCAGTAGTAATATTGGGGAAACCGGGTTTCGTTTTGTAAAAATCGAAGTATTATCAGAAGAAATCGAAGTAAAAAGTGTCACCGCTATTTCCATCTGTAAAGAGCTCGAATATAAAGGCTCTTTTGAGTGCGATAATAAGCTTTTGAATAAAATCTGGCAAACAGGAGCTTACACTGTTCATTTAAATATGCAGAACTATTTATGGGATGGTGTAAAGCGTGACCGTTTGGTGTGGATTGGTGATATGCATCCTGAAACCTCCATTATTTCAGCTGTGTTCGGAGATGATGATTGTGTTACCAAAAGTCTTGATTTAACGAAAGATCAAACCCCGATTTCGGAATGGATGTGTGGGATGCCAACCTATTCTATGTGGTGGCTGAAAATCCACAGAGACTGGTATTTTCAAAATGGCGATATTGAATATTTAAAAAAACAGCAGGATTACATTTTTCAGCTTTTAGAGAAGCTGTTTGATTTGATTTGTGAGGATGGAACCAATCGAATCGATTATAAATTTGTGGATTGGTCAAGCTTTGAAACAGAAGCAGCCGACAGTGGGGTTCATGCAATGCTCACGCTTGCAATGAATACCGGCGAAGAATTATGTACGATTTTAGGAAATGAAAAATTAGCAAACGAATGTAGAAATCATCTTGAAAAATTAAAAAAATATCATCCAAGTTTTACCGAAAACAAGCAAATGGCGGCACTTATGGCATATTCAGGTGCGGGTGATATCAAAGAAATACATAAGTTTTTGAAAAAAGAACCGCTAAAAGGATTATCAACCTTTTTAGGATTTTATGTTTTGAATGTTTATGCGATGTCAGGCGATATTGACGGCGCATTTCATATAATAGAAAATTACTGGGGTAAAATGCTGGAATTTGGTGCAACTACCTTTTGGGAAGATTTTGACCTTGAATGGACAAAAAATGCTTATGGAATCGACGAGATGCCGCAAGCGGGAAAAAGTGATATTCACGGTGATAACGGAAAATACTGCTATCAGGGATTCCGACACAGTTTGTGCCACGGTTGGGCAGGTGGGCCTACGGCATTTTTGTCAAGATATGTTCTGGGTGTGGAAATTTTAGAGCCGGGGTGCCGTAAGGTGAAAATCAATCCCAATTTAGGGAAGCTAATGTATGCGAAAGGCAAGTACCCGACTCCGTTCGGAGAAATTGAAATTGAACACAAAAAGGAAAATGGCAAGGTCACAAGTAAAGTTACTGCGCCAAAAGAAATTGAAGTATTGATAACAAATGAAGGAAGATGATACAATGATTAAAGGATTCAAAATGAAATTATATGCAGGTCAAGAGGCAGAATACGAAAAAAGACATAACCTCTTGTGGCCGGAAATGAAAGAAATGATTCACGAGTACGGTGGAAAAAATTATACTATATTTTTGGATCAGGAAACGCTCACGCTGTTTGGCTATATCGAAATTGAAAGCGAAGAAAAGTGGTCAGAAAGTGCAAACACTGCCATTTGCAGAAAATGGTGGGACTATATGGCAGATATTATGGAAACCAATCCGGATAATAGTCCTGTCAGCATCGATTTGCAGAATGTTTTCCATTTAGATTGAGAGTTGGGTGTTACCAATGAAAATTTTAGAAAAATTCACATCAAAGCAGAATGATTATTATATTGCAGGTGTCCCTACCATCGCTTTTTTGGGCGATAGCGTAACACACGGTTGTTTTGAAATATATGTCAAAAATCGGAAAATAGAAACGGTTGTGGATCCTCAAAGCGGATACCCGGAAAAACTGCGAACTATTTTTCATAACCTTTATCCCGATGTGCCTGTTAACATTATCAACGCGGGTATCAGCGGAGACACCGCTTCCAATGCTTTGAATCGTTTGCAACGGGATGTCTTGAACTTCAATCCGGATCTTGTTGTGGTATGCTTCGGATTAAATGATGCAATGCAGGGGGCTGCGGGATTAGAAGTATATCAAAATGCACTTTGCGAAATATTTGAACGGCTCAAAAGCATCCATTCAGAAATTATATTTATGACCCCGAACCTTACATCCGATAAAGTAGAAATTCCTTTTTCTGATACCATTCTTGACAGCGCGGTAAGCTCTGTCATAGAAAACGAAAGAGAAGAATGGCTCAACAAATATCTGGAATCGGCAAAAAAAGTGGCAGAAAATCAAAATATTCCTGTTTGTGATTGCCATGCAATCTGGAAAATCTTAATCAAAAACGGAGTTAATGTAAATCATTTGCTATCCAACAGAGTCAATCACCCCACCCGGGAATTGCATTGGCTGTTTGCATATGAGCTGGTGAAAACCATTTTTAATAATTAAAAGGAAGGAATAATATGAAAAGAGCAGACGTTGTATTGGTGGGCATCGGAGGATATGGCGAAATTTATGTGGAAGATATTCTCAAACATTCACATCCGTCAATTCATCTGATTGGTGCTGTTGATCCCTACCCGGAGCGCTGTAAATATTATCAGGAGCTCAAAAGCAGAAATATTCCCATCTATTCTGAAATGAGCGAATTTTTCAGGGAACATTCTGCGGATTTAACAGTGATTTCAACCCCTATTTTTCTACATACCGAGCATATTATCGAAGCGTTAAAAAATCAATCCAATGTTCTTTGCGAAAAGCCCTTATGCGCAGATGAGAGGGATATTGATTTAATTTGCACGGCTCGGAACAAAAGCGGTAAATTTGTAGCAATTGGTTACCAATTGGCATACAGCGATGCTGTTACTGCATTGAAACGAGATGTGCAAAGTCATAAGCTGGGCGACTTAATTGAAATGAAAACTCTTGTTTTACGCCCCCGAACCCGTGATTACTTTGAAAGAGGTGTGGGGTGGGCAGGTAAGATCAAAACAGCTGATGGTAGATTGGTATATGATAGTGTAGCAAACAATGCAGCTGCCCATTATCTTTATAATATGCTGTATGTGATGGATGCGGAAACCAAAAGGGCGATTCCCGAAAATGTTTCAGCAGAATTATTAAGAGCCAACAAAATTGAAAATTTTGATATTTCGAAAATCAATTTTACGGTTGGCAATGCAAAAATGTGTTTTATTGCTGCACATCCTGTGAAACATTTGGTTGAGCCTGTTTTTGAATACCGCTTCACAAACGGAACAGTTTACTATTCCTGTGAGGAGATTGACGATAGCTATCATTTGCTTCCGAAAGAATATACGGAATACGGAAAGATTGTTGCCATTCTGCATGACGGCACGAAAATCATCTACGGAGACCCGATGGAGGATCAATGTAAGAAATTGCACATAGCGGCACTTGACGCCGTAGGAGATGTGAAGAAAGCACCTATCTGCGGCGTAGAATCTGCGGCATTACATACACAGCTAATCAATCAGATACAAAAAACTTGTGCGATTTCTAATGTAAAAGCTTCACTTTTAAAGGAAGAAAATAATTTATTATATGCCGACGGATTATTTGAAAAAGCTTTGGAATATTATCAAAATACAGAGTTATCTATGATAGAATTTGCCGAATAGCGAAGGGCTTTATCGGAGGGGAATATGAAGAAAAAACTGAGAATCGGTTTGTATGGACAAAACGGACATCAGATTCACGAAAAACTATATTGCCATACTGATGCAGAGTTGGCAGCGGTGTGTAATGTATCTTCGGAATATCTTAGTGAGGTAGAAAAAGGCTGCAATCAAAAGATAACAGTATACGATACTTTAGACGATATGTTGAAAGATGAGTCTATTGATTTTATTAGCTTGTGTTCTCCAATCAGAGCAGATCAGGAAAACGATGCAATTAAGTGTTTACTTGCCGGAAAACATGTTTATGCGGAGAAACCGGCTGCATTTTCGGAAGAAGGTCTTGAGAGAATTTTAAAGATAGCCAAGGAAACCGGCTATGAATTTCACGAAATGGCAGACAGTATTTTTATTGAGCCATATTGGACAGCGCAAAAACTGGTAAAAAGCGGAAAATTCGGAGAAATAGTCCAGGTCTATGTGCAAAAATCCTATCCCTTAAATGTCAATATTCGTCCGCAAAACGAGGAAACCGATGGTGGATTGGTCAGACAAGCAGGAATTCATGCAATCAGGTTTTTGGAGCATATAACAGGACTTCAGGTGGAAACGGTAAAGGTATATCAAACCCATTTGGGGAATATCAAAACCGACGGCTTATATACGGCATCCTCCTGGGCGATGACATTAAATAATGGAGGAGTAGCCTCTGCTTGCATCAATTATTTAAATCCCAAGGGCTTTGGCAGATGGGGTAATGAAAGCGTTCGTATTTTTGGAACGGACGGAATGCTGGAAATTGTTGACGGCGCAAGAAAAACACACATTTATACACAGCAAACAGATGAAGGTGAAATCAACATATCCGAATCAGACTGTCAGGACTTTTTTGATTTATTGGTTCAGCATTTGCTATACGGAAGCCAAATGCCTATGCCCCAAGAGGAAGAATTGCATCCGTTAAGGGTGGTAATCAGAGCTTTTGATTCTGCGGAACCAAATTGCTGAGGAAGTATACTATGAAAACAATCAATGGAATGTATAGCATCAAAGAAATTTACCGCATTGGCAGAGGCCCGTCAAGCTCTCATACCATGGGGCCGAGCAGTGCCTGTGAGGAAATGCTGAAACGGTATCCCGAGGCGGATGAATTCGAGATAACGCTCTACGGTTCACTCTCCAAAACAGGAGTGGGACACAGAACAGATTATGCTATCAGCGAAACTTTGAAGCATAAAAAATGTAGCATCATATTTAACAACGAAAAAACAGATTTACCGCATCCCAACACAATGAATATTATGGCGTTAAAAAACGGAGAGGTGTTTTGCCAAAAAACAGCACTCAGTGTCGGTGGCGGTGCTATAGAATTTGTGGGAGAAGCGGTAGAAGAATCGGAACTTGTATACCGGCATGCTCTGTTTTCGGAAATTGAAAGTTATTGCGATGAGCATACCATTTCTCTTGCGGATTATGTTTTTTCTTTTGAAAATACGGATATCAAACAATATTTAGCCGATGTCTGGGAGCGAATGAAAGCTACAGTCAGATCCGGCCTCACCAAAGAAGAGGTTCTTCCCGGTGGGCTGAATATCAAAAGAAAAGCAAAAATGCTCGTACAAAAAGGGAACTCCAAACCATTCGGACACGAAAAAGAAATCTATTTACTATCTGCTTATGCCTATGCAGCAAGCGAGGAAAACGCATCCGGAGAAAAAATGGTAACAGCCCCTACTTGCGGAGCATCGGGAGTGCTTCCCGCAGTTTTAATCTGCAAACAACGGGAATTGGGATTTTCCGATGATAAAATTGTGGAAGCATTAGCTGTGGCAGGGATTATTGGTAATCTTGTAAAGAAAAATGCTTCTATCAGCGGTGCAGAGTGCGGTTGTCAGGCAGAGGTTGGTACCGCTTGTATGATGGCTGCGGCAGCACTGGCATACTTAAAAGGATGCAGTATCAAACAAATCGAATGTGCAGCAGAAATTGCCTTGGAGCATCATCTGGGACTTACCTGTGACCCGATCAAAGGATTGGTGCAGATTCCCTGCATTGAACGAAATGCCGTAGCGGCAATGCGGGCGGTAGATGCAGTAACTTTGGCACAGATGCTGTATGAAAGCAGAAAAATATCGCTGGATATGGTAATAAAAACTATGTATGAAACCGGAAGAGATTTATCTTGCCGTTATCGGGAAACCTCGGAAGGTGGACTTGCAAGAATATATCAACCCGAGTGTGATTAGATAGATGAAAGGAATGAAAATTATGTGGACAGAAGAAAAATTAAATGATTTATTAACAACTCCCTCTGATGCCCTGGTGGAGGATATGAAAAAAATCAAAGGCGATATTATGGTGCTGGGCGCCGGAGGAAAAATGGGTCCCACCCTTTGCGTGTTGGCGAAAAATGCCACCAAAAAAGCTGGGATTGAGAAAAAAGTTATTGCAGTATCTCGTGGTAGTGACCCTATTGCAACTAAGCTGATGTTGGATAATGACATCGAAGTGATTGCAATGGATTTATTGGATAAGGAAAAACTGTATTCCTTGCCAGAAGTGGAAAATGTAATTTATATGGCGGGCAAAAAATTTGGTACAGACGGTAACGAATGGCAGACCTGGGCAATGAACGCAACCCTTCCTGCTTTTGTTGCAGATAAATTCAAAAAATCCAATATTGTAGTATTTTCATCCGGTAATATTTATCCTATTGTGAAGCTGTCCGAAGGTGGCTGCAGAGAAACCGACAAAATTGGTCCTATCGGTGAATATACCATGAGCTGTCTTGCCAGAGAACGTGCCTTTGAATATGCGGCAAATACCTTTGGCACCAAAGTGTTCATCTACAGACTGAACTTTGCAGTAGATTTAAGATATGGCGTATTATTTGATGTGGCAAACAAAATTTTGAAAGGAGAACCTATCAGCCTTTCCACTCCCTGCTTTAACTTTATCTGGCAGGGAAGTGCCAATGAAATTGCACTGAGAGGCTTACTCCATGCAGAAGCTCCTGCTAAAATTATGAATGTTACCGGTCCTGAAACCGTTTCCATTAAGAAAGCGGCATTGGAGCTTGGTGAATTTTTGGGCAAAGAACCCATCTTTGAAGGTGAGCCCGGCAATGATGCGTACTTAAATGATGCATCGTTGGCAATGGAAATCTTCGGATATCCTTCTGTGTCGGTAAAAACCTTGATTCGTTGGCAGGCACAGTATATCTTAGATGGCGGAAGAACTTTAGATAAACCCACTCATTTTGAAGAAAGAAAAGGTAGTTATTAACAGTAATTTTATAAATGTGGATGGTGATGTGTGTGAGTCATATCTCAGAAATTGATAGTAATTTTCAGGTAATCAGTGATATTAAAAAAGAGGATATCTTATTTTATGATATCGATCAAACACCTTTTCAAATATACGGAATTTTCAAAGAAAACGAAAAATACAGACGTATGCCGGAAACCATAGCGCGTAATATCAGTGATGGTGTGTGTGCATTGCATACCAACACTGCCGGTGGCAGAGTACGTTTTATCACGGACAGCAGTTACATTGCTATCCAAACTAAAATGACGAATTTGGGAGCTATGCCGCACTTTGCATATACCGGTTCTATGGGCTTTGATCTGTATGTTAATAACCAATTTGAAAAAACTTTTGTGCCTCCCTTAGAGATGGATAACGGGTATGAGAGTATTATTGAATTTGATACCAATGAATGCAGGGACATCACGATTTATTTTCCTTTATATAGTGATGTAGAAAAAGTATATATAGGAATTCAGAGGCAGGCATTATTAGAAAAGGCTTCGGACTATATACTTACAAAACCGATTGTGTATTACGGTTCGTCTATTACTCAAGGGGGATGCGCTTCCAGACCGGGAATGTGCTATCCAAGCATTCTTTCAAGAATATATCATTGTGATTTTGTGAATTTAGGTTTTTCCGGTAATGCAAAGGCAGAAGATGCAATGATTCAATACATTGAAAATCTCGATATGTCTCTTTTTGTATATGATTATGATCATAATGCTCCAACATTAGAGCATCTTAGCAATACCCATGAAAAAATGTTTCAGGCAATTCGAAAGAAACACAAGAATATTCCAATTATTATGATGTCACGCCCGAAACATAAGCTGACAACGGAAGAATCCACCCGTCTTGCTATTATCAGGACAACATATCAGAATGCGATATTATCAGGAGACAAGAATGTTTATTTGGTTGATGGAGCAATGCTGACAGCATTATGCGGTCAGGAAGGAACCGTTGATGGTTGTCATCCAACAGATTTTGGTTTTGTTTCTATGGCAAAAGTTTTGGAAAAAGTGATAGAAGATAATTTGCTGCTAAAAAAGAATGAACGGAGGAATGATATATGATGACAAGACACGAAATTGCTTTGCAGAAATTAAAAGTAGGGATTGTAATCCCTGCTACCCCTCTTGCTTTAGATGATAACAGATGTTTTGACGAAAAAGGGCAGAGACTTTTGATGAATTACTATTTAAACTGTGGCGTTGGCGGAATTGCAACGGCAGTACATACCACACAGTTTGAAATCAGAAAACCGGAAGTCAATTTATTTGAACCCATTTTAAAAATTGTATCTGATGAAATTGATAAATTCGAAAAAGCAAACAACACCGTTATTGTGAAGGTAGCGGGTGTTTGCGGACCAATTGAACAAGCAGTGAAAGAAGCAGAACTTGCTAAACAATATGGATTTGATGCAGTTTTGTTAAGTCCCGGCGGTCTGAACGATATGAGTGAAGACTATATGGTGGAGAGAACCAAAGCTGTGGCAGAAATTATGCCCGTGATCGGTTTCTATCTGCAGACTGCTTGCGGTGGCAGACAGTTTACTTACAATTATTGGGAAAGAGTTTGTGCGGTTGACAATGTGGTTGCAATTAAATGTGCATCCTTTAACCGTTACACAACTCTGGATGTTGTTCGTGCAGCAGCTTTGTCCAAACGATGTGACGACATTACTTTATACACCGGTAACGATGATAATATCGTGATTGATTTAATCACCAAATACCATTTCCAAAAAGATGGGAAAACCGTTGAAAAAGGCTTTGAGGGCGGTTTGCTTGGCCATTGGTCTGTGTGGACTAAAAAAGCCGTTGAAATGTTTGATAAACTGAAGGTTGAAAAGAATAAAGACTCAATTTCTCAGGAAATTTTGACTTTAGCTGCTGAAGTGACCGATACCAACAGTGCATTTTTTGATACCGCACATAATTTCAGCGGTTGTATTGCCGGACTTCACGAAATTCTTCGCCGTCAGGGACTCATGAAAAATATTTATTGCTTAAATCCTGACGAAACCTTATCCGAAGGTCAGTTGGAAGAATTAAACAGAATCCAGGAAATGTATCCGCATTTAAATGATGATGCTTTCATCGAGGAAAATATTGCCAAGTGGCAAGCCGATATTCAGTAAATATAAGAGGTGTACTATGAATAGATATGAATCCGCAAAAGGAATCTATGCAAAATTAGGCGTAGATACTGATTTAGCAATCCAAAAATTAAAAGAAATTCCCGTGGCACTTCATTGCTGGCAGGGGGATGATGTAAATGGTTTTGATTCCGAAGGCCCTTTAACCGGCGGAATTCAGACCACAGGAAACTATCCCGGCAGAGCAAGAACTCCCGAGGAGTTGATGGCAGATATGGATAAGGTAATGTCCTTATGTCCCGGGAAGAAAAAATTAAATGTCCACGCTTGTTATGCCATTTTTGAAAACGGCGAATTTGCAGACAGAGACAAATTAGAACCCAAGCATTTTCAAAAATGGGTAGAATTTGCAAAAGAAAGAAATATGGGGATTGATTTTAATCCTACTTTCTTCTCTCATCCCAAAGTAAAAGATGGCTTGACTTTGTCCAGTCCTGATGAAGAAACCAGAAAATTCTGGGTTGAGCACGGCAAAGCTTGTGTTCGTATATCCCAGTATTTTGCAGAAGAAACCGGCATTCCTTGTGTCATGAACATCTGGACAGGAGACGGCTTTAAAGACATTCCTGCAGACAGAATGGGTCCTAGAATCCGTTACAAAGAATCTATCGATGCAATTTTATCCGAACCCTTTGACAAAAATTTAGTGAAACCTTGTGTGGAATCCAAGGTATTCGGTATCGGCGTGGAAGCATATACCGTAGGTAGCGCAGAATTCTCCTTAACCTATGCGGCAAGCCGTGAAGGTTGTCTGCCCTTAATGGATAACGGACATTATCATCCCACCGAAGTGGTATCTGATAAAATTCCTGCCTTACTGGCATTTTTCTCTGAAATTGCATTACATATCACCAGACCCATCCGTTGGGATTCTGACCATGTAGTGTTATTCGATGACGAAACCAGAGAAATGGCAAAAGAAATCGTAAGATGCGATGGTTTAGACAGAGTGTATATGGCGCTTGACTATTTTGATGCGTCCATCAACCGTGTTTCTGCCTGGACATTAGGGTTCAGAAATTGGCAGAAAGCTCTTTTGAATGCGCTGTGTACGCCTAATGAACTGCTCAAAAAATTGCAGAACGAAAATCGGTTAACTGAGCTTCAGGTAATGCAGGATGAGTTAAAAACTATGCCCTTTGGCGATATTTGGGAAGAATATTGCCGTCAGTGTGGTGTAAAAGCAGACAGAGAATGGTTTAGTGAAATTAAAGAGTATGAGGCAAATGTATTAAGTAAACGGTAAGTTTATCGCGGTTTGGCATTTCAATTACTGAGTAATTCAGCCGGTAGTGTTACACTTACTGCATCCTTTTTGTAATTTGATATTTATAAATTTAGGTCTTTCTTGTTTGTTATATGTTTTATTTTTGCATTTTTTTAATTCTCATGTCTCTTTGATGTATGTGTAGCATTTCCGATATATTAGATGCGTGATACAGGTTGATACGTTTTTTCCCTGAAAAAGAATACAACAAAAAAGAGTGGTTATCACAAGGAATAAACACTCTTTTTTGTTTGCTCTGATTAAAAATTGGCTTTTCTTATCTTAAGAACAGATATTATAATTCTGAAATAAAATTATAATTATCGTTTTTTCGAAAGGAGAACCAAAATGGTCAAAAGCAAGTATATCACAAAGGGAGTGGCATCAGAAGTGGATCCACTCCTTCAGCTGTTTATGTGGCAATGTGTAGAGGAAATACCAAAACCACGGGATTATCTTCAGGTCTTCCGCTGTTCTATGGAAGGTGAAAAACAAAAGATTACACATATCCAGGAAGAACCTGAATTTCAAAAGGAGTATCTGTTAAAGTTAACAGGTACTCCTTTTTTTGTGGGAAAAATTTTTGTCATTGATGACGGCACCCACATTACTATGATGTTGGCAAACGAATACTAAAAAAGGAGAAACAAAAAATGAAAGAAACGAAAACCACTTGCTCTCATTGCGGAGCTGCAATTTTATCCGAAGAAGAATCCCGTAGCTTTGACGGTCAGATGTTATGTGGAGACTGTTTTCGTGAGCAGACCGTTGTTTGCGATTGTTGCGGAAAAAGAGTTTGGAGAGACAATGCTGAGGGGGATGCGCATGTCACGTTGTGCTCTCCTTGTTATAACTACGAATACGTCAACTGCGAAGATTGTGGCAGATTAGTTCACAAAGATGATGCCTACTATGAGAATGATGATAGCGATTATCCCTATTGTCAGGATTGCTGGAATCGAATGAATAACCGATCTATCAAAAACTACAGTTATAAGCCCGAACCGATTTTCTACGGTTCGGGCAATCTTTTTTATGGGGTAGAACTGGAAATTGATAAAGGGGGAACCTATGGCGATAGTGCGGAGGAACTTATGAGAATAGCGAATTCTGCTGAAAATAGGATTTATTGTAAGTACGATGGTTCCATTCCGGAAGGTTTTGAGATTGTCTCACATCCGATGTCCTTGGAATATCACTCTAATGAAATGAATTGGGCTGAAATGATGGAAAAGGCAGTTTCTATGGAGTATCGTTCTCATCAGACAAGTACCTGCGGATTGCACGTTCATGTCAATCGTTCTGCCTTTGGAGATGAATATGAAGAACAGGAACAGGGGCTCGCCAGAATTGTCTTTTTCGTCGAAAAGCACTGGAATGAACTAGTCAGATTCAGTAGAAGAACTATGGAGAATCTGAATCGTTGGGCAGCAAAATACGCTACGATTTCAGATAGCCCCAAAGAAACTTACGATAAGGCTAAAGGAAAACGGATGGGAAGATATACGGCAGTTAATCTCCAGAATTATGATACCATAGAGTTTCGTATGTTCCGAGGCACATTACGATATAACACATTCCTGGCATCCTTGCAGTTAGTTGATGAAATTTGTCAGTGTGCCATCAATATGACAGATAGAGAGATGGAAGAAATGTCATGGTTGGACTTTGTTCAGAAAATTCCTTCGGAGAAAAAAGAACTGATTAACTACCTGAAAGAGAAACGGTTATATGTAAACGAACCTATAACAGAAAATACAGAAAGCGAGGCGATCTAAAATGTGCGGACTCGGAGGATTCTTGCGTTACGGAGAAAAATTAAATAATTTATCTGCTCTGACCAATGCTTTGGCGGAGCAATCAGCAGTTAGAGGGACAGATGCAACGGGAATTGCTTATTGTAATTCTTCGGGAATTGTGATTGCGAAAGAAGGAAAATCAGCATATAAATTGCAGTTCAAACATTCAGATGAAATTCGCTCTGTTATTATCCATACTCGGCATAGCACGCAAGGGAGTGAGAATTTAAACAGAAATAATCACCCCTTCGCAGGAAGATGTCGGAACTCCAAGTTTGCATTTGCACATAACGGAGTTCTGTACAATGACCAGACTTTAAGAAAAGAATACAGACTCCCTAAAACAAAAATCGAGACAGATAGCTATGTGAGCGTTCAGTTAATTGAAAGTCAAAAACATTTCGGACTTTCCAGTATCCGCTATATGGCAGAAAAAACAAAAGGTTCATTTTCCTATTCCATTCTGGATGATAGGAATAACATTTGGTTGGTAAAAGGGGATAGTCCGTTATCCATTCTTCATTTTCCACAGCTGAAAATGTATGTGTACGCCTCCACGGACGAGATTTTATATAAATCATTGATTGAATACACCCCTTTGTTTTTTGCCCTGCAACGTGGAGAATTTGAAACTGTTGAAATTAAAGAAGGTGAAATTTTAAAAATTTGTTCCGATGGTCGTTTGGATCGGAATACCTTTGAATTTCATTCTCATTCCGGTAGGGAATGGTGGGAGTGTGGTTGCTATTCTTCCTGGGGCTGGGAAGATATGGGCTATGGTACCAAGGACGAATATATCCGTGACCTGAAGGCTGTCGCTCGATTTCAGGGATATACCCCCGAAGATGTGGATCGGCTCATTGCTTCCGGCTGGGAGCTGGATGAGATAGAAGAATACCTCTATTACGGCATGGGGAGCGAAATATAACCAATATGAAAAAGTACATCAAGTATCTGGTAGTAGCTGTTATCCAGGTTTTAGTAGATATCTGGAACGACAGAACCAACGATAGCAGTTAGGAGAGTAAGATGAGTAAGAGGGTTCTGTTTTATTTAATCTTGGACTTGTTTGGTGCAGGACTTGTGTACCTGCTAAGGATGGGACTTTGTAGCTTGATTTTTTGTGTTTCGGATTCCTGGTTACGGATTCTCTTGTTTCTTACGGTTGATGTTGTCATGGTTGCCATTTTGGGAGTCATTTTGTTTTTCTTTCTCCTGTATTGGTGGTCGGATAAGCAGTGGGAAAAAATCAAGCGCAGATTCCGAAGGAGATAGCGGTTCCTCTTTTGCTCCAAAAAATTATAACATTATTATATAAAAATAACGTTGTATAATTTTAAAGGAGGAACCGTAATGGAAGAAAAATATTGTATCCATATTAGCGAAAAGATTTCAAAAGAAGGACTGGAGATTCTGTCTCTGACATTTAGCTCCTGTTATGAAGAAGCACTGACAGTTTTAGATGACCTTGTTTCTCGTTTCAAAGATGAGGAAGACAAGCAACTGGCAGGACTTATCGCAGCGCAGATTCTGGTGTATTCCGGTAAGAAGGCGTTAGCTTCTGTTTTGCTGGAAGCACTACACGGCCGTTTAAAATCAGAAAAGGCTAAGAGTATATGCCAAAGAACAATAAATTCCTTATAAATAACAAAGTACCCCGGTAGGAATCATTCCTACCGGGGTATAGCGTCGTTAAGAAATAGGGTTGTTTCATTATGCGTACATTAGGCTTCGTTTTGTATTTCTATAAACATTTGTCCTCATCGAACGTGTACTCATATATTTGATATTTTTTTTAAGAAAAAGTTCTTTTTGTGGATGTGTTGCAATGTATTGTTCTAGACAATGACAAAAACAATACGTAAATATTAAAAATTTATTATATATAAATATATACCTTATTTTAAATTTTAGATTCTTTTCTTTGTCAGAAAACAAATAAATAAAAAAGCCATAATATAATGCGATAACAGTTAATGGATGTTTTTTTACAAGTTTAAATTTGGGAGTAGTTTGAATTAATATAACCTGACCTAGTATGTTGCCGATAAATAAAAACATTATTGTCATAATAATCAAATTAATCATGTAGATACCTCCTGTTCTTCCATATTTGAATACCTAGTATTTTGTATCGTATTTTCAATTTCCTCAAAGCTCTTTATATTTTTTTTGCAAGGAACAGCTAGATATAGCAGTGCTGGAACAATAACATTGGATAAGCACATATAGAATATCAGTTGTTTACTAATAATTAAACCTCCGCAGACAATAGCTGTCTCCTTGATCGTAAAACACAACTCACTTTCTTCTATAAGAAATATTCCGGATATAGCAAATATTAATAATAATACATTGACAGTAATCATTACGCCTTTTACAATTTTGTAGAGTTTGCTTTTCATACTATTTTGTGTGAGGTCCACTAAAAATGGTGCTATAAATAATAGTATATTCACTAAAGAAAACGCTTGCCTGTTTGCCCCCAAAATAATTACTGTAATTACTGCATAAATTATTTGGATTAAATATGCGTTATTGTTTTCTGATAAATAACATTCGCTATATATACAATGTCTTTTTCTGGGGGATTTTTGTTTCATTTGTAATACCACTTTCATTAATATTTCTATAGTGATTATAACAAATATTTTGTAACATTTCAAGTGATTGTGTAAAAATATAGCGTATTATGTCGAAATTTTCGAAGTGTTGTATGTTTGACCATTTAATTATAATATAAAATTTGAATAATGCAATATCGATTTCGCACAAACAAAAAATTATCTTTATTATCCGATTTTTATCTATAAATACCTTTTACATACGTCTAATTTTGACATCTAAGTTGACATCTATATTATAAAAAAAGATAACAAAAGATACCAAAACATGGCAATTTAATTGCTTATAAAACCTGAGAAAAGAATTAATTTGGGCTTCGTTTTTTAGCCTATGTAAATCTTTTAATCAAGTTGTCCGGCGTTCGAATCGCCGATGGCTCACCAAACCGTCGAAATCTTCGGATTTCGGCGGTTTTTTCATTTCTTTGAAGTTTTTGGGAGTACTTGATTTTTTAACATTACCAATACGGATTGTTTCTCCTTAATTCTGAGATAGCGATTTTATTTTTTGATGGAAATATTTCTCTATTTAGAAAATTATCTAAATAGATATTGACAAACGGGAACAATTATGGTATCTTCTGTTTAGAAAAACATTGAAATTTTTTTCGGAGGTGCAGCTATGGGGATGAATGAAACCTTAAAGGCAATTTCCGACCCGGTTCGGCGGGATATTTTAAATTTATTAAAAAGCGGAAAAAAATCCGCAGGAGAAATCGGGGATAGCTTTCAGTTAACGGGAGCAACCGTGTCTTATCATTTGTCCAAGCTGAAATCTGCCGATTTGATTGCAGAAGAAAAGTATAAAAATTTCATATACTATCAGTTGAACACTTCGGTCTTTGAAGAAGTTCTTTGCTGGATTTATGCGTTAGGAGGAAATCATGAAGACAGTTAAATGGAGGATTTTACTCGTTACCGCATTGGTTTGTCTTATGCCCATTTTACTTGGAGTTTCTTTATGGGATAAGCTTCCCGAAACGATGGCGATTCATTTTAATATCAACAATGAGCCGGATAATTTTGCTTCCCGTGAGTTTGTGGTGTTTGGGTTGCCCGGTTTGATGATGTTGTTTCAGATTGTTTGTTGTGTGGCAAATGATCTGGGATTTCGTGGGAAAAAGAATCCCAAAAAGGTAGAGATCATGAGCAAATGGATTCTTCCGGTTATGAGTGTTGTTTTGTATGTTGCTATCATAGGCTACGGTTTAGGTTGGCAGTTTGAGATGCATCGTGTTGCAGCACTGGTAGTTGGCGTGATGCTTCTGGTAACGGGAAATTATCTTCCGAAATTGGATTATGTGAAACGTCATCAATTCGATACCCAACAAGCAAGAAAAATCAACCGTTTTTTAGGCTTTGAAACGGTGATATTGGGACTTTTGTTTTTAGGATGTGTATTCTTGCCATCCGTCGCAACGTTGGCGTGTGTATGTTTGTTGATTCCCTACTCTATAATTGGCGTAATTTACGCAATAGCGGTTACCAAAAAACAAGAGGAATAAAAAAATAGCTGTAGCAGGTTTTCAATGTTGCTACAGCTATTTTTGTTTTGGGGAAATATTAACGATTTTCGGTAATTAAAACGGTTCTTCCGTTTGCGTGCCATGTAACACCGGCACCGAAGGCTTCTGCCAAAACACGGGCAGGAACCATTGTTCTTCCGTTTATAATTTGAGCAGGAACATCGACTGCAATGGCAGTTGCGTTTTTATAAACTTCATAGGAACCGATGGGAACGGTTACGGTAATGCCGTCACGAGTTGCGATTGCGGTTCTGGCTTCGCCATCCCAGCTGACTTCTGCACCCATTGCTTCAAAAATGGAACGGAGGGGTACTAAGGTTCTTCCGTCTAAAATTTCGGGGTTCTGACCGTAGGAATGGAAGGAAATTCGTTTGCCGTTATAGTAAACGTGAATTCCGCAGTTTACAGAGTTGTCGGTTAAGTAAGAGATTTTGTTTTTGCTGCAGTGTTGTTGTGCAAAAGAGCCTTCCGAACAGTAAATGATGGCGTTGGGACAGTCTCCGATGATTGCGGCACCCATACTGGTTACAGTATCGGGAACATATACAGCTTCCAAATCCTTACAGTCGTTGAAAACACCATAAATAATACCGCCGCCGTAGCCTAAATAGGTTGCACCGTGGGGAACTACCACTTGTTTTAATTTGGTGCTTTTAAAAGTAGCAGGATGCAGTTCTTTTAAACCTGCAGGTAAGATGATTTCCGAAAGAGAGGTGCTCTTGAAAGCACTGGGGCCAATGATGGTAACGGATGCAGGAATGTCGATTTTTTCCAATTTGGAACAATTTTGTGCAAATCCGTTGGAAATTTCTTTTAAGCCTTCGGGCAAGATAATTTCTGTTAAGCTTTTACAATCGGAAAAAACACAGTCTTTCAGTTTTAATTCGGTAGACTTGCTTAAATCAACACTTTGGATTGCAGAGCCGTTGAATGCGTGCCATCCCAGAGATTTTACATTTGCCGGGATGGAAAGATGGGTTAATGAGGTAGTGCCACGGAATGCGTGGTCGCCAATCTCGGTTAAGGTGGAAGGTAAGGATACATAAGTCAGATTTTTAAATTCCTGCAAAATACAGCCGGAAATAGATTCCACACCTTCTTGATAGACTAACGATTCCAATTCAGGCCATCCGTAGCTGGTACCTAAATCTACCTTTTTGATGGTTCCGGGGAAAGTGATGGAACGTGCGCCGTTGAACAGTTTATCCCAACCATTCTCCAGTTCGGTAACATCCACGCCGTAGAGTTTGGAAGGAACAATGATGTCGCCTTTTTCGCCGGTGTATCCGGTAATCATTGCATGATTATCCAACAGTTGGAATTCCCAGTCTCCGTCGGTTAATGCAAAGGCATTCATCGAGCAAAGAAGCAGAGAACATACCATAATGAACAGAGAAATCAGAAGTTTTTTTGCTTTCATTTTTTATTTACTCCTTTCAAAAGTATAATAACAATTTCATTGTAACACATTTTTCCATAATTTTCAAGTAAAATTTGATAGGAATTGTTTTTTGGAAAATGCGGTTGACAGAACCATATTTTTAAGCTAAGATATAGATATGATTTCAGAATTATATAAGATAAAGCGAGAATCGCAAATGGAACAACTAAAACTGGCTGACGGAGAGGTTATTTCCTATCAACCCATCAGAAAAAATATAAAAAATCTCAACCTTCGGATTCTGCCCGAAGGGTTGGTTTTGGTATCGGTGCCGCAGTCGATGAGCCGGGCCCGGCTGGAAACCTTTTTGCGGGAAAAATCGGATTGGATTTTAAAAAATGTGGAAAAGCAGAAGCAACTGGTTGTTTTGCCGTCGGCTCCTTTGTATTCAGAGGAAGAACTGCAGAGAATCATCCTTCGGCTTTGTGAGTGCGTGTATTCCCATTATCGGGAGCTTGGAATCGGCTTTCCCGAAATCAAATTCCGCAAAATGAAATCGCAATGGGGAAATTGCCGTCCAAAGCAGGGAATTCTGACCTTTAATAAAAACCTTTGCTATGCACCCTATGAATGTATCGAGTATGTGGTGTGGCACGAGTGGACGCATTTTCTGGTGCCAAATCATTCCGAACAATTTTATGAGGAATTAACCAGGGTTTGTCCCGACTGGAAACAACTGAAAAAACGACTGAAGGAAGTGAATTTTTTATGAGCTCAGTCCTGATTACAGCGATGCGAAAAAGTGAATATCCCGATTTGATGGAACAATACGAAAATCCCATAGAGCACGCTTGCGATGTGGAAGTTGGGCAGCAATTTGTGAGTATTGACGGTCAAAAGCCGGAGGGGCTTTGTGAAAGTGCCTGGGAAAGTATGCAACCTTTTGTGCAAAAGCTGGCAAAAGGTGAGGGGAACTTCTATGACGGGTGGATGAAAAATCCGTTTTCCGCTATGATTTCCTGCAACGATGGGTTTCGCCCGGTCAGCTTTTATCTGGAAGTTTTAAAAAAAGGGGAATAGATTATGATTAAAGAATTGATGCACGACCCGTTGTTTCTGGCAAAGCCATCCCGTGAGGCAACGTGTGAAGATAAAGAGGTTGCCAAAGATTTGCTGGATACTCTGTCGGCACATTCTGAGGAATGTGTGGGGATGGCGGCAAATATGATTGGGGAATCCATACGGATTATTTGCTTTGTGGCAGACAAAGGGTATCAGATTATGCTGAATCCCGAAATTGTAAAGCAAGAGGGTGCCTATCAGACGGAAGAAGGATGTCTGTCCCTGTTGGGTGGTCCGCGCCCGACCTTGCGATATCGGAAAATTAAGGTGAAATTTCAAACGGTGGAAGGGAAGGTGCGGTTGCAAACGTTTGAGGGGTGGGCTGCACAAATCATTCAGCACGAGATTGACCACTGTAACGGTATTTTAATTTAGCAAAATAAAAATGACTGCAGCAAACGATGAATTCCATTTGTTACAGTCATTTTTTTATGAATTTTTATGAAAGTTTTTCTACGCTGCCGGTACTACATCTGTTACAATTTCCGGAGTCGGTTCGGGAACAACGGGAGTGTCAGGAACAACGGGAGTATCGGGAACAGCGGGCGTGTCCGGAGTAATGGCTTCCGGCGGAACCGTCGGAACGGGTTCCACAGGGGTCACACTATCGGGAGATATATTTCCGTCGGGTAATAGATGCATTTCCGGCGTACAGTATTCTGTGGGTTGCTGATTCTGCTGGAAGCTGGTTACAGTTACGCTTTTTGTATCGTAGCAATACTGCACAGGCAACAATCCGGAAACATCACAAATGCTGATTTTGATATCAGAAGACTCAGGTTCGGGAGTTGCTTCGTGTGTTTTGGTAGTGGTTTTTGTGGTGTATTCCCTTTGGGGTGCGGTTTCCATCAAAGGCGCAATGACCTTTTTCCATGCGTTTAAGGCAGGGTTTCCGCTTACGTAATCCATTCCTTTTGGGGTATCAAAACCATACCAGACAGCCGCAACATAGTTGGGAGTGTATCCAACAAACCAACGGTCTTTGTCTGCATCGGTGGTACCGGTTTTTCCGCCGGTCTGAACACCTTGGATTTTTGCGGCGGTACCGGTTCCGTTGTTGACTACGCCACACAGCATCTGATGCATAATAGATGCTGTTTCTTTGCTCATTGCCACAGTGGTTTCCGGCGTTACTTTGACCACGGGTTTTCCGTAGCTGTCACGGATTTCTAAGATGGTAACCGGTTCGGTATAGATACCGTTGTTACCAAAAGTAGCATAAGCTGCGGTGAGTTCTTTTACGGAAATACCGTTGGTCATACCGCCAAGTGCCAGTGCAGCGAGACCTTTATCTCCTTCTGCAAGGCTTGAGATGTGCATTTTGTTTTTCAAAAACTTATAGGACTTGTCTACCCCTAAAGTATCCAAAATCTGAACGGGGATGGTGTTAACTGAAAGTTCCACCGCTCTCTGAACGGTCATAGAGCCTTTAAATCCGCTGTAATAGTTTTTGGGACTCCAGCTTCCGTAGGTGATTTTTTTATCGGTATAGAGGGTGTTATGGGTAATCAGTCCTGCTTCTACAGCCGGTGCATAAACGGCAATCGGTTTAATGCAGGAACCGGGCTGACGGGTGGTATCAATGGCACGGTTTAAGGAATACAGACCGGGTTTTTTACCGATTCCGCCATACATTCCTTTGATGTGACCGGTTTGAGGATCCATCACCACGATGGCACCCTGCGGATATTCATCGCCATAGGGAGACGAGGGGAAATTCGACGGATTTTTGAACACTTTGTCAATGGCGGACTGCACCTTGGGGTCTACAGTAGAAATAATCTGATATCCGCCGGAGAGAATTTTCTTTTTGGCAACGGTTTCTGAAATATCTTTTTCGTTCACAAGCAGTCGGATGGCTTCCGAAATGACAGCTTCTGCCATATAAGACTGAGAGGAAACCGAAACTTTCATATTCCCTTTTTTGAAATTCAGTTTTTCAGCAACCGCTTCATCGTGTTCTTCCTGAGAGATTTTGCCAAGCTCCAGCATTTTTCGGAGCACAATTTCTTGTTTTTTCTTGTTGTTTTCGGGTTGCAGGAAGGGGTCATAGTAACTGGGATACTGGGTAATTCCGGCGATGGAGGCACATTGTGCCAGTGTCAGCTCGGAAACATCTTTGTCAAAATACAGCTGCGAAGCCGTTTGTACTCCGTTGACGCCCTGCGCAAGATAAATGGTGTTCATATACAGCTCTAAAATCTGGTCTTTTGTGAGCTGGCGTTCCATTTGATATGCCATCCAGATTTCCTGAATTTTACGGATGGGAGTACGTTTTTGGTTGTTTGTGAGGTTTTTGACTAACTGCTGTGTGATGGTACTTCCCCCTTGGGCTTTGGAACCAAACCGCAAGTAATCAATCACCGCACGGGCTGTACGTTTGATGTCAAACCCTTTGTGAGAAAGAAAACGTTCATCCTCAATGGAAATGAAGGCATCTTTCATATACTGGGGCACTTTGGCGTATTCAACCCAGAAACGATTGGTGGAACTGGAAATTTTTTCGTATTCCATCACTTTTCCATCTTCGTTCAAATAGCAAATGCTGCTGGTTAAATCCAGACGCAAATCACCCACATCAAGGGGTTCTGCTGCGGCAATGATAAAGGTTACCAGAGCAATTCCAACAAAAAAGACAACCGGAACTACAAATTTGAAAATTGATTTAACAATGGTGCCAAACAGGTTGCCAAAGGTACGATTTTTAGATTTTTTCAAGGAATCACCTCATTTTAAATAAATTGACAACTGAACAATTTGTAATTGTGAATGAAATAATAGGCAAGGGGCAAAACACCCCCATTATTTCCTTCAGTATAGCACAGCCTGATTGGAAATTCAAGAGAATTACCAATAAAATTCTGTTTCATCTTTGTTACAGAAAGTTATCACAAAAAACCAAAAATTATTCTAAGGTCATAAAATTGTCTGAAAAAAAAGGAAATTTCCAATTTGTGTCGAAATATACCTATAGACAGATTGATAGCGGCGATTGTGGAAGATTTTGCGGCGGAAAGGAGCGTGATGGCCACTTGTTCTTTGAAGAAGAGTATCTCCAGGAAGTCAAGGAAAAAAACGATATTGTGGATGTGATTTCCGGTTATGTCAGTCTTCGCCGGAGTGGCAACCGATATTTGGGGCTTTGCCCTTTTCATTCGGAAAAAACGCCTTCCTTTTTTGTGAATCCTGCAATGCAGTTGTATCATTGTTTTGGTTGTGGTGCCGGCGGCACGGTGATTCATTTTATTGAACAAATAGAAAATCTGGACTTTGTGGAAGCGGTCAAATTTCTGGCACAGCGTGCAGGAATCCCTCTGCCGGAAGAAAAACACGAGGTGAGCGACCTCACCCGATTAAAGCGGAACATCCGGGAAATGAATAAACTTGCCGGACGAACGTATTTCCGGCAGTTAAACAGCGAAGTGGGAAGAAATGCACTTGCTTATTTGCGAGGACGCGGACTTTCGGATGACACCATTAAAACCTATGGATTGGGGTATGCACCCAATCGGTGGGATTTTATGTATAAAACACTGAAAGAAAATGGATTTTCAGACCACGATATTGTAAAAAGTGGACTTTGTATCAGCAAAAACGGTAAAATTTTTGACTTCTTTCGGGATCGTGTTATTTTTCCCGTAATGGATTTAAGGGGAAATGTCATTGCGTTTGGAGGAAGGGTGATGGGCGATGGACTGCCTAAGTATTTAAACACCGGTGAAACGCCTGTGTTTTCCAAACGGCAAAATCTGTTTAGTTTACAGTTGGCAAAAAACACTTCGGAAGATTATTTGATTTTAGCGGAAGGGTATATGGATGTCATTGCACTGTATCAGGCAGGGTTTAAAAATGCGGTGGCGTCACTGGGAACCGCATTTTGTGAAGATCATTCCCGCTTGTTAAAACGTTTTACCGGCAGAGTAATTATCTCCTTTGACGGAGACGGAGCCGGTCAGGCTGCCACCAAAAAAGCGGTGGACATTTTGAAAAAAGACGGGATTCAAGTCAGAATCTTAAGAATTTCGGGAGCCAAGGATCCGGACGAGCTGATTAAAAAATTTGGACCTGAGGCTTATGCAGATGCCATTCGCAATGCACTGAGCGGTGTGGATTATGAGCTGTCTTCCATCTATCCGACCGGCGGATTTGCCGATGATGAAGAGCGAATTGAATACACCAAAAAAGCGGTTGGAATTTTAAAAAATATATACAACAAACTGGAGCTTGAGGTTTATGTCAAAAAGGTTTCGCAACTGGTGAATATCAGTTACGATTCGGTTTTGGCACAGGTTCGTCAGGCACAGAAAAAGAAACGGTTTGACAACCATTGGGATGCGGCTCAAATGGCGATGATTCGCAAGAAAAGCGTTTCGCAGTCGCTTCTAAAACTGATTGTAGAAAATCCGTCATATTTTCCAAAAATTCGGGAAAAAATAAAAATTGAGTATTTTAAAGAAGAACTTCATAAAAAGTTGTATCAAATTTTTACGGATTTAACAGATCGTATGAAAAAGCCTGACATTGCGATGTTGCTGGAACAGTTGGAGCCGGACGAAGCAAAGCAGGCAAGTGAAATTTTTATGGAAAAAGAACCCTATTTAGACTATTTTGTCTATCTGGATTCTTTGATAGCCAAGAACCAAAGCGAAGCAGACCCCGTGGTGTTTTCGGAGGATGACCGGGACGATATGCAAAAGCTTTTGGAATATACAAAAAAACTCCGACAAAAGAATGATAAGGATTTGAAGCAGGATTCTTAGGAAATGAGAGGTTATTATGTCTGAAATTGTGGAAAGCAAAAAGCAAGTCATCAAAGAACTGGTGGAATTTGCGAAAAAACAGGGGAAAATTACGTTAAACGAATTGAATGTTCGTTTGGATCAGATTGACGTTTCGGTAAATGACATTGAAAAAATTTACGAACGTCTGGAAAAAATGGGCATTGAAATTGTTGGGGATGAAGAGTTTGACGAAGCAGTCGATATCGCATTTCCTGACGAAGTGGAAATGAATCTGGTGCTCAATGCGGAAGGGATTTCCATTGATGACCCGGTCAGAATGTATTTAAAAGAAATCGGTAAAGTTCCGCTGTTGCATACAGAAGATGAATTGAAACTGGCAGAACGTATGGCAGAAGGTGACAAAGAAGCGGAACGTCAGCTTGCAGAAGCTAACCTTCGTTTGGTTGTCAGCATTGCCAAACGTTATGTAGGTCGTGGAATGCTCTTTCTGGATTTGATTCAGGAAGGAAATTTGGGTCTCATTAAAGCGGTGGAAAAATTTGATTACCGCAAAGGTTACAAATTTTCTACTTACGCAACCTGGTGGATTCGTCAGTCCATTACCCGTGCGATTGCCGACCAGGCAAGAACCATTCGTATTCCCGTTCATATGGTGGAAACCATCAATAAATTACTGCGTGTTACCCGTCAGTTATTGCAGGAATTGGGCAGAGAACCCACCCATGATGAACTGGCAAAGGCGTTGGGAACCAGCGTGGAGAGAGTAAGAGAAATTCAGAAAATCGCACAGGACCCTGTATCATTGGAAACTCCTATCGGGGAAGAAGAAGACAGCCATCTGGGCGACTTTATTCAGGACGAATCGGCACCTGCTCCGGCAGATTCCGCAACCTATATGTTGTTAAGAGAACAGCTGACCAATGTGCTTGATACCTTAACTCCCAGAGAATCCCGTGTATTGAAATTGCGTTTTGGTCTGGACGACGGCAGAATGAGAACTTTGGAAGAAGTAGGGAAAGAATTTAATGTAACCCGTGAAAGAATCCGTCAGATTGAGGCAAAAGCCTTAAGAAAATTGCGTCATCCTTCCAGAAGTAAAAAACTGAAAGATTATTTGGACTAATTCTGATTTTTTGAATACTGTGATAAAATCCTAAGACACATAAAAAGTCTGCAACGAGCAATCGTTGCAGACTTTTTGTTGTGGTCTTAAGGCGTGGCTCCTCCTGGTTTATTGTTGTGTGGTTTGATCAAAGTTAACCGATGAATAAAAAATAGTATCAGAAAATTTTGGTTGGCATACATTAAAATAAGTGGGAAAGTGGGGTGATGAGATGGGATTTTCCATCAGAAGAAGAACGCACAAAATCGGATATCGACTGCAACTGGCACACTTGCGACTGTGGATATTGCTATTGATGATTGTTGGGATTTTTGCATATGGAATCTATTTATATTTACAAGTGTTTCAACCGACACTCAACCGTCTCGGAGAGGCAAAGGCATCTTATCTGGCTCAGGAAATTTTGCAGTCTGCGGTACTTGAAGTTGCACAAGAAGATGAATTTGTCAATGCAAAATTGGTATCGCTTGAAATTTCGGAAGATGGGCAGATTGCGGCGGTTGTGCCGGATGTTCTTGCCATGAACCGATGGAAGTCACGATTGGCACTTCGGATTCAGCAAAAGCTTTCCGAAACTGAGGAGGTTACCGTGTTTGTTCCGGCAGGAAGCTTGCTCGGTGTGGAATTTTTGTCCACCTACGGTCCAAAACTGCCGATTCATCTGATTTCTTACGGAAGAACTCTGGTGGATTTGGAAAGTTATTTTTCGGATGCAGGCATCAATCAGACCCGTCATCAGATGATTGCAAATGTTGGGGTGGAACTGTCTCTTTTGATGCCGGATTATCGGTCGGTTGGTACCAAAGTTACTGCCAAAATTCCTATGAGCGAAACCGTAGTGGTTGGCTCTGTTCCCAACAGTTACACCAACTTGGAAACCGAATTGGAACAAGTGAAGGATGACCTTCTCAACATAATTGAATAGCATTTTTGAAACCTTTGGAAAAAAACGAAAAAGAAAACTGTTGTTTTCGGTTAAAAAAATTCAAAAATCCGTTGCAAAATCAAGAAAGATGTGCTATACTCTAAAATAGGTAGATTCTATCCGCCGGAAAGGATTTTTGCGAATTTATGAATAGTATCTTATCCCTTTTGATTGAGGTTGTTTTTATCAGTGTAATTTTGGTGTTTGCCTTGCTTCCCCACGAGATTGCTCACGGATATACGGCAATGCTGTTAGGCGATAACACCGCAAAATATCAGAGACGTTTGACTCTGAACCCGTTTCGCCATATCAATATGACATATGCCGGTTGGATTTTTGGCGGAATTCTTTTGGGAAAACTGGTTCCGATGCTGAGCTTTTTGACTGAAGTGATGGTTTGGGTTGGTTTTGTGCTTCTCTTACAACCGGTTCCCGTGAATCCTGCAAATTTTCGTGACCCTAAAAAGGGGATGGCAATTACCGCTCTGATGGGGCCTGTTACCAATCTGTTGATTGCCTTTTTTGGAATGTTTTTATGGGTGCTTTGCTTAAAAGCAAAGGTTCCCTATGTGGGCGAGTATCTGAATTTATTTTTTCAGCTTCTGGTAATTTATAACATCCGCCTTGCGGTGTTTAACTTGCTCCCCGTACCGCCTTTGGACGGTTCTCGTGTGTTGTTTGCGTTTTTGCCCAGTCGCTATTATTTTCGGGTGATGCAATACGAACGCTACATTATGATTATCTTTTTGCTTTTGGTGTATAACGGCACCTTTGATCTTCTTTTAAACCGGGGAACAACCAATATTGTGAATGCCTTCTTTGGGGTCGTTTCCAAGGTGATGGGATTATAGAATGATAGAATTAAAATTAGAGCAGTTTGAAGGACCGATGGACCTTCTGCTGCATTTGATCAAAACCCATAAAATTGATATTTATGATATTCCGATTTTTACGCTGACCGAGCAATATATTTCCTACTTGAAGGCAATGGAAAGTCTCAATATGGAAATTGCATCGGAATTTATTGTGATGGCATCAGAGCTTTTATATATCAAATCCAAAATGTTGCTTCCCGCTCCGCCAAAAGAGGAGGAAGCAGAGGAAGAGGATCCCCGTCGGGAACTGATGCAAAAACTTTTGGATTATCAAGCTTATAAGGAGCTTTCGGGCTATCTTCGGGAACGGGAACCCCTGGGAGCTTATACCCATACCAAAACCGGAGAAAAAATCAAAGGACTCATTCGCTATACCAAGCTGGATTTACCCAAAGAAAGTTTGGTAAACGCCTTAGAAGAACTGGTCATGCGAATCGAAACCAAACTGCCACCCGATAAAGGCGTGTTCTCCGGCATTATAGAACGTGAGGTGGTTCCGGTTAGTTTGATGGCAGACAAGCTGCTCCTGATTGTGAAAGCAAATCCGGGAATTTTGTTGGTGGATGCCTTTTTGGCGATTTGTTCCACCCGTGCGCAGGTGGCGGCAACCTTTATGGCGCTTTTGGATTTAATGAAAGAAGAAAAATTGCACATTACTTGCCATAATGAAGAATTTATTTTAAACCGATAAGGAAACAAACTATGGAACAAAAAGTTTTGTTTGGGATTATAGAAAGCGTGTTGTTTGCGTTGGGAAGTCCCGTGGAATACGGGAAACTGGCAGAAGTTCTGGAGATGCCGCTGGACGAGTTTCTTACTTGTGCCGATGCCTTTCTCAAGGATTTTAACAAAAGATCCCGTGGGATGAAGGTGATTCGCTTAAATGATTCGTTGCAGATGGTTTCCAAAAGTGAGCATCATCCTTACATTGCCAAAGTGTTGGAAACCAGATCACAAAAAGGACTCAGTCAGTCCGCTTTGGAAACCTTGTCCATTATTGCTTACAATCAGCCGGTTACCAAAGCGATGGTAGATTCGGTTCGTGGTGTGGACAGTTACAATTCTGTTGTGCGACTGCTTGAGAGAGAACTGATTGAGCAGCGTGGCAGAATGGATGCACCGGGGCGCCCGATGCTTTATGGAACCACTTCTGAATTTTTGCGGGTGTTCGGTCTGGAAAGTCTGGACGAGCTTCCCAAACTGGAACTTACGCTGTTTGACAACATTCGTGAGCCGGATAATCTTACTTTTACCGATTTAGAGGAAACAACTGAACAAAAGGAGGTTAGTGTATGATAGTTTTCGGAATCATTCTTTTACTTTTGATTGTTTTGATATTGGTACTGTTATTTTCACCGTTTTTGGTTATACTATCTGTGAGTGAAAAAAATTTAACCGTTAAAATTCGGGTTTTAAAAATTACCATTCGTATTCCTTTGCAAAAAAAACAGGACAAAGAGGATAAAACACGCGAAGAAAATCCGGATTCGGTATTGCAGAAATTTTTGGAAATGCGAAATACCTTTACCAGAATCCGTAAGGCGTTGGAAGAAACACTTAGCTATCTTTGCCGGAAAATTCACATCCACGAAACCGGTGTGGTTGGAAAGTTCGGACTGGGTAATGCAGCCCTTACAGGAATGAGCTATGGTATGGTAGAAGCCTTTGCCGGGATGGTAACCGGTTTTTTACAGCACTATTTCCGATTTGATAAGGCACCCTACCGCAATGTGCAAATGGAATATGACAAGCTGATTTTTGAGTTGCAATTTGCAATGATTGTAAAAACAAAACCCATATATTTACTCGTAGCGGCACTTATTTTCTTAAAAAACAGAAGAAAGTAGAAGGAGGTTTGTGTTATGGCACATCCAATTGAAGGTCTTATGGACTCTGCATTAAAAAATATCAAAAGTATGGTAGATGTGAACACCATTATCGGGGAACCGATTCAGGCAGGAGACGGTGTTACCTTGATTCCCATTTCCCGTGTGGCATTCGGCTTCGGAGCAGGTGGTTCCAACTTTGGGAACGGAAACATCGAAGTGGAAAAACAGTCCTTTGGCGGAGGCGCCGGGGGCGGTGTCAGCATTTCTCCGGTTGCATTTTTGGTGGTGAATAACGGTTCTGTAAGAATGTTGCCGGTAGATCAGACCAACACTGTGGATAAAATCATTGATTTGGCACCCGACCTTTTGGAAAAGGTACTCAAAAGATTTGACAAAAAAGGTTCTAAAACCGTAATTTCCGAAGAAGAAATCATCATTGAATAATATGGCGGATGCATAAGCCGCAACAAAATTTCATAGAGTGTAGAAAAAACGTTTGGGATTTTTAGTCCGACAGTTTGGGAGGCATCATCTATGAAATTTCGCTTGATGGCGGTAATCAGTGTTTTGATTTTGTTGTTTGGCAATATTCATAGCTTTTCCTATTCGGCAAAAGCAATTTGTTTGTATGATGTGGATGCCAAGCAAATGATTTACGGATATAACGAAGAAATTCGGATGCTTCCTGCTTCCATTACCAAAATTGTGACGGCAATTACTGCCCTTCGGTTGGGAAAACCTGAAGATGTGGTAACGGTGGATGCTGCCGCAGCCAATACCGAAGGCTCCAGTATTTACTTAAAGGCAGGAGAAAAAATTAAGCTTCTGGATTTATTGTACGGGATGATGCTGCATTCGGGCAACGATGCAGCAAATGCCATCGCCCATCATTTTGGCTATGAAGAATTTGTGGAAGAAATGAATGAGACCATTCGACTTGCCCAAGCTTCAGATTCTCATTTTGAAAATCCGTCGGGATTGGACGGAGAAAATCATCGGGTGACAGCATTGGATATGGCAAAAATCACAGCCTATGCAATGCAAGATCCGTTGTTTTGCGAAATTGTTGCCACCAAACAGAAAAATATTGTATCGGAAGATGGCTACACCCGATATTTAAAAAATCATAATAAGCTGCTTTGGATGTATGATAAAACCAGTGGCGTAAAAACCGGCTATACAAAAAAAGCGGGACGTACACTGGTATCTTCTGCGTCGGATGGAGAACGAAATTTGATTTGCGTGACCTTAAATGATGGAGATGACTGGAACGACCACATCAGCTTATACCAAAGTTATCTGAAAAAGGAGTCATAAAGCCTTGAGAATACAAAAATATATTGCCCAGGCAGGGATTTGTTCCCGTCGAAAAGCAGAAGAACTGATTACCAAAGGTCTGGTGAAGGTGAATGGAGAAATTCTGACCGAATTTGGATATCAGGTGCAGGAAACCGACTGTGTTGAAGTGGATGGTCAACAAATTTGCGGTTTTGATAAAAAAGTATATTATATGATGTATAAACCCACCGGTTATGTGACCACGGTGAAAGATCAGTTTGACCGTCCTTGTGTGATGGATTTAATCGGTGAAGATGTGAAAGAACGAATTTATCCTGCCGGAAGATTGGATTATCACACCGAAGGATTGCTGATTTTAAGCAATGACGGCGAATTTGTGAATATCATTACTCATCCGAAAAATGAAATTGAGAAAAAATATATTGCGGTGGTAAACGGCACCGTCAAAGAAGAAAATATTGAAAAATTAAAACGAGGGGTTATTGTCGATCAAAAGAAAACCGCACCGGCAAAAGTCTTTTTGTCTGAAATTTTCAAAGACAAGTGCGTGGTGGAAATTACCATCCGTGAAGGCAGAAACCGTCAGGTCAGAAAGATGTTTGAAGCGGTGGGGCACCATGTGATTGAATTAAAAAGAGTGCAAATCGGCCCGTTGGAGTTAGGTTCGTTAAAACCGGGACGGATTCGGAAATTAAACCCAAACGAAGTGCAGGCACTCATCAGCGCAGCAGGGAAATAAGGGAATACATAAAAGGAGTTTATTAACAAATGAATGCACACGAAACTTATCAAAAATGGTTGAATTATTCCGAATTGGAAAGTTCCTTAAAAGAAGAACTTCTGGCAATTTCTGACAATGAAACAGAAATTCTGGAACGCTTTTCCACCAAACTGGAATTTGGAACCGGCGGTCTTCGCGGAATTATCCGCGCAGGAACCAACGGTATGAACGTATACACCGTTCGTCAGGCAACTCAGGGCTTAGCCAATCTGATTGTGAAAAACGGACAGGCAGCGATGGAAAGCGGTGTTGCCATTGCGTATGATTCCCGTCATTTTTCCGATGTGTTTGCCAAAGAAGCAGCAAGTGTGTTGGCGGCAAACGGCGTGAAGGTATATATTTTCCCGTCGCTTCGTCCCACTCCGATGTTGTCATTTGCAATTCGTGAAATGAAAACCACTGCCGGAATTGTGATTACTGCATCACATAACCCTGCAAAATACAATGGATATAAAGCCTATTGGTCTGACGGCGGACAGCTTCCTCCCGAAGAAGCTGATGTGGTATATCAGGAAATGCAGCAGGTAGATATTTTTGCCGATGTAAAGAGTGTTTCCTTTGAAGAAGGATTGGCAAGCGGCATTATCGAATGGATGCCTTCCTCTGTGGATGAAGCTTACTATCAGGCTGTTATGAATTTATCAGTCAATCCCGATGCCTTAAACGGCACCGATTTAAAAGTGGTATATACCCCCTTCCACGGCTCCGGCAATATTCCGGTGAGAGAAGTGCTGGGTCGTATGGGGCTTAAGAATCTGACCGTAGTAAAAGAGCAGGAATTGCCTGACGGAGCATTCCCCACTGTGAAATCTCCCAATCCGGAAGAATCCGAAGGATTTACATTGGCAAGAGAATATGCCAACCGGGAAGATGCTGATATCATCATCGGAACCGACCCGGATTCTGACCGTGTGGGACTGTTGTTAAAAACCGCACCCGGTGAATACGAAATTTTAAACGGAAACCAGATTGGTGTTCTGATTGTCAATTATATTTTAGAAGGCTTGAAAGCAAAAAATGCGTTGCCCGAAAACGGTGCTGTGATTAAAACCATCGTAACCACCAATATGATTTACGAATTCCAAAAAGATTATCCCATTGATGTTATCAATGTGTATACCGGCTTTAAATTCATTGGTGAACAGATTAAAATTTTTGAAGAAACCGGCAAAAACACCTATCTGTTTGGTTTTGAAGAAAGCTACGGCTTCTTATCCGGCACTCATGCAAGAGATAAAGATGCAGTGAATGCCTGTCTGTTACTTTGTGAAGCGGCAGCTTTCTATCGTAAAATGGGCAAAACCTTAAAAGATGTTCAAACAGAGTTATACGAAAGATACGGCTACTATAAAGAAGGTTTGGTTTCCATCACCCATGAAGGTATGGCAGGTATTGAAAAAATCAAGGGTATGATGGCAAATCTTCGTGCCAATATTCCCACCGACTTTGCAGGAGTAAAAACTGTTCTTGCTAATGACTACAGCATTGGTGAAACCAAAAACCTTGCCACCGGTGAAGTCAGTGTTTTATCCTTCCCGCCCTCTAATGTGTTAAGCTATCAGTTAGAAGACGGTACCCTTCTTTCCTTCCGTCCCTCCGGTACTGAACCCAAAATTAAGTCTTATATTATGACAAAGGGTAAAACCGAAGGGGAAGCATTGGAAAATCGTGAAAAATATGATAAAGCAATTCGTGATTTATTAAAATAATAACAAAAAAGAATTGCAGCAAAAATATTTTGCTGCAAGTCTTTTTTGTTGAGGCGATTCTATTTAGTGATTTCGTATTCCCAATCAAGAATTCCGCCAAATTCTTTTACATTGGTGTAGCCAAGTTTTGCAAGACTTTCGGATGCGATTTTACTTCGTCTGCCCGAGCGGCAATACACTAAAATCAGCTTGTCTTTTTCGGGAAGAATTTCTTCGGCAGTTCCCTCAATTTCGGTATAGGGGATTAAGATGGCATCCGGGATATGCCCCTCGTCAAATTCTTCTTGTTCCCGCACATCTAAAATCACATAATCTGATTGGGTATCCATTATGGTTTTGGCATCTTTTTGTGTAATTTGTTCATACATAATTGTTTCTCCTTTGGATTTTGGTTGTGTGGTAACAGTATTTCCGCAAGCGGTAAGAATGATACAGATAAAAATACCTGCAATATAGAATAACTTTTTCATAACATCACCTTAAAATTCATAGGGAGATTTTCTTTCCCGATTTCGGCACTCGTGTTTTTCATAGTAGCCGATCAGTATTCCATCCTCATCACGAAGCGCCACCATGTACACATCTTTGTTGTGTTTTTCGTTGTGATATAAATAGACGATGTTGTTTTCTTTATTTTCATAAAACCACGAAAGTACCAGATCAATTTTTTGATTGGCATCTTTTGGATGACAGTCTTTGATACTTTGTCCCGTTAAATCGTTATGGTAGCTTCTGATGGCAGCAGGATTCATATAAACGATGATATCAGCCGTATCACAAACAACAACAGGGGCTGTGTCCTGCTCGAGAATACTTTTGAATAATTTGTGTAACATTTTATTTCTCCCTGTCAGTTATTTTTTTATCTGAAACAAGCCGTGTTCGCTGCAATAATAATAATAGGAACCGCCGCGCATCACGGGAAACCGAAGCTCACCTGCCTGTTCGGGATAGAGTTTTACGGTAAGTACCCGATCAAAGCGGACATAGGAAAGAAAGGAAATATAGTGTTCTTTTGTCATCGGATGGGGAAAGGTGATATAATGTTCATCCTCCACCATAGAAAACTGCAATTCGTGGGCAGAATCCGGTGTTTTTGCCACTAAGGGAGAAAGCTTTCGTCCGCAACATAAAATCTCGGCATTGCCCATATCGGTGATGAGATTTCCGCATTGCTCGCATACATAAAACTTGGTTTTTTTCACGTTTTTTGCCTCCGTTTTTGCTTGTGGCAGTTCTCCTGCCAACAGTTTTTTCACATCCACTCCGAAAATAAGGGATAGGGAAGATAGTAAACTGACATCGGGAAATCCTCGTCCCGTTTCCCATTTGGATACGGTTTTTGCACAGATTCCAAGCTGTTTTGCTACCTCTTGTTGCGTCAGTTTCTGTTCCAGACGAAGTTTTTTAATCAGATTACCGGTCTTTTGTAAATCCATAACAACAATCACCTCTCGGAGCTTATTATAGCAAGCTAATTGCAAAAAAACAATCCACGCATCGTTTACTTTGTTATAGTATAGCATGGCTTAACCACGGAATCAATCCATTTTATGAAAAAAAGGAACAACACAAAGTGAAGTTCCTTTTTTAGTTGATATGTTATGTTATTTTATCCTACATATAAAACGCAGAAATCAGAAACCGAGTAGGCGAAGCCTTTTTCCCGACGACGTACCGAGTGTACGTCGAGGGCGAGGTTCATGATTTTGGCGCCATTTTTCAAGTTTAGTTAAAGAGGTCTCTTTCTTACTGCCATAGCGTGAGCCGCAAATCCTTCCAATTCCGCAAAGTTGCCGGCTTTGTCTTTGACGGAAAGGAATCCTTCTTTGGAAACATAGCCAAACGAAGAACGTTTCATAAAGTCATGTACTCCAACGGAAGAATAGGTTTTTGCAAAACCGCCGGTGGGTAAGATGGCGTTGGGACCCATTAAGAAGTTACATAAGGTAACGGGAGTCCATTCGCCTAACAGAATTTCGCCTGCATTTTTAATTTGGGGAAGCACGTCGAAGGGCTTTTCGCAAAGCACTTCCATATGTTCGGGTGCATACTCGTTGACAAAATCAACCGACTGCTGGAAATTATCGGTAATAATCGCACCGCCATAGGTAGATAAGTTGGTGTTGATAAAGTTCTGACGCAGTTCGGGCAGTTCTTTGATATATTCGGTTGCCAAAGCGCAAACTTCATGCACAAATGCTTCATTGTGGCAGACTAACAGTGCCGCAGAATCGGGACCATGTTCCGCTTCAATCAGCCAGTCTAACGCTGCTTTTTTGGGGTCGGTGGAATCATCACACAAAATGATGGATTCACTGGGACCTGCCGGAAGACCGGTGTCAATGTAGTTTGCCAGCACACGTTTTGCCGCAGTTGCAAACGCATTGCCGGGTCCGATTACTTTTCTGGTTTTCGGGATGGTTTCGGTTCCGAACGCAACTGCCGCAATCGCCTGAATACCGCCCACTTTAAAGATTTCGGTGATTCCAAGTAATTTTGCCGCAGTTAAAATAGCGTCATCCACTTTTCCTTCCTTGTTGGGAGGAGTTACCACCACGATTTTTTCAACGCCTGCCACTACCGCAGGAACGCCAAGCATCAACAATACGGAAGGGAAGCTTCCTTTTCCGCCGGGAACATACAAACAAACACTTTCAATGGGAGTGGTTTTTTCGCCTGCTAAGATTCCCTTATCCACTTCGGTCATCCACATTTCTTCCGGTTTTTGTTTTTCGTGGAAGGTGCGGATGTTGTGATAGGCATAGGTGATAGCTTCTTTTGAGGTTTCATCAATACGGTTATATGCTTCCTCAATTTCTTGGGGAGTTACTTTCATGGTTTCGGAAGTTAAAGAAATTTTGTCAAACTTTTCGGTATATTTTAATACCGCTTTGTCACCGTTTTCTTTGACATCCTGAGAAACTTCTCTTGCCACGTCCATATACGCTGTGATGTCAATTTCGGCACGTTTTAAAATGAACTCTTTTTTCTCTGCACTAAGTTCACTGTATTTATAAATATTCATCTGGATTCTCCTGAAAAATTAAAAAATTAAACTTTTAAGTTACGGCTGCCGGGTTTTACCAAAGGCAGTTTTCCTTCCTTACAAATGGGGCAGTTTTCGGGTTCAAAAGATTCCACTGCCATAGACAGAACAGAATAGTAGGGAACGCCGAAATCAATCTGTCCGCCGGTTCTGTCCACAATGGAACCAACACCGCAAACAATGCCGCCTGCTTCCTGAATCAGTTTGATTACTTCTTTTACGGAACCACCGGTGGTAACAACATCTTCCACAACCAGAACTTTCTGTCCTTTTTCTACGCCAAAGCTTCTGCGGAAGGTCATTTCTCCGTTTTCTCTTTCAGCAAAAATGTTGGGAACATTCAAATGACGGGACACTTCGTAAGACATTAAGATTGCACCGATTGCAGGACCGCAAACGATGTCAGGTTTGTTGTCGCCCAAACGGTCTGCCAGTTCTTTACATAACAGTTCGGACAGTTTTGCATCTTTAAAAATTTTCGCACACTGTAAGTATCGGTTGGAATGACGTCCGGAGGTCAGTAAAAAATGACCTTCCAGTAACACGCCTGCTTCTTTTAACAGTTCTAATGCTTTTTCGTTGGTAATCATAGTTTCAAATCCTTTCTCTATCTTACAAAAAATGTTTTACTGCATACAAGTCACACCATTATATCATACTTTTTTTCAAAATGCTATAGTTTTTTTGAATTTTTATAAGATTTTTACATTTTTATAAAAAAAAGATATTTTTCTTGATTTTTTGGGAAAGGGTATAGTATAATGTGGTTAACGAATTAACAGAAGTGAACTATCGGGAGGTGCCGGATATGAAATGTCCGTACTGCGGATTTTTAGAAAGCAAAGTAATTGACTCCAGACGTTTGGAGGAAACAGGTTCCATCAAACGCCGTCGGGAGTGTTTGGCGTGTGAAAAACGCTTTTCCACGTACGAAAGAGTGGAATTGGCACCCTTGGTGGTAATTAAAAAGAACGGCGATCGGGAACAATTTGACCGCCAGAAACTGCTTCGAGGCATTATGCACGCCTGCGAAAAACGACCGGTTTCCATTGATACTATGGAAAATCTGGTCTCCGAGGTGGAAACCACGCTCAATAATGAGCTGATGCAGGAAGTGGAAAGCGAAAAAATCGGAGAGCTTGTGATGGATAAGTTAAAAGAAGTGGACGAGGTTGCCTATGTGCGCTTTGCTTCGGTGTATCGTCAGTTCCGTGACATCAACACCTTTATGGAAGAATTGCAAAAGCTGTTAAAATAGTGCTTTGGCGAAAGGAATCAAGTTATGAATCAGAAAAAAGTTGCCGTAGGAATGAGCGGTGGAGTGGATTCCTCGGTGTGCGCCGTGTTGCTGAAGGAAGCCGGATATCAGGTTTCGGGAGTTACCTTAACACTTCACGCAGAACGGGATGAAAAGGTTTGTGGAACCTCAGACCATGTGGAGGATGCCAAAAAAGTTGCCGATGCGTTAGGCGTTGATTTTTATTCCTGCGATATGAAAGATGTTTTTAAAAAACAGGTGATGACCCGATTTTCTGAAAGTTATGAAAAGGCAGAAACTCCGAATCCCTGCATTTTATGCAATCGCTATATCAAATTTGATGCGATGCTCTCTTATGCAAAATCTATCGGAATGGATATGATTGCAACTGGTCATTACGCCAATGTGGAACAGGATGAAGCAACCGGGAGATATCTTTTAAAAAAAGCAACCGATATTTCCAAAGACCAGACCTATTTTCTCTACACTCTGACGCAAGAGCAACTCTCTCATACTTTGTTTCCTTTGGGGAATCTGGAAAAATCCGAGGTGCGTCAGATTGCCGAGGAACACGGATTCCATAATGCCAAGAAAAAGGAAAGTCAGGATATTTGCTTTGTGCCGGACGGTGATTATGCCGCCTTCATCCGCCGATATCGGGGAGTTTCTTTCCCGGAAGGTGATTTTGTGGACAAAAGCGGTAAGGTTTTGGGAAAACACAAAGGGATTATTCACTACACAATCGGACAACGAAAGGGACTTGGGCTTTCTTTCCCTTGTCCGATGTATGTCATTCATAAGGATTTAGCCACAAATACGGTGACGTTAGGCACCGTGGAAGAATTGTATCAAACCACTTTTTGTGCTACCGACATCAATTTGATTTCGGTGGAATCCATTGAAGGGGAACTGCAGGTGTCTGCTAAAATCCGATACAATCAGAAAGAGCAACCTGCCACTGTAAAACAGCTGGATCAACACACCATACAAGTTACATTTTCTGAACCTCAAAAAGCCATCACCAAAGGTCAGGCCGTTGTGCTGTATGACGGAGATACCGTGGTGGGTGGCGGCACCATTTTATAAATCAAACGAAAGGATGAATTTTTTATGAAACCATTTCACAAACTGTTAGCTTTGTTACTGGTTGCATTGACCGTTGTAACCGTAAGTGCGTGGGCATCGGGGGATGATCCGCTGATTGCTTTAAGCTATTTAAATGACGTTTTTATGCCGAAAGTGGAAAATAAAATTCGTGAGTCAAACAGCTTCACTGTGGTAACGGTTCCCGGTGGAAAGTTTTTTGTTGCAGGAGAAGGCTGTGAATTTATTTTAAGAAGCGGTTCTGCTTATATTGTGGCTTCCAAAAACGGCGGCATTTGCGATACTACCGACGGTAAGGATTTGGCACAGGACACTGTGGCTCCCATCAACCATTTGTTGATTGCTCCCAGAAGTGACGGAAGAGGTTTCTGGGCGGCAAATACTGTAACCTTAATGGTAAAAGGTGCATATTCTGTTCAGTAGCTAAAAAATTTTTCATAAAATCAAAAAAATTCAAAAAACCACTTGTAAAAATCATCAGCAGGTGATACAATAATAGTGCGTTAAGAAACCAGCCTGCCGTTCACGTCAGCCGGGTATTTATTAGAACCAACACTTTTTATAAGGGAGCCCATCTCCTCTCGTCAATTGTAGGCCCACCGCCTTTATGGCTGTATGGGGAACGTGCGACTGAGGGTAAGCACCCACCTGCACATGCAGGTTTCTAATATTATCTTTGGGCAACGGTTCGGCGGGTTTTTATATTTTTTTACGGCTTGATAAAAGAACATAGAACGCAAAAAAACATAGAATTCTGATTCGAATGTTTTTTGCTGTGAAGCCGTTGAGCCTCTCGGCGTACTTTTGTACGCCTTACAACTTCTGAGGTTACCTTTTTTTTAAAAATCCCTTGACAAATGCAGATTCCTGTGCTATTATGGTACAAAATCTGTTAGGAAACGGAGTTCATCGATTATGATGCAAGTTTGGTTCAACTTATCTTTATTGTTATGCATTATTTCCTTGTTATTAGGTAATAGTGCTCTTTTTTGTGCAACCAAACAATAAACTCTTTTTCATATCAGGATGTGTTAACAAAGAGGTCTGTGGTTGCCGAACCACAGACCTTTTCTTTTTATCAAAAATAAAAAAATCAAAGGAGTGTGAACGATGGCAAAGACTATCAAAATTTTTGATACCACCCTGCGCGACGGAGAACAATCTCCCGGTTGCAGTATGAACTTAACCGAGAAAATTGAGGTGGCAAAACAGTTAGAACTGTTAAATGTAGATATTATTGAGGCAGGGTTCGCCATTGCGTCCCCGATGGATTTTGAATCGGTAAAAGCAATTTCCGAAGCTGTGAAAACCGCTACCGTTGCCAGTCTGGCACGTGCAACCTATAAGGACATTGATGCAGCATACGAAGCAGTCAAAGGGGCAGTCAATCCCAGAATCCATACCTTTTTGGCAACTTCTCCCATTCATATGCAGTATAAACTGAAAATGAGTGAAGAAGAAGTGATTGCCAGAGTGAAAGAAATGGTTTCTTATGCGAAAAAATACTGCTCTGATGTTGAATTTTCCGCAGAAGATGCCTCCCGAAGCGATAAAGAATTTTTAGCAAGAGTGATGGAAACTGCCATTAATGCAGGTGCTACCACAGTCAATATTCCCGACACAGTAGGCTATTCCACTCCGGAGGAATTTGCATCTTATATTACTTACTTAAAAGAACACGTTCCCAATATCGACAAAGCCGATATTTCGGTTCATTGTCACAACGATTTGGGGATGGCAGTTGCCAACTCTCTGGCCGCTGTCAAAGCAGGGGCTACCCAGGTGGAATGTACCATCAACGGTATTGGAGAACGGGCAGGCAACACTTCGTTGGAAGAAGTGGCAATGGCAATTAAAACCCGTCAGGACTACTATGATGCAACCACTAACATCAACACCCGTCAGATTTACCGCAGCTCCAAGCTGATTTCCACCATCACCGGGGTCAGCATTCCTCCCAACAAAGCAATTATCGGGGCCAATGCCTTTGCACACGAATCGGGAATCCATCAGCACGGAATGTTGCAGAATCGTGCTACTTACGAAATTATGACGCCCGAATCCATCGGAAAACCCTCCGAACAGATGGTGCTTGGCAAACATTCGGGACGTCACGCTTTTGAAGAACGTCTGAAAATTTTAGGCTATCAATTAACCAAGGAAGAATTGGACCGCACATTTGAGCATTTTAAAGTTTTGGCAGATAAGAAAAAATCCATCACCGACCGTGACATTGAAGCGTTACTTGCCAACAAAAAGGTGCAAACCAACGAAACCTACAGTCTGGAACGTTTTGTTATCAATTCGGGGAATACCATTACTTCCACCGCTATGATTAAAGTCAAATGCGGAGACGAATTTATCGAAAAAGTTGCAACCGGTGACGGTCCTATTGATGCGGCATTTAAAACCGTCAATATGATTACCGAACAGAATTTCATTCTGGATGACTATGTGATTCACGCCGTAACCGAAGGGGAAGACGCTTTGGGAGAAGCAGTGGTTAAACTGAATTTAGACGGCAAAAAAGCCACAGGCCGTGCCATCAGTACCGACATTGTGGAAGCAAGTATCAAAGCCTACTTAAACGGCGTGAACAAGTTGATGGTATAAGAAAGCGAGGTCTTATCTATGGGTATGACGATGACCCAAAAAATTCTGGCGCATCACAGCGGACTTTCCTCTGTTGCGGCAGGTCAACTGATTATGGCAAAACTGGATATGGTGTTGGCAAATGACATCACCGCTCCCGTTGCCATTCGTGAATTTGAAAAAGCAGGTTTAACCTCTGTGTTTGACCGTGATAAAATTGCATTGGTTATGGACCATTTTTGTCCCAATAAAGATATCAAAGCGGCAGAACAGGCAGTTGTCAGCCGTAATTTTGCAAAAAAACATAACATTACCCATTTTTACGACGTGGGGCAGATGGGGATTGAACACGCATTGCTTCCCGAAAAAGGTTTGGTAAAGGCAGGTGATGTGGTAATCGGTGCTGATTCTCACACCTGCACCTACGGTGCCTTAAATGCCTTCTCCACCGGAGTGGGTTCCACCGATATGGCGGCAGGAATGGCAAAAGGGGAAGCCTGGTTTAAAGTTCCCGAAGCAATTAAAGTGACTCTCATAGGAAAGCTCCCGCGCTATGTTACAGGCAAAGACGTGATTTTACATCTGATTGGCACCATCGGGGTAGACGGTGCGTTGTATCAGTCGCTGGAATTTATGGGAGACGGCGTGAAAGAAATTTCAATGGATGACCGTCTTTGCATTTGTAATATGGCGATTGAAGCAGGTGCCAAAAACGGTATTTTCATTTTTGATGAAATCACCGAAGCATATTTACGAGATAAAGTAGATTCCTACACTGCATATGCACCCGATGAAGATGCAGAATATGTGAGAGAAATCGTAATTAACTTATCCGACTTAGAACCTACCGTAGCCTTTCCGCATCTTCCCGAAAACACCCGTACTCCAAAGGAATTCGGCGAAGTGAAAATTGATCAGGTAGTGATTGGTTCCTGCACCAACGGACGGTTGTCCGATATGGCACAGGCATATGAAATCTTAAAAGGTAAAAAGGTGCATCCCGATGTTCGATGCATTATCATTCCTGCCACCCAAAAGATATATTTACAAGCAGTGGAATTGGGCTACGTCAAAACCTTCATCGAAGCAGGAGCAGTTGTATCCACTCCAACCTGTGGCCCTTGTCTGGGCGGTCATATGGGGATTTTGGCGGCAAATGAACGTGCCGTTGCCACTACCAACCGTAATTTTGTGGGCAGAATGGGACACACCACCTCAGAAGTGTACTTAGCAAGTCCCTATGTGGCGGCGCAAAGTGCAATCGACGGCTGTTTGAGCTGTCCGAAATAGTCCGAAATAATCTGAAATAAGGAGTGTTATTATGATTTTTGGAACTGTACATAAATATGGCGACAATGTGGATACCGACGTTATCATCCCTGCAAGATATTTAAACACTTCCGACCCTATGGAGTTAAAAAAGCATTGTATGGAAGATATTGACCCCGCATTTGTTACAAAAGTAAATCAGGGAGATGTGATGGTTGCCGAAAAAAATTTCGGTTGCGGTTCGTCCAGAGAACACGCACCCATCGCCATCAAAGCCAGTGGAATTTCTTTGGTGGTTGCCAAAAGTTTTGCAAGAATTTTCTATCGCAATGCCATCAACATCGGGCTTCCCATCGTGGAATGTGCGGATGCGGTTGACAATATCGAAGCAGGGGATACCATAAGTTGTGATTTAGAGAAAGGGATTTTAACCATCGAAAATAAAAACCTCTCTTTCTCTATTCCACCCTTCCCAAAAGAAATCCAGGCTATTATTGAAAAAGGCGGACTGCTTGCCAGTCTGTTATAAGGAGAAGTTCAGATGAATTATCAGATTGCAGTCATCAAAGGAGACGGCATCGGTCCCGAAGTGGTGACCGAGGCACAAAAGGTGCTTGTAAAAATCGGTGAACTCTACGGACACACCTTTCAATTTACCGATGTTTTGATGGGGGGGATCGCCTATGATACCATGGGAACACCCCTTCCCGAGGAAACCATTACCATTTGCAAAAAATCGGATGCAGTGCTGTTGGGTGCGGTAGGCGGTCCTAAATGGGATACTCTTCCCGGTGACAAACGCCCCGAAGCAGGGTTGCTCGGCATTCGTAAAGCGTTAAAATTATATGCAAACATTCGTCCGGCGGTGTTGTTTCCTGCTTTAAAAGAAGCATCTCCCTTAAAAGATGCGTTGGTAAAAGACGGCATCAACATTTATGTGGTGCGTGAACTGACAGGTGGCATCTATTTCGGAGAACGGGGCAGACGTGGGGACGAAGCCTACGACACCGAGTCCTACAGCGTGGAAGAAATCAGACGAATTGCCCGTGTGGCATTTTCTGCGGCACAAAAACGAAACAAAAAAGTGACCAGTATTGACAAAGCCAATGTATTGGAAAGTTCTCGTTTATGGCGAGAAGTGGTACACGAAGTGGCAACAGAATATCCCGATGTGACCCTTACCGATATGCTGGTGGATAATGCGGCAATGCAACTTGTAAAAAATCCCCGTCAGTTTGATGTTGTACTTGCCAACAATATGTTTGGCGATATCCTGTCCGATGAAGCGGCAGAGATTACCGGTTCCATCGGCATTTTGCCATCTTCCTCCCGAGGAGACGGAACCTTTGGACTTTACGAACCCATTCACGGCTCAGCTCCCGATATCGCAGGTAAAAACTTAGCCAATCCCATCGCTACCATTTTATCGGTTGCCATGATGCTAAGAGATTCCTTCTCACTGGAGCAGGAAGCAAAAGCAGTAGAAAATGCCGTTGATGCTGTCTTAAACCAAGGACTTCGCACCGCAGATTTGGGAGGAGAACATCCCCTTAGTTGCAGTGAAATGGGCGATGCTATCGTAAACGAAATCCGGTGATGCGGCGGAAAAGTTATTTTGAACCATACTGCGGAACGGATGATAGTTGCTACGTTTCGGTTACCCATACAACGGGCGATTCGTGAATCACCCCTACATAAAATACATATTCCATAGTAAAAAAGGCTGTCTCACTCAATCCGTGAAACAGCCTTTTTTGTTATACCAGTTTATTCATATAATGCTTCTTTTAAGCGTTCTTCCATTCGTTTTACCACAAAACTGGTTCTGGCTTTTGGCGGTGTTTTGGTTGGTTTCTTTGACAGTGTGGCTTCTATCAATCGAAACAGACGGTGAAATTCCATACAGCGAACCAATTCTGCAAGTATTAAAATCAACAACAATAACAAAATCATAGCTTATCCCTTTCCTTCTTTAAATTGAGATAGATGTTTAAAATGGTGAGTGGCGTTTTGTTTTCCGGATTGGTTGTTCCGAACAGTTCTAAGAAAAAGATATTTCCCGATACACTCCAGGGGAATACCGTTTCGGAAAAGTCGCTGTTATGGTATCGGTAATTCCAGGTTGTATTGCCGTATAGTAAATGATTGGTGTGAATGAGTTTTCCTTCTTTGGATTCTTTTTCGGACGAAAGTCTTACAAAGCAGTCGGTTTGTCTGGACATCCCCAAAGACTTCACCACAATTTCGTTACAACGGGCAATTTCATTTTCCTTGACGGCACCCAGTACCGGTGCTGTCATACGGTAAGAAATCGGGACGTCGGTATTGGTTACGGGGTCATAATCGGTGGATTTTCCCTCCGAAAACGCAGTGATGTATTTTCCTGCCCCCATCAGAATGTTACCATTATAGTCTTCACTCATACAACCACAGGCAATTCCTTCATAACGCAGAAATGCACCTGATTGAAAATGATACAGATACATCACGGAATCAATCACCAGATATAAAATGCCGTTTTTATAATAACCAAAGGCGGTTTTTTCGGGGGTCGGCAATTTGATTTTATCGTCGGACAGAAACTTGTAAAGAGAGCTGGAAGGGGAATACAGCATTTGTACCGTCAACATCGAGGAGGAAAAGCTCATCAGCCCACTCCCTGATAAAAAGCTGACACTTCCCGGAGTGGGACAAACGGTTTTTCCGTAACGCACACCGTCGGGAACGCTTAACAAGGACCATTGCCCATCTTCGGTAGGGTCAGACCCCACATAGTGGCTCCATCCGTATTCATACGAAACTACCACCGATTTTTCCACTACCAAAAGATTGGTGATTTTGCCAAGATGCAAATGCGGATAAAGCATATTTTCCGAGGAAAACGTTTTAAAATCGTTGGGTTCGCTGATGAACAGTGCAGTCGGGTAATCGGGATGACCTGCCGCAAAATAGCGCATGGAAGCGGGATGCCACACAATATACGGACATCGGATTGCCTTGAGCCCTGTTTCATTGGGAACAAACTCTTTGGAAAAAATCTCGTTCAATCCGTAAACTTTATTGAAATCGAATCCGTTGTAGTCACAATAGATGTTTTTCAGATTGATACGAACTTCACTGACCTGTGCGTATTTTAGATAGACCAGTTCTCCGAATTCACCAATTTTTACTGCGTTGGAAGAACCAAAAAGTGTTTTGATGTTTTCTTTGGTAACATCGGTGTGGTTTTTGACATAATAGAGCGTGTCAGTTTCTTCATCCCAGATATTTTGGTCATATAAATCGGAAGGGAATTCGCCTTCGGAAGAATAGTCCGACGGCAGACGTTCCAGTACCAAATAGCCTTCCCAGGTGCCTTTGGTGGTGATAGTGCCATCCACACGGCGATAGACGGAATTTAACTGGCGGATTCCATCCTTGAAAATAAAAGAAAAGCCATCTGCAATGGGAAGCACTTTAAAATTAGAGCAGGTCATGCTCAGTTTACACAGAGTTCCTCCCACCACGATATGCAGATTCTGATTGCAGGTTACAAATAAAATTTCGTGTCCTTTTTTGGTGAAAGCTTTTTGAATCTGGGTGACTTCACCCGAAAACGGACCGTATTTCATTTCGGTGCCGTTTCTTACGGTTAAGCCCCCTCCCTCCACATTCAGATTGGAAAGCTCCAACAGTTCGTTGGTTTTCATAAGATAGGGAGATTTTTGGTCGACAATTCCACCGGAAAAATCATAGTAATTCAATTTTCTTTCCTCCTATCTCCAGCGAGGTTTCTGAATGGGAGACGGTTTGGGACGCTGCCGTCTTGCCATGCTCTGATGAATGGCAGAACAATTTTCATAAAACTCCTCAATGAGGCTGTCTGCCAGACGGTTGGAAGGGTCATCGACACGCAACACCGAAAAGGCTACATATTTGCAAAGCTCCGAATCATATTCCGGCGCAACGGGGATGGATTCTTCGGGAGATAATTCTCCCGAAAAAACACTGTAGTAATACACAAGATAATTGCCTTTATGAGAAAAACGCAGTCCGTTTTCGTCACATTCGTACTCAAAGTATCGCTGTTTGTCTCGGTAAATTTTATAAATTCCTCTGTGTTTTGGCATCGGATGGGAGATTTGCTCGTCATCGCATACGATGTTGATACATTTGACGGGGCAGACAGTGTCATATTTGGCAATCATCAGCCGAAGTCCTTCGGCAAGATATATTTTTGCAAGGGCGGTATCCACTTGCTTACCGATGAGGATGGAAGCCACATCGGTTACTTCCTGTAAAGTCATAGGGTATCCTCCTTGGTTTTTTAAATCTATTAAACAAAGCGTGTAGAATAGGCGTCTTGATCTATCGCATCTTTGGATTCATGGTGAGAAAGATAGGAAAGCACCTCTTTGGTTTGTATTTGAGCCTGCTCGGGAATTTTCAGCTTTTGTTCCTCCAACATCTGATTGTTCTGATCTATTTGCGCAATCAGCTTGTCCAGATTTGAAATTTGGGTTTTTAAAACAAGCTCCAAAGTTCTTGCATCCAACTCAGAAAAGGGAATGGTGAGACAATAGGTGGTTCCTTTTTGCTTTTTGTGATGCACCTCAAAGGTGTGCTTTTTGTGGTTTCTTACAATAAAATAATCGGCATCAATTTCCCGAAGACGCTCGGGAATCTGATAAACATTGGTGAAAATTTGAGTGCAGTTTTCGTTCATATGTACCTTCCTTTTCGAAAAAAAGGCGGTGCCAAAAACCGCAGTTTTTGCACCGCCTTTAAAAACCGCCCGACAGCCTGAAAAACAATCAGAGCGTATCTTTTTGTTTGCCGGTTATTCTGTCCTTTGGTTTTATGGCATTTTGTTACGCAGTTTTAATGCCGGAAAGTCTTGCCTGACCGCCGGGATGATCACACATTAATTCGCCGTATTTGGCAAGCACTGCAGTCCAGGCGGGTTTGCCGGCAATCTGTTTTAAAATTTTGCCGTCATCATCCAGCCAATCCCAGTCGGATAAAACGTGCATTGCAAAGGATTTGGAATTTAATAAATCCATGGTTCCGTCAGGACAGTGACGGTCTGCAACCACAGGAATTCCGCCGAAGGAAATTGCCTGAAAACCGCCTTCTAACGTCATGGGATCAATATTTCTTCTGGTTAATTCCAGATAAGAAAGATAGCTTCTTCTTACATCATAGGAACAAGAAATATAGTCCACGCTGGAACCTGCGGTTTCTTCCAGATAGTCAATGGCAGTCTGGATTTTCAAATCAGAAATTTCGCCGATGTCGTTTTTCATATAAGGTAACATCCAGTAATTTTCATCTCGGTTCACACCGTACAAGGGCTGAGTAGTATCGGAATTAAAAATTGCACCCAAGCCGGTGAGTTCCTTGCCGTATGAATTCTGAACGGTAATCTTAGCTCCTTCCGAAGCAGTGGTTGGGGAATCCAGCACCAGCATATTTTCCGCACGGTTAATTGCCATAATTCGTTTTCCTTTTTCGGTGGAAGATGTGCCGATGATATCAATAATCATCCCTTCCAACAGGTATTTGACAGAATCTACCACCACCTCATACCCGCTGCTATCGGTTACGGTTGCAATCACACCGCTTCCGTCGGTAAATAAGGCTCTGGAGTAGTTGAATTTGGCAGCTTCTAAAATGCCTTTCATTTCCTCTGTGAGTAAATCCACAAAGGAATTGGTGTTAAGACGTGACGCTTTCATTGCCTTATCGGAAATTTCAATGACTCCATACATATCTTTGGTGGTAGTCTCAAAATGAGTATACTGGTTGGAACCTGCTTTTGGAAGGTTGCCGGAATCGGAAGAGAAACCGAAACCGCCGTTTAACGCGTAGGGAGCAAGTCTTACCACCTTATTGCCGATGATGTTTTTGGAGGTTGTAACAATTTTGTTGTAAAAAGGGTTGGTATTTGTGTTTAACTGGTTTTTTAAAACGTCCAGATAATAGCTTTTTAATGCCACGTCTGCTGTGTTGGTAGTAATCATACTTAAGAAGTCCTTTCCATTACGAATTTAGAGATTTACTCTATTGTTTCACCATTTGAAGAAATAAATCTCCTGCCTCTTCAAAGGTTTTTGGTTTTGTGCCCGGAGTGGTATAAAACTCACCGCCTTGTCCGGCAATCATTGCCGGGGGCATCTGAGACAGACTGCTCGCATACTCACGGTAGGCAGGTGGCGGAGTTGTGAGGGCCCGTTTGGCAAGGGTGAAGGCTGTTCGGTTATCCAAAGACAACAGCTCCGGATTTTCGCTAAGATAAGAGATAAAGTCGTATGCCCGATTGGCTAAGGCGTGCTCATTGAGGAATTGGTCAAGTTCGTTCTGAAATTCGATGGTTTCATTTGGGATAGCGCCATCCTTCAAGAGTTCACGTGCCTCTTTTAATTCTTCTCTTGTCTTGGAGATAAATTTTTCGCTTTCACAATATGCCTTTTCCAGTTCGGAATAGTCTTTGAATTTTCCGAGAATCAGAGGTGATTTTCCTTCCGTTTCCGTCTGATCGGTCTCAAGTGAAGGTTGGATTGGTTCCAACAGGGTTTCATTGGGATTATCAATCAATGGGTTTGCTTCCTTTCTGTGAATAAAATTCTCAAACTCAAAGGTTTAAGAGATGTCGGAATACCGTTATGACTACCACGTCCGGGACTTCTGTCGGCTTCCGTCTCACTCAGTATGTCAAATTCCAAACCATTTTACAAGTTCAAGATTTTATCCCCTTTTTCGTCAGTCAGCATCAGGAGCAGTATTCCAATTTGTTATAAAACGGTTGTTTTGTTGATTTTTGTAAATAAATTTAAAGAAACTCGTCAAGACTTTCTTGACAATAGTGAAAAAAAGTAGTATAATGACTCTAATCATCCATTGACTATTGTTAAATTTTAGACAATCTATGGAGAATTGACATCAAAAATTGAGAAATCAGATTGGAGTATGGAGTATGGAAAGAGTATATAACTTTAGCGCAGGGCCTTCTGCGTTACCGGTTGCGGTATTGGAAAAAGCAGCAAGCGAAATGTTGAATGCAGGCGGCGCAGGAATGTCTGTTATGGAAATGAGCCATCGTTCCAAAGATTATCAGGCAATTATTGACCGTGCAGAAGAACTGTTCCGTGAACTGATGGAAATTCCCGATGACTATGCAGTGTTATTTCTGCAGGGCGGTGCATCTTCTCAGTTTGCTATGATTCCGTTAAACTTAATGACCAAAAACGGAAAAGGGGACTATGTAATCACCGGTCAGTGGGCAAAAAAAGCTTACGAAGAAGGCGCACACTATGGTGATGCTTATCAGGTGGCATCTTCTGCTGATAAAACCTTCTCCTACATTCCCAAATTAGATAAATCTATGTTCCGTCCCGATGCAGATTTTGTACATATCACATTAAACAATACCATCTACGGAACCAAATTCAACGAACTGCCCGATGTGGGTGACGTTCCCTTGATTGCAGATATTTCATCCTGCATTCTGTCTGAAAAATTAGACGTTTCCAAATTTGCAATGCTGTATGCAGGTGCACAGAAAAACATCGGTCCCGCAGGTCTTACCGTAGTTATCATCAAAAAAGAATTGATTGGTAACGCAATGGATATCTGCCCCGTAATGTTTAACTATAAAACGCACTTAGATTCCGGTTCTATGTATAACACTCCTCCCACTTATGCCATCTACATCTGCAAACTGGTGTTAGAATGGTTAAAAGAACTGGGCGGCGTTGAAAAAATTCAGGAATTAAACTACGAAAAAGCAAAAATTTTATATGATTACTTGGATTCTTCCGATTTCTTCACCGGTACCGTAGAAAAAGAAGACCGTTCCATTATGAACGTCCCCTTCCTTTCTCCCTCGGATGAATTAAACAAAAAATTCATCGCCGAAGCAAAAGAAGCTGGCTTTGTAAACCTGGCAGGTCACCGCAGCGTTGGCGGTATGCGTGCAAGTATTTACAATGCAATGCCCGTGGAAGGTGTGCAGGCACTGGTTGACTTTATGAAGAAATTTGAAGCAGAAAACAAATAGAAAGGTGGCAAAAATCATGAAAATCGCTACTTTAAATAAAATTTCCGAAATTGGCTTAAATGAACTGAACGGCGCTTACGAAATCAGCGATGATGTAACCGGCGCAGCAGGGATTTTAGTAAGAAGTGCGGCAATGCACGAGATGGAGTTTGATAAAGAACTTCACGCAATTGCAAGAGCAGGTGCGGGGGTAAATAACATTCCTCTGGATAAATGCTCAGACGAAGGGATTGTGGTATTCAACACTCCCGGTGCCAATGCAAACGCAGTAAAAGAACTGGTAATTGCAGGTTTACTGATGTCCTCCCGTGATTTAATCGGAGGAAATGCCTGGGCAAAAACCTTAACCGAAGATGTTGCAAAAGCAGTAGAAAAAGGTAAAGGAATGTTTGCAGGTTGCGAAATCACAGGCAAAACTTTAGGGGTTGTTGGCTTAGGTGCTATCGGTGCCAAAGTAGCAAACACCGCTTTGGATTTAGGAATGAAGGTTATCGGTTATGACCCCTTCATCTCCATTGACGGTGCTTGGAGAATCTCCAAAAATGTTGTTCACGCAACTGAATTAAAACAGATTTACGAAAACTGTGACTATATTTCCATCCATGTTCCTTTAACTCCCGATACCAAAGGCTTCATCAACAAAGAAACCATCAGCCAGATGAAACAGGGCGTTGTAATCTTAAACTATGCAAGAGCGGCTTTGGTTGCTGACGAAGATATCAAAGCGGCACTCTCCAGCGGAAAAGTTCGTCGCTATGTGACTGACTTCCCTGATGGCGACATCGCTTCTTATCCCGGCGTAATTGCATTCCCTCATTTGGGGGCATCCACCGAAGAATCGGAAGAAAACTGTGCTTATATGGCGGCAATCCAGTTAAAAGATTATCTGGAAAACGGTAATATTAAAAATTCTGTAAACTTCCCCGAAATGGTATTCCCAAGAGCTATGGGTCAGAAACGTGTGGTTGTGTTACATAAAAACATTCCTGCAATGTTATCTCAGATTTCCGGTGAATTTTCTAAATTATCTTTAAATATCGACCATATGCAGAACCGCTCCAAAAAAGATTATGCTTGCACCATCCTGGATGTAGCAGGTGATATTCCTGCAGACACCGAAGCGGCGTTGCAGGCGATCGACGGAGTTATTCGCGTTCGCATCTTAGACTAATTTTTCTATGATAGGCTTGATAAAAGGCGTAAAATGAAATAACTTCACCACTCGGCGTACCTTTGTACGCCTTCGGGTAACCCCTATGGGTTCAGTTTTTCCATTTTCCATCCTTTTATCTTCACCTTAGGAATTGAAAAAGAATACATAAAAAACAGTTATCCAATCGGGTAACTGTTTTTTTGCAGAAAAATATTTACAAATTGCAAAAGCTGTGTTATAATAGCTTTGCGACATAAATCAAACAAAAGATGAGAAACTTTTTTTACCACCAAGGGGATATTGTCTCCTTTTTTTCGTTATCGTTTTGAATTTGGCAAAAATGCGGATTCCATACGATGGCGATAAAGAGGGTATATCTTCTTTTGTCATGATTTGTGTCGCAGCAAAACGGGGTCTGCGTTTTTCGTGCGCAGCTTCTGCTGCGCATTTTTTTATTGGGAGGAAAATAGGATGATTCTTGATATTACGGGCATCGAATTGATTCCGGGAAACCACGGAAAAGACTGTCCGGGCAACGGTGAAAACGGAAATGAATGTTGTTGTGATGAATGTAACTATTTATGTTGTTGTGTTGAACATTTCAGAAAACAACCTTGCAATGAATGTGTTCATATCGAATGTCCCCGAAACGAAAACATCCCACTAAAACTTGAAACAATAGAATCTCTGAAAGAACACTTACAAAATTTTGATTGATTACCGCTCACTTTTTATCTTCACCTTTGGAATTGAAAATTGTTTTACAAAAAGGTATGGTTTTCCATACCTTTTTGTTGTATAAAAACAATCTTGATACATCGCCAATCAAATGAAACAACATCTTTAAAAGACATCATAGGGAGTGACGACTCGGCACGCCGATGATTTGCTGATGTGGGGATCAGCTCCTACGATGTCATTTTTACCACTCAAAAAACCGATGGTGAATTCTAAAAAACTTCTTGATTTTTTCACAATCTTACGATATAATTATCATAGGTAATTATAGGCTGCCCGAAATATGACAGCAAAAATATCTGCGAAAGGAATTTATATATATGGAACAAAAAAAATGCACTCCGACTTCCATCGGTGGTCAGGCGGTCATCGAAGGAATCATGATGAAGGGGCCTACTCATATGGCAACCGCTATCAGAAAGGCAGACGGCTCCATTGTGATAGACAAGCAGGAAAACTCCTCCTTCATCCGTAAATACAAATTAAACAAAATCCCGATTCTGCGTGGATTTTTAGCCTTTTTTGAATCTTTGTTCACCGGCGTGAAATGCTTGATGTTTTCTGCGAAAGAATGTGATTTGGAAGATGAATCCTACGAAATGAGCAAAACCGAAAAATGGGTGATGGAAAAATTTGGTGACAAATTGTTTGACATTTTAATGTATATTTCGGTGCTCTTTTCTTTGGTGCTTGGTGTGGGGTTATTTATGATTTTGCCCAAAGTGACGGTAGAATGGGTTTCCCATCTGTTACACACCAACATTCACGAAAGCATTTCTGTGTTGATTGAGGGGGTAATTCGTCTTACCCTATTTGTGATTTATATGCTCTTGATTTCCAAAATGAAAGACATTCATCGGGTATTCCAATATCACGGTGCCGAGCATAAAACCATTTTTGCTTACGAATACGGTGACGAATTAACCGTGGAAAATGTCAAAAAACATACCCGTTTTCATCCCCGTTGCGGTACCAGCTTTCTGGTACTTGTTATGATTGTATCGGTAGTCGTGTTTTTCTTTGTTCCCGCAACCACGTTCTGGAGCAAAATTCTCTGGCGAATTGCTTTGCTTCCCGTAGTGGCAGGAATTTCTTATGAACTGATTAAATACGCAGGAAAATGCTCCAACGCTTTCACCAGAGCGTTATCCAAACCCGGCGTGTGGCTGCAGCATTTCACCACCAAAGAACCTGACGATTCTATGATTGAAATTGCAATCGCCGCATTAAAAGCGGTTCTTCCCGACAACGAAAACGAATCCACCAAATGGTAACCTAATATGACAATCAAAGAATTATATGAACAGGGGATTTCCCTGTTAAGTGAAACCGAATCGCCAAAAACCGATGCCAGAGCCATTTTAGAACACCTTCTTGGACTGGATTTCGGAAAGCTTCCACTAAAATTCCCCGAAGATGCCACTTCGGTTTCGGATGCCTATTTGTTACGCATCAAAGAACGGGCAAACAACAAGCCCCTTTCCTACATCATTGGAAAAAAAGAGTTTTTCTCCCGTGATTTTTGTGTGAGGGAAGGCGTTTTGATTCCCCGTCCCGAAACCGAAAATTTAGTTTCGGCAATTCTGGAACGCTTACCCAAAAATCCGGAACAACCGATTCGGATTGCAGACTTATGCTCCGGCTCCGGTTGCATTGGCATCACCTTGGCGTTAGAATCCGGAAATGCTGTGGATTTATATGAATTATCGCCCGAAGCAATCGCTATTTCCCGTGAAAATGCAAAGAATCTGGATGCAACAACCGTCAACATCTTTTCTATGGATGTATTAAACGAAGAATTACCCAAAACCTATGATGTGATTGTATCCAACCCACCCTACATTCCCCAATCGGATTTACAATATCTGATGAGCGATGTGATAGACTATGAACCGAAAATGGCATTAACAGACGGTGGTGACGGACTGCTGTTTTATCGCAGACTGGTGGTTCTGGCAGAAAAAGCACTCACTGATGGTGGCATTTTAGCTGTGGAAATCGGCATCAATCAGCATCTTCTGGTGGCAGAGATATTAAACGCTTTGGGGAAACCGGAAATCATATCCGACTATTTTGGCGTGGAACGGGTGGTTCTTGTGAAAAAAGGAGTTTTTTAGATGAAATTAACTGAAAAAACCATTGATACAAAAATGCATTTTAAAGGCAGAGTCATCAACTTGCGGGAAGATACCGTAGAGCTGGAAAACGGTGCTTTGGCAAGCAGAGAAATTGTGGAACATCCCGGTGGCGTTTGTGTTATCGGAATGGGTGATGACGGAAAAATTCCCATGGTACGTCAATTTCGTGCACCTTTTGGCAGAGTTCTTCTGGAAGTTCCTGCAGGAAAATTAAACTACGGGGAAGACCCTTTTGAATGTGGCAAACGTGAATTTCTGGAAGAAACCGGTTTTTTTGCGAAAGATTATGTTTATTTTGGTACATTGTACCCATCCGTTGGCTTTTTAACCGAAGCCATCCACATTTACTATGCCACAGGATTAACCAAAGGGGAACAGAATTTAGACGATGACGAATTTTTAAATGTTGAATTTTACACTTTGGATGAACTTCTCGCCTTAGTGGAACAAAATGAAATCAGAGACGCAAAAACCGTGGTTGCCATCTTACGTTTGGCGCGGTTTTTATCCAAATAAAACGAGGTAACAACTATGCTGACAAAACGTGTCATCCCTTGCCTTGATGTAGCAAACGGCAGAGTGGTAAAGGGAGTTAACTTTGTGAATTTAATTGATGCCGGCGATCCGGTAGAATGTGCCCGTGCCTATGACAAAGAAGGTGCTGATGAACTGGTGTTTTTAGATATCACCGCATCTTCTGACAACCGAAAAACCACAGTCGATATGGTGCGACAGGTGGCCGAAAATGTGTTCATCCCCTTTACAGTAGGCGGTGGTATCCGAAAAGCAGAAGATTTCAGAGAACTTCTGTTGGCAGGTGCCGACAAAGTTTCGGTCAATACTGCGGCAATCCACAATCCAACCCTCATTACCGAAGCAGCAGAAAAATTCGGTTCTCAATGCGTGGTGGTTGCCATTGATGCAAAACGAAGAAATGATGGCGGTTTTAACATTTTCACTCACGGTGGCAGAAACGATACGGGAATGGATGCCATCGAATGGGCGATTCGTTGTGAACAGTTGGGAGCAGGAGAAATCCTCTTAACCAGTATGGATGCCGACGGAACCAAAGCAGGTTATGATCTGGAGTTAACCCGCCGGATTTCCGATGCTTTGAAAATTCCGGTGATTGCCTCAGGTGGTGCAGGCGCATTGTCTCACTTTTGTGATGCAGTAACCAAAGGTCACGCCGATGCCGTATTGGCGGCTTCTTTGTTCCATTTTAAGGAACTCACCATCCGTCAAGTAAAAGAAGCAATGCAACAGGAAAACATCCCCGTTCGTTTGTAAATTCCAAAACATCATATCTAACAGAAAAGAGCCATCCGATTGGATGGCTCTTTTCTGTTTAGGAAATTTATTTAGGAGAAAGAACTACAAAGCGAAAAGTTCTTTCCTAAGAGGGGCATTAATTCACTGTTGCAGCAGGTTTTTCTTCCTGAAGTGTCAACGGAATTTTTAAGGTGTCTTCTCCTCGGATTACCGTCAGGGTAACGGTATCACCGGCTTTATGTTTTTCTTTTTCCTGATTTAATTCATCAATGGTTTCAATTTTCACACCATCAATTTCAATAATAACGTCAGAAGTTTTGATACCGGCTTTTTCAGCAGCAGAATACGGAGTTAATTCCAATACATAAACACCAACAGGAATACCGTAATATTCAGAATCCTGCTTGGTAACATCTCTGCCTGCAATTCCAATCACGGGTCTGCCTTTGACATAGCCGCCGTTTTTCAAATCTTCAATGATGGGTTTCGCTTCATCAATGGGAATGGCAAATCCAATCCCTTCCACACCGGAAGCAGACATTTTAACGGAGTTAATCCCAATTACTTCTCCATAGTTATTCACCAAAGCACCGCCGGAGTTACCGGGATTGATGGCAGCATCTGTCTGAATCAGATTGAATTTTCTGTCATCCACGGTAATGGAACGGTTCAACGCACTGATGTAACCACCGGTCACACTGCCTGCAAGTTCATTTCCCAAGGGGTTTCCGATGGCAACTGCCAATTCACCCACTTGCAATTCAGAGGAATTTCCCAAAGTGGCGTAGGGGAAGTTTTCGCCTTCCATTTTTAACACAGCCAAATCGGTTCTGGCATCGCCACCAACCAACTTTGCTTCAAATTCCTTGCCGTCGCTTAATAAAATCTTAATTTCGGTGGCTCCTTCAATTACGTGATTGTTGGTTACCACATAACCGTCGGAGCTGATGATAATGCCGGAGCCGGAGCCATCCTGGGTGTGCATCCCAAAGAAATTCTGAACCGCAACTTTGGTGTTGATTCCCACAACGGTGGGGCCAACCTTACGGGCAATTTCCACAACGGTCAGCAGTTTTTTGTTTGCCACTTGTGTTGCACCGCCTTGTTCCGCTGTCATAGACGGATTGGGTGATATATTTAAGGAATATGCCGACCCCGGCAATTTTGCAATTTCTTTTTCCACAAGCTTGGGAAGTGCTAAAAAGGATGCCAAAGAAGTGGCTCCCACGCCGATGACAAAGGCGAGCAGAAGTGCCGTTCCTCTGTTTTTGCTTTTTTTAGAAGGTTGCATCGTAACAAGGGGTTCCTCATAAGAAACTCTATATAATTGATGGTTGTTTTCCCGATTTTCGTGGGAATCCTGATTTTGAAAATTGAAATTCTGATAGTCCATAACAACCCTTCTTTCTGTCTTATTTGTGTTTTTATGGTAACACCAAAATGTGAAAACAATGTGAAAATCATTTGGAGTTTTTGTGACGTTTTCTTAGAATCGAAATTTTCAATCTCTCTTTATTCTATCAAAAAAGACGAGAAAAAATTCATTATTTTAAATTTTCAACCATACGAGTTGCAATAATTAAAGCCTGTTCTCTGGTTGCGTTGGCATATCCGATGGCTGCTTCTTCACTGGTTGTGTTCTGGGGTGCAAACTTGTTATTTCCCACACCATTGATAATTTGATTGGCTACCATAAAGTATACACTGTCTTTTGCCCACCCGGAAATTTCAGAATCGTCGTCAAATGCGGCAGGTTTTTGATAGGAAAGTGTAAACTGTGCATCATTGGCAATGCTCCAGTTTTGCATAGTTACTTTTTTGAATACTCTGGTAAGCATGGTTGCCGCCTGCTCTCTGTTCAGCAGAGTCTCCGGTGAAAACTCTGTCGCAGAGATTCCGGTTGTAATGCCGGTGTGATACGCTTTTAAAACTTCAATATCATTGGTGTCGGTAAAGGGATTGTTTTCTGCCGCAACCGCTGTAGTATCTGCCATAAGTTCATATGCTTTTACCGATACCGCCGCAAATTCTGCTCTAGTGATGGATTGTTTCAAATCTTTTCCCAGAAGGGAATCGGGAATCAGATTGTTGTTATAGGCTTCTTCAATTTCGTCAGATGCCCACTCGGAAATTTCGGAACCGAATGAGGTGCGGATGTAATCCCATTCGCAAATGAAACCGATGTAATCTTTGGTAAATGAGACGCCGTTTAAGCCCATGGCACCTTCGTTTACCAAGTCATTCCAATGACCAATTCCGTTTCCTTCGTTATGGTAGGTGTTGTAAATCATAACTTTATCTTCGTGACCGCTTGCCTGACGTGCTTTGTCCGGTTGAGATTTTCCCCAGTTGGAATAGGTGAATTCTTCCCCGGTAATCCACTCAAAAGCAGAGTCGATATCTTTGGCACATCCACCCAGCCAATATCCGTTTTTGCCACGTTTCCCCAACATGGTTTCCACAAATTTTTGTTCCCCTTCGTCGGTAATGGTTGCCAGATGACCACCCATTTCTTCGCAATATTCTTTTGCTTCTTCCCAAGTCATCCCCATATCAAACGCCTGATAGCTGTGACCTCCGAAATATCCTTCTGTGATGGGAGAACGATTATTTTCTGCCAAAACCGTAGTATGACACATAAAAAATACACATACTAAAGTAATCAGTGAAATCCATTTTTTCTGCATTTAAAATTCCTTCTTTCATTTTTATTATCCGTATGATATCATAGTATACCATAGTCCGGAAAAAATCTCAAGTTTTTTTCGTTTTGGTACTTAGTAAAATTTTTTCATAAAAAAGGAAAAATTCTCCAAATCTTCAAAAAAGTATGGTAAACTATTCTGGAAAATCAACGGAGGATGATAGAATGCGAAATATTTTAGGAAATCTGCTGTTTCGTTTGCGGCAGCTGATGCAGGGCGGTTATGGCAACGATGGTTTGACAATGCCTTTGGTGGTGTTATCTTGTGTTGTAACTTTGATTTCTTCTTTGAGCCATCTTTGGTGGCTTCGGCTTTTGGGAAGTGCTATTTTACTGTGGGCAATTTTTCGGATGTTTTCCAAAAATCACATTGCAAGACGAAAAGAGCTTCAGATTTATTTTAATTTGAAACAAAAAATAACCGGTTTTTCGGATAACTTAAAAACCGAGTATCAAAATCACAAAACCAGAAAATATTTCAAATGTCCCAACTGTAAGGGGCGTCTCTTTGTTCCGAGAGGCAAAGGGAAAATCCAAATCACTTGCCGAAAATGCGGACATAAATTTATTAAAAGAACGTAATCTAACACTTGAAACTGCAGCTAAAAGACCAAACGAAAATCAATCGTTTGGTCTTTTTTTTACAATGGGAAACACACCGGAATTCTTCTTGAGGGGAATCTTACAAAAAAAGTAATACATTTATGGGAAGAAAACAAGGTTTGTTATTTGTATAACAAATCCAAAACACGGAAAAAATAGAAAGAATCCATACAGAATCTCTTGACAAACAAAGTGAAATCAGATATACTATAATCAGCGAAATATGCGTCGAAATTTGGCGAGAAAGAATAGCCGTATCAAAAAACGGCAGATTGGAGACGATTTATGGAACAAAACAACAACTTTAAGCCTTACATTCCTGCAAGTAAGGTAACCCCTGAAATCACAGTAACTTCCATTATTATGGGGATTTTACTGGCAGTTATTTTTGGTGCTGCCAATGCATATCTTGGACTTCGTGTGGGTATGACGGTATCTGCATCCATCCCTGCGGCAGTTATCGCAATGGGCGTTATCCGTATCATTATGCGTAAAAACTCCATTTTGGAAAGCAATATCGTGCAGACCATCGGCTCTGCAGGTGAATCGGTTGCAGCAGGTGCAATTTTCACTCTGCCTGCACTTTTCTTATGGGCAGCGGAAGGCGTTGCCGAAAAACCCGGCATCTTAGAAATCACTTTAATCGCATTGGTTGGTGGTTTACTGGGTGTGTTCTTTATGATTCCTTTAAGAAATGCGTTAATCGTGAAAGAACACGGCGTTCTGCCCTATCCGGAAGGAACCGCTTGTGCAGAAGTTCTTTTAGCCGGTGAAGAAGGCGGTGCAAACGCTTCCACCGTATTTGCAGGTATGGGAATTGCCGCACTCTTTAAATTGATTATTGACGGTTTGAAAGCAGTACCCGGAGAAGTATCTTTGCGTGTCAAAGGCTTTGCCGGAGAAATCGGAACTCAGATTTATCCTGCGGTTATGAGCGTTGGTTTTATCTGCGGTCCCAGAATTGCTTCTTATATGTTTGCCGGCGGTTTATTCAGCTGGATGGTAATGATTCCTGCCATTGTTTTATTTGGTCAGAATCTGATTTTATATCCCGGTGTTGACCAGACCATCGGTCAGATGTATGAAGCAGGCGGCGCAAGTGCTATCTGGAGTTCTTACATCCGTTACATCGGTGCAGGTGCTCTGGCGGCAGGCGGTATCATCAGCTTAATTAAATCGTTACCCTTAATCATCCGTACCTTCCGTGATGCGGTTTCCAGCATCGGTTTAAGCGGAAACGGCGGACAAGCAAGAACCGAACAGGATTTGAAAATGCCCATCGTTTTGGGTGTTATCGCTGTTTTAACCTTAGCTGTATGGTTAATTCCTGCAATTCCCGTTTCTTTCATCGGTGCCATTGTAGTGGTAGTATTCGGTTTCTTTTTTGCAGCAGTATCTTCCCGTATGGTAGGCTTGGTTGGTAGCTCCAATAACCCGGTTTCCGGTATGGCCATCGCTACCTTACTGATTGCAACCACCATCTTAAAATTAACCGGCGAAAGCGGTGTAGCAGGTATGACTGCTGCAATCGCAATCGGTTCCATCATCTGTATCGTTGCGGCAATCTCCGGCGATACTTCTCAGGACTTAAAAACCGGTTTCTTACTGGGTGCAACCCCGAAAAAACAGCAGATTGGGGAAGTGATTGGTGTTGTGGCATCTTCTCTGGCAATCGGCGGTACTCTGTATCTGTTAGACAGTGCTTGGGGCTTTGGTTCCGAACAGTTGGCAGCTCCTCAGGCAACCTTGATGAAGATGATTATTGAAGGGGTTATGAACGCAAATCTGCCCTGGAATCTGGTATTCATCGGTGTATTTGTTGCCATCGTAATTGAAATCATCGGTATTCCCGTGTTACCTTTTGCTATCGGTGTTTATCTGCCGGTACACTTAAATGCTTGTATTATGGTTGGCGGTCTGATTCGTCTGTTTATGGATAAATCCAAAAAAGAAGAAACCAAAAAACAGGCAACCATCAACGACGGTATCTTATATTGCTCCGGTATGATTGCAGGGGAAGGTCTGGCAGGTATTGCTTTAGCACTGTTAGCAGTGTTCGGTGTGGATTCTGTGATTGATATTTCCGGTTTCTTAAACTTCTCTCCCATGGTTTCCAACATTGCAAGTTTAGTAGTGTTTGCATTGATTATTTTAACCGTTCTGAAATTTTCCATTTGGAAAAAAAGAAGCTAAGGATTGATGTTTCATGAAACAAAAAGACTTCTCTCAAAATTATTTGGAAAAAATTCCTGCAAAAGCACAACACTTACGCTATCAAACAGATGAAAACAAAATCGTAACATTAGAAATTGATAATACAGGTTTTATGAACCGGATTGCGCAAAAATTGTTTAAAAAACCTAAGATATCTTACATTCATCTGGATGAATTGGGAAGCTTTGTGTGGCCCCTTATTGATGGTCAGACATCGGTTATGGACATCGGTCAGCAGGTAAAAGAACAGTTCGGGGAAAAAGCAGAACCCCTTTATCCAAGATTAGCACAGTATTTTGGAATTTTAGAAAGTTACGGTTTTGTCATTTTTCAATAAGAGAAAACCTAAGGTTTTGTTTTGAAATTTTACACCGAAAAAGGCATTGCTTCCATTGGGAAAATGCCATATACTTTAAATAAAAAAGACGAAATTCTTTCACAGAATTTCGTCTTTTTTTACTTATTTGGTGTTAGATGGACACATCAATGGATTTTTTCTCATTTGCTGATTGAAAAGCTGCTTCCATTACATACATCACACGCAGTGCCTGTTCGGGTGTAATGGTAAGTTCTGCTTTTCCTTCGATGGCATCGGTAAATTGGTCGTATACCACCGTCACATCGTCTGTAATGCCTTCGGGAAGGCTTAATGCGATGGTTTCAGTGCAGTTATCATTGCGAGGTGCCATGGTTTTTGTGGGACCTGCCATAGTATAGAAGATTTCTTCTTCCCACTCGACATTGTTGTCGGTGCAACGGACAATTTTACCGTCGCAATCCCAACTGTCAATCTGCAAGGTTCCGTTTTCGCCCATAACATACCATCTGGGATGGGGGATGTAGTGATTGGTACCTACCTCAACGATTGCAATTAAGCCACTTTCAAAGGTAATCATCAGATGGAAATTGTCATCCACTTCGGGATACTGCACATTCATCATTTTGCAATATACCTGTGTTACCTTTTCAGGAATCATATACATCAGCTGGTCAATCAGATGAACGCCCCAATCCAGCATCATACCGCCACCAAGAGATTTTAAGGTTCTCCAGCCGGAGGGCATACCGCGAGAGCCTTCCACACGGGATTCAATCACCAGAGGTTGTCCGATTAGTCCCGCTTCAACCTTTTGTTTCATCAAAACAAAGTCACGGTTGGTTCGGCGGTTCTGGTCAATGGTAAACACCTTGCCGGTTTCTTTTACTACTTCCATAACTTCCAACAATTCTTCGGAAGATATGGTTACCGGTTTTTCGCAAATTACGTGTTTTCCTGCACGAAGCGCATCAATCACGACAGTTTTGTGAGCATCATTGGTGGTTGCCACTAAAATGATATCCAAAGTTTCATCGTTTAAGATTGCGTCATAAGAAGGATAAACGATAAGACCTCGTTCTTTTGCGTGGTCACAGGCACTTTGGTCGGGATCATAGATACCTTTGATGGTAACACGTTCATACCCTGTTAACATCTGGTAGTGCTGTCTTGCCATACTTCCGAAGCCGATAATGCCCATTGTATGTGTTACACCCACCACATTTCACCTGCACTTTCACAAATGATGACATCTTTTAAGAAATCGATTGCTTTTTTAAGCCCTTCCAAAGGAGCCATCAGACCGTCTTCGTGTTCGATGGAGATAGCGCCATCATATCCCACCATTTTTAAAGCACTGATGATATTATTCCAAACTTCTTTGCCGTGTCCGTAACCAACGGTTCTGAAAATCCAGCTTCTTTCAGCCAACTGGGCATAATCGTTGGTAGTATCTAAAACACCGGTGGTTTTGGTGTTGGTTTCATCAATTTTGGTATCTTTTGCGTGGAAGTGATAGATTGCACCTTTTAACATTCTGATTGCTTCACAGGGGTCAATTCCCTGCCAGAACAGATGGCTGGGGTCCACGTTGGCACCAATGATATCCCCAACAGCTTCTCTTAATTTTAAGAGGGTGGGGGGGTTATATACCATAAAACCGGGATGCATTTCAAATGCAATTTTTTTGATGCCGATTTCTTTTGCAAGTTTTGCGGTTTCCTTCCAGTAGGGAATCAAAACCTCATTCCATTGCCAGTTTAACACATCAAGATATTCCGGGGGCCATGTACAGGTAATCCAGTTGGGATACTGAGATGCTTGGCAGTCACCGGGACAACCGGAAAAACCGATGATGGTATCGACTCCAAGAGCTACCGCAACCTTCATGGCATCCACAAAGTCGTTGTGATATTGCTCCGCAATTTCTTTTTGGGGATGAATGGGATTCCCGTGACAAGCAACCGCGGAAAGTTTCATATTATATTTTTGAAGCAGAGCTTTCAAATCTTCAATTTTCTGAGGATTTGCAAGATATTCTTTGGGATCCAGATGCACTTTTCCGGGATAACCGCCGGCACCGATTTCCATGCTGTCTACCCCTAATTCGCTTAAATAGCGAATGGCATCTTCCAGACTCATTTCGTTTAAAACAGGTGACATAACCGAAAGTTCCATAATAAATTCCCGTCCTTTCCGTCTGCAACATCTGCTGCAGACTTACCGTTTTTTAGACTTCTGATGCTTTGATTACGGTTCCAGTAATTCAAAGTGAGGACAGTCCAATGTGATGTTTTTGCGGAGGGGACAAGCCCACTCTACAGCATTTTTAATGATTCTCTGAATGTTTTCATTGTAGTATGCCGCATTGTCTTCGTGACCGGGCTGGAAGTAGAAAATCTTTCCGTTTTCTCTGGTAAAGGTGCAGCCGCTTCTGAACACTTGTCCGCCGGCAAACCATCCTAAAAATACCACTTCATCGGGATTGGGAATACCGAAAGGTTCACCGTATAATTCTTCTGCTTCCAAAGTGAAGGTTTCGTCTACGCCTTTTGCAATGGGATGGTTGGGTGCAATGGTCCATAAACGTTCTTTCACGTTCATTCTCCATTTTAAGGTGCAGGAAGTACCCATCAGTTTTCTGAAAATTTTGTTAAAATGAGAAGAATGTAGAGCAATCAAGCCCATACCACCCAAAATGTGGTTCCAAACACGTTCCACAATGGGGTCGGGAATTTTTTCGTTGCCTCCGTGAGACCAGATAATTAACACATCGGTTTCACGCAGCACTTCTTCGGTAAAACCACAGTCCGGGTCAGATAATACTGCGGTAGAAACTTCTATATCATCACTTTTTAAAAAGTTCGCGATGGTATTGCGAATTCCGTTGGGGTGCATTTCGACTGCCGCCGGGTTATTCAAGTAGGAATCATCGTCCCATACAAGCACTTTCATTGTGTTTTTCCTCCTATAATCTCACTTCAAATCCGGTTTCAGCGGATTCATACATTGCTTCTAAAATCTTAATCATATTAAGACCTTCAATGGGTTTGAATTTGGGTTTTTCGTTATTTTTAATAACATCGATAAAGTGTTTGATGTTATCAATGTGAGCGTTGGGACCATCGGACAATTTGGGGAGAATATCTTCCAACACACCGTCTTTTTCGGTGAATACTTTGATGGTTTCGTCAGTCATAATAGCGCCCGCTTTGGTACCGCGCAGTTCCACAAAAACATTTTCCTGTTCAATGTTGGAAGCCCAGGAACATTCCACCTGCAGACAAGCACCGTTGTCGAATTTGATAAAGCCCATTGCCAGGTCTTCTACGTCGAAAATGCCGTCTTCTTTTGCCACGCCGAATCCGGAATGAACGGAGTCGGAAACATTGGAATCTGCAAACTTGCAATAAGTAGCACCGGATACAGCCACCGGAGTGGGATTGCCCATCAGCCAGATTGCCAGGTCAATCATATGAACACCAAGGTCAATCAGCGGACCGCCGCCGGATTGTTCTTTGGTGGTGAACCAGCCGCCTTTTCCGGGGATTCCGCGACGTCTCTGCCAACCGCAGCGACCGCAGTAAACTTCGCCCATAGAGCCTTCTTCAATATAATTTTTTAAATAAACAGATTTGGAACGGTAACGGTTATTTCTCATAACCATCAGATGTTTTTCGTTTTTCTCTGCCGCTTCTTTCATACGGAGAGCTTCCGAAACAGAAATGGCATCGGGTTTTTCACAAAATACGTTGACACCGCTGTTTAATGCATCCACTGCAATGATGGAATGAAGATAGTTTGGGGTACAAATGTCAACAAAATCAAGAGTTTCATTTTTTAATAATTCTTTGTAATCTGTGTATTCGTGAACAGATTCAATGGAATAACGTTCCTTGAGACGTTCGATTTTTTCGGGCAGAATATCGCAAATTGCCACAATTTCCACATCGTCATTGTCTTTGTAAGCACGCATATGAGTTTCGGTCATAATGCCGCCCAGTCCAATCAGACCTATTTTTAATTTTTTATCCATTTTGTTCCTCCAAAAAAAATTCTTTCATTTTTTTCAATTTTAGTATAGCATATCCAAATAGTATGTGATATAATAGATTTAACTAAAAATATCAATTTTTTACGATTTGAGGATTGTGGTATGTTAAATTCCTTTACCGAAAAACCATTTATTATCAATGGAATCAAAAGCTGGATTCATTGCCTTGTGTGTGAGGTGGAAGGCGCAACCGGGGAAATTCCCGACGTTCACCATTCTCACGACTATATAGAATTGTTATACGCTCTGGATGCCGATGCCTATGTTTGGCTCAATGGGGAATGTTGCCCGTTTGTTACCGGAGATTTGATTATCGTAAATTCCAAAGTGTCTCATGCCTTGACGTTTAACCGGGCATCTACCCACATCTGTATTAAATTTTTACCCCAGATTTTGTATGCTGACGAGAATTCTTTGTTTGAATTTAAATATGTGTTTCCGTTTTTGTTAGGCGGTTCCCAACAACAGATTTTCCATAAGGATGCCTTGCAAGATACCGATGTGTATCGTCTTGTGACGGAAATTATGGACGAATGGAACGGGAAAGAGCCCGCCTTTGAATTGGTCATCCGTGCCAATATTCTAAAAATTTTCACAGCAATCTTTCGTTATTGGCATAACAGTAATATGGTTCTGGGCGAAAATGTGGTTCCCGATATTGTGAAAACTGCGGTTCGGTATATGGAAACCCATTTTGATACCGTAACCGAAGATGAGGTCGCAAAATATTGCAACGTCAGTTACCACTATTTTTCCTATATTTTTAAAAAGACGATGGGCAAATCCTTTCGTGAATATATCAGTATGCTTCGGTTTCGGGAAGCGGAAAAACTGTTGCTTTCCACCGATAAAAGCATTACGGAAATTGCTTATGCTTGCGGTTTTTCAACGTCCAGTTACTTTATTTCCAAATTTAAACTGCATAAAAATATGACGCCCAGTCAGTTTCGGAAAACCGCCCGTCAGACTTCCTACTAAATCATAAGAAAGTTGACTTTGTTCGAAAAAGAAATTCTTTACAAATCAGACAATTTGTGATACAATACAAGTATCAGAAAAACAAGGAGGAATATCCTATGAAAAAAATGTTGGCAATTTTGTTTTCATTCTTAATTTTGTTTGGAACCACAATCGGTGTTTCTGCAGTGGATTATACCTACAATGCAGACGGAGATTATTATTCGGTAGAGAGCAAAATTGAGACTTCAGTAGCTCAAGACCCAATGAACAATCCTTTGTTTGAGGTAGTGGCACAGGTGCAGAGCGAAGAGCCTGTTTCGGTATTTGACAGCTATAATTATGAATATCCGGACGGAAACTATTATCAGTGTCGTATTGTCCACACCGTATTGGGCTATGACGGCATTGTGACAAAAGAATATGTAACCGATTATATGGATTATATGGATGCCTGGGACGTTATGGATACCCTGGTGCCCGAAGAAGATCCCTGGCAGTATAACGATGGTCTGAAATTGGTAAATTGGGAAGAAATTGAGCAACCATACGCCTATACAGATATCAATGGAGTGTATTATATTTTCAGCGATCCTGTTTGGTGGGGCTATGGGTTATCTTATAACCTGGGCTTGATGCAGGAAAGCTGGAGAGAGCAGGTTTATGTTCCCGGTGAAGATTTGCCCGATTGGGGTGATAACGATACTTTTATTTACACCGTTTTTTCCGATGATGTGAACTATCTGTTCCCCAAAACAGAGATTACAACTTTTGACGATAACGGCTATGCTGTTATGGCTTATCAGGGAAAACAGTATGTGATTCGTTTAAAACAAAGATTTATCACCTCTGTGGTTTATAATGGAGAAAAAATCTGCTTTGACCAGCTTCCTACGATTGAAAACGGAAGAACTCTGGTTCCTCTTCGTGCCATTTTTGAAAAAATCGGAGCAGAGGTTTTGTGGAATGGCGAAACCCGCACCGTTACCGCAACAAAGGATGATGTCTCTGTTTCCTTAACCATTGATGAAACCACCGCATACAAAAATGGTGCAGCCATCACCTTGGATGTGCCTGCTAAAATTGTAAACGGAAGAACTCTGGTTCCCGTCAGATTTGTGGCAGATTGCTTTGGCGTGTCTGTAGATTGGATTCAGGAAACCAGAACTGTTGTTTTAAATGCACAATAAAAAGGAGAACGTTCTGAAATGAAAAAATTGATTTGCATCTTCGTATGCTTATGCTTGTGCTTATTGACTGCTTGTGATTCACCGAAGGAAAGCCCTTATTGTCAGAATATACAGACGCAGGTTCAGTCAGCAGGTAAGCTGATTGGAGTTGCTTATCTTGGTGTGACGGAAGGCGATTTTTCTGACGTTCGCTCGTATATCAAGGCGCAGGAATACGTCAAAGTTTATCCGTTTTTTGCAGAGATTTCTTCCAAGTATTTTGTGGAAAATGAAGGCGGAGAGCTTTACTGTGTGTTGCCTGCAGACGATAGTGTGACCGTCAGCGTTTATCAGGTCGATTTCTCTGAAAATGCTACTCAGGGAGAACTTCTTTTCAGTGCAACGGATGGAATGCCGATTCTGCTTCGTGGAAATGTCAGCGATATTATGTCCAATCTGATGATTGTTGCCGAAAAAGATGGGCAGGAAGTTACCTACGTTCCCTGTATTTCTTTAGAGAGCGGACTGTTATCCAATTCCGAACAGTTGATTTATGATTTTTCTCCCTATGAGTTGATGGAAGCCTTTAACGGACTGGACACTACGGTAGATTGGGATTTTTACGGAGATTGGACTGGAACGGTTTCTGAATTTAACGGTGAGACTGTTGATATGAAATTATCCGTATCGGCTGACGGTGTTATCTATTCCTTCCAAACGGAGACAATGAACGGTTCCTACACCGGAGATTGGTTGATATTGTCGGATAACAGACTGCGTCTGGAACTTGGCGGAGAAACCAAAGATTCCAAAATGCCGGACGCTTTGGGATATCACACGGATTTAGACAGCATCTATTATTGGGATGTGAACGATGGAAATCTGGTGTTGACTTATATTAACGGAACTCCGTTATATCCCGCGGCAACTGTGACAGAATTTCCATTTGTTCCTGCAGAATAAAAAACAGCCCCCACATTGAACTGCATCAATTTATGCAGACAGCGCAAAAAAAAATACGGTAGCAAAATTATATGATTTTGCTACCGTATTTTATCGTAGAGTTAAAAAACTTCGTAAGAAACCAAATCTTCCATGGGACGGAATGTTTCGTGGAAGGGATTGGGAACACTGTCTTCGGAAGGATATCCCATCACCAACAATGCCACCGGCTCCAGAGTTTCGGGGATTTTGAAATTCTCTCTCATTTTGACCGGGTCAAAACTCATCACCCAACAAGAACCAATTCCAAGTTCCCAAGCACCCATCATCAGATGTGTGGTGACAATGGAGCAATCCACGGGTGCAGATTTTGCACCGTCATACCGACGGGTCCAGCCTTCTTCTTTATGATAGCAAATAAGCATTGCCAAAGGCGCATCAAAATGACTGCGGGTACATTCTTTCAGCTTTATCAGAGAGCTTTCCTCCTGTAAAACCAAAATTCGTTGTGGTTGCATATTGCAACCGGTGGGTGCCAGATGACCGTATTCCAGAATTTTAGATACGATTTCTTGCGGCACTTTTTTGTCCATAAAATTTCTTACCGAGTAACGGCTTTTTGCCAAATTATAAAAATCCATTGAAATTCTCCTTTACAAATTGATTTTTTTCAGTATCACAGGATAGGTGCCAAACATCACAAGCACCAGAATGAAATAACGGAAACTGTCCCACAGAAGCGATAAACGGATTTGACCGGGCATCCATAGCTGATGGATGCCTTCCTTGAACAGAAGTGCCAGAGCAACCCCGAATACCACCCGTAAAAATTTTTTCCAAACAGGAGCGTTCATCGAAAAATCCCCGTAGTTTTTTTCCAAGGGGAGAGAAAGAAGAAATCCTCCAAACAATCCGTAACATTTGAAGAAATCTTCAAATAAGGGATCGGGTTTTATCAAAAAGAAAACAAAAAATGGGGTAAATAAGTAAAAAACAGCACGATACAACTTGTTTTTGTCAAAACAACGCTGATGTAATGTGGTTCCAAAATAAGAAATCCCCACCCCCAGAATCCACGCAACGATAACATCACTTGGATAGTGGGCTCCCAAACACAGTCGGGAAAGTCCGACCAAAAGGGAACCCAAAATGGCAATCAGCCAAAGCCATCGCCTTTTATTTTGCCAGACGAAGGCAAAGCTTGTGGTGGTGAAATTTTGTGTGTGTCCACTGGGGAAGGAATATCCCGTGGCAGTTTCGGGACGTACACAAGTTACCTTTCCCGAATGAAACGGACGGGGGATTTTTAAGATATTTTTGAAAATTCCGTTGATTCCCAAGGAAGTTACAATCAGAAAACAAATGCGATGTGCCAATTTTTTATCTATCATAAAATAGACAATGGCAATGAGTACAATCATTACGGTGTCTTCGCCGAATAAGGTCACACCTTCCCAAAGACGGTTGAGTAAAGGGGTGCGGAATCCTTCCAACCAGCGAAGAAAGAAAAGTTCACCCGAAAACATAGGGTTCCTCCTTTCATTTTGGTAGCAACATTATAGCACGTTTTTTTGGAAAAATCAAGCAAATTACTTTACATTTGAACTAAAATATGATATGCTGAAAAAAGAGATTATATCGAAGGAGATGTTTTTATGAAACTGGCAGTAACTTATCAGGATGGTGAAATTTTTCAGCATTTTGGGCACACAAAAAGTTTTAAAATTTATGAAATAGACAACGGAGCAGTGGTTTCTTCTCAAGTGGTTTCCACAGAAGGAAGCGGACACGGTGCTCTGGCAGGTATGCTTTTGAAATTGCAGGTGGAAGTGCTGATTTGCGGCGGCATCGGCGGCGGTGCGCAAATGGCATTAAAAGAAGCAGGAATCAAACTGTTTGGTGGCGTGAAAGGGGATGCTGACCGGGCAGTAGAAGCATATCTGGAAGACAAACTGTCCTATAATCCCAATGTAAAGTGCAATCATCACGGAGAAGGACATGCTCACACTTGCGGCAGTCATAGCTGCGGCAGTCACAAATGTCATTAATTGGTGCTAAAAAAACCTGTCACTAGTCTAAATAGGGACGTGCCTGTTTTTACACATTATTAGCAGAATTTCTTACAAAAAAAGAGTTAACACTCATTATGTGAGGGTTAACTCTTTTTCATTGGTTTAAAGCCTTATTTTGTGCCGAAAATTCGGTCTCCTGCATCGCCTAAGCCGGGTACAATGTAGCAACGTTCATTCAGACATTCGTCTACATTGGCACAGTAGATTTCTACATCGGGGTGTGCTTTGGTTAAGGCATCTACCCCTTCGGGTGCGGCAATTAAGCATAAGAATTTGATTTGTTTTCCGCCATAGGATTTAATCTGGGAAATGGCATCAATGGCAGAACCGCCGGTTGCCAGCATCGGGTCAACCACAACAATCAAGCGTTCTTCGATGTCTTTGGGAAGCTTGCAGTAATATTCGTGAGGTTCCATGGTTTCTTCGTCACGGTACATTCCGATATGTCCCACTTTTGCGGAAGGAATTAAGTTTAACAGTCCGTTTACCATACCAAGACCTGCTCTTAAAATGGGAACTACGGCAAGTTTTTTTCCTTTGATGAGCTTTTGTTTTGTTTTGGTTAAAGGAGTTTCGATTTCGACTTCTTCCAAGGGTAAATCACGAAGGGATTCATAGCACATCAACATGGTGATTTCTTCCACCAACTCACGAAATTCCTTGTTGGTGGTGGTAGTTTGACGAAGAATTGTGGTTTTATGCTGAATTAAGGGATGATCAAAAATGGTTACTTTTTTCATTGTTATTTCGCTCCTTGGATTATTTTGCTTTGGATACCATTACGTTAACCAAAATACCTAAAATCAATGCACAAGCGATTGCGGTAATTTTAATCTGACCAATCTGTAAAGCCATACCACCGATACCGGTGATTAAGATGGTTGCAACAACAAACAGATTTTTATTTTCACCCAAATCAACCTGCTGGAGCATTTTCAGACCGGATACTGCGATAAAACCGTATAAGGTGATGCAAACACCACCCATAACACAAGCAGGGATGGATGCTAAAAATGCAACAAAGGGAGTGAAAAATGCAGCGATAAGAGCCATAACTGCGGTGGTCAGAATGGTAACGATGGAAGCATTACCGGAAATTGCCACACAACCAACCGATTCACCGTAGGTGGTGTTGGGGCATCCGCCAAAGATTGCACCGGCAATCGAACCGATACCGTCACCCAGAAGGGTTCTGTGTAAGCCGGGTTCTTCCAGAAGTTCAGTGCCGATAATGGAAGATAAGTTCTTGTGGTCAGCAATGTGTTCTGCAAATACAACAAAAGCAACGGGAATATATGCCACAGCGATGGTTGCGATATATTCGGGAGTGATTGCAGAAAAGCCGTTGATAGCTTTTAAGAAAGTAAAATCGGGAACAGAGAAAATGCTGTTGATGGTGGGGAAGGTGATGACCTGCAGAGCAGCATTGCCGGTTGCCATACCGATTAAGGTGAAAATGGAAGCCAACAGATAACCTGCTAAAATCCCCATAATGAAGGGAATCAGCTTTACAGTTTTCTTGCCGTAGGTAGAGCAGAGAATTACCACAGCAACAGTTACCAATGCGCAAAGGAAACCAATCCAGCCTTGGGTTCCCATCACATATACGCCGTTTGCGGCATCATACTGTGCAAATTTTAAAACATCGCCAACTGCATTGCCTGCCAGGGATAACCCGATGATGGCAACGGTGGGACCGATTACAACGGGAGGCATCAGTTTGCCAATCCATTTTACGCCGGCCAATTTTACGATGATTGCCAAAATGACATACACAAGACCTGCAAATGCGGCACCCAGAATGATACCGGCGTGACCTGCAGCGGCAGAAGTTGCTCCGCCGAATGCGGCAAACATGGAGCCGATGAATGCAAAGGAAGAACCTAAGAATACAGGACTTTTAAATTTGGTGAACAAAAGATATACCAGAGTACCGATCCCTGCACCAAACAGTGCGGCAGACTGGCTCATTCCGTTGCCGATGATGGACGGAACTGCGATGGTTGCCGCCAGGATTGCCAATACTTGCTGAAATGCGAATACCAATGTTTTTCCGAACGTGGGTTTGTCTTTAACGCCATAAATTAAATTCATGAGAGACGCCTCCGTTTTTTTGCTGAACTGTTTCTTCAGCTTCATTTATTTTTTATTGTATTTATTATACTGAATATATCAAAAAATGTCAAGTTTTTTGGATTGCTTGTTTGTATTTTTTAGAATGTTTCGGAGTGTTTTGGAATATTACAAAAAAATTCAGAGCTTTTTACATTTCTATGGAAATGGTATCATAAATTCGGTTGTGCGTGTTCATAATACAGAACAGGAAGTGATGATTTTATGGAAACGATCAAGGTTATTTTAACTTCTTTGTTATCAATTATATCGTTGTTTTTGGTTGCAAAACTGATTGGACATAAACAGGTTTCGCAACTGGATTTTTTTGACTATATTAACGGCATCACCTTAGGCTCAATCGGTGCCGAACTTGCCACCGAACTGGACAAACCGTGGAAACCTTTGATTGCTATTATGGTGTATGGTTTTGTTTCCATTGCTCTTTCTTTTTTTGCTCAGAAATTTCAAAAATCCAGAAAATTCATCAACGGTACCCCCACCATTGTGATGGATGGTGGGAAATTATACCGCAACAATATGAAAAAAGCAAAGTTGGAATTATCCGAATTTATGGTGTTGTGCCGACAAGCAGGTTATTTTGATTTAAATGATATTGAAATTGCGACCTTTGAGTATAACGGCAGACTCAGTATTTTGCCCAAAAGCAAAAAAAGACCGCTTACCCCGGAGGATATCAATCTGACTCTTGAGGAAGCGGGTATCGGTACAGAGATTATTATGGACGGACATATTCTGCACGAAAATTTAAAGCGGCTGGGTCTGGACCTTAGCTGGCTTACAAAACAATTAAAACAACAAAAGTATGAGGATGCCAAAGAAATATATCTTGGAATTTATAATAAAAATAACCAAAATAATCGGAAAAATCAACTTACGTTGTTTCCTATGGACTGATTGTTTTGTCATCAGATTCCTGACAGAGACTTTTTTGAGCGGCAATGGTTGCCATCGTATCTCCCAACTGTACCAAAATACTTGCCAGTAAGGCGGTTTCTGCCACAGTTAATTTGCAGGAAATGGCGTTGGCAACTGCGGTAATAGCGGTAGTCAGCTGACACGGATTCATACGGATGCACCTCTTCGTTTGAGATTTTTCAAACAATGAAACTGTAACATAAAAAATTCCCCCTGTGATATTTATTATATCACAGGGGGATTCTTTTGGTGTATGATTATTTCTTTAAAGCTTCCATAGTTGCTTCGTAAGCCTGTTTGTATCCCTGACCTAAGATGATAACGTCAGCACAAACATTCACGAAGTCATAACCCATATCTCTGAGTTCTGCAATATTGCCGGGACCACCAACGGTACCTGCAAATTTGCCGTATTTTTTTGCAGTTTTTGCAACCAGTTCTCTGGTTTCTGCCACTTTCGGATTTGCAAAATCCAGCGGAGCGCCCATACCCTGAGTAAAGTCTGCGGGACCAAAGAAAATCATGTCAATGCCGGGCAGTGCACAGATTTCTTCCAGTTCAGCAAGCGGTTCGGGGTCTTCAATCTGAACGATAACAAAACGCTGGTCATTTGCCTGTTCCATATAGTCTTTACCGTCAACCATGCACCATTTTCCGTCAGCGTTACCACCGTCTAAGGGACGACGGCCGATGGGGTGAAATTTGGTATAGTATACGATTTCTTTTGCTTCTTTTAAGCTCATCAGATGGGGAACCATGATTCCGGTAGAATCAGCTTCTAAGGGACGGATTAAATCGTTGTAGCTTCCTCTTGCCACACGGGTTAAAACGTCTACATCATAGATTTTTGCCGCACGGATGATGTTTTCCACTTCCAGATAGGTTGCAGGAACGTGTTCCATGTCAATCCAGATACAGTCAAAACCGTTCATTGCACAGATTTCTGCACCTCTGGGGTCGGAAATATTGATTTTTGCACAAACGGCCATTTCGCCGTTTCTCATTTTTGCCAAAACTCTGCTTTTTCTCATATTCATAATGAAAAAACCTCCTGTATGTTGTTTGCGATATTACACTATCATCCATTATATACCTAATTTTTTCATTCGTCAAGGGAATTAAATGAAAAAATCTGATAATTTATACCCCGATTATTTGCTATCGGTATAGGTATATACTTCGCCGCAGGGGAAATATTTTACGGTAAGTGACGGCATCATTTCAGAAATTAAATCAGAAATATAGACCATACCGGCTTCTTCGCTGCCTGCGTGTCCTAAAATGAGCAAGGTTTTGTTGTGTCCCATCAAGCCTGCATCTCTGGCGTATTCCGCCATCATCCATTCGCAGGTTTCCCCCACGATGATGATTTGGGTGTCCTCAGCCTGCAGCAAATCAAGCACTCCGTCAGGAGCGCCGAACATTCCCGTGATTACGGTTGCGGGTAAATCTCTTGCACCGCAGATGCGAATGTGGCGAAGTCCTAAGTTTTTCTCGATTTGTTTTGCCACTTCCACAGCAGTCATGGGAGTTTTTAAAGTCAGTTTGGTGTTATTTCCGGGCGTGATATATTCCACATCTGCATCAAATGCCATCTGTTTTACCATACCGACTGCAATTAAATCTTCGGGACAAAAGTGAGCGTGGTCATGGAAACGGCAGATGGTCATACCGCTTTTTTCAATCAGTTCCCGTTTTTCACTTTGCAGTTTTTTGGTGCTGTAAGCATCCAAATGGTCGTAGTATAAGGGTTCGTGCACCAATAGCATATCCGCACCCCATTCTGCCGCCGCTTTGATGGTGTCGGTGGAGGGGAAGGTGGTGACTGCTAATTTTTGGATTTCTTTTTCGGGATCGCCCTCTTTGCAACAATCGCCATTGGGATTGAATTCTCTGTCCTGTAACGCAAGAGTAAAGAGACGTTCCATAATTTCATTGGCTTTCATGGTTTAAAAAACTCCTATCCTAATACTTTTAAGATGTATGCTGCAACAGCTTTGGTTAAATTCAGCAGTTTTTCACATTCGATATATTCATTTGGCTGATGTGCTCCGCCCACTTCGTGGAACAGTCGGGATGCACCAATAGTGAAGGTAGCATTCTCGCTGCCGTATTTTAACAGTACCGACATATCCGACAAAGCACCTGCACAAATCTGCATATCCATTCCCACATCGTTTGCAGCTTCCACCATCAGTTTTACATCTTCGGAATCCGGCGGACAAACACCATAGTGGAAGAATCTGGAATCGGGAGTAAATCCGTCGCCAATCAATCCCAGGGGAGCTAATTTTTCTGCAATGGATTTTTCAAGTTCACCAAATTCTTTGTAAATTTCTTCTTTGGTTTTATCGGTATAGAAGGTGAACTGCAGTTGACCGATATCTTTGTCCATATCATTGTTTCCGGCGCGGATTTCATTGTAACGTAAGGAAGTTTCCGGAACAAAGGTATCTTTATAGTAGGGGTTCTTTTGCAGTTCGTCTCTGCGTGCTTGGAAGAATTTCTTCATTTCTTCCATCACAATTGGGAAGCCCATTGCGGTGGGTTCAGCACTGTCTACGGTGCCTTTGGTGTGGAAACGGTAGGTTACAACCCCACCGCCGGTTGCGCTGGGGACTAACATTTCATAGCCACCGTCAATGTTTACAATACGTTTGGTTGGATATTTCATTACCGCCGCCATTGCACCGTGAGAACCGCCCAGTTCTTCATCTACATAAGCTGAGAACAGCAGATTTTTCTTGGGTTTGAAGCCGGCATCTTTTAACAGTTTCATTAAGAAAACGGATAAGGCAATGCCGTATTTATCATCGGTGGCACCTCTGCCGTAGATGTTGCCGTTTTCGATGTCGCCGGATAAGGGGTGACGTTCCCAGTTTGCCAGATCGCCAAACATAACGGTGTCGGTGTGAGCCATCAGCATCACTTCGTTTACATCTTCTTCGCCACGCCAGGTTGCGGTTACATTGTAGCGGTTTTCTAAGTTCTTGCCCGGCAAATAGTCGGGATGTTCGGAGAAACCGTCTAAGGAGAGGGGAGAGTACAAGTCGCTTTCAAACCCTGCCTCTTCACACAGTTTGTGAATCAGACGGGCACATTCTTCTTCGTTGCCTCCATCTCCGTAGTTTTCGGAATTGATTTTAATCATATCCGAAAGCATTTTGTATAATTCGTCCTGATGGTTGTCAATCAGGTCGCAGATGGTTTTTAATTCCATTGTTTACTCCTCCTGTTATTTCTTTCAGTTTAAGGGAATTTTTTGAAATTGGTTGTGATATAATGTGTAAAGAGCTTGGAAGCCCAAGTCTTTTAAATATTTTTCTGCTTCCGAAAACCAACAATCAAGGGTGTCTTTATGATGGCTGTCGGCATTTAAAATCAGCTTGGCATCTGCTTTTTTTAAGATGTGTAACAGATTTTCATTGGGGTATGGCGTGGTGCGGACGCCTCTTGCGATGGCACCGGTATTCACTTCAAAAATCACATCATTTTCTGCAGCAATTTTTATGTATTTTTCTGCGATTTTATGATAGTCCGGGTTGTTTAAAAACCAATCGGTCTGGGATTCTTCATATTTTGTGATTAAGTCAAAATGCCCCACGATGTCAGGCTTTCTATCTTGGATGTATGCGGTGAATTGTTGGTAGTAGGCTTCTGCCAAAGCGAGTGGGTCCCCTAAAAAAGCATCCAGACACTTTTGCAGTCGTTCCACACCGCAGTCCAATGCGTGATACACGCCGTCGACTTTTAAATAATGTGATGACCCCAGCAAATAATCAAATTTACTTCGGTCAATCAGTTGGTAAGCATCTTCTTCTATGCCTACATAAATTTCAATTTCTTTTTTATATTTTTCCCGCAGTTCTTTGATGGTTGCAATGTAAGCATCCACATCCTTTAAGCAATACCCGTTGTCAAAATCGGTGGGTGCGTGTCCCGAAAAACCAAGGGACGAAAATCCCTTTTCAAGGGCAGATAACACCACTTCTTCCGGGGTGCTTTTCCCGTCGCAAAGCGTGGTGTGGGTATGAAAATTTGATAACATTTTTTCCTTCCTCACTTACGGATGAATTTCTTTCATTTTACAAGAAAATATCACAAAAAGCAAGTCTTTTGTGAAAAAAGCAAAAAAGATGTGTAAATCCTACGACAAATTATTGCAAAATATTGACAGATTCGATGCTTTGTAGTATAATTATGAAATAATAACAACAAATATATAGTATATGTAACATTTGTTCAAAAGAAGTGTATAATTATTCGGAACAGTGACGAATTTTTCATTTTTTGGTGAAAAGATACGGCTGCTGACGAGCGTGTGCAGATTGAGGAGGATTTTTGTGGATTACTACGTATATACCGATGTTGGAAGTCGGGAAATCAATGAGGATTATGCAGACTGTTGTCATCTGACAGGCGAACAGTCATACTTTGTGGTGTGTGACGGTCTGGGCGGACACGGGAAGGGTGAGGTTGCATCGGAGCTTGTTGCAAAAACTGTTTTAGAGTATGCCAAAGAAAACCACGCCAACCGGGAAGAGCTTTTGGAGCAAAGTGTTCTGTATGCACAACAAACCTTGTTGCAGGCACAAAGAGACTTAAATGCTCACGATGAAATGAAAACCACGGTGGTAGCCCTCCATATTTGCGGCAACGAGGCACAGTGGGCACATGTAGGGGATTCCCGTTTGTATGTGTTCCGTAAAAAAAAGGTGTTACAACGAACTTTAGACCACAGTGTTCCGCAGATGCTTGTTGCAGCAGGAGAAATCAAAGAAAAACAAATTCGTAATCATCCGGACCGTAACCGGTTGATTCGGGTTATGGGGATTGCGTGGAACGGACCTAAATATGAAATTTCTGCTCCGCTTGAGTTGCAAAGCGGAGATGCTATGCTTCTTTGTACGGATGGCTTTTGGGAGCTGATTGACGAAAAAGAGATGATAAAATGTTTAAAAAAAGCTAAATCTGCTCAACAGTGGCTTGAAACCATGGGTGAACTTGTGAAAAAGAATGGCAAAGGTTCCAATATGGATAACAATACCGCCATCGGCGTTATTTGGTAAGAGAAGCAGAGAGGAAGTGTGAATTTTGGGAATTGTAAAATGCGAAAAAGGTCATTTTTATGATGACGTGAAATATGATAAATGTCCACATTGCAGCGCTGCTGCAACCGGTGCTGCTTCGGCAGATCAGGAAGAAAAAACCATTGCCAAAATTGCTGGTGCCAAGCAAAGAAGCAGTCTGGCAGCTTTTGTGGCAGGGAATGAGGAAAGAACCATCAGCGTATTTTCCAAAAAAGGAAGTTTTTCTCCGGTAGTTGGCTGGCTGGTTTGTATCGAAGGACCGGAACGTGGCAGAGATTATCGTTTGATCAGCGGAAGAAATTTTGTGGGGCGTTCTCACCAGATGGATGTTGCCATTGTGGATGATCCGGAAATTTCCCGGGAAAAGCATTGTTCGGTGATTTTTGATCCCAAAGCGGTACGATTTACCTTTGCGCCGGGTGCCGGACTTTCCTATGTCAACCAAAAAGAAGCGGTGGAACCGGTTACATTGGCTGCCTATGATGAAATTTCATTTGGAAAAACCAAAGTGCAGTTGGTGCCTTATTGCAAGGAAGGAGTAGAATGGTAATGAAAAAAATTCTTTGTTTGATTCTTTGCATGTTGTGTATGTGCACCCGGAGTTTTGTGTTTGCTCAGCCAACCGCGGTAACCTTAAGCAGCATCGAACAGATTTATTCCAGAATGCCTACCATGAAGGCATATGTTCGCTTGAATGAACCCATTAACGATCAGGCTGTGACCGGTTTTTTAAATTCCAAAGAGCTTCAATATGTATCTCATCAGGCATTTGATCGTGAGGACGGGGTTTCTTTTGTTCTGATGTTTGACTGTTCTACCTCTGTCAGTGCGGCACAAATGCAGGCAATGAAGAAGACCGCACAAGATTTTGTGTCAAATTCTGCATTCTCGAATGACTGTTTTACCGTGGTATCCTTCGGAACTGAAATTCAGGTTTTAACCGATGCGAGTTCTGATCATCAGCAGGTAAACGAAGCCATTGCTTCGATGAACAACAATCAGAAGGGAACTGTATTATACGATGCAGTGGATGCAGTTCGTCAGATTACAGAAACCGCATCTACAAATGCTCCGACAAAACAGATGTGCGTGATTTTCACCGATGCGGTGGATTATAATTTAGGCGGAACTACCGGGCTGGAAGTGCTTCGTGTGGCAGAAAGCGCAGGAACTCCCATTTATGCCATTGCCATTAACCCTAACGATAAAGATTCCATTGATTCTTTGGGCGCGATTGCCCGTGCCAGCGGCGGTAATGTTTTTGTTGCTACCGGCGGAAACATCGAAAAAGCATTTGGGGAAGCGATTGCAACCCTGGATGATTTATATGAAATTGAATTTTTGTCCGATTCCAATAAAGTGTCTTTAACCGAAGAAAACTTCAATATCTGCATCGGCGATAAGACAGCAGGCAATACATTGGAGCGAAAATTCCGCTCTGCAGCGTGGGAGAAGGATACCACCGTTCCCACCATTGTTGCAACCGAAGTGTTAACCGATCAGGAATTGTCCATTCAGTTTTCCGAACCCATGGACAATGCCGGCAAAGCAGAAAACTACACCGTGAAAAACAAGGAAACCACCTTGCAGATTCAGGATGTTCGCTATGATGAGGAAACCTGTACGGCTATTTTAAGCTTTCAGGATTACTTAGGAAGCGGAAGCTACACAGTTGCTCTTTCCAACATTACTGACAGCAGTATGGAGCAAAATCCGCTCAGCAAGGAACATTCCTTCCGTCTGACCGGATGGGCGGCATTTTTGGCAGGAATGAAAGGTTCCGGCGGAGAAAGTGACGGCGGTTGGCTGTTTGTGCTGATGATTGTAATTGTGCTGGCAATTATCTTCGGCGTGATGTTAAAGAAGAAAAAAACCGTAGTGATGATAGATGGAAAAGAAGTGCCTGCCGATGAAGTGCAATATGAATATCAGAAACGGGCGGAGCTTCCCAAAGCCTATGTAAAAATGATGATGGAAACAGCGGATGGAGCCACGGCAAATCTGGACATCAATCTGGTACAAAGTGTGATTGTCGGACGTGCTGCATCTTGTGAAGTTACCATTGATGACAGCAATCTTTCCCGTCAGCACTTTGCGATTGAAGCAGAGGACGGAATGTTATTTATTCAAAATCTGAGTGAAACCAATGGCACTCTGCTAAACGGCATCTTATTGCAGTCAAAACGTCAGCTGCAGGTTGGCGACGTGATTGCGGCAGGGCAGGAACGGTTTACCATCATTAAAATTCAGTAAAAAAGGTTGAGAATAGTATGCAGTTAAGTTTTTGTCCCCATTGTTTTTTAGACACCACAGAGGGGATTTGTCCACGGTGCGGATTTTCGGTTGCAGAATATGAGACTCCCGAAAAGGCGTTAACTCCGGGTACCATTGTGGGTGGCGATTTCAAAATCGGACGTGTTCTCGGAATCGGTGGCTTCGGCATTACATACACCGGATATGACAAACGAACCGGTGCTCGCTATGCTATCAAGGAATATATGCCTCATAAAATTGCAGAACGTCGGGCAGATGGCAGTCTGGAAGTTTCAGATTCCAAGGACAAGGAAGCTTATACAGACGGCTTGAATATGTTTGTGGAAGAATCCAAGATTCTGGACGCTCTGACTCATTGCCCCAACATTGTGCAATCCTTTTGCTTTATCTACGATAACAGCACAGGATATCTGATTATGGAATTTTTAGACGGTGTGAGTTTAAAAAATATCTTAAGAGAGCGTGGAACCATAGACCCGGATTATGCACTGGAAGCTTTGTTGAAAACAACCGATGCTTTGCGTCTGGTCCATCAAAGAGGAATCATCCATCGTGACATCAGTCCGGAAAATATTATGGTGATGCCGGATAAGAGCATCAAATTGATTGATTTTGGTGCTGCGAGATTTTTTGTAGGCTCCACCCGTAAAGATGAAAGCCTGATTTTAAAACCGGGTTTTGCACCACCGGAACAATATTCCGACGAAGAAAAACAAGGTGAATTTACCGATATTTATGCACTTGCGGCAACTTATTATAAACTGGTTACCGGAAAAACTCCTCCGGATGCCAGAACCCGTGCCGTTCACGACAGCATTGAACGCTTGGACTGTGAGTGTGAAGGAGTCAGCCATCATATTGGTTTAACCATTCATCAGGCATTGTCGTTAAATTATCGGCAAAGACCACAGAATGTTGATGAATTTTTAGATGATTTGTTGGGACGTCCGGCATATTCAGACGGCTCCCCCGAGCCTACTAATGCAGAATTGTTGCAACAGCCCACCGAAGAAATCAAACAACAGTCGTTTTTTAAACGGATGTTTGGGGAAAAACCGGAGAAAAAAGAAAAGCTTGTCCAACAGGAAGTTCAGCCGGAATATGTCGGTGGCGGTTTTGTGGGAATTGCAACTACGGTTACTCCCTTTGTGCGAGTGGTAAGCGGTTCCATCAATTTGGGGCAGTGGAGTATTCCTCCTGATCATGAACTAAGTCTGGGCAGAGATGTCAACCAGTGTGATTTGGTCATTAACGGACAATCCATCAGCCGAAAGCATTGCACCGTGATGTATTCTTCTTCAGGCAACTATTTTGTGCTGACAGATTATTCTTCCAACGGCACCTTTTTGTCAGATGGAACACGGCTGCAACCGGGTGCTGCCTATGCGTTGGATGTGGGTAGTGTGATATTATTGGCATCTCAGAATTATATTATGGAATTGGGAGTGAAAGAATGAAACCAAACAAGAAAACACCGCAATCCAAAAGAACAAATGCACACGAATTAACAAATATTATTCCGGCAAAAACCGGAACCAAAGCTAAGAATCCAAAAAAGAATCAGAAAGCAAAGGAACACGTTCACATCAGAGAATATCACGAGCTGGAATTTCACATTCCCGTAAATTGCATTGAAATTTACGGAGCGCAGATTTTAGGCTCCCGTGATACACAGCAGGATGCCTTTTCGGTGTCCGGCTCTACCGATGTTTTTTCAGATGAAACCCCGATGGGGTGGGCGGTTGTTTGTGACGGAATGGGAGGGATGTCTTCCGGTGAAGTTGCAAGTCAGACTGCAGATGCGGTAATGCATCAGATTTTGGGTAGCACTTCCTTAGATTCTAATATTCCGGAACTGCTTCGTCAGGCGGTTTTTCTGGCAAATGAGGAAGTAAAAAAAATCACAGCCGGCACCACAGATGTCAGCGGCACCACCTTAGTCAGCGTGGTGGCAAACGGCAATCAGCTTTATTATGCGTCGGTAGGTGACAGCAGAATTTACCTTTGTCGGGGAAATGAAATTGCACAGATTACCCGTGACCACAACTATGCACTGGAGCTGGACCAAAAGGTGGCAGCCGGTGAAATGACTATGGAGGAAGCGTTGGTACAATCCCAACGGGAAGCGTTAATCAGCTATGTTGGAATTTCTGAATTGGAACTTTGCGATATTTCCGAGGAACCGATTCTTTTGCATAGCGGCGATATTGTCCTCTTATGCAGTGACGGGCTGACTAAGGTTTTGCCTGATGAAGAAATTTTAAGACTGGTGAATGCCAATCGGAACAGTACGAAAAAAATTGTGGATGTACTGTTGCAGGAAGTGCAAATGGCATGTGTCAGAAAACTGGATAATACCACAATCGCAGTCTTAAAATACCAAAACGGATAAAAAAACAATAATATATAACAAAAAAGACAAAAAAAGGAGAGAACATTATGAATTTAACAAGATGTTCACAAGGTCACTTTTACGATGCAGACACCAATGCAACTTGTCCGCATTGTCAGGGTGGAAAAGGCAACGACGAAACTATGATTTTACAGCGTAAGGTGGAAGACGATTCCAAAACCATTCCGCTGACCGAGGCAATCAAACCTCAGCCGGAAGTTGCAAAAACCGTAAGCAAAACCAATATGGGTGTTAACATGGGTTCCGGTGTTACTATGGTACAGGATGATAACGAAAAAACCATCAGCTTTGCGAAAGAAAAAGTTGGTCGTGAACCGGTAGTAGGTTGGTTGGTTTGCGTGGAAGGTCCCCACAAAGGCAGTGACTTCCGCTTAAAAACCGGCAAAAACTTTATCGGTCGTGGAAGCAATATGGATGCGGCTTTAACCGAAGACAAATCGGTTTCCAGAGACAAACATGCCATCGTTTTATATGAACCCAGAAAGCACACCTTCTTGGTACAACCCGGTGAATCCAGAGAACTCTGCTACTTAAATGAAGAAGTGGTATTGTCTGCTCAGGTATTAAAACGCAACGACGTGATTACCGTTGGTGATTCCAAACTGATGTTCTTCCCCTGTTGTGACGTCATTTTCAACTGGGATATGGCAGACAAAGCGGAAGAAACCAAAGCTGATTCTAAAGAATAATAGTTTAGGAGGGAAATTTTATGTTTTACTACTTATATTGTTTAACTCAGCATTACATTGCAAAAAAACTAGGTAATAATGATACCTGGATGGCATATGTACCCTTTGCCCGTAACGTTCAGAGAATGAGAATGGTAAATATGCCCATGTGGAAGCTGCTGTTTGTTGGTAGTGCTTTCACTTCTGCATTCAGTTCTCTGTTAATCGGTTTGGTTGCATGGTTGTTTGCTTCCATGAAACCTGCACTTGGTATTGCTGTTGGCAGTATTTTAAGCTTAGTATACTATGTTCTGTTTATCATCTATACTTACGAATTCCAGAGTAAAATCGCTGCGAAATTCGGCTTCCAGAAAGCACCTTATGCACTGGTTCAGATGTTTTTAAAACCCGTTGGTATCGTACTTGAATACATGATCGCATTAAGCGACAGATTCTATGTTGGTAAAATCGGCGTTGGAAATAACGGAAATAGCGGAAACAATGGTAATACCACCGTTGATCCTTCTACCATCGGTCTGTTAGGTATTTCCGGTATGTATCAGGGTGCAAAATTCACCATGAAAGCCGGTGACCAGTTTGTCATCGGTCGTGACGGTACCTTAGCAAATGTTATCATTTCTTCTAACGGAGATAAAGTAAGCAGAAGACATTGTACCGTTACCTTTAACGCTGCTACCTGCAGATACGAAGTAACCGACCATTCCAGCAACGGTACCTATCACGGTAACGAACGTCTGTTAAAAGGTCAGTCTACTCCGATTGAAAGAGGCACCACCATCGTAATCGGTGACAAAATGAATCAGTTTAAACTGATGTAATTGTTTTGGATATTCCAAAATAATTGCTTAGGATGTTTTCTCGGGGGAAGTTAGGATGCTTTCCCCGGGATTTTCCTTAATTTTCTATACTATTATATATAATAACGTTAGAAGCGGTAAGCAGATACGATAGCCGCCAAATTGCAGATTGACTGCTATCCTGTCTGCTTAAGCAGTTTTTGGTATAAAAAAACAAAACTTGGGAGGATAAGAGAATGAATCAGGATATTTGTTTAGGTTGTTTTGAACCCTTAAACGGATTTGACGTGTGCTGCCATTGCGGATGGCATCAGGATGCTGTGCCGGAACATGCATATCATTTGAAGCCGGGAACCATACTGCAAGGAAGATACATTGTGGGAAATTCTGTTGGTATGGGTGGTTTCGGGATTACCTATAAAGCATGGGATGCCAATTTAAACACCTTGGTTGCAATTAAAGAATTTTATCCTGCCGGTTTGGTAAGCCGTGTCCCGGGAGAAAAAGAGTTGGTTATCTTCAGTGGTGATAAGGAAGAACAGTTCCATGGCGCAATGACCCGATTTTTAGCGGAAGCAAAAACCATGGCAAAATTCACCGGCCACCCCAATATTGTGCACGTGTTTGATTTCTTCCAGGAAAATCAGACTGCCTACATCGTAATGGAATATCTGGACGGGATTACGGTAAAACAGTTTTTAGAGTCCAGCCCCGATCAGAAACTGCCGATAGAAACTGCCACCGAAATTATTTTGAGCGTACTCAATGCATTGTCTGAAATGCATTCTAAAAAAATCATTCACCGTGATATTTCGCCTGATAATATTCAGATTACCAGTCAGAATCAGGTTAAAATTTTCGACTTTGGTGCTGCCAGACTGACCAAAGAAGACGAAGAGCAGACCCTTTCCATTGTCGTAAAAACCGGTTACACACCGCCGGAGCAGTACCGCGGAAAAAGTAAACAGGGCGCATTTACGGATTTATACAGTGTGGGTGCCGTTCTTTATAAATTGATTACGGGTCTGACTGCCGATGAATCCATTGACCGTATTGTAGAAGATACTTTGCAAAAGCCCTCCAAACTTGTGGATGAGGTTGATTCCAATCTGGAAAAAGTGATTATGAAAGCAATGGCGTTAAAGCCGGAGCTTCGTTTCCAGACTGCCGCACAGTTCAGAGATGCATTGCTTAACAAAAAGAATGTAGACTATCCTGAAATCGAGTTAAAAAAACGCCGTCGTATCCGTTTATTGATTACTGCGGTTATGGCAGTGTTTACCATTGCGTTTTTCACAGCCTTTGGCTTATATATCACTTCCGAAGGGGAAGACCCGTTGGTTTGTGATAACGGTGCTATCACCGTTTGTCTGTCTGTCAGTGATAATCCGGATGTTGCGAAGACAGAACAACAAATGTATCAGGATATTATTGATACCTTTATAGAAGAAGCAAAAAAAGAAACCCAAAGCCGTCCCGAAGGCAATGAATTTGCGGTAGAAGCTGTTTTTGTTCCCCAGAGCCAGTATCGTGACTATGTGGATCAAGCGGTTGCGGAAGGAAAGGCTCCCACTGTGTTCCATACCGATGCCTTCAAATCAGATTTAGGAAACTATGCTTCCAAACTCGACTTATTGGTGGATTCCATTACAGCGGAAGATTTTATAATTTTAGACGAATATGACAGCGTATATCCTGCCGGATACGAAATACCGACAGGGTTCTATGCGGGTGCTATTTATGTGAACAAAGCAGCAGCAAAAGCCGCAGGTGTCGATATTACACAGGCAAAACCGGTCACCGAGCTGTTGGAAAGTGCAACCACCACCAATGGAGTGGCAACCATTGCCATTGCAGGAGATAATGTGGACGATACTCTGGCAGTTATGATTGAAGAAGACCTTTATAATGGAAAATCCATCAGCAAACAGAGTGTTCAGGCATTTGACATCATCGGAAAAGCTATGAACAATCAGGCATTTTCTTATTCTCCTGTTTCCTCACTGCAGCAGTTCTATGCAAATCAGCTGGTATATTTGGTTGACGATACCACAGCTTTGGAATCTCACCATCAGCATATTCCCGGATATTATACCGTATATCCTCTGGCAAGAGACAATGGCTTGATCATCACCATGACAAAGCATCTGGGAGTTTCCAAATCTTCGGATGAAAATTCCAAAAAAATCGGAATGCAGTTGATTCGTTTTATGCTCTCCGACTATGCGCAGGATGCATTGCACATCCGTAACAGCACTGCAATTCCCGTAAATCCCAACATGAAGGATTATTATATTTCCTTTAACAACGACCTTTCGTTTGTGGGAGACTATGACGAGTATATCATCAACGGACAAAATCGTTTTGATGTATACCAATTTGGTTCAAAAGTATATGCCGACATTATGATTCCCAACGGAGATTACTCAAAAATCACAGACTATCTGGAAATGAAATGAGGTAACATAGGATGCAATTATCTAACGAAACTGTCATTGGCAAACGCTATCAGATTTTGAGACCGAGTAACCAACAAACAGAGGAGATAAACACCTATATCTGTTTGGATAAAACCAATGGCAATACGGTAATTTTAGCAGAATTTTTTCCTGAATATGCCGAGCGTAAAGAAGACAATCGAGTGGATTATAAAATGCTGCCTGATGATGGTCAGGCGGCATTTCAGGAGGATTTTTACTGGAAAAAACGGTTTGGCGTTTTGCCCACAGTTCCTGCTGCTTATGAATTGATTTCCGAAAACAACACTTACTATATTGCTTATGAGGATGTTGGTGTCAATTCGGTTGGCAGACATATTGCAAGAAACCGTCCGTTTACCTACGACTCCGTGCGGCGGTTGTTACTTGCACTTTTGTATACCAATCGTGAGCTTTTGCGGTTTGGTTTATGCCAGGCGGAGTTTTTACCCCAGAATGTGGTAATCACTGCGGATGGCGAAATTAAACTGAGAGATTTTCGTCCCACGAAAAATCCGGATGCTCCTGATTTAGCGGTAAGATCTATCGCCGCCCTCGGTTATTATATGATTACCGGCAAACAGCCGGACGCATCTTCCAAATCGTCAGGGATTGCTTCGGGAAGCAACCTTTCCCGTCTTGCAAAATATTTAAAATGGGTTTACAATCTGCCGCTTGGTGCTATCACCGTTGAGCAGATGATTTCTCATGCCCAAATCAATTTTGATGTGGACCTTTCCGAGCAACCGGCACCTATCGGCGCATCGCAGGAACCAAGCATTGCGGATTCACCGGTAACTGCACAGAAAAAACTTCCTCTTTGGGCAGTCATCACCGCAAGCTGTGTCGTTCTTTGTCTGGTGATTGGTATGATTGCTCTTCTTGCACATGGTGCAACGAAGGCGGTTGATGCTACCAATACCGACTTAGGTTTGTGGTATTATACCGAGGACCCGACCGACGTAAAATCGGCACAGGTACTCTATTTTGTGGAAGGCGATAAGCAAGATAAAAATTTTGTTGACTTGGTAAAAGGAGACTCTGTTCATCAATACAATAATATTGCCAATGTGGATAAAATTTATCTGAAGGTAGAACAGGAAAATACCGAAGGATTTTCTTTGAACGTAACTGCCAATCAAGAAGAAATTTCTGCAAATGATGCAGGTTACTACGAAATTTTGGTAGATGGGAAAACCGATGTAGTTGTGAAAAATAGCTACAGCCGTTGGAAATTTTTTAAAAAAAGCTCCATTTATCAGTTTAGCTGCAGTCAGAACGAATTTGCAAAATTGGCAGGTATTTCCTATCTGATTGACGAGGGTGAAGCAAAAGACGTGCCAAATTTTGAGCCTGATACCAAAGCTTATGCGATGGAAGAACCGATCCCCGTAACAGCTAAAATATTGCAAATTCTGGATCAAATACCGGAAGGTGAAGACTTTGAGGTTACATATACTCCCTCTGCCAAGATTGATGTGGCAGAGATAGTTAAGGATGCCAAAGTTGGAGAAGAAACGCCTGTTTCTGTCAGCATCACCGTAACCGATAACACAAAAGGTTTGGACGAAAATACATATACCTTGCAGTTTGTTGTCGAAGCAAAACAACCGGTGGTTGTGCCGGATGTAATTGGGAAATCAGAAGCCCAAGCAGTGAAAGCTTTGCAAAACGCAGGTTTATATGCGAAGGTAAAGGATAAAAATGCAAAGCAAGAACGTGAAAACGGAAAGGTGCAAAGCAGTAATCCGGCGGCAGGAATAGAAGTGGAACCCGGTTCTACCATAACCATTTCGGTTGGACGTTGGGAACAACCGAAATCAACCGCAACTCCGAAATCAACCGCAAAACCAACCGCAACTCCGAGGCCAACTCCCACACCTGTGCCATCTATATCGTCGTCTCCGGAACCGGACCTCTCTGTACCGCCAACACCAGGCGGAACAGATTCTTATATCAATGGGGATGACATTACAACAGTTCCTGATGTGGTAGGAAAAACGGAAGCAGATGCGAAAAAAACTATACAAAATGCAGAATTGACTGTGACCGTCAGCTACAAAGATGTAGATGACAAAACTAAAAACGGCAAAGTGCTTTCCGTCAGCCCCTCTGTAGGAACTTCTGAACCAAAAGGAACCACCGTAACCATAACCGTAGGAACGTATGTAGAACCCACTGAAGAAGAGAAAAAAGTAACAGTTCCCAATGTGTTGGGAATGTCTGCGGAAGATGCGGAAAAAACTTTGCAAGCGTTAAAATTAAACGTGAACGTAGAATATGTGGAAAATAACGCCCAAGTCGGCAAGGTTATCAGCAGTGATACTGACCCGGGAACTTCAGTGAAACCGGGAACTATAGTAACAATAACGGTCGGAAAATTAGCCGATTCCTAAACTTGCATCACAATAAACATCAAAACTCAGTAAACTAAAGGGAGAATAGCCATGTCTTTATGTTTAGGATGTATGGATGAAAAAGGTGATTCCTATATTTGTCCTTATTGCGGATATGTGGAAGGAACACCTCCGAAAGAAAGCTATCATATTAAACCCGGTGAAATTCTTCACGGGAAATACATTATAGGCAAGGTGCTTGGCTACGGTGGTTTTGGAATCACCTATATCGCCTTGGACTACACACTGGGACGAAAAGTTGCGATTAAAGAATTTTTGCCCAGTGATTTTGCCACCCGTATGCCCGGTGAAAAGTGTGTAACTGTATACAATGGAGAAGCTACCCATCAGTTTGGGGCGGGGCTGGAACGTTTTGTGGAAGAAGCACAGCGTTTGGCAAAGTTCAATTCCATGGGTAGTATTGTAGATATTTATGACACCTTTATTGAAAACAGTACCGGTTATATTGTAATGCAATATCTGGCGGGCGATACGGTGAAGGAACTCATTGAGCGAAACGGCGTTATGCCTTATGAAAGTGCCCGTTTGATTATTGTAGAAGTTTTAAAAACCCTGGAAGCAGTACATAAAGAGGGTATTATTCACCGTGATATTTCTCCCGATAATATTTTTATTACCAACGATAATCAGATTAAGCTCCTTGATTTTGGTGCCGCACGGTATGCGTCCGGCTTTCACTCCAAAAGTTTGTCGGTTATCTTAAAACCCGGCTATGCTCCTGAGGAACAATACCGCAGTCACGGAAATCAGGGTCCCTGGTCGGATGTGTATGCTACGGCGGCAACCCTTTATAAAATGATTACGGGAATCACCATTGAGGAAGCAATGGAACGAACCGTTTCGGACAAAGTAAAATCACCTTTGGAGTTAGGGGTCGATTTGCCGAATGGTGCGAATACCGCCATTATGAATGCGTTAAATATTCACGCAGAGCTTCGTACCCAGTCTGCCGGTGATTTTATCCGTGAATTGGCAAGTGACGAGGTAGAGCGTGTGATTGATAAACCGGTCAAAACCGATTCCGGCAAAATGCCGCTGTGGTTGAAAATTGCCATTCCCACTGTGATTGTAATTGTAATTACACTTGTTACTTTAGTGGCAACAGGAGTGATTAAAATTTCAGGGGTGGGTGGAATGGATAGAGAGGTTGATTTTGAAGACCGTGTTCCTGATGTTCTCAATAAAATGATGAATGTTGGGGAAGAAATTTTGGCGGATAAAGGACTTGGTATGCAGATTGTTGCTCAGGATTATGATGAATTTGCCGAAAAAGACATCATTAAGACCCAGTCCCCCGACAAAGGAAGAGAAATAGTAAACTGTTATTATGATGCAGAGTCCAACCGTTATCTGGTATATGTTATGGTCAGTGGCGGTCCTGCACCAAAAATGGTTCCCGATGTTTCGGGAATGTCCGCCGAAGAGGCTACTGCCACCTTACAGGCATTAGGCTTTTTGGTAGAAACAGCAGAAGAATACAGTCAGGATATTGCTGCAGGAATGGTCATCAGCCAGGATATTGTAAATCAGGAATATGCCCATGGTTCCACCTTGTATTTGGTTGTTTCCAAAGGGGAAATGAAGGTGGACGAATCCAAAATGCACAAAATTCCGGATTTGGTTGGTTCAGACTATGAACAGGCATATAAAAAGCTCACATCACTTGGTATGTATGTGGTGAAGAAAGAAGAAACCAGTACCAAGCCGGAAAATCAGGTTCTTTCTCAGTCAGTGGCAAAAGATACCGAATGTCCGGAAGGTACCATCATTGAGCTGACTGTTTCCAATAACAGCATTGTCATTCCCGACGTTCAGTATAAAGAGAAAAACGAAGCGAAGAAAATCCTGGAAGCTGCAGGGGCAAAAGTTGTGATAAAAGAAGTGGAAATTGCCAACGTTGCGGCAGGTCTTGTTATCAGTCAGTCTAAGAGTGGTAAAGCAACTGCCGGAACCACCGTAACTCTGCAGGTTTCCAAAGGCGAAGCAAACAAAACGGTACAGGATGCTATGGCAGACATCCAAAAACAGAATATTGATAATGAAACCAAAAACACCGCAAAAGATGCAAAAACTGTATCGGTTCCCAATGTTTTGAATCAGACGTTGTCCAAAGCGAAGGCATCTTTACAGAGTGCCGGTTTGCAGGTGAAAATCAGCTATGTGGATGTATCCAACAAAGCTCAGGACGGAAAAGTTGTTGATATCTATCCGGCGAGCGGTACTGCAGTTGCACAGGGCAGTTCGGTTATGATATCAATCGGGCAGTATGCTGCATCCACTACAGTGGTAGTCCCCAATGTGGTAGGAAAATCCTCAAGTCAGGCGGTTGCACAGCTAAAACAAGCGGACTTGAAGGTATCTGCATACTATACAGAGGTAACCGATAAAAAACAAGATGATAAGATTCTTGACATCTGGCCATCTGTCGGACAGTCCGTGGAAGCAGGCAGTACTGTGGACGTAACGATAGGGAAATACAGTGAACCTGTTGAAAAAGTCGTTGAAATTGTGGTTCCTGATGTGGTAGGAAAAACGGAAGCAGATGCGAAAAAAACTATACAAAATGCAGGATTGACCGTGACCGTCAGCTACAAAGATGTAGATGACAAAACTAAAAACGGCAAAGTACTTTCCGCAAGTCCTTCTGTTGGAACTTCTGTCAAAGAAGGAAGCAAAGTAACCATAACCGTAGGAACGTATTCTGAACCGGTACCCGAGATGGTAACAGTTCCCGATGTAATGGGAAAAACAGAAGCAAATGCCAAAAGCACTTTGCAAAATTCAGGATTAAAAGCCACTGTAAAATATCAGGATGTAACAGATCAGGCGAAAGATGGCAAAGTTGTAAGCATGTCTTATGCAAGTGGTAAATCCGTAGAAAAAGGAACTACCGTAACCATAACGGTGGGGCGGTATGTTGCTCCGAAAAAAACAGTTCCAAATGTGACAGGACGTTCAGTAGCTGATGCGAAATCGCTGTTGGAAGGCAACGGTTTAAAGGTGAATGTAGTTGAGCGTTCCGTAACAGAGGAAAGTCAGAACGGGATGGTTCTTAGTTCAGCACCTTCATCCGGCAGTTCCGTAGAAGCAGGAACTACGGTGAATATAACGGTTGGTAAACTGCAGAAAGTAACCATTCCCGATGTAACGGGAGGAAGCTATACCAAGGCAGAACAACTTTTGAACAGTGCAGGATTAGAAGCAGAAAAAGCTACTGAAAATGTAACCGATGAAGAATTGCACGGCAAGGTAATTGCTACCAGTCCAGCTGAAGGGAAAAAGGTGGCATACGGAACCAAAGTTACCGTAACAGTAGGGAATTATAAAAACACACCGAAAGTGCCGGTTCCTGATGTAGAAGGAATGCCATTGGACGAGGCCACCCAAATACTGTTGGAAGCCGGATTTTCAGTCAAAGGGAAATCCCACAGCGATGAGTATGTTAGAAATCCTGTTGTTCAGTATACCAATCCCTTCCCCGGTGATAGCGTTCCGCAAGGAAGCACAATTACAGTATATACAGGAGAATAGTTTCTTTTCCCGATAAGGAGGAAATATTTCATGAATCGAATGATTGTAAGGATTTGGAAGCGTGCAATATCTGTTGGTCGGATGTTACTGTTGTATTGCCTGGCGGTTTGTTTTGCCGGTTTGTTATCGGGTTGTAGCCTTGATTTGGTGCCTAATACCGAGTTGCAGTTGTTTTATCATACCGGTGACTCTGCACAGCTGGTGCCACTGGAATCCGTTAAGCAGACAACAGAGGAATCTCGCAATAATGTATACCATTGTACCAATCCGGATCCCGACATTTTCTCTGAAACCGGAGTGATGTATCTGCAGGTTTTGGGGAATAAATACGGAGAAATCACGGTGAAATGTGATGACAAAGTAATTGCATCAGAAGATGGTTTTTATCCCATTGATGTAGAAAAAAACGCAAAAGTTGTAATTACCAACGAATATAACTTTTTGCATTTGTATCAAACTACCACAACCTATTCTTTTCAGTTTCAGATGTCATCTGCAGCAAAGATCACAGATATTTCTTATCGGCTGGATAATGGTTTAAAGGTCACAGATTACACTGTATTTGATTTTGATTCTGATACCACAGAGTACGTGGTGGAGAAAAAAATTCCGTATGATACGTTGGAGCTTGTGTTAAATTGTGTGCCGAAAGATGAGGAATTTGAGCTGACATATTCTCCTTCCCGACGGATTCTCATAAAATCGGAAAAAGGGGAAGAAGTTGCCCTTCCGGTTACTGTGACAGTGAAAGATCCAAATGGGAAATATACTGAAAATACATATACGATAAAGTTTATTGTGGAAGAAAATCCTGTGCGTGACTTGCGTATCAAACATACGCCGTCACCATCACCGACTCCGGAAGATGGATTAGAACCCATACAAACGGAGACTCCGGCTCCGACAGCAGTTCCAACACCCGAGGTGACTGCGACTCCGGTGCCGCAACCTACGGTGAAACCGACGGTAACAGCGATACCGTTGCCAAATCCAACAACGCCCGGTTGGGTGACGGTACCTGCAACTCCAACTCCACCCCCTTCTCCCACGCTAACGCCAACTCCAACGCCCACCCCTACACCAAGCCCAACGCCTACCCCGTTTTCTGGGGAAAAAACAGTTATTGTTCCGAATATGATTGGTATGCATGTGGGTAAAACCGGTGGTGAAGTTGCGAAAAGCATTTTCGAGCAGTATCCCGAATTGGAGGAAATGCGAATCCAAATTGAGTTTGTCCCTTCAATGTCAAACGGGGGGAGTGGCATTGTTCCTTCGACGCTAAAAGGTGTAGTTACCACTGTTGTTCCGAGTCCCGGAAGTATTCTGCAGACCGGAAGCTATGTAACGATTTCTGTGAAATAGTGGGTTAAATGTTCGGTATGAAAAATAATTTAGTTTTAAATAAAAAATTTTCAGACCTCAAATCAAACGAAGAAAAGGAGGAAATGTTTTTTATATATTTATGAAATATTTATAAAAAACAGCAAAGAAGTATGAATAAATGTTTAGGATGTATGGAAGATAAAGAGGAGTCTCTTTCCGTTTGTCCCCATTGCGGATATGTGGAAGGGACACCTCCGAAGGAGATTTATCACATTACTCCCGGTCAGGTTCTTCATGGAAAATATATTGTTGGCAGAGTGCTGGGATACGGTGGATTTGGTATTACCTATATTGGTTGGGACTATACCTTAGACCGTAAGGTTGCCATCAAAGAATTTTTACCCAGTGATTTCGCTACCCGTATGCCCGGTGAAACGATGATTACGGTATATAACGGGGAACCTACCGTACAGTTTGAAGCAGGTCTGGAACGCTTTATCGAAGAAGCACAGAGACTGGCAAAATTCAATTCAGTAGGCAGTATTGTAGATATTTATGATACTTTTATTGAAAACAATACGGGTTATATTGTAATGCAGTGTCTGGAAGGGGAAACCGTGAAAGACCTGCTCAAGCAAAACGGTGTTATGCCGTATGAAAGTGCCCGTCTGATTATTGTAGAAATCTTAAAAACCTTAGAAGAAGTACATAAAGAGGGGATTATCCATCGTGATATTTCTCCCGATAATATTTTTATTACCAACGATAACCAGATTAAATTGCTGGACTTTGGTGCCGCACGATATGCGTCCGGTTTCCACTCCAAAAGTTTGTCGGTTATTCTAAAACCCGGTTATGCGCCGGAAGAACAATACCGCAGTCACGGAAATCAGGGCCCCTGGTCAGACGTGTATGCAACGGCGGCAACTCTATATAAAATGATTACAGGGATTACCATTGAGGAATCCATGGAACGAACGGTTTGTGACAATGTGAAATCTCCTCTGGAGTTAGGTGTTGCGATTCCGGAAGGTGCCAACACTGCGATTATGAATGCGTTAAACATTCACGCCGAGCTTCGTACCCAATCTGCCGGCGATTTTATTCGCGAATTGGAAAGCGAGCAGGTAGAACGTATTATTGATAAACCCAAAAAATCAGATTCCGGCAAAATGCCGTTATGGCTGAAAATTGCAATTCCCTCTATTGTTGGTGTTGCAATGATTCTTGTAACCTTAGTTGCTGTTGGTGTGATTAAAATTCCTTATCTGATTGATGTAATAGGTCCGGATGCAGATTTGACAAATCGTGTTCCCAGTGTCATCAATAAAATGATGAAGGAAGGGGAACAAATTCTGGCAAAAGAAAGTCTGGGTATGCAGATTATCGGTCAGGATTATGATGAATTTGCTGAAAAAGATATCGTTAAGACCCAGTCTCCCGCCGGCGGAAGACTGATTGCAGAATGTTCTGTGGTTGACGATAATAAACGTGTGGTATTCGTTGTTGTCAGCGGTGGTCCGGCTCCCAAAATGGTTCCCGATGTGTCAGGGATGACAAGGGAAGAAGCAACAGCCCTTCTGCAGTCCTTAGGTTTCTTGGTAGAAAGCGAAGAAGAATATAATCAGGATGTTGCTGTTGGCGTAATCATCAGCCAGGATATCGTAAACCAGGAATATGCATACGGTTCTACCTTGCATCTGGTTGTTTCCAAAGGGGAAATGAAGGTAGACGAATCCAAAATGCATAAAATTCCGGATTTAGTTGGTTTAGACTATGATCAGGCATATAAAAAGCTGACTGCTATCGGTATGTATGTGGAAAAACGAGATGAACCCAGCACCAAGAAGGAAAATCAGGTTCTTTCTCAGTCAGTGGAAAAGGATACTGAATGTCCGGAAGGTACCACCATTGTGCTGACTGTTTCCAATAACAGTATCGTTATTCCTAATGTTCAGTATAAAGAGAAAAATGAAGCGAAGAAACTGATTGAAGCAGCAGGAGCAAAAGTTGTAATCAAAGAAGTAGAAAGCTCCACCGTTGCAGCAGGTCTGGTTATCAGTCAGTCTAAGAGCGGTAAAGCAACTGCAGGAACAACCGTAACTCTGCAGGTTTCTAAGGGCGAAGCTTCCAAAGCAGCAAAAGAAGCGAAACAGGATATTGCACAGCAGCAAAAGAATAATCCGACTCCGAAACCGGCAACTCCTGCACCTGCAACTCCGAAGCCGGCGACTCCGAAACCGGCAACTCCTGCACCGGCAACCCCAAGACCGGCAACCCCGGCACCTGCAACACCGAAGCCCGCAACACCGAAACCGGCAACTCCTGCACCTACTCCCGAACCGACTCCTGCACCTGCAACTCCGAAACCGGCAACTCCTTCACCGACACCGGCTCCGGAAAAGAAATCAGTTGTTGTGCCGAATATGAATGGTATGTATGTAGGAAAAAGCGGCTCAGAAGCTTCGAAAAACATTTTTGCACAGTATCCTGAATTGAAGGAACTGTCAGTTAACTTCGAATTTGTAGGAAATTCGGGTAGGGTTAGCAATATTGTGCCCGCACCGGGTTCTGTGTTAACTTCTAAGTCATCACTTACAATTTACATTAACTAATGAAAAGTTAATAATATGAAAAATGGCTATAGCAAAATATTTTGCTATAGCCATTTTCAGACGATTCCGAAATGATGGTATATTTTTGTATATTTGTCAGAATCAGAAAAACGATTTATTTAAAATGATAAAAAGAGAATGTTTATTTTTGATTTTAAAAATTAAACGCTGAGGCTTGACATTTTCCAATAAATTTGATACACTATAGTGGTATTTTAATGAGGAGCGGTATCGAAGTGGTCATAACGGACATGACTCGAAATCATGATGCCCCTTGAGGGACGTGGGTTCGAATCCCACCCGCTCCGCCAAAAGGAAGACATCTGTTGGAACAGATGTCTTTTCTTTTGCAAGGGTGGTGATGAGAAGCCACATAGGTTCGTCGAAGCAGCCGAGTGCCAAGGGCAATCGGACTGTGAAGTCTCGAGCAGCGAAGGTTTTTCGGTAACCGCTAAGAGCGGTCGAAAAAGAGAGTAGCGCAGAGTATCTCACCCGCTCCGCCAGAAAAAACCGCTAACTTTGTATCAAAGTTAACGGTTTTTTCTGGCACTAACGGTTTGTTTTAATACGAGCATTATAGGGGTTTCATTTTTTAAAAGATATTTTCACTGTGAAATTATCTTTCTTTTCCTTGTAAAAAAATATTGTTTTTACAAGGAATTTATGTTATAATTTATATGAAAACAATGTCTGTTGGCGTGTCGACTATATTTGGAATAGCTGCCGCCCTTTCAGCGTTGTTTTCACCCGAGCGAGATACAAACGGCTTTCCAAAACAGAAGTTGTTGTATTTAAGACCTCGGTTTTTTTATTAGTGAAATATCAACTTCGTTGATGTGAAATAATTTCTATTGAAATTTTGAAATAGAAAGCGATCGCTTTCTGTGAAATGAAATAAATCCACACGCCGTAAGGCGTATTTCACATTGCGTAGCAATATTTCACGCCCGAAGGGTATTTCACAAATCCGAAAGGATTTATTTCGTTAAAAAAACCGCCAATCTTGTATCAAGTTTGACGGTTTTTTTTGGAGGCGCCACCCAGATTTGAACTGGGGATCAAGGTGTTGCAGACCGCTGCCTTACCACTTGGCTATGGCGCCATATAAAATTGTTTTTTAGTTGACAAAAGGCACAACCTAAATTGTGCCTTTTATCAAATGGAGCGGAAGACGAGATTCGAACTCGCGACGTTCACCTTGGCAAGGTGACGCTCTACCACTGAGCCACTCCCGCATATTGTGTTTGAAAAAGCTTATGGTGCCTCCGGGTGGAATCGAACCGCCGACACAGGGATTTTCAGTCCCTTGCTCTACCGACTGAGCTACAGAGGCAAATCTTTTGTAACGGCTCAACTTCCAGGTGGAAAAAAAGAAAGTGGCGACCTGGAAGGGACTCGAACCCTCGACCTCTAGCGTGACAGGCTAGCGTTCTAACCAACTGAACTACCAGGCCATATTTTCTTTCTGACAACCGCTTTGCTTATCAAGCGAAATTGATTATACACTACTTTTTTCGAAAAGTCAATAGTTTTTTTGAAATTTTTTTAATTTTTTTTAAATTTTTTTGAAAATATCTTGAAAACCATTGGAAATACTGGTTTTTTAATAATTAAAAAATTTGAATTTTTCTTTTGGAAAAGAGAAATGTTTGATTTTGTCAGTAATTTTATCAAAAAATAAACAAAAATATACTACTTTGTAAAAAAATGTAAAAACCTATTGACTTTTTTAAGAAATAATGTTATAATTGTAAAAAAATGGAAAAACATATCAGAAACAAAAGAAAAAAGGTGATGAACATGATCGCAACAGGCTTAACACGGCGAATTGATAAGTTGGGCAGAATTATGGTGCCCAAAGCCATTCGCAGTGAATACGGCATCGGAGAACATACCGCGGTTGAAATTTATACCAATGAAGAATATATTGTAATTCAGAAATATTCGCAAAAGGATGTGGAAATCCAATCCAAGTACCACACCGATAACGTGGGACGAATTGTATTGCCGAAATCCATTCGGAAACAGTTTTTCCTGACAGAGAATGATGATTATGTGGAAATTTTTACAGAAGAGCACAGTATCTTGTTAAAAAAATATGAAAAAAGCTGTGTGATTTGTTCCGGTCAGGAAGGTTTGATTTCTGTAAAAGGGAAAAAAGTCTGCCGACATTGCGTGGAAGAAATTCAAAAAATAAAAGCGTAACATCAAATCGGATTACTCTTATTATAAAATATTGCATAGTTATGGAATACGGTAGGTAAAAGCATTGCGTTACCTGCCGTTTCTTTTTATCGGGAAAAAGACTGAAAATGCAAATAATCTGACTAAATGTATAAATAAATTGCAAAAAATATATGATAAGATAAAATTAAGGGAAATTGAGCCTTTCTTCCTGTTTTTTAATTCCTGAAATTCTAAGAGGAGGAAGCAGTTTTCCAAAAATTAAAATTGAAAGCAGGGCTTTATGTTATGGCAGATTACAATTTGAAAGAAATTATCGGTAAATTTGATGTTACCGACGGTGCCACTCCCTACGGAAAGGGGCACATTAATGACACTTATTTGTCCAATACGAATGATCCCCGATTTATCTTACAAAGAATCAACAACAATGTGTTCAAACGTCCTCAGGATGTTATGGAAAACATTGTTCATGTTACAGCACATCTTAGGGAAAAAATCATCGCAGAAGGCGGAGATCCCAAAAGAGAAACCTTAAATCTGGTAAAAACCTATGAAGGAGAACCTTACTATGTAACTCCCAAGGGTGATTATTTCAGAATGTATGAGTTTATTGAAGGCGCACAGACCTATGAAATTGTAGAGGAACCCATCCATTTTTACAATGCGGCAAAAGCCTTTGCAAAATTCCAGCAGCGTCTGGCAGATTTTCCTGCGGAAAAACTTCACGAAACCATCCCCAGCTTCCACGATACCACAGTTCGTTTCCAGCAGTTAAAAGATGCGATTGCAAAAGATAAAGCAGGCAGATTAAAAGACGTGCAGGCGGAAGTGGAATTTGCTCTGGCAAGAGAGAAGGATACTTCTGTTATTGTAGATGCAATCAAAGACGGTTCCGTTCCGCTTCGTGTAACTCATAATGATACCAAATATAACAACATTATGATTGATGACGAAACAGGTCTCGGCATCTGCGTAATTGACTTGGATACCGTTATGCCCGGCTCTTTGTTATATGACTATGGTGATTCCTTACGTTTTGGTACCAATCCTGCGGATGAAGACGAAAAAGATTTATCCAAAGTATACTGCGATTTAAATTTATTTGAAATGTTCACCAAAGGTTATATGGAAGAGTTAAAAGACGTTATGACTCCCCGTGAAAAAGAGTTGATGCCCTTTGCAGCAAAACTGATGACCTATGAATGTGGTATCCGTTTCCTGGCTGACTACTTGAACGGTGATACTTATTTTAAAACAAAATATCCCGAACATAACTTGGACCGTTGCCATACTCAGTTCAAATTAGTAAAAGATATGGAAGAAAAAGAAGAATTAATGAAGGAGATTGTGAAGAAGTATGATTAAACCTATTTTAGACCAGGAATTTATCCCTGCAGTTGTATATAACAGAAAATTTTTAGAAACCGCAACCCGTCCTTTACAGATTGCAGTGGAAAGAGAAAACGGTCTTATCTACCGTTATGACACCAAAATCGGTGACGATAAAGAAGCAAACAACTTCTATGTGGAACGTTTAATCAAAATGTTGCTGTGGGCAGTTGGTGGTTTCAAAATTTACTTAAACGGCGATAAAGATGTATATGAATACATCAAAGAAGCGTATACTATGGAAGGACTTCGTAAATTCGACGTTGACTTTATGAGCAGCGTTTACGAAAATCCCTTTGAAGTTATCTATACCGAAAATATGCCCGAAGAAAAAGGAAACCCTGTTTCCATCGGCCGTCATTTGGACGGATGCCGTATCGGTTTTGATGCCGGCGGAAGCGATATGAAAGTTTCTGCTGTTGTTGACGGTGAAGTTATTTTCTCCGAAGAAATCGTTTGGTTACCCAAATTAAACGATGATCCGGAGTATCACTATGAAAACATTCAGAAAGCCATCGACCTGGCAGCATCCAAAATGCCCAGAGTAGATGCAATCGGCGTTTCTTCTGCAGGTGTTTATATTGCCAACCGTGCAATGGTTGCTTCTTTGTTTATCAAAGTGCCGAAAGACAAATTCAACGCAAGAATCAAAGACATCTATAAAAACATCGCAGGCGACATTCCGGTTGCTGTTGCAAACGATGGTGACGTTGCGGCGTTGGCAGGTGCAATGCACTTAAACAAAAATTCTATCTTAGGCGTTGCTATGGGTACTTCCGAAGCGGTTGGTTATGTTGATCCCAACGGTAACATCACCGGTTGGTTAAACGAACTGGCATTTGCTCCCGTTGACTATAACACCGACGCTATGGTAGACGAATGGTCCGGCGATTTTGGTTGCGGATGTAAATATTTCTCTCAGGATGCTGTTATCAAATTGGCTCCCAAAGCAGGCATTGAATTGCCCGAAGATTTATCTTTGGCAGAAAAACTGAAAGTGGTTCAGAAATATTTAGCAGAAGGTCACGAAGGTGCTGTTCAGATTTTTGAAACCATCGGTACCTACTTCGGTTATGCCATCGCTTACTACAGTGATTTCTATGATATCAACTACCTGCAGATTTTAGGTCGTGTTACCTCCGGTAAAGGCGGCGACATCATCATTGAAAAAGCAAAAGAAGTATTAAATCAGGAATTCCCCGAATTGGCAAACAAAGTAAACTTATACATTCCCGATGAATACGAAAGAAGAGTTGGTCAGTCCATCGCGGCTGCAAGCTTACCCGAATTAGCGAAATAAGCAAAAGAATCTGCGAAAACCAGCGAAAGGAGTTTTTGACAATGAGAGTTATTGTATGCGAAAACTATGAACAGATGTCCAAAGAGGGCGCAAAACTGTTTGCAAGTCAGATGATTTTAAAACCCAATTCCATTTTGGGTCTGGCAACCGGTTCTACCCCCATTGGTCTGTATAAAAACTTAATTGAAATGAACAAAGCAGGCGAAATTGATTTTTCCGATATCACCTCCTTTAACTTAGACGAATACTATCCCTTATCTCCCGAAAACGACCAGAGCTATCGTTATTTTATGAACGAAAATCTGTTCAATTTCGTAAACATTGATAAGGCAAGAACCTTTGTTCCCAACGGTTTATCTGAAAATCCTGAAGAAGAAGGCGCAAACTACGACGCTATGATTGAAAAAGCAGGCGGCGTGGACATTCAGTTATTAGGTATTGGTCAGAATGGTCACATCGGCTTTAATGAACCTGATGAAAACTTAATCACCGGTACTCACTTAACCGACTTAACCGAGAATACCATCCAGGCAAATTCCCGTTTCTTTAACTCCATTGATGAAGTGCCCACCAAAGCAATCACCATGGGTATGGCAAGCATTATGAAAGCGAAAAAAATCGTGCTGTTAGCAAGCGGTGCCAACAAAAACAAAGTGGTTCGTGCATTGTTAGACGATAAAATCACCACCAATGTGCCTGCAACTTTATTGAAACTTCATCCGGATGTAGTTCTCATTTGCGATAAGGAGGCATACGGAGAATGATTTTTAAAAATGCCACAATCAACGGTCAGCTCTGCGATTTTGAAGTAGTTGACGGTAAATTTACCAAATTCGGTAAACTGGACGGGGAAGGCACCGACTTAGGCGGAAAAACCGTCATCCCCGGTCTGGTAGACGTACATACCCACGGTTGTGTGGGTGGAGATACCATGGATGCAGAATTTGCCGAAATGTGCGATTATTTAGCAAAAAACGGTATCACCTCCTGGTTACCCACCACGATGACCGTTGCAATGGACGACATTGCAAAAACTATGAACTCTGCAACCGATTGTAAAGGTGCGCAGATTTTAGGGTTCCATATGGAAGGGCCTTACATCAACGTAAAATATAAAGGTGCACAGAATGAAAAATTCATCAAAGCACCCGATATTGAAGAATTCAAAAAGCTTCCCAATGTAAAAATGGTAACCATCGCTCCCGAAGTGGAAGGCAGTATGGAATTTATCAAGGAAGCAAAAGACCTCTGCGTGGTTTCTTTGGGTCATACCGATACCACCTATGACATTGCAATGGAAGCAATCAAAAACGGTGCAAACTGTCTGACTCACTCTTTCAATGCAATGCCTCCCTTACATCACAGAAACCCCGGCTTGCTGGGTGCAGGGATGGAAACCGGTATCTATGCACAGATTATCTGTGACGGATTGCACATTCACAAAGCGGTTATTATCGCAATGTATAAAATCTTCGGTACTGACAGATTGGTGTTAATCAGTGACTCTATGCGTGCAACCGGTATGTCTGACGGTGAATATGAATTCGGCGGACAACCCATCGAAGTAAAAAATGGTGTTGCAAGAACCATGGAAGGCGCTATCGCAGGCAGCACTACCAACCTGTGGGCTTGTGTGAACAAAGCGGTAGAATTCGGTATTCCTTTCGAAGACGCTGTAAAAATGGCAACCGAAACTCCTGCTAAGATGATTGGCGTGAACAAAGGCCAGTTAAAAGAAGGTTATGATGCCGACTTTGTAGTGTTAGATGATGCAAGAGCAATCGTTGGCACTTACATTGCAGGAAATCTGTATCAGTAATTTTTTTAGTAGCAGGTATTCTTCTATTAAAAGTAAAAAACACTCCGTGAAAATGGCGGAGTGTTTTTTATGAAATGAATAACGAATAGTGAATAATGAATAATTTCGGTGGCACCTTACAGGTGCATTGTAGGGGGAGATGATTTCGGTATGCCGTGGTGCAAAAAAACAAAATAATTGACATAACAAAAAAATTTTGCTATGATGAAAACAGAAGAAAATAAATGCAATATTTCAAAGGAGTGATTGTATGAAAAAGAAATTGTTAATCGGCATTGTTGCGGTGATTCTTTTGATTTTCTTATTGCCCTTTCCGCAAATCATCAACAGAACTTTTTACGGTGTCAACACGGAAAACGGCGAACAGGTTACAATAACTTTTGCGATGAAATATTTAAGGTTTCTGCTGTTTGATGATAAAATGTACGGAACTATCACCGTACAAACCGACACCCAAACTCTTACCTATGGAGAACATTTGTATTATCACGGTCGGTTTCCCCATAATGCTGACGATTCTATGCACAATATAGGCGGTTGGTATTACAACGAAACAATGTATATGAAAGAATACCCGGATGGTACAATCTCGCCAATGCCTGTTGGATTTGAAGGACTTGATATTCATGTCAGCACCGATTTTACTAACATATTGATTCTGCATAATGTCGGTGCTGTCACAGAAATTGCAGAAAAAAACCGCTATATCGGTAGTATTAAACCCAGTGGGTTAGAGGAAGCAAAACAATATTTTTCGGGGTACTATAATTAACAATATCTGGAATATGCAATGGATAAAGGTTTCAGTTATGTCCATTGACGATTGCAGATAATCTTGTATTTTCAATGAAAATTAAAAAAATTCCAAAATAATTTGACAAATCGGAAATTATGTATTATACTATACAAGTAAAACTATGAAAACATAAAACAAAATAAAAAAGACGATGATAAAGACAGTAGTATTCCATCGAACACTTTGAGCGAGTCGGGTATGGTGTGAGCCGACAGTTAGTAGCGGAATATGAACATCCCTTTGGAGTTGCATTGCCCAACGGTTTTAGAAAAAACTCAGTAAGTGGTGACGGTGTTCCCCGTAACAGGAAGCGTGTATGATAGTACACGGATAATAGGTGGTTTAAGAATTTGATTCTGTCCTGTTATCAGGGCAGAATTTTTTGTATCATACTGAAAAAATGAAAAGGCTCCCCTGTGTAAGGGGAGCTGTCAGTGAAACTGACTGAGGGGTTGTGTGTTGGTGCAATAGCAAAACAATCCCTCCGAGTTTGCTTCGCAAACCCACCTCCCTTTACACAAGGGAGGCAGATGAAGGATGCCGATATGATTGGTATCGATGATATGTTTATAAATTTGTTTATATATCGAATTAGGAGGAGTACGAAATGTACGAAAAAGTGTCTGCAAATTTAAACTTTGTGGAAAGAGAAAAGAAAACCGAATTATTTTGGAAAGAGAATGGCATCTTTGAAAAGAGTATTGAGTCTCGAAAAGAAGGGGAAACCTTTACCTTTTATGACGGTCCCCCGACTGCAAACGGAAAACCTCATATCGGACACGTATTAACCCGTGTTATCAAAGATATGATTCCCCGTTACAAAACCATGAAGGGATACCACGTGCTTCGTAAAGCAGGTTGGGATACGCACGGTCTGCCCGTTGAATTGGAAGTGGAAAAGAAACTGGGCTTAGACGGAAAAGAACAGATTGAAGAATACGGTCTGGAACCCTTTATTAAAGAATGTAAAGAAAGCGTATGGAAATACAAAGGAATGTGGGAAGACTTTTCGGGAACTGTTGGTTTCTGGGCAGATATGGACAACCCCTACGTTACCTATACCAACGATTTTATCGAATCCGAATGGTGGGCATTAAAACAAATCTGGGATAAAGGTCTTTTATACAAAGGCTTTAAAATTGTGCCCTATTGTCCCCGTTGCGGAACTCCCTTGTCCAGCCATGAAGTAGCACAAGGCTATAAAGATGTAAAAGAAAAATCCGCAATCGCAAAATTCAAAGTGAAAGGTACCGATAACGAGTACATTTTAGCTTGGACCACCACTCCCTGGACCTTACCCTCCAACGTGGCACTTTGTGTCAATCCCGATGAAACTTATGTAAAAATTGAAACCGAAGGGGTTAAATATATTTTAGCAGAAGCGTTGGTTGCAAGTGTGATTGAAACCGAATATACCCTTTTGGAAACCTATGTAGGGAAAGATTTGGAATTTACCGAATACGAACCTCTCTTTGATTTTGCAAAACCTGACAAAAAAGCATACTATGTGGTGTGTGACCACTATGTAACCTTAACCGATGGGACCGGCGTAGTTCATATTGCGCCTGCATTCGGGGAAGACGATGCTCAAGTTGGCAGAAAATATGATTTGCCCTTTGTACAGTTGGTAAACTCCCGTGGTGAAATGACCGCAGAAACTCCCTGGGCAGGTATGTTCTGTAAAGATGCGGACAAAGAAGTGTTTATTGATTTAGATAAAAGAGGTCTGCTGTTTAAAGCCTTACCCTTTGAACATTCTTATCCCTTCTGCTGGAGATGTGATACTCCCTTAATTTATTATGCAAGAGACTCTTGGTTCATCAAAATGACCGAGGTGAAAGAAAACCTTATCAAAAACAACAATACCGTAAACTGGATTCCCGAATCCATCGGTAAAGGAAGATTTGGCGACTGGCTCAATAATGTTCAGGATTGGGGTGTTAGCCGTGACCGTTATTGGGGTACTCCTTTAAATATCTGGCAGTGTGAATGCGGACATCGTCACGCAATCGGAAGCATCCAGGAATTAAAGAGTATGTCTGATAACTGTCCCGATGAAATTGAATTGCACCGTCCCTTTATTGATGCAGTCACCATCAAATGTCCTCAGTGTGAAAAACAGATGCACCGTGTAACCGAAGTTATCGACTGTTGGTTTGACTCCGGGGCAATGCCTTTTGCACAGTGGCACTATCCCTTTGAAAACAAAGAAATTTTTGAAGAAAATTTCCCTGCAGACTTTATCAGTGAAGCAGTGGACCAGACCCGTGGTTGGTTCTATTCTCTGCTCGCTATCTCTACTTTGATTTTTGATAAAGCACCTTATAAAAATGTTATCGTGTTAGGTCACGTTCAGGATGAAAACGGTCAGAAAATGTCCAAATCCAAAGGCAACGCTGTTGACCCCTTTGAAGCGTTGGCAGAACACGGTGCAGATGCAATCCGTTGGTATTTCTATTCCAACTCTGCTCCCTGGTTACCCAACAAATTCCATAAAGGTGCGGTAACTGAAGGACAGAGAAAGTTTATGGGTACTCTCTGGAACACCTACGCATTCTTTGTGCTGTATGCAAATATTGACGGTTTTGATGCCACCAAATACACTTTGGAATATGACAAACTGCCCGTAATGGACAAATGGTTATTATCCAAATTAAACACCTTAACCCAGACGGTGGATACCTATCTGGATGACTACAAAATTACCGAAACTGCAAGAGTTCTGGATGATTTTGTGGATGAACTCAGTAACTGGTATGTTCGTCGTTCCAGAGAACGTTTCTGGGGCAAGGAAATGACACAGGATAAAATCAATGCGTATATGACCTTATATACCGCTTTGGTAACCTTGTCCAAATTATCTGCTCCCATGATTCCCTTTATGGCAGAAGATATCTACAGAAACTTAGTTTGCTCCATTGATAAATCTGCTCCCGAAAGCGTTCATTTGTGTGATTTCCCCGTTGCCAATACCGAATGGATTGACAAGGATCTGGAAGAAAAAATGAATCAGGTAGTTGACATTGTTGTGTTAGGTCGTGCTGCAAGAAACTCTGCCAACATCAAAAATCGTCAGCCCATTGGTAAAATGTTTGTGAAAGCAGACAACACTCTGCCTGAATTTTTCCGGGAAATTATTGCGGAAGAACTGAATGTAAAAGAAGTTCTCTTTACCGACAGCGTAAAAGATTTCACTTCTTATTCTTTCAAACCGCAGCTGAAAACCTTAGGTCCCCGTTTTGGAAAACAGTTGGGTGAACTTCGTACCGTTTTAGCTGAATTAGACGGTATGGCTGCTATGGATGAATTAGAAACCAAAGGTACTTTAACCATTACCTTAGGCGGAAATGAAGAAGCATTAACCAAAGATGACTTGCTCATCGAATCTGCTCAGGTTCCCGGTTATGAATCCAATTCCGATTACGGAATCACCGTGGTGTTAGACACCAATTTAACCGAAGAACTGCTGGAAGAAGGCTTTGTGAGAGAAGTGGTTTCCAAAATTCAGACCATGAGAAAAGACACCGGTTTTGAAGTGACTGACCATATCGTTGTTTCCGTTTGCGGTAATGACAAGGTGGCAGACATTATGAAACGCAATGAAGAAACCATCAAAGAAGATGTTTTGGCAACCGAAATTTCCTACGGAAGTCTGGACGGCGAAGCAAAACATTGGAATGTAAACGGTGAAGAAGTTGATTTTGCCGTTAAAAAATGCTAATAATTCGTATGGATTTGATGCTGTGATAATAGTATAATAAAAAGCAAAAGACAGAGCGATTCCCTTTGGAAAAACTCTGTCTTTGCCGTAATTTGAGAGGAGTGCTTTTAAAAATGCCAGATATCTTAGAAATTTTAAAAGTTATTTTTATCGGAATTGTGCAGGGGATTACCGAATGGCTTCCCGTTTCCAGCACAGGACACATGATTTTAGCGGACGAATTTGTGAAGCTGAATGTGTCGGAAGCTTTTTTGGAAATGTTTTTGGTGGTAATTCAGTTTGGTTCAATTTTAGCGGTTTTAGTGTTGTATTTCCATAAGTTGAATCCCTTTTCACCTAAGAAAACAGCGGCTGAGAAGAGCGAAACCTTAAATCTTTGGGGCAAGGTAATTGTTGGGGTTCTTCCTGCGGCGGTCATCGGACTGTTGTTTGATGATATCTTAAACGAAATTTTTTATAACCCCGTAACCGTTACCATTACGCTGATTGTATATGGTGTTTTGTTTATCCTTCTGGAAAATCGCAACAAAAAGCTTTCTCCGAAAATCAATGCATTATCTGAACTTACTTATCGGACAGCACTCTATATTGGGCTGTTTCAGCTGTTGTCCTTGATTCCCGGAACTTCTCGTTCCGGCTCCACCATCTTGGGTGCAATGCTGATTGGATCTTCTCGTTTTGTGGCGGCAGAATATTCCTTCTTTTTGGCAATTCCCGTAATGTGTGGTGCCAGTCTGTTAAAAGTGGCGAAGTTTATGCTGTCAAACACTTTAGCAGGCGGAGAAATTGTGATTCTTGCCGTGGGGATGGTTGTGGCGTTTTTGGTATCGGTATTTGCCATCAAATTCCTGATGGGATACATCAAAAAACACGATTTCAAAGCCTTCGGTTATTACCGTATTATTTTGGGGATTATTGTTGCGCTATACTTCATTTTTTGTTAAAAACAGGTCAGTTTATTTGCCCGAAAAGCAATTTTCGGGCAATTTTTTTATTTTTATCAAAAAAAGTTTTGTGAGTGAAATTCCTTGGTAAATCAGTGATTTTACAGGATTTTGATTCGGAAAAATCGGGCTGGGAAAAACTGTAAATGTTTTGTAATTGCATTGTAACATAGTTTATGCTATAATAGCAGTGCAACATAGGATAGTGTCGTTTGTGTGCAAATAGATTTTTACGAAGGAGGAAACGCTTATGAGACGGAAGTTATTGTGTTTGGTTTGTGTTCTGTTATGTTTGTTTACTGTATGTTCTTATGCGGCACCTTCTTCTATTTTATCAAAAGACTCCGGCACTTCGGGTCTGATTACCGTAACCAATCCCGCGAAAAACTATTCCACCACTTACAACAAAAATATCACGTTGTCCGGTTATGCACCTGCTCATTCCGATGTGTATGTTTATGTGTATGACGGAAACAGCTATAAACCCTACTATCAAAACGGCAGCGCATTGAGTGTTTCTGTGGGAGCATCCGGTATCTTTGCCATTCCGGTGAACTTATCTTCCGGAAAGAATCTGTTCCTGCTTCGTGCAGAATCTGAGGATTCTTATCAGAATATCACGTTTGAAGTCAACGTTTTGAGTTCTGCCATGTTTGGCTTGATTGATCGCTTGAAATCTTTAGCCTTTAGTTTTAAATAAGTTTTAACAGCGTGGATTTAATTTGTTAAAACTTGATTTCCCTTTGCAGACCTTATGGAAGTGTAAGGAGTATTCTTTGTGAAAAAGGAATTTTTTAAAACAGCAGTTTTGACCTGTTTGGTCATTTCTTCTTTGATGCTGTCTGTTCATATTTGGTATGAGAAAGAATTATGGTCCTGGGACTATAGTTCTTTTGTGTATTCATTGAAAAATTTATTTGAAAAAGAGAATTCCGGCAAATTTTCCAGTACCGATGAATTGGTCTACTGGAGTGAATTTTCGCCGGAATTTATTTCGTTTACCTACGGTTCTCAAAAAATGATAGCCTACAATTCTTCTCCCGAGTTTGAAGATGCCCTCTCGGTGGTTTCTCAGGCTGTGGATTCTTTAACAAAGGAAGGGGAACTTGTTTCCATTACCGAGGAAGAATATTTGAATACCTATAAAACCAACAGCGTAATGTTAAAATTTCCGGTGGAAGTCAATCTGCGGGAGTTTTTAAAACAGGATGATGACTTTTTTGGAACTGTGAAGAATCCCTACGTCACTACAGTGGTAATCGGGATTGATGAGTCGCAGAACAATTACCTTTCGTTTTTTAACAATGACACAGGTCACGCCCATCGGATGTCGGTCAGCACCGGCGTGGATTCTGTAGCGATTGCAGAATCCATTCTTTCTTCCGGGCAAAATTCTTCCTTTGCGTTTGAATTGAATTTTGACGTAAAAAAAGATGACAGTGAACGTATTTTATTTCATCGGTTTGTTCCCATCACGTTGGAAGAAACCACCTTACAGTCATTAAAAGCACAACCTGTTTTCTATTCTTCGGATTATGACGGCATTTTTAAAGCATTGGGAATTGTGAAAAATTCTGCCCGTACCTATCGTGACAAAGAGGGGACAGTGCATTTTATTGAAAACCGTTCCACCTTGAAAATTTTTGAAGAAGGTGCATTTTATTTTGAAGCCACTGAGCCGGAAGCGGGAGTCAGCTTGACGAATAATGATGAAAAACAAGCGGTTTTGGAATTTGTGAATCTGTTATATCAGAATATCGCTCCCAAAAGCGATGCCTATCTCAGATTGTATCATATTCAAACAGCAGATGGGCAAACAGAATATGAGTTTGTATATCAAACCAGAAACGGCGCTTTGTATCTGGAGGGAGAACCTGCAGTGCGGGTCGTGGTGGAAAACGGCGTGATTGTGACATATGAACAGCGATTGCTGGAAGTCTCTGTTGCCGGAGCAACCAAAACTACACTCAGTGTGTTGGAAGCGTACGATTCGCTGTATGACAGGGCAGATTTCAGCGAAAAAAGCAAACTGACCATCCGTAGTATGATTCCATGTCATATTATGAGAGATAGCGAAATTGAGGTTGGTTGGATATTCGGTTTTTCAGACAATTCTTTTGTATCTGTAATTCCGTAAACTTTTATTGGAAAAACTATAACAGAGAATTCTTCATCTTTGGAAAGGAGTGAGTGTTTGATGCAATGGCAACGGGCAAAAACCATCTTGATTGTAGTGTTTTTTTTGATTAATGTGTTGTTGGTATCGTATCTGTTTATGGAAGAAAACCGTTCCGATGGACAAGCACTTTCTGATTTAACAAACGTCCTTTCCCGCAATCAGATTACCTTGGAAATGACCATGTTACCCCGTTGGGAAAAGCAGGTTTTGGTGCCTGAATGGAACAGTCCGGTTTTGAGTTTAAAACAAGCCGAAGCGTTGATGGATTCTCCGGTGGCAATTAAGGACGGCTATTCGGATTCTGCAAAAACTTGCACATTGGTTGTTTCCAACAATCAGTTATCTTATCAAAATCTTAATCCCAATGATAAAAAATTCCGTAAAGTTACCGCAAAAAATGTAACTTCCAAACTAAAAGATGTGATGGACGTTTTGGGAGTTGAAAAATGGGTAACACCCGTGGAAATTTTAGAACAGGATAACACCATCACCGTTATCTATGAATATCAGATTGCAAAACGGAAACTGTTCGGTTCCAAACTTGCGGTTACGGTTTCTTCGGACGGGATTTTAAAAATGGAAGGATTTTTGGGGATTCCTGACCAAAAGAATGGATTTTCCTACAGTCTTTCTCAATTGGAAACCGTTTTGCTGAGTCTGGCACAAAATAATGAAGACGAATATGCCATTTCCAATATCGAGCTTGGGTATTATCTTGGTAGTTATCGGGATGCATTGGTTTCGCAGGCAATTCCCATTTATGTGGTTACCACTTCCCAAGAAACACTGTTTCTGGATGCCAGAGACGGTGTAGAAAATACCCAGCGAAATCTTTCTTACCTCGAGAAAGGAGACAACAATGAAGAAGTTTCTGGTGATTGATGCCAACAGTATTTTAAATCGTGCTTTTTATGCCATTCGTCCCCTGACCAACAAAGAAGGGTTGAACACCAACGGGATTTTTGGTTTTTTAAATATTTTATTAAAAGAACTGGATGCAGAACAGCCGGATTATATTGTGTGCTGTTTTGATGTATCCCGTGTAACCTTCCGTACGGCGTTATACGGCGATTATAAGGGAACCCGAAAAGAAACCCCTGCTGAGCTAAAAGAACAGTTTACACCCTTAAAAGAGCTTCTTACGGCTATGAATATCCCTGTGTTGGAAAAAGAAAACTACGAAGCGGATGATTTAATCGGAACCATCTCTCGTGTTTGTTCCGAAGAACAGCTGGAATGTTTGATTTTGACCGGCGATAAAGACGATTTGCAGTTGGTAGACGAGTTTGTCAATGTGAAACTGGTGATTACCCGTATGGGGAAAACCGAAACTACCCGAATGGACATTGAAGCGGTCAAAGAAAAATACAGTGGTCTTTTGCCCAAAGAACTGATTGATTTAAAAGCCATTATGGGGGATAAATCAGACAATATTCCCGGAGTGGCAGGCATTGGCGAAGTTGGCGGATTAAAACTGATTGCAGAATATAAAACCTTGGAAAATTTATATGAAAATATTGACTCGGTGAAAGATAGTCTCAAAAAGAAACTGCTTGCCGACAAGGAAAACGCATTTTTATCCCGGGAACTGGGCACCATTTGTCGGGATGTTCCCATAGATACCGAAATTTCAAATTATGAAAGAAAACCTTATGATATTCCTCGTTTGACAGAAGTATTAACAAAGCTGAATTTCACCAGCTTTTTAAACCGTTTGACCGGGGAAAGTGCTCCTGCACAGCCAAAAGAGGAAATCACTATTTTCGGACGGGATGAATTTTTTGAATCTCCCATCCAAAACACACTGTATTATCTTTGTGACAAAGATTCCATTTTGGTGGAAAAAGAGGGTAGGGTTTATCAGCTTCCCTTTGATGATGAGGAATTTTTAAAGCTGTTGCAGGATAAAAACATGGTCAAAGTAACCGCACAGGTCAAACAACAGATGCATTCCGGATTCTCTTTTTCGGGAGAAGTTCGTGATGTGGCGTTGATGGCGTATGTGTGTGACCCCAAATATAATGACGGTGACTTTTCTAAAATTTATTACCATTTTCTGTCGCAAATGGCAGAGGATGCGGCGGCATTTACCAAATATCTGCCTGCTTTGTATCAGAAGCTTAACAGTTTGGTGGAAGAACATCAGCTCTTTTATATCAATGAAATGGAGCATCAGCTCATCGGTATCCTTTATGAAATGGAATGTCACGGTGTTAAAATTGATGCAACTTCTTTGGACACTTTATCTGCGTTGCTAACCCAAAAAACCAAAGAACTTGCGGACGCAATCTATCTGGAAGCAGGAGAATCGTTTAATATTCTGTCACCCAAACAACTGGGCACCATACTGTTTGAAAAATTGGGACTGCCTCCCGTAAAGAAAACAAAATCCGGTTATTCAACCAATGCGGAAGTGTTGGAAAAACTCAGCGGAACCCATAAAATTATTGATTTAATCAAAGAATATCGTCAGGTGACAAAATTAAATTCCACCTATGTGGAAGGATTTCGGACAGCGATGGATGAAGATGGGATTCTTCGTACCACCTATCAGCAGACTATGACTCAGACAGGACGTTTGTCTTCTACGGAACCGAATTTACAAAACATTCCCATTCGTACTGAAGAGGGAAGAAAAATCAGAGAAGTGATTCTTCCGAAAAATGATTTGTTTATTTCTGCCGACTATTCTCAGATTGAACTTCGTGTTCTGGCGCATATTTCCGGGGATGAAAACTTAATTCATGCCTTTATGGATGGGGAAGATGTTCATACCTCCACTGCAAAACGTCTGTTTTCGGCGGATGAAATCACACCTGACCACCGTCGTGCTGCAAAAGCGGTCAATTTTGGTCTGATTTATGGCAAAGGTGCTTTTTCTCTGGCAAAAGATTTGGGAATCAGCCGATATGAAGCACAGGAATATATCACCCGTTATCTGGGGCAGTATCCCAAAGTGGAAGACTATATGCAAAAAGTTATAGAAGATGCCACCGAAGATGGTTATACCAAAACCCTCTATCATCGTCGTCGGTATTTCCCGGAACTTCGGGAAAAGAATCATATGGTGAAAGAAGCCGGTAAACGTGCAGCATTAAACAGCCCCATTCAAGGGACAGCTGCCGATATCATCAAACTTGCTATGATTCGGGTGCATGAAGAATTAAAACCCTACAAAAGTAAACTTTCTTTGCAGATTCACGACGAATTGGTGATTGACTGTGTCAAAGAGGAAGAAGAAGCGGTGAAAGAACTGCTCAAGCGTTGTATGGAAAACGCGGTAAACTTGTCAGTTCCGTTGGATGTTTCTCTTTCAACAGGCAACAATTTAGACGAATGTAAATAAAATGTCGCAGTGATTTTCACTGCGACATTTTTTCGTCATTATAAAAACAATCCAATTCCCATTTTAGGGGATTTGTTTCAATATATTCATATATTTTTTTGTAATCTTTTTCGTTTCGGATAATATGGTCGTGAAAAGAGGTTTGGAATATTTGTTGTTCCGAATACCCTGCTTTTTTGCACATTCGTGTAGCAATTGATTTCAACGCACAAATTACGTCTGATATTGTAGGGCAGGGGCTTGCTCCTGCCGAAGCTTCGTAATTGGAAATAATCAGATGAATATGATTTGGCATAATAACATAACAGTCTATTTTTACACCAACATACCGTTCTTCCAAATGTTCGATTTGTTGTTGGAGGATTTGTCCGTATATAGTCAGCCTGTTTTCGGCAGGAGCAAGCCCCTGCCCTACGGCAATTTCCGACAACAAATTTTGTCTGTCTTTTGTACAAATGGTTACAAAATATGCACCCGGTGTGGAATAGTCATATTCTTTTAATCTGGTTGGTTTTCGTTTTGAAAATTCCATTATTGTTTCTTTTTTGCTTTGCCCAGGAGGCATCAATTTTTTTTGCGTAGTCTAAAATTCCGTTTTCAAATTTATTATCACACGGGGAATAATAGCGTTTGTCTTTGATTTCGTCGGGCAAATATTGTTGCGGCACATAATGGTTGGGGAAATCGTGGGGATACTGATATCCTTTTGCCCGACCAAGCTTTTCGGCACCGCCGTAATGCCCGTCCTTCAGATGGGCGGGAATATCTCCCGTGTGGGAGTGTTCCACATCGTATAATGCCGCATCAATGGCGGTAATGGCAGAGTTTGATTTTGGTGCTGTTGCCAGCAGAATCACCGCTTGTGCCAGGGGGATTCTTGCTTCGGGGAATCCCAACTGAAATGCCGCATCCACGCAGGATTTCACAATGGAAACCGCTTGGGGATAGGCAAGACCGATATCCTCTGATGCCATGACCTGAATCCGTCGGCAAATGGAGATTAAATCGCCACCGGCAATGAGTCTTGCAAGATAATGAATCGCTGCATCCGGATCGCTGCCCCGAACGGATTTTTGCAAAGCAGAGAGAACGTCATAGTGGCTGTCGCCGTCCCGGTCATAACGAAAGGCTTTTTTGGAGGTGGCACGTTCCGCATCTTCCAAAGTTACCACAATTTTCCCGTCGGCTTCCACTTTGGCAATCATACTGCACATTTCCACGGTGTTTAACGCCTTTCGGCAATCTCCGCAAGAGCATCTTGCGATATGGCTGACTGCTTCCTCGGAAAATGTGATGTCTGTGGTTTCCTGTAAGATTTTGATGGCACGGGTTATCGCCTGACGAATGTCCTCCTCGGACAATTCTTTGAATTCAAACACCGTACAACGGGACAAAAGGGCATTATAAATATAAAAATAGGGATTTTCGGTGGTGGAGGCAATTAAGGTGATGTCGCCTTTTTCCACATATTCCAACAGGGATTGCTGTTGCTTTTTATTGAAATTCTGAATTTCGTCTAAGTATAATACCACGCCGTTTTGCCCTTGGAAACCATCTAAATCCGCAATAATTGCTTTGATATCTGCCACGGATGCATTGGTGGCATTGAGCTTATAAAGCTGTTTGTTGATGTTTTTTGCAATCAGGTTGGCAACGGTGGTTTTTCCGGTTCCTGACGGTCCGTAAAAAATCATATTGGGTAAACTCATCCCCGGCTCTTTCGCGCGTTCCAACACAGCAAAAACAGGCATCCCCTCGGAGAGGAGATGCCTTTGACCGACTACTTCGGTAATATGCTGAGGACGTAATCTGTCTGCCAGCGGTTTACTCATACAGTTTATATTTTGCAACCAGTTCTTTTACGCCTTGGCGTACAGTTTCTTTGTTGCCTTCAAAATCTTTTAAGGTCATAGCGATTAATTTTGCGATGACTTTCATATCTTCCACACCCATACCTCTGGAGGTAACCGCTGCAGTACCAACACGGATGCCGCTGGTGATGAAGGGAGACTGGGGATCGTTGGGGATTGCATTTTTGTTTACAGTGATGCCAACTTCGTCTAAGTTGTGTTCTGCATCTTTACCGGTTACGTTTAAGTTTCTTAAATCCAGTAACATTAAGTGGTTATCGGTACCGCCGGAAACCAAATCAATGCCTTCTTCTAAGAATGCTTCGGATAATGCTTTTGCATTTTCCACAATTCGTTTCTGATATTCTTTGAATTCAGGAGTTAAGGCTTCGCCCAAAGCAACTGCTTTTCCGGCAATTACGTGCATCAAAGGACCACCCTGTAAACCGGGGAATACCGCTTTGTCAATCGCTTTTGCGTATTCTTCCTTACACATAATCATACCGCCACGGGGTCCTCTTAAGGTTTTGTGAGTGGTGGTGGTAACAAAGTCAGCATAGGGAACCGGACTGGGATGAATTCCTGCTGCAACCAGACCTGCGATGTGAGCGATGTCAACCATTAAGTATGCACCCACTTCGTCTGCGATTTCTTTGAATTTGGGGAAATCAATCACTCTGGGATATGCAGATGCACCGCACACAATCATTTTGGGTTTGTGTTCCAATGCCAATTCTCTTACTTTATCATAGTTGATGGTGTGAGTATCATCATCAACACCGTAAGAAACGATGTTAAAATATTTACCGGAAATATTAACCGGGCTACCATGGCTTAAGTGGCCGCCGTGTGCTAAGCTCATACCTAAAATGGTATCACCGGGCTCTAACATTGCAAAATACACCGCAGTGTTTGCATTTGCACCGGAATGAGGCTGCACATTGGCATGGTCACAACCAAAAATTTCTTTTGCACGGTCTCTTGCAATATCTTCTACGATATCCACACATTCGCAACCGCCATAGTAACGTTTGCCGGGATATCCTTCTGCATATTTATTGGTTAACGGAGAGCCAACTGCTTCCAAAACTGCGGGAGAAACGAAGTTTTCGGATGCAATCAGTTCGATTTTACTGCGCTGTCTGGATGCTTCCAGTTCAATCGCTTCTGCAACTTTCGGGTCAGTTTGTTTAAGAATTTTTGTAAAGTCCATTGTTGTTACCCTTTCTTACTCTATCTTAATGAATTTTTATTCAAAAATATTGTGAAACAAATCCTTCACAAGCATATTATACAATACAAATGTTTTTTTTACAAGTCTTTTTGAGAAATTTATTGTCAAATTTCTTCAATATAACAAAAATAACGAAAATAAAAAAAGGGCATCGCCGTTTGGTTCGGAAGATTTCCGACTTCAAGGGATGCCCGATTTTTATGAATTTATGGGAATCACAGGGGATTAGTACATTCCGCCCATGCCGCCCATTCCGGGAGCTGCCGCTGCAACTTCAGGTTCTTTGATGTCAGCTACCAGACTTTCGGTAGTTAATACCATAGATGCCACGGATGCAGCATTCTGCAGAGCATTTCTGGTTACTTTGGTGGGATCCACAATGCCGCTTTCCAACATATCCACATATTCTTCGGTCAATGCGTTATAACCCACGTTTTTCTTCTGAGAAAGAACTTTATCTACGATAACAGAACCTTCCACACCTGCGTTTTTTGCAATCTGACGAACGGGTTCTTCCAACGCTTTCAACACGATTTTTACACCGGTTTTTTCGTCGCCTTCGGTTTTGGAAACCAGTTTTTCAACAGCAGGCAGTGCATTTAAGAATGCAGTTCCGCCGCCGGCAACAATGCCTTCTTCCACTGCCGCTTTGGTTGCTGCCAAAGCATCTTCGATACGGAGTTTCTTTTCTTTCATTTCGGTTTCGGTTGCCGCACCTACACGAAGAACAGCTACACCGCCGGAGAGTTTTGCCAGTCTTTCACAAAGTTTTTCTTTATCAAATTCAGAAGTGGTTTCTTCAATCTGTGCTTTGATCTGCGAAACTCTTGCTTTGATGGCATCTTTATCGCCTGCACCGTCAACAATGATGGTGTTTTCTTTCTGAATTTTTACTTGTTTTGCACGACCTAACTGGAACAGAGTGGTTTCTTTTAAGTCCAGACCCAGTTCGTCGGAAATCACTTCACCGCCGGTTAAGATTGCAATATCCTGCAGCATTGCTTTTCTTCTGTCACCAAAGCCGGGAGCTTTTACGGCAACACAGGTGAAAGTACCTCTTAATTTGTTTAATACCAAAGTGGTCAGAGCTTCCCCTTCAATATCTTCTGCAATGATTAACAGTTTTTTACCCTGCTGAACAATCTGTTCCAATACGGGTAACACTTCCTGAATGGTGCTGATTTTTTTATCGGTGATTAAAATGTAGCAATCGTCTAAAATTGCTTCCATTTTGTCGGTATCGGTTACCATATAGGGAGAAATGTAACCACGGTCAAACTGCATACCTTCCACTACTTCACACATGGTTTCTGCAGTTTTGGATTCTTCCACGGTGATAACACCGTCTGCGGTTACTTTTTCCATTGCATCTGCAATTAAGGTTCCGATATATTCGTCAGCTGCAGAGTTTGCCGCAACTCTTGCGATATCTTCTTTGCCTTTGATTTTTCTGGAGTTTTTCTTGATTTCTTCCACAGCGGTGCTGACAGCCAATGCAATTCCTTTTCTTACAATCATGGGATTTGCGCCTGCCGCAATGTTTTTCAATCCTTCTCTAACCAACGCTTGTGCTAACAAAGTTGCGGTAGTGGTACCGTCACCTGCCACGTCGTTGGTTTTGGTTGCAACTTCTTTTACAAGCTGTGCACCCATGTTTTCAAACGGATCTTCCAACTCGATTTCTTTTGCGATGGATACACCGTCATTGGTGATTAAGGGGGCGCCGAATTTTTTATCCAATACTACGTTTCTGCCTTTGGGGCCTAAGGTGATTTTAACGGTATCTGCCAGTTGGTTGATACCTCTTTCCAGTGCTTTTCTGGCTTCTTCGCCATAAATAATCTGTTTTGCCATTGATATCTACTCCTTTATTTCTATTAAGCAATTGTGGAAAAGGACTTTCTGTTTCAGTCCGAATATTAAAAAAAATTAGTCTTCCACTTTTGCCAAAATGTCAGCCTGACGAAGAACAATGTATTCCACGCCGTCCAACTTCACTTCGGTGCCTGCATACTTGTTGGTGATTACTTTATCGCCAACCGCAACTTCCATTTTGACTTCTTTTCCGTCAATCATTCCGCCGGGACCAATGGCGATAACTTCTGCCATCTGGGGTTTTTCTTTTGCGCTTCCCGCTAAAATGATGCCGCTTTTGGTGGTTTCTTCTGCTTCTACCATCTTGATGACAACTCTGTCACCCAAGGGTTTTAAATTCATGTGTTTTTCCTCCGATATTCTTATTTTCAAGTGAATTTTCCATTTGTGTTAGCACTCTTGTTTGTTGAGTGCTAATTCATTATAGTGCAAGAGCGTCGAGATAGCAATTTGGTTTATTCTTGTTTATTTTAAAATACAAAACGATTTCTTTTGTTTTCTTTGAAAATCTAATGATTTCTCCATTTTGGTATTTTTTAGAAAAAACCTTGCTGTTGCTGTTTTTCAGACAATTTTCTGCACAATTTTAAGAAAAAAGAAAAATGTATAAATTTACAGAATATACAATTTTTATATAATATTTTCACATTCTCCTTGACTTATCACCAAACTTATACTATAATAGGAGACAATATTGTGATTCTTTGCGGAAATTCCTCAAAGAACTGAAAAAAGGAGACGTGAAATATGGAAGTTTTAGCATTTGTCCTGTATTTCATTGCTATGATGGGAATCGGCATATGGTTCTTTATCAAAAGCAAAAGCAACAGTGAAAAGGATTATTTTTTAGGCGGCCGTCAGATGGGTCCCTGGGTTACTGCAATGAGTGCGCAGGCATCCGATATGAGTGCATGGCTGTTAATGGGTCTGCCCGGCAGCATTCTGGCATTTGGTCTGGGTCAGGCTTGGATTGGTATCGGTCTTGCAATCGGTACTGCATTGAACTGGATTATCGTGGCAAAAAGACTGCGTAAATTTTCCGAAGCATCCGGTGATGCTATCACCGTACCGCAGTACTTAACCAACCGTTTTATGGCAAAAAGCTCCGCATTAAAAATCGTTTGTGCGATTGTATTTCTGGTGAGCTTCACTATCTATGTGGCATCTGCGTTCTCTGCAGGGACTACTGTGTTCACCACTTTATTCCCCGGTTTGAATCCCACGTTGGCAATGGTAATTTTTGCCGCAATTATTTTGGTTTATACTTTCTTAGGTGGATTTAAAGCAGTTTGTTGGACTGACTTCTTCCAGGGGATTCTGATGTTGGTTGCACTGCTTGCAGTTCCGATTATTGTTGTATGTACCAAAACTTTAGATACTGCGGCTTTAAGCATTCCCTATTCCTATGTGGAAGGTGGTAACACCGTAGAATGTACCTTTGTTCCTACCTTATTTGCAGCAAGCTGGAAAGAAATCGTTTCCGGTCTGGCTTGGGGTCTTGGATACTTCGGTATGCCTCATATTATCGTTAGATTTATGTCTATTGAAAAACCTTCTATGGTGAAAAAATCTGCAACCGTTGCAATCATCTGGGTTGTGGTTACCTTATTTGCGGCAGTTCTGATTGCATATTTCGGAAGAATGTTGCTGGCAGAACAGCTTTTGACCACCGGTTCTCAGAAACTGGTATTCATTGAACTGGCAAGATGGCTTTTCCCCGGATTTATCGCTGGGATTCTTTTGGCGGCAATTATTGCAGCTTCTATGTCTACTGCAGACTCTCAGCTGTTGGTTGCGTCCTCTTCCTTCACCTCAGATATCTACAAACCCTTAATCCGTAAAGATGCTTCTGAAAAAGAACTTCTGTGGGTTGGAAGAATCGTGGTTATGATTGTTGCTGTTATTGCATTCTTTATTGCAAATGACGGCGGTGCAGGCGCACAGGCGATTATGAACATGGTAGAAAACGCATGGGGATTGTTTGGTGCAGCATTTGGACCGGTTATCTTACTGTCTCTGTTCTGGAAACGTTTCACTTATAACGGTGCTGTAGCAGGTATCGTTGTGGGTGCTATCGTGGACTTAGGATGGTTAATCTGGTTAAGCGGTACCGGAATTTATGAAATTCTGCCCGGATTTATCGCTTGCTTTATCGTTTCTGTGGTAGTATCTTTATGCGACAAAGCACCTTCCAAAGAAGTGCTTGCAATTTTTGATGCAGCAACCAAAAACGATAACTAATCTATTACAAATAAAGAGCGGGAAAATGAACTTCATTTTCCCGCTCTTTTTGTATGTATTTATGAGGTTTAAAAGGGAGCATCTTCGGAATCTTTCAAAAAATCTGCAAGATTGGTATAGCGTTTTTGCTCGGTATTATTGTGAATCATTTCAGACACACAGGATTTTCTTCCAACAATACACACAAAGGATTTTGCACGGGTAACCGCAGTATACAACAGATTTTGGGTCATTAGTTGCGGATATCCGTACACCAGAGGAATCACCACGGCATCAAATTCGCTTCCCTGACTTTTATGCACCGTCACCGCATAGGCAAGTTCCAGATTTTCCAATTTTAAAAATTCGTATTTCACGATTTTTTCATCGTCAAATAAAATGGTCATTTCTTTATTTTCCAAATCAATTTCGGTGATGACACCCATATCGCCGTTATAAATGCCTTCACCGGCGATTCCGGATTTTGTTTCCCACATAATTTCGTAGTCGTTTTTGGTTTGCATCACACGGTCAAATTTGGAAAAAGTATAGCCGTTGGCAGTTTTATAAGGTTGACCTTTACGCACAGGATTTAAGGTTTGTTTTAATGCGTTATTTAAGGCGACCGACCCCAGGACGCTCTTTCGCATCGGGGTTAGCACCTGGATTTTATCAGGTGGGATGTTTAAAAAATTGGGCAAACGATTTTCCACCAGATCGCAAACAGCAGAAACCGCAGTCTCACCGTTTGGAGACGACACGAAGAAAAAGTCGCTGTTTTCCTCATTATAAAGAGGTTCTTTGAAATTTAAAATCCGATGGGCATTGTCTACAATTCTTGAGGTTTCATTCTGACGGAAAATCTGATGGAAATTCACTCGTTTTACCTGATTGGAAGCGATGATATCCTTTAACACGTTTCCGGCACCTACAGGCGGAAGTTGGTCGCAGTCGCCTACCAGAATTAGACGGGTTTTTTCTTTCAATGCCCGAAGCAACGATTCAAACAGCAAGGAATCGGTCATCGACATTTCATCCACAATCAGAACATCACACAAAATAGGATTCTGTTCGTTTCGTAGGAATTCAGGACGTTCTCCTTTGGTATATTTTAGTTCCAGAAGACGGTGAATGGTTTTGGCGTTTTTGCCTGTTAATTCGGAAATTCGTTTGGCGGCACGCCCGGTAGGAGCTGCTAAAATCACCCTTTTGGATAAACTGTCGAAGGCAGTAATCAGACTTTTGATGACGGTGGTTTTCCCGGTTCCGGGGCCACCGGTGATAATCAGCACTTTTTCTTGTAACGCCGCTTCGATGGCATCAATTTGTCCGGCAGAAAGAGGGATATCCGTCAACTGTTCTGCCTTGATTTTTTTGGACCAGTTTTCGCATTTTGCGGATGCAATCGCCATCAGACGGGAGGCGATATAACTTTCTGCCAGATAAAAATGGGGGAGAGAATAATAAAAAGACTCCCCCTTTTTACAACTGACCAGTTTGCCTTCCTTTAAAAGAAGCATCAGAGCGTTTTCTCCATCAGTTTGCGAAATACAAAGCAATTTGCACGCTTCGGACAAAAGTACTTCTTTGGGATAGCAAGTGTGACCGTTGAGGGCTTCCCGATACAGAACATAGGTGATACCTGCCTTCAGCCGTTCCATAGCATTTTTCGGGATTCCCATTTCTTCTGCAATTTTATCCACGGTCAGAAAGCCGATTTTTTCCACTTTTTCGCAAATAATATACGGGTTTTCGTTGCAAAGTTTAATGGCACCGCTTCCCAATGTGTTATATACTTTCACAGCCACAGAAGGGGAAATGCCGTATTTTACAAAATAGGAAACCACATTCTGGATTTCGATTTTTTTCATATAATCTTTGTGGATGTCCATTGCCTTCATCAAAGAAATGCCGGAAATTTCAGATAAACGTTCCGGATATTTTTCAATGATGGTAAGCGTTTCTTCCGAAAATTTATCCACAATTTTTTTTGCTGTGGCATTGCCCACGCCACGAATAAAACCACTGGCTAAAAATTTATAAATTGATGTGGTATCATTATCAAAATGAGGTTCGTAGTATTCACATTGAAATTGTTCGCCGAATTTGGGATGCTCCACCCATTTTCCATAGGCACAGATTCTTTCTCCCTCGGCAATCATCGGCAGATTTCCTGCCACATTTACATATTCACCGGAGATGTCAAGCGCAATCACACCGTAGCCGTTTTCATCATTATAGTAGATTACTTCTTCCACAATTCCGATCAGTCGTTCCATTGCGTCCATCTTTGACATCCCCTTTCTTTTTGGTAATATGTGTTTTATTATACACCTTTTTTGTGAAAATGTCAAGATTTAATACGAATGTTTGTTCGTGTTTCAGGCACTAAAAAAGCACTTGCAAACACAAGTGCTTTTTTAGCGTCGTTCCTTCTCGGAGGTGAACTATCGATACAGCTTATTATTTTGTTGCTAAATCGTATTCACACAAAGGAATCATTTTGGTGAAATCGGACCACACAAATGCTTTGATACTCATTGTTCCTTCCGGGATTTTAATGGAATGTTTATCTACTGTTGCCGCAGGTTTCACATCTTTTGCTTCACTCACAGAAAAACCGATGCTGCTGTCATTTTCGCCATAGAAGATCAAGCCTAACTGATAGGTTAAGTTTTCAACATCAGCATAGTTATTGAGTTTCACTTCGCAGGAAACATTCACTTCATCATACTGATAAATATTCACTGCAGTATCAACCCAGGAATAATCCACTTCTGCCAAGGTAATCGTGTCGGTGATCACCTGACCATTTTGCATCATTCGTAATTCATAGTCCTCCATATTGCCTTTGAAGGAGAAATCAAAGGAGTAGTTTCCGTTGCTATCCAATTTGCTCTGTGCAACATAGCCAATTTCATTGTTAGTGGGTTTTTCGACACCTTTTTTCACAAGAAGCAGAGTAACAATGTCAGTTTTTGAAGCATCTTTCACTTGACCTTTTACCAACACCTTGCCGGTAAGATTATCTGTGATTTTAACTTCTTTGTTGTTTACTTCCGGCTGAGTTCTCAGATCCAGAACACGTTGGGGCACATAGAATCTTCCTTTGGAATAAACGGCTACTTCACCATCTAAATCCACGTTTTTTCCGTTCAGTGTTGCAACCGCCTGGTTTGCTTTGATGCTTAACTCGGTGTTATCAAAGGAATATTTATCAAAGGTAAATGTGCTTGTATCGGAATCGTACTCACCAAGGTCGGTTACATCCACAAACAATTTTTCGGATGCTTCTTCTAAGTCAAGACCCAACAATTCACAAAGATAAGGTGCGATCTGATAGTTTTCAATCACATAAGCATCTGCTCTTTTATCTGCGGTGTCGCCGGGGATGGCTGACAATCCTTCTAAAATATCAACACCTTCGGGGCCGTAAAACCAAACGCCGCAGTTTCTTCCGGTATGTCCACTACTTGACCAGCTAATACCTTTTGTACTGTTTTTCCCTGCCTGTGTTTCTGCAATTGCATCAGCGTATCCTTTCCAGTTTACGCTACCGTAAACAGCATCCGCATTGGGAAGATTCAATCCGCCGGTATCGTGGTCGGGTGCTACAATAACAACGGTGTCGTTTCTGCCTTTTGCATATTCCACTGCTACCTGGAATGCAGCGTCGAAGGAGAGATATTCGCTGACTGCCTGAACAACATCGTTGTTGTGTCCGCCGCCATCGATTGCACTACCTTCTACCATCAGGAAGAAGCCGTCTTTATCGCCTTCCAAAGCACGGATTGCAGCATCGGTCATTTCTGCTAAAGTGGGCTGAGTGGCAGACAAATTGATATCAGAGGGGAATGCAACAGAAGATAAGTTCCCCCACACTCTGGTGCCGGGCTGAACATTTTCCAGCTGTTTTTTGGTGTTTACCACGGTGTAGCCTCTGTTCACAGCTTCATCAATGGTACCCCATTTTGCAGCGCCAAAGCCTACGCCTAACACAACATCAATGCCCTGATTCACAATCTGTTCGGACATAATTTTATAATTGGTTCTGGAGATGTTATGTGCTGAAAAGGCTGCCGGAGTTGCGTTGGTCCATTCGTAGGTGGTACACATACCAACTCGTTTGCCTGCCAACTGAGCAGCTTCTAAAATGTTTGCGTGGGGAACGCCATTTACGTCAACACCAACATATGTGTTGTTGGTTCTGTATCCTGAGGATAACGCAGTTCCTGATGCAGCAGAGTCTGTAATAGAGGAACTGGCAGAACGGGTTCTTTCGGTTCCCACCAGATAATCCTTCATCGCCATGGGACCTTTGGTAACCTTGGTGGAGTTGGGATATAACCCTTCGTTAAAACCGCCTTGTTCTTTCACCCCGTTTGCAAAATCGAACAGAGCAAAACCACCGCCGTCGGGAATCATATAGATAACATTTTTAATAACGGGTTTTTCCGCTGCCATAACCCCTAAGGGCAATACAGCAAATGAGGAAATGATTACCGTTATTGCAATCAATAAGCTTATAATTTTTTTCATATTAAAACCTACTTTCGTATCCCTTCCTGATTAAAATTCACAAACAAATACATCGCTTAAAGCAAACATATCGATGATGTTGTTCCACACATAGATGTACATTTGGGACCAATCGGTGATGGTGGAAAACTCGGGGATTTCGTTCAAGGAAATCACCTGGTTGTTTGCAGTTGAGGTAACATCAGCCACATAGATTTCATCCATATCATTGGATTCTGAATATTTTGCAACTAACACAACAAAACTTTGCGGTTTTGCCACGGTAATGTTCGGAATCTGAGCATTCATTCCGAAGTTAATAGCACTTACTTCAGAAACAGTAACTGAGAATTGGGGCATCATGAACGCATAATTATCGCCGGTTACTGTCATCTCGGTATCCGCTTTTAAGCCCATATCACCGGAATAGGTGAAGTTAATGTCTGCGCCTACTTCTGCAAAATATTTGTTAACTACTTGTGTTGCGGTTGAGGAAGAGGGTAACACCTTCACATTTTTACTTTCTGAAATGGTTGCCTGTGCGGGCAGGAAAATTTCATAGGTATATGCGAAATCGTAAATCACCACATCGTCAAGCTCGAAAATAACATCTGCTACATTTGCGTTGCTGTCTTCCTGGCTGCTTGTGATTTTGAAGTTATAAGAAGTATCTTTCGCAGTGAATACGCCTGAACGGGTGGTCCATTCCGTTGTCAGTTCAGGTCTTGCCACATCGTTGTGTGCGGTGTGGTTCTTATTGTAGGAATATACCGCACCGTCGTAGGTTTTGCTTTCCACCAGTCTGATTTTGTAGGAATAGTAGTAGGATTGTCCTTCTGTTAACACATTGCTGTAAGTAACATAGGAAATCTTTCCGGCGCTGATATTGGTTCCGTCATATCGTAATACCTGGTTTGCGGGGTTCTGAGAGTCTTGTACCAAGGATACCACAGCACCTGTAACGGAGCTGGAAGCCTTCCATTTGTTTACATCACCTTCCATATCGCCGTTTGCAATCAGGTTGGTGAATGCCGGTTCGGTCACAGTAATGGTAATGCTTTCGTCAGGCATAACGAAGGTATACACATCGCCATTTTTTGCCAGAGCCACATCGAGACTGCTTAAGCTCTGCTCACCATTCGACTTGATTTTGATTTCCTGATCCTGGGTAGCATAGCATTTATTGATGGTGCTTAAGTCGCTTTGGGTAAAGGGTAACATTTGTCCGCCATCGATAAGTTGGGCACCTTCCGGCAGAACAATCTCATTCATGTATTCCACTTCGTAGATTACCACATCATCGATTTCGTAAATAACATCAATCACATTGTCGTTGCTGTTTTTGATATCTTTTGTTATTTTAAAGTCATAAGTTGTCTGTTTTGCTTCTGAAATAAAACCGGAACGGGTTGACCACTCGGTTGTCAGTTTCGGTCTTGCAAGTTCAGTTGTGCCGGTATGATTTCTGTTGTATGCATAAACATCACCGTCGTATGTTTTGCTTTCCACCAGTCTGATTTTGTAGGAATAGTAGTAGGATTTTCCTTTTGTTAATACATCGGAATAAGAAACAAAAGAAGTTGAGGCTTTTGTAACATTGGTTCCGTCATATCTCATTACATGGTTGTCCGGATCCTTTGAATCTTGCACCAATGATACAACAGCACCTTCGGTTGAACTGGAAGCTTTCCAGTTGTTTACATCGCCTTCCATATCACCGTTTAAGATGAGGTTTTCAAAAGGAGGCTTTGCTAAGGTTACGGTGGTAGCTGCGCTGGGCATGGTGAAGGAATAGATATCACCAACCTTTGTTACCTTGGTGTCTAAAACGCTTAAACGTTTTTCAGCCTTGTATTCGATTTTGATGGTTTCGCCTGCCTCGGCATAGTATTTGGTAGTGGTACTCAAATCACTTTTGGTATACTCTAACGCTTTTGCGCCTTCTGTTAATCTGACATTGTCCGGCAATGTCAGTTCATATACGTCGGATAAACTGTAAATAACCACATCGTCGATTTCGTAAATAACATCAGTTACATTTTGGTTACTGTCTTTGATATCTTTTGTTACTTTAAAGTCATAGGTGGTCTGTTTTGCTTTGGAAATAATGCCGGAACGGGTTGTCCATTCGGTTGTCAGTTTCGGTCTGTCAAGTTCAGTTTTTTCGGTGTGGTTTCTGTTGTATGCATAAACATCGCCTTTGTATGTTTTGCTTTCCACCAATCTGATTTTGTAAGAGAAGTAGTAGGGGGTATCCACAGAGGTTGTTAACACATCAGCATAAGACATAAACGAAGTCGTGCCTTTTGTGATATTGGTTCCGTCATATCGTAACACATGGTTTGTGGGATCCCTGGAATCCTGCACCAATGATACAACAGCACCTTCGGTTGAGCTGGATGCCTTCCAGGCGAGTCCTTCTCCTTCCATATCACCGTTTAAAATGAGGTTTTCAAAGGTTTTGAATCCAGCCACTTCAACAGTCATATCAGCGTTCGGCATAGTGAATCTGTAGGAAGCGCTGTCTTTTGCGATGGTAGCCTGGTCGGATACCAGTTTCACGCCGGTTGTGGTACAGGTTACTGTAACGGTATCACCGGATTTTGCATAGATAACACCATTGACTGTGGAAACTCCGCTTGCAGCAGATACACCGCTGGGAAGGGTCACTTTATGATAACCTTCCATATCGTATAACATGAAATCATCAATTTCATACACCGCTGTGGGATAGTTGATGTTTTCACCGGATGAAGCAGTTGCTTTGGTGGTTGCTTTAAATCCGATGTTGGCAGTATCGCCGGAAGTGGTTACAACCCCGGAAATAATGCTCCAGCCGTCTTTGGTAACCTGCGGTCTTGTGGAAGAGTAATAATTCTTTCCGATTTTTCCCAAGGAAGCCGCATAAATGAACATATCCCCGGTGTTGGATTCCACATCAGCCATTCTGACTTTCAGGGTCATATAGTATGTTTTGTTCGGTTCCGCACCGGTATAATTGATGTAGGAAATGTCTTTTGAGTTGTTGGTACCATCATAACGAAGCACCTTGTTGGACGCATCCTTTGAGTCGGTCACGATGGACAAACCACCCTCAGCAGAGGAAGAGAGTGCCCATGTGTCGGCGAGATTGTTATTAAACTCACCGTTAACAGCCACATCGGTAAGTCCTGCATCAGTAGCATCAAAAGCATTTACCAAAGTAAATCCTGTGAAAGCACTGATGATGATGCATAAACTTACGATGCATGAAAGTGTTTTTTTGAATTTCATAAAAATCCTCCTTATTTATTGTTTTATATAAAAATATTTTTACGCTTAGCATGCCGATATAATGTCTTCGTTTTTAGCAGATTTTCATACTTATCAACAAAATTATAAGTACACATATGTATAATTTAACATATATATAATAGTTAAGCAAGTTGATTTTTTATAGGCGTTTTGGTGAAACCGGCAATCTGTTGTGTGGTGTAACCTGTACTTTTTTGATAAAAGAGAGTTATGGTTTTATGGTGAGAATAAAAAAGAGATAAAGCTTTTTACAGCCTTATCTCTTGTTGTACCCTCTCAGGGTTCAAGCCGCCTCTACGGCACTAAAAAAAGCACCTGCTTTCGCAAGTGCTCTTTTCTGGCGCGCCTTGAGGGACTCGAACCCCCGACATTTCGGTTCGTAGCCGAACCCTCTATCCAGCTGAGGTAAAGGCGCATACAAAACGTAAAGTTTTGCAACATTGGTATTATATCAAAAGAAAGTTTGTTTGTCAATCTTTTTTTCGATTTCTGTTGAATTTTTTTTTTGAGTGTGGTAAAATAAGCTTATAATACAGTAAAAAAACGTACGTTAATATGAGGTAACTTATGAGTTTGCAACCTGATTTTTTATTTCCCCAGGTGGAAGATATCACCATAGAATTTTTGAAACAGCATAACATTCGTCTCCTGATTTTAGATGCCGATGCCACTTTGATTCAGGCTCATGACGACAAAATCTTACCGCAACGGGTGGAGTGGATCAGTGCCATCGAACAAGCGGGCATTCGTGCGATGGTGGGCTCCAACGGCAAAACTCACCGCATCACAAAAGCCTTTGGCAGCCATAAAATCGAAGCCTACGGCTATTCCTTAAAACCACTTCCGTTTCGCCTTGCCCAGCGCATCAAAGGATACCGCAGAAAAGAAGTTCTTTTGGTGGGGGATCAGTTTTTCACGGACATCCTTTGTGCAAAACTTTTGGGAATCCGCTGTGCAATGGTAGAGCCTTACGGTATGGATGAAGGATTTTTGATTGGATTCCGACGTGCATTGGAAAAAATCATCGTAAAAAGGAAGGTAACAAAATGAGTATTATTTTCGGTCCCGGCGGTAACAGCGAACAGTATTATGATGACGGCAACAAATCATCCTTAAACCGTCCGGCATATCTTCATAACATCGGCTTGAACGGATATGAATACCAATGCAATAAAGGAGTTCACATTTCTATTGACAGCGCCCGGATTTTGGGGGAAGAAGCAAAAAAACACGGGGTGCATCTTTCCATTCACAGTCAATATTATGTGAGTCTGTCCTCTGTGGAAGAAGAAAAACGGCAAAAAAGCGTGGAATATTTACTTGCCTGCTTTCGTGTGGCAAAACAGATGGGAGCCGACCGTATTGTGGTTCATTCCGGCTCCTGTGCAAAGATGACCCGTGCAAAAGCCTACGAACTTTCGCTGGATACCCTTCACAAAACCCTTGACAGAGCAAAAGAAGAAGGTCTTGACGACATTTTCCTTTGTCCCGAAGTGATGGGGAAACTCAATCAGTTGGGCGATTTTGACGAAGTTATCAAACTCTGCACCACCCACAAAATGTTGCTTCCTGCCATTGATTTCGGGCATCTGAATGCCAGAACTTTGGGAGGTCTGAAAACCACCGAAGATTATTTAACCCTTTTCACCAAAATGGAGAAAAAATTAGGACGTGACAAAGCACAGATTTTCCATTGCCATTTTTCCAAAATAGAATATACCAATCAGGGGGAAAAACGGCATCTCACCTTTGATGATACTGTGTTTGGGCCTGACTATGAACCATTTTTGGAGGCAGTGTATCAAAAAAATCTGACTCCGATGATTATTTGTGAATCTGCAGGCACTCAGGATAGAGACGCACTGCTTATGAAACAATTTTATCAAACGCTGTAACTGATGAGATAGCACTCTCCGGGTGCGGTTTGCATATAATAATCCCGAAAGAATTTTAAAAAGAATTCTAAAAGAATTTTAAAAAATTCTAAAAAATCATACTGGAAAGAAGGAAACATTATGCAAACCGAACGACACTACTTTCCGGGAGGGAACACGCCGGAGGGGTTTTTCAGTTATTATAATCGGATTTTAAAAGATAACACAGTCGGGAAACTGGCGGTCATCAAAGGCGGACCCGGGTGCGGTAAGTCAACCTTTATGAAACATCTGGGAGCAAAACTGCAACAGCAGGGGATGGACGTATCTTATCTGCATTGTTCTTCGGATCCGGATTCTTTCGACGGCGTATATCTGCCCCAAACCAATGCCGCAATCATTGATGGGACAGCACCTCACATCGTGGATGCCCGTTATCCCGGTGTTTGTGACAGAGTGCTGAATTTTTGCGATTTTATTGATGAAAAAGCCATCCAACCTCATCGAGATACCATCATTCAAACCAATCAACAGATTCACACCGCATTTTCGCAAGGGTATTATTACCTGAAAAGTGCTTCGGTGTTATTGGAACGGATGAACACAAGAAGTCGGGCAGCCTATTCCCGGGAAGAAGGACTCCAATTTTGTCTGGATACCTTAAAACGATTGCCAAAATCCACAGGGCAGGGGACCGATCGGCGGATGTTTGTGTCGGCTATCACTCCTTATGGATTTAAAAATTACTTACAAGAAACATTGCGTGATTATTTTGTGGTGATGCTTCGGGCAGAAACGGGAGATGTGGCAGGAGAGCTTCTGGAACAGTTTGCACAGCAGTGTTTGGCACGACGGTTGGACATTGAACGGTTTATGTGTCCCATGCAACCAAACCGAACCGAGCATCTCACAATACCGTCGGCAAATTTTGCCATCGTGGTTTCCAATTCCTATCACACTTACGAAAATCCCGATGAGGTAATCTATTTTTCCGATTTTACACGGACACAATCCCAAAATCCCAAAGATACGCTTCTTTATGATGATTTAATCAAATCCGCAATTTCTCAATTTGCCGTTGCAAAAAATCTGCACGACCAATTGGAGCAGTGCTACATTCCCTGTGTCAACTTTGACGGCATCGGCAAGCTCACCGAACCCACTTTGGAATTTTTATCTCAGAAATTAACATAAAATGGAGATACTATGCTGAAATATTCACAGTTTTTAAAAAACATCTATGGCGAAAAGGTATATAAAATTCCCGTCAATACCGGCGGTACCTGTCCCAATCGGGACGGTACCAAGGGAGTTGGGGGATGCATTTTCTGTTCCGAAATCGGAGCAGGTTTTGAGCTGTTGCCCGAAACCACCGATTTTTTAAAACAAATCGAAACCAACATCGCCTACATCCAAAAAAAATATAAAGCCAATCGGTATCTCATATATTTTCAGAATTATACCGGCACCTATCTTCCCATAGAGCAATTTGATTCTTACCTACAAAAAGTGCGGAAGGTGGACAAGGTGGTTGGCGTTTGTGTTTCCACCCGACCTGATTGCCTTTCGGGCGGACATCTGGACTTGTTGGCGCAGTTAAAGCAAGAAGGTTATGATATTTTTATCGAGCTTGGTCTGCAGTCTGCCAATGATGACACATTGAAAAGAATCAATCGGGGGCATACGGTTGATGATTATCTTCGGGGAGCCGAACTGGTAAAACAGTACGGTTTTTATCTGGATACCCATTTGATTTTAAATCTTCCGTGGGATTCTGAGGAAGATGTGGTAACTGCCGCCCGTCTTATGAATCAGGTGCAAACCGATTCGGTGAAGCTTCATTCGTTGCACATCCCCTATGGAACCAAGCTGTACGAAATGTATCAGAATCGGGAATTTGAAATTATTTCCAAAGAAGAATATTTTCACAGATTGTATCTGTTCTTAAAAGAATTAAATCCCGACATTGCGCTCCAACGACTGTTTTCCCGGGCACCCAAAGAGGACACTGCCTTTTGTAATTGGCAAACCGGCTGGTGGAAATTGGAGGAAGAATTTTATTCCTACCAAGAAAAAATGAACCAAGAAGGATAAAATTCCCTATTACATTTATATATAATATAATGACACCACCGCTGATTGGAAAAATAAAATCTTTTTTCAAAAAAAACTTGACAATTCATAAAAAAAAGGTTATAATTAGCAAGTTGCGTTATGTGAATATTTCCCTTACCTTTGAAAAAATCGGAGGATGCGGGAACAAAATTGATGTCATAATCGTCTGTTATTATGCAAAATGCAGGATGCAAATTCACCGAAAAACAGATGGAATTTGCGGTAATATTACCGAAATATTACCAAGTAACAGGAAGTTTACAACTATGTTACATATATCAGCAATTTATTGACAAACCAAAAATTATCTGTTAGAATGACATCGAAGAAAGCCCCTCACCGGGGATATCTCTATCAACATCGCTTCTCTTTTTGGAAGCGAATCCTTACTTTTGTAAAAAAAAAATATATAAAAATTTTTAGGAGGACATCCAAATGAAACTGTCTAAAGTTTTATCTTTAGTATTAGCAATCGCAATGCTGTTAAGCGTGCCGACTTTCGCTGCTTTCACCGACGTTGCTGCTAATGCTAACTACGCTGAAGCTGTTACGGTTCTGTCCGCTCTGGAAATCATCAACGGTTACGGAGACGGTACTTTCAAACCGGAAGGCAAAATCACAAGAGCTGAATACTCTGCAATCATCTGTAGAGCAATCGGCATGGGCGATGCTGCTAAAGGAAGCATCACCGATTCTTTCACTGACGTTCCCGCTACTCACTGGGCAAACGGCTACATTGCTACCGCTCAGAACGCTGGAATCATCAACGGTATGGGCGATGGTACTTTCGCTCCTGAAGCTGAAGTTACCTACGAACAGGCTGTTAAAATGTTAGTTTGTGCATTAGGTTACGAAAAGAAAGCTATCGCACTGGGTGGTTACCCCACCGGTTACATGATGGTTGCTATTCAGGAATCCATCACCACCGGTACTAACAACACTCCCGGCGGCGCTGACAGAGCAACTGTTGCAAGATTAACTTACAACGCTCTGACCGTTCCTATGATGGACCAGACTTCTTGGGGTTCTGACGAAAAATTCGAAGCTATCCCCTACTCTTCTTTACTGTGGAGCAAATTAGACGCTTTCACTGCTGAAGTGAAAATTGCATCTATCTCTCTGGACAAAGAAGCTACTGACGTTACTTTAGACGTTAGAAAAGTTGACAAAGTTGCAGCTCACAAAAACAACGGTTTAATCACCGAATCTGCAGCAACTTCTTTCCTGGGCGACCAGAACGTTAAAATCAACGGCGTTGATTTAGCAGGCTTACAGGGCTTAACCGTTACTGCAGTAATCGACAAATCTGACGATTCTGAAATGAACCTGCTCTGCATCGTTCCCAAATCCGGTAAAAACGCTGAAGTTACCATCAATCCTCAGTTATTAGTTAACAGAAGAAATGGTGACTATGTTGAATACTACAAAAACGTTGACGACGACAAAGAAAGCAAACTGAAATTAGATGCTAACGTTGATGCATACATCAACTTAGTAAAAGCAACAAGCTACGATGGTGTATTTGGTGCTGATGCTGTTAATGCAGAAGCAAATCGTGATGCAGATGAAAGAAGATCCGACGTTGCTTACAAATATGTAGATACCGATAACAATGGTGCATACGACACTTTATTTGTTACTAACGAAAAAGTATTTGTTGTAGGTGATGTTAATACTTCCTCCAACAAAATCTTCAGAGCAGATGCAAAAGTTGAACCTTCTTTCACCGCTTCTAACTTACAGTTAGATCCTGAAGACGACAACGTTTCTTGGACTATGGTTGATGCAGAAGGCAACGCTATCGAATTAGCTGACGTTAAAAAAGGTGACGTTGTTGCAGTTAAAGAATCTTCTGACAACGGTTTCACCGTATACGAAATCGCTGTTTCCAACACTGTTGTTGAAGGTACTATCACTGAAACCTTTACCGAAACTTCCAGAACTGATGCTACCATCCACAAATTCAAAATTGATGATGCTGAATACACCTTATTAGATGGAAGCCAGATGGATCCCGGTGACACTGTTACTGCTAAAGTTTATGGCAACAAAGTTGTTGACTATGCAGTTGCAAAAGGCGTTCAGAATTACGGTTTAGTTATCGGTAGAAATAATACAACCGAATTCGGTAAAACTATTTACCAGCTTCAGTTATTAAACACTGAAGGCGAAGTTGTTACTTATGACTTTGCTGAAAGAGATGCTCAAGCTAATTACGATCTGACTACTGATGGTGCTTTAGTTGTTTACGAATTAAACAAGAGCGGTGAAATCAAATCCATCAATAATTTAGATGATGATGAAGAAATCACTGTTAGAGCTACCGCTCAGTACAAAGCTACTTCAGCTAAATTAGGTTCTAACTTCGTTACTGAAGATACTATCGTATTCACCACTGATTATGCAAATACCTTCAGCAAAGAAAACGTAGATGTAGCAAATATCGATTGTTTTGCTGAAGACACTGATTACGATTATGTAGCAATCAAAAACTCCAACAAAGAAATCCTGGCAGTTGTTCTGTACGCTGCTGCAAATCAGGTTGATATGGATACTTATCCCCTGGTTATCACCAAACTTGCTTCTGTAACCGTTGATGGCGAACAGAGAGATAAACTGTTCGGTTATGTAAATGGTGAAAATGCGGAATTCGTTCTGGCTGAAAATGCAGAAATTACCGTTATAGCAAGCGAAGCAGATGATACTACCGCTCTTGTAAATGTAGGTGATATCGTAATGTTCACCACCAACGCTGCTGGTGAAATGATGAGAGTAGAACACTTAGTTGACAAAAACGGCTCTAACTTTGTTGTAAAAACTAACAATGCTGATGACGATGAAGATCTGGCAGTTGCAGGTAAACCTGTAACCTTAACTACCGCTGGTAATGTAAACGCTACCGGCGAAGACGTAGAAGATTACCTGAAAGGTTTCGGTGTTGCTGGTAGAGCATACAAAGTTCAGAACAACTTACTGAGAATCGTTAAAGCTGCTGACATGGCTGACTTAGGTGTATATCCTGAAGAACATGAATTTGAAGGTCAGATCAACTACACTAAAGATGGCAATGATGAAGGTTTGATCAGCGATTATTCTGTAAGCACCTCTGCTGTTGCTTATCTGTATGATGTTGAAACTGGTAAATTCAAAGTTGCTTCTCTGTTAGATGCTGAAACTGATTATAGCACTCGTGACTACAAAGATGCTACTCAGGAAGATAACGATGACTTAGTATACGCTTACAACTTCGATGGCGAAACCAAACTGATTCTGATCATCGATACCAATAGCGACAACTAATCAAAAACTTAGGTTTTCATAAAATCTTAAAAAAGAGCTACCCAATCGGGTAGCTCTTTTTGTTATATTAGGACATCTGCTCAAAAAGCTTTCTCCGCTTCCTTTTCGGTGCAGCGTAAACGCTGCACCCAACAATTCCACCCAAAACACTCAATGATATTTGTAGGGGAGGGGTTCCATCCCCTCCCGTGTTGTATCGATTCCTTGAACAGCTTAAAACTGTCGAACGGTTTCTATCACGCAATCTAAAATCACCTTGCAATCCCGATATACCTTTCCGAATAAACTGTGAGGCAAAGGATTTTTGCCAAGGCCTGCTTCAATGGTGAAGGCGGGTTTTTGGTAGGTTTTAATAAACCAGTCTTTCATTCCTGCGTGGGAAGCAGTTCCTTCGGGAGAACAAATACGGTAGTGGGATTTCTGCCGAAACGCATCTAAAAATTTTTTTGTTCCGTCGGGAATCAATCCATCATATTCATAATAAATTTCTTCCCCTTGAGAGTGGAGTGCAATCGCCACATCAAAGGGGATTTTTTTGCATAAATCCCGAATTGCCTGAGTTTCCGGTTCTGAAAACGGAGTTTCTCCGCCGTATTTTGTTGAATTTGGTTTGATAATTCCTTCTGCTTCCACCATTTTCTTTGCAAGATAAAAACCTGCATCATAATTATGATTTAAGTCAACTCCACGATAATTTGCCTGCCAACAGCTTCGCTCAGCTGAAAATTCGTGGATTCTGCCTGCAACAATATCAGCACCGTCTGGATTCAAAAGAGGAACACTATACAGGGTAATCCCCCGAAAGTCCTTCATTCGGGAACGAAATAAATACTCCATTACAACCTCCGATAACATCGTTTCCAAGCTGTGATGTCCTGCAACAATCAGCACATTTTTCGGCCCATTCCCCGATTTTACGCAAAACAGATTCTGTCCAAGATAGGATGTGCCAATCGAGAAAAAGGACATCTCCTTTTGAAATACATCCAAGCGAATTAAGTCATAAATCAATTCATGATATGCATACATATGTAATAATCCTCCAATACTTGTAGTAGTGGCAATGTAGAAATTACCACGATTGTATGAGTATATGGTTTCTCGGTGTAAAAAAATTAATGCTTCTTAGAAAAATATTTTTGTGAAAGGCGGAAGCGTTTGCTTCCGAAACAGGTGAGAGTATGAAAGAAACAACAAAGATGACTTGGAAAGTCATTGCCGTTACCGCATTAACTGCGATTTTAGGCGGATTGTTTTCCATGAATTCCAAAGAGTTTTATCAAACTTTAGTGAAACCGCCTTTGGCACCACCATCCGGTGCGTTTCCCATCGTTTGGGGGATTTTGTACGTATGTATGGCATTGGCAATGATTTTGTACTTCCGTAAAAAGCCGGAAGAACCTGTTGTATTCTGGGTTTATGTGATAAATCTTGTGTTGAATGCCTTATGGCCGCTGTTTTTCTTTGCCTTGGGGAAAATCTGTTTTTCCGTATTCATTCTGTTGGGTATGATTGTCATCAATCTGATTTTGATTGCTGAATTGAAAACATTTAAAACTTCTTTTTATCTGTATCTTCCATACCTTTTGTGGCAGATTTTCGCATTATATTTAAATCTTGCATTTTGTTTTTTAAATTAAAAAATGTAGAGCGTTAAGAAACGAATTCCATAGAAACAACCCACCGACACAATGCCGTAGATACTGCGAAGCAAAAACAGCGAAAGCAGATTTACGGCATTTTTTTTATCAAAAAAAATGGATTGAAACATCACGCAAATTCCGGAGAATCCGGTGAAAAATATTGCAAAAGGTAACGGGAAATGTTGTATCAGAAGCGGTAATCCCGATGTGATTTCTATGATAGAACAAAGAGCGGAACAAAGGGGAGAATCCGGCAAAAAAGAGCGTAAGAAACAAATCAGTGACGAAAAAAAGCAAACAAAACAAATGAGTGACAAAATTGCAAGGGCGCTTTCACTCACCGATTCCACCAATGCTGTGGAAAAAGGAAGCGGTTTTTCTACCGGTTTTATGGTTTTTCCAAAAGAAATATCATCTTTTTTCTGAAAAAACCATCCTAAAAGAAGCGAGGCACATAAAAAACTAAGATAAATCCGGATTCCCAATCCAACGCTTTGGTATAGCACTCCACCAAGATAAGACACCGAAAATCCGAATCCCGGAATGTTAAAAAATCCGTACATCTGATATAGCTCTCGTTTGGTAATCTCATTGTTATCATATGCAACGGATGCCAATCTTGCTCCGGTTGGATATCCGCAAAAAAGAGAAGGAATGATCAGTTTATACATTTTTGAATCCTTGTTTTTACAAAATATCCGTTCAAGATATGTGGCACCGCCCGTTTTCATAAGAATTTGCGACACCACCATATAGGGGAAAATTGCAGGCATTAAGACTAAAAATCCTTTTTCCAACCCTTTGGATATTCCGTCTGCCGCAATTTTTGGGTAACAAAGAAATAAAATAAAAATTCCAATTCCCAACCACCGTGACATAAAAACCACCCGTTTTCATATAATTTTATTAAATTATATTGATGTATTCTTAGGAATATACATCGTTTGGAAGGACGTATTATGAAACGGAAGAAAAAAGCGCCAATCAGCAACCCAACCCAACCGCCTATCCCGTCTCCGCCGCCGAAAAGTCTGTCGCAACGACTGGGGATTTCAGGTGAAGTTTTAAAAAACGAGCCAAAAATTGTAATTACGGGAGATTATATGGTTGAAATCTATAATCATAAGGGAATTGTGGATTTATCAGAGAATCAGATTCAGGTGAATACCCGGAAATTTATCTATTCCATCCGTGGAGTCGATTTAATGATTGCTACAGTGACCGATGATGAACTTGTGATTACGGGAACTGTGATTTCGTTGGAAAAAATATAGGAGGCGGTAGCAATGGCACGTGCCTATCAGTTTTTAAGAGGATATCTTACGGTAACTGCAACCGGAATCCATGTGGAAAAATGTTTGAATCTTGGACTTGCCAATCGGGTTTATTTATGGAATGTGCGTCGTATGACTCACGGAGAACTCACCTTTTGTGTCAGTCGGCAAGGTTTTTTGATGATGGAGGAATATGCAAAGAAAACCAATACCATCCTCTCTGTCGTATCTCGGGACGGACTGCCGTATCTTTGGCAATCTACCAAAAAACGCAAAGTATTTTTTCTTTCTGCCGTTGTTTCTTTCAGCATTATTCTGCTGTCTGCTTCGTTTATCTGGAGCATAGAAATCAAAGGAGAAAATCCGGTGTCCCAAGACCGTTTGGAACAGGCACTTGCATCCTACGGGTTGGGAGTCGGAAGATTTCGGACTTCTGTTGATTTTACCGAAATATCCAACCGTTTAATCAGCGATTTTGATGAAATCTTGTGGGCAAATGTGGAGCTTTCAGGCACAAAACTAACGGTAACGGTAGTTCCAAGAACCCCTGCACCAACTGTGATTCCCAAAGAAATCCCCACCAATATTGTGGCAAAAAAAGACGGACATATTACCAGCATTATTGCCCATAACGGGGATGCCATGGTGAAAGTTGGGGACACGGTGGTGAAGGATCAAATTTTAATTTCGGGATTGATTCCTTCACCTTCCGTTGGAAGTCGTTATTTACATTCGATGGGGGAAATCACCGCACTGACCTGGGAAGAAAGAAGTTTGGAGCAGAAACTTTATCGCTATGATAAGGTTTTTACCGGAAATCAGTCGGTTCATCGGGAAATTGAACTTCCGTTTGTAAAAATTCCTCTGGATTTTCGGCAAACTATTGACTTTTACAATTATGATAGTATAATAAAAGAAAAGCATTTTTTGTTTCTTACCTATCGGGAAACTACCTGTTTGGAATATCGGTTGCAAAAAGCGTCGCTTTCGGTTACGGAAGCGGTTAACGAAGGGAAAAATACTCTGCTTTCCGAATTTTCGGAGGAAGGAATTACGGAATTTGTTTCATTGAAAATTGATTATGACACGTTGGATGAGGAAACAATTTTGGTAAAAGTATTAGCAGAGTGTGAAGAAGAACTTGGTGTTTCCAAAGAAATTATAAAACCGACAGACCCATTTTAGAAAGAGGTATCTATGGAGAAAGAAATTTTCTTACATTCGGTAGACGAGGCAATTCGTCTGTTTGGCAATTTTGATGAAAATATTTTATTGATTGAAAAAGAGCTTGGCGTCAAAATTTTTCACCGTAACGGAATTGTGAAAGTAAGCGGTGAAGATGTTGCAGTAACTATGGCATCCGAGGTGTTGGAGGGTCTCATTCAACGTCTGAAATTTGAAGAATCCTTAGATGAACAGACCATTCGCTATCTGATCAGTATGGCAAGAGAGGGCAATGTGAAATCGGTTGCCGAAATTGGTGGAAACTGTGTTTGTGTGACTGCAAAAGGAAAACCGATTAAGCCAAAAACTTTGGGGCAGAAAGCGTATATTGAAAATATCGAAAAAAATATCATCAATCTGGGCATCGGTCCTGCCGGTACCGGGAAAACCTATCTGGCAGTTGCTTGTGCAGTTACAGCGTTTAAAAATAAGGAAGTTTCTCGTATCATTTTAACTCGTCCCGCTATTGAAGCAGGGGAGAAACTTGGATTTTTGCCCGGTGATTTGCAGTCGAAAATTGATCCTTATCTTCGTCCGCTTTATGACGCATTGTTTGATTGTCTTGGTTCTGATACATTTGCCAAGTATTCCGAAAAAGGATTGATTGAGGTGGCCCCCCTTGCCTATATGAGAGGTCGTACCTTAGATGATTGTTTTGTGATTTTGGACGAAGCGCAAAACACTACCCCCGAGCAGATGAAAATGTTTTTAACCCGTATCGGCTTTAACACCAAAGCAGTCATTACCGGTGATATTACCCAAACAGACCTTCCATACGGCAAAAAATCCGGCTTAAAGGAAGCGGTTGGCATTTTAAAAAATATCGAAGGTATTTCCATTACGATGCTTTCGCATAAAGACGTTGTCCGTCATCCGTTGGTACAGAAAATTATTCTTGCCTATGAAAAACACGAGCAACAAAAACTGAGAAAAAATCGCTTCTCGGAAAGCGAAAAACGAAACTGAAAAAAGCTGTTTCCGTTTGGATGTAACGGGAACAGCTTTTTTGGTTATATGATAAGTTGTGCAGAAAAATCTGTCTTAAGGTTCAAGTCCTGTATGAAAAAAAGAGCCATCCTTTGTGAATGACTCTTTTCTGGTCGAGGTGACAGGACACGGTTGTGCGTTGCACCCCCTGTTGGCTTGGCGACCCAAGCCTATGGCTTCGGTACCCGCCATCGCCCCACAGCTCGGAAAACTTGCCGCCGGCAACTTTTCGTATCTCGCCGTGCCTTCTTAAGGTTCAAGTCCTGTATGAAAAAAAGAGCCATCCACTTTGTGGATGACTCTTTTCTGGTCGAGGTGACAGGACTTGAACCTGCGGCATCTTGGTCCCAAACCAAGCACTCTACCAAACTGAGCTACACCTCGTAAAACTATTGGTTATTATACAACATTTTTTGAAGATTGTCAAGTGTTTTTCGCAGCAGTCCAATAAAATTTGGGGAAAGTGAGCAGTTTTTCTATTGGGTAAACGAACCTGTGGATTTTCCCATTTATGATTTGGTTTTTCTTTGATATTGTTTTTCATAAAACAACATAAAAGATGATAAAAACTACCGCTTATCAAAAATTAGGGAATGGCTTTATTTTTGTATCTTCGGAGAACAATTTTTGTTAAAACTATTGAATTATGTGAAGAAGTATGTTATAATATTTATGCAAGTTGTATAAAATGCAACAAATTTAATATAAAAATATGTGATATATATCCAATCAAACAGGTATTTTGCCGAAAACTTTGTAAGGAGGATTTAACTATGGCTCGCATTAGTGAAGCCGGTGTGAAAAAAATTTGCGAAATCTGTGACAGATATACCAATGAAAAAACACCGCTGATGATGATTTTAAGCGACATTCAAAATGAATATGGATACATTCCCTTGGATGTGCAGGAGATTGTTTCGGAAAAAACCGGAATTTCTGTTGCAGAAATCTACGGAGTGGTAACCTTTTATTCCTTCTTTTCTTTAGAACCGAAAGGGAAATATGTAATCGGATGCTGTATGGGAACTGCTTGTTATGTCAAAGGAGCGCAGCTGGTGATGGATAAATTTTCAGAGCTTTTGGGGATTGCTCCCGGAGAAACCACTGCGGACGGCTTGTTTACCATAGATGCGTTGCGTTGTATCGGTGCCTGCGGGATTGCTCCCGCGGTAACCATTAACGGGAAAGTATACCCCAAACTTTCTGTGGATCAGGTTCCCGGCATTGTAGCGGAATACAAAGCTTTAGGAGGTGCAAACTAAGATGAAAACTTTTGCCGAATTAGATGCGAAAATCTGTAGCTGTACCGAAGCGTTAAAAGGAAAAATTGAAGGACTTGGCGGAAAACGTGCCATCTTACTTTGTGGTGGTACCGGTTGTTTGTCTTCCAATTCCATGGATATTAAGAAAAAGTTTGAACAACTCATTGAAGCCAACAATTTAGGAGACAAAGTGAGCTGTAACATTGTTGGGTGTTTTGGCTTTTGTTCTCAGGGACCTTTTGTGAAAATTTATCCGGAAGATACTTTGTATCGTCTGGTGCAAGAGGATGACGTAGAAGAAATTTTTGAAAAAGATATCAAAAACGGCGAAATTGTGGCACGTCTTCTTTACATAGAACCTTTAACAGGAGAAAAAGTTGCAAAACAGGAAGATATCAATTTCTATAAAAAACAAAAACGTATTGCTTTGCACGGTTGTGGTGTCATCAATCCCGAAGATATGAATGAAGCAATGGGAGAAGGTGCGTTTGCCGGCTTAAAAAGAGCACTTTCGATGGATCCGAAAGAAGTTATCGATGAAGTGCTTGCATCAGGAATTCGTGGTCGTGGCGGAGCAGGATTCCCAACCGGTAGAAAGTGGAGCTTTGCGTATGCCAATGAAGCAGATCAGAAATATGTAGTGTGTAATGGTGACGAAGGCGACCCGGGCGCATTTATGGACCGTTCCATTCTGGAAGGGAATCCATTTGCGGTGTTGGAAGGTATGATGATTGCAGGATATGCCATTGGAGCAACCGAAGGTTATTTCTATGTTCGTGCCGAGTATCCCATTGCTGTAAATCGTTTGAAAAATGCCATCAATCAGATGAACGAAGCAGGAATTCTGGGTGACAATATTTTAGGTTCCGGATTCAGTTTTCGTGCACATATCCGTTTGGGTGCCGGTGCATTTGTGTGCGGAGAAGAAACCGCACTGTTAAATTCCATTGAAGGAAAACGCGGTATGCCCCGTCCCCGTCCGCCATTCCCGGCTGTGAAAGGATTGTGGGGAAAACCCACCATTGTAAACAATGTGGAAACATTGGCTTGTATTCCCTATATTTTACGGGAAGGTGCTGAAAAATTCGCAGAATGTGGTACCGAAAAATCAAAAGGTACCAAGGTATTTGCTTTAGGTGGTAAAGTTAATAACGTAGGTTTGGTGGAAATTCCCATGGGTACCACCTTACGGGAACTGATTTATGATATCGGCGGCGGTATTCCCGGTGGCAAACAGTTTAAAGCTATCCAGACCGGTGGACCCTCCGGCGGTTGTCTGACTGCGGAAGCATTAGACGAACCCATTGATTTTGATAATCTGGTAGCCAAAGGCTCTATGATGGGGTCCGGCGGTGCCATTGTTATGGATGAAGATAACTGTATGGTAGACGTTGCAAAATTCTATATGGAATTTATTTGCGATGAATCTTGCGGTAAATGTTCTCCCTGCCGTATCGGTACCAAACGAATGCTTGAAATTTTAACCCGCATTACCGAAGGAAACGGCACAATGCAGGATTTGGAAGAATTGCAGGAATTGGGCGAAACCGTAAAAGCCAACTCCTTGTGTGCGTTGGGGCAGACAGCGGCAAATCCGATTATTTCTACATTAACCCATTTTAAAGATGAATATTTAGCACATATCAACGACAAAAAATGTCCTGCAAAAGTGTGTAAGAAGCTGATTCGCTACACCATTGTGCAAGATAATTGTTTTGGATGCGGAATGTGTGCAAAAGCTTGTCCCGTTGGTTGTATCAAGCAAACCGATTATACTGCTCCCGGCAAAAAGTTGAAATCTTATCAGATTGATGCTACGCAGTGTGTAAAATGCGGCGCTTGTCTTGCAACCTGTAAGTTTAAAGCAATCATTCAGAAGTAAGGAGGAATATCAAAATGGCTAACGTGAATATTAAAATTGAAGGCGTTTCTTACCAGGTTGAAGAAGGTTTAACCATTTTAGAGGCGGCAAAAGCTTGTGGCTATGAAATTCCATCCTTGTGTGCATTTAACCATGGTGAATGTTCCAATGGTTCTTGTCGTGTGTGTCTGGTAGAAGTTGCCGGAGCAAGAGGTTTGGTTGCTTCTTGTGTGTATCCCGTAAATGAAGGAATCGACATCCGCATTTCCACCCCAAAAGCAGCGGAAGCTCGTCGTGCTTCTGTGGAATTGCTGTTGTCTAACCATAATCAGAATTGTCAGCAGTGCGATAAAAACGGACAGTGTGAATTGCTTCATGTGGCTTCTGTCACCGGTGCAAGAGAAGGACGGTATCAGGGTGCAAAAACCCCGGTAACCGTGGATGAACTCACGCCTTCTATTGTTCGTGATACTTCCAAGTGTATCTTATGCGGACGTTGTGTGGCAAGATGTCAGAATGCTCACGGTATGGGTATTTTGGGATTTGAAAACCGTGGTTTTAAAACCATTGTTGCACCTGCTGAAAATCGCTCGATGAAAAATTCACCTTGTATTTTGTGCGGACAGTGTGTCAGCGTGTGTCCTACCGGTGCTTTGATGGAAAAATCCGAAATTGCAAAAGTGGATGCTGCAATGAAAGCGGGCAAACACGTAGTAGTGCAAACAGCACCTGCCGTTCGTGCCGCTTTGGGAGAAGAATTCGGTCTTCCCGTTGGTACTGCCGTTACCGGAAAAATGGTGGCAGCATTGAAACGTTTGGGCTTTGATAAAGTGTATGACACTAACTTTGCCGCAGATTTAACCATTATGGAAGAGGGAACCGAACTGCTTCATAGAATTCAGAACGGCGGAACCCTGCCGATGATTACTTCCTGTTCTCCCGGATGGATTAACTACGCGGAATATAACTATGGAGATTTACTGGATCATTTGTCCAGCTGTAAATCACCTCATCAGATGCAGGGCGCAATTATTAAAACCTACTATGCGGAACGAAACGGCATTGACCCGAAGGATATTTTCGTGGTTTCCATTATGCCCTGTACCGCAAAAAAAGATGAAAAAGAACGTGAACAGATGCAAAATGACGGCATCAAAGATGTGGATGCAGTGCTTACCACAAGAGAATTGGCTCGTATGATTAAACGTGCGGGTATCTTATTTACCCGTTTGCCCGATGAAGAATTTGATCAGGATTTGATGGGCGATTACACCGGCGCAGGTGTAATTTTCGGTGTAACCGGCGGTGTTATGGAAGCGGCACTTCGTACCGTATACTTTGTGTTAACCGGAAAAGAACACGAAGCCATCAAATTTGAAGCGGTTCGTGGGTTTGACGGAATCCGTGAAGCTTCCTTGGATATTAACGGAACTGTGGTGAATGTGGCAATCGCTCACGGTATGAAAAATGCGAAAATCCTCCTGGAAGATATTCGTGCAGGAAAATCCAAATATCACTTCATTGAAATTATGGGTTGTCCCGGCGGATGTATCGCAGGTGGAGGTCAGCCTATCATCCGTCCTTGCTTCTTACCCAATGAAGCGGATGATATTTTAGATACATACAAAGAAAAGAGAGCAAACGCCCTCTATTCGGAAGACGAAAGACTCACCTTGCGTCAGTCTCATAACAATCCGCAGATTAAAGCTTTGTATGACGAATTTTTAGGAAAACCAAATTCTCATAAAGCGCACGAATTGTTGCATACGACATATTCTGCCCGCATCGGTTTTAACGATTAAAAGCCGGATAAAATAACGGTATAACGAACAGAACCGTTCGCCGCAGCATTGCATGCAGCATAATAGTACGGCTTCGGGCGAAATTTGCAAATTCTCGAAGATTATCTCTTCGCTTTGCAAATAAATGCTGAAAAAACAATAAATTGAAAAAAGAATAGGAGCAATCCTATTCTTTTTTTGTTGTATAACAATCTTGTAGTATTGGATGTAACCGTACGACTTCGGAATTATCATCACTCATTTGGTGTTTGGTTTTTCAGTCTTCGTATTTCTTTTATGGAAAAAATACATGTTACGAAAAAACTTGTTGACAAATCAACAAGTTTTTGGTATAATACAGATGTTGATTTCTCAACATCTTGTTTTGGAGAACATTTCGTGTAGATATGAAGTAAAAAAAAGAGGTAATTATGTTTTTTTTAAAATCAATTTATTGTCGTATATTTCAGGGGGCATTTCGCATAGCGATGCCCTTTTTGCCGTACAGGGAACCGAAAATTATTGATTCCTGCAAAGAGCTTGGAGGAGTTTTGAAAAACGAAAGCGCAACTGCTGTGCTGGTTGTGACCGACAAAGGTATTATTCAAAACGGGTTATTGACACCTGTTACCGAGGTATTGGATTCCCAAAATATTTCTTATGTTGTTTACGATGAAACGCTTCCCAATCCTACGGTTCAAAATGTCGAAGATGCACTCAGAATGTATTATAAACATCAATGCAATCGTATCATCGCCATTGGCGGTGGATCTGCTATGGACTGTGCAAAAGCAGTGGGTGTTCGGGTTTCCTATCCCAAACGAACGGTGAATCAGTTGGGTGGAAAACTAAAGGCTTGGCGGAAATTACCCACCTTGATTGCCATTCCCACAACAGCCGGAACAGGAAGTGAAACCACTTTAGCCGCAATGATTACAGATTCTGTTACCCATCGCAAATATGCTATTATGAGTTTTCCCTTAATTCCAAAATATGCAGTTTTGGATGCTACACTGACTTATTCGTTACCGCCTCATTTAACAGCGTCCACCGGGATGGATGCTTTAACACATGCGGTGGAAGCTTATATCGGTCGTTCTACAACCAAAGAAACCCGCGCCCTTGCGACAGAGGCGGTGAAACTGGTATTTGAAAATCTTCCAACTGCTTTTGCGGACGGAAACAATCACAGCGCCAGAGAAAATATGCTTCATGCGGCATATAAAGCCGGCATTGCATTTTCCAAATCCTATGTGGGATATATTCATGCTCTTGCTCACGCTTTGGGTGGTTTCTACGGAACACCTCACGGCCTTGCCAATACGGTCATTATGCCCTATGTTTTGAAAGCGTACGGAAAAAGTGTATACAAAAAACTACACGAGCTCGGTGTGGTTGCAGGCGTTTGTGAACCGAAGGATTCCCCGAAAATTGGTGCAGAAAAATTGATTGCGGCGATTGAAAAGTTAAATAGCGATATGGGGATTCCAAAAAAACTGCAAGGCATCCAAAAAGAAGATGTTATCCCCTTAGCAAAACACGCAGAAAAGGAAGCGAATCCGCTATATCCCGTACCCAAGCTGATGACCGAAAAAGAGCTTGCGAATCTTTATTACGAAGTTGGAGAAATCAGATGAGAAAAATAAAAATTGTTGCAGACTCTTCGTGTGATCTGTTCAAACTTGAACACACCGATTTTGAAACTGCACCCATGAAAATTATTACGGCCGAGCGTGAGTTTGTTGATGATATTTCACTTGATGTTGAGCAGATGACAAACTTTTTATATCAGTTTCACGGAAAGTCGAAATCATCTTGTCCGAACACCTCAGACTGGCTGGATGCCTTTGGTGATGCAGATGATGTTTTTTGTGTAACCATTACAAGCGGTCTTTCCGGAAGTTATAATTCCGCTTGTGCGGCGAAGAAAATCTATGAAGCGGAGAATGAAGGGAAACGTGTTCACGTTTTTGATACACTTTCAGCCGGACCCGAAATTACCTTAATCGTTGAAAAAATTGCCGAATGTATCGAAAAAGGGATGTCCCTTGAAGATATTCGTGAGTGCGTGACGGCATATATGAAAAAAACAGGACTTGTTTTTATGCTAAAATCGCTTAAAACATTTGCCAACAACGGAAGAATATCTCCCATTGTTGCAAAGCTTGTCGGGATTGCAGGTATCTGTATTGTAGGGAAAGCAAGTGAGGAAGGAACGCTGGAACCCATGCAAAAGCCAAGAGGGGAAAAACGTGCGCTTGAAATACTTGCGGATAGCTTACAAAGGGAAGGATTTCGGGACGGGAAAATCAGTATTGGCCATTGTCAGAACGAATCCGCAGCCCAACAACTCAAAGAACTCATTCTGAAAAAATTCGAAAATGTACAGATTGAAATCCATAAGCTCAGAGGTCTTTGCAGCTTCTATGCAGAAAAAGGCGGAGTCCTTGTAGGTTTTGAAAAGGCATAATGAATTGGAGGCAAATATGACAAACCAAGAAATACAGCATTTACTGGAAAAACAAAGAAACTATTATAAAAGCGGTGTCACGATTCCGGTAAAATTCAGAATTGAACAGTTAAAAAAACTGTATGCCACTGTGAAAAAATATCAAACCCGGGTGAATGATGCTTTACAATCCGACCTTGGAAAAAGTCATTTTGAAGGTTTTATGTGCGAAAGCGGACTGGTGCTTTCAGAAATTTCCTATATGATTCGCCATACCAAAAAATTTGCGAGAAGAAAAACGGTTGCAACTCCTCTTACCAATTTTGCATCTCACAGCTATAAACAACCGGTTCCTTATGGGAATACGCTTATTATGAGTCCGTGGAATTATCCGTTTTTGTTGGCGATTGATCCTCTTTGTGATGCCATTGCAGCAGGAAATACAGCCATTGTAAAACCCAGTGCTTATTCTCCGGCAACCTCGGAAATCATCAAAAAAATTATTACCGAATGTTTTGATTCCAACTATGTTGCTGTCGTTACAGGCGGAAGGGAAGAAAACAAGGCGTTACTGGAACAAAAATTTGACTTTGTATTTTTCACAGGCAGTCAGGCGGTAGGGAAAGAAGTTCTTCGTAAAACCGCTGAACATTTAACACCTGCAGTGTTGGAATTGGGCGGAAAAAGCCCTTGTATTGTGGATAAAAGTGCCAATATAAAACTTGCCGCAAAACGAATTGTGTTCGGAAAATTCTTAAATTGCGGTCAGACTTGTGTTGCTCCTGATTATATTCTTTGTGAAGAGACTATCAAGGATGAATTTGTGGCAGAAGTGGTAAAACAAATCAAAAAGCAATACACCGAGGACCCACTTCACAATCCGGATTACGGAAAAATCATTAACGAAAAGCATTTCGACCGTCTTTTGGGATTGATTGATAACACTAAAGTGGTGCTTGGCGGGGAAACCAATCGTCAGACCCGGCAGATTGCACCAACCGTGATGGATAACGTAACCGAAACCGATGCTGTAATGGGAGAAGAAATTTTTGGTCCTATTCTGCCGGTTCTGACCTTTCGTGATTTTGATGTGTTATTGGATGAGTTAAAAGATAAGGAGAAACCACTTGCATTATATTTGTTTTCCGGCAATCGTGGGCATATCAAACGTGTCACAAAAGAACTTTCTTACGGTGGCGGCTGCATCAACGACGTGGTGGTACATCTTGCAACCAGTGAGATGGGCTTTGGCGGTGTGGGAGAAAGCGGTATGGGTTCTTACCACGGAAAAGATGGCTTTGATGCGTTTTCGCACCATAAATCTGTGATGGATAAGAAAACCTGGCTGGATTTACCTATGCGTTATCAGCCGTATAAAAGTAAATTCTATGAACTGTTGTTGCATCTGTTTTTAAAATAAAAGAAAAAGTGGGCGTAAGCAAAACAATTTTGCTTACGCCCGTTTTGGTTTCATATTACTGTGTTTTAAACTGATACTGATACAATTCGTGATAGATTCCTTTCATTTGGAGCAATTCTTCGTGAGTTCCCCGTTCCGCAATTCCCTCGTCGGTTAACACCACAATTTCGTCGGCATTTTTAATGGTGGATAAGCGATGTGCCACCACAATGGTGGTTCGACCTTTGGAAAGTTCTTCCAGTGCCGACTGGATGAGCATTTCGGTAGCATTATCCAGGGCAGAGGTTGCTTCGTCTAAAATCAGAATGGAGGGATTTTTCAAAAACACTCTGGCAATGGAGATTCGTTGTTTTTGTCCGCCGGAAAGCTTGATGCCACGTTCTCCGATGTAGGTGTCATACCCTTCGGGCAAGCTCATAATATAATCGTGAATGTTCGCTTTTTTTGCCGCTTCTATCACCTCGGCTTCGGTAGCCTTTAAATTGCCGTATAAGATATTTTCCCGAATGGAGCCGGTAAACAAAAATACATCCTGTGCCACAATTCCAATGTGTTCTCGGAGGCTTTGGCGACTTAGTTTTCGAATATCAATTCCATCCAAACAAATTTCACCGTCAGAAATTTCATAAAAACGGGGAATCAGATGGCATAAGGTGGTTTTTCCGCCACCGGAAGGTCCTACCAGTGCCACACTTTTTCCGGGATGAATGTGCAAATTCAAATTGGAAATGACAGGTTTTCTTTCATCATTTTCCTCATAGCGGAAGGACACGTTTTTAAATTGAATATCACCGTTGACAGAAGTCAGGTTGATTGCATTTTCAGCTTCTTTTTCGGGAACAACCGCCAGAACTTCCTGAATCCGTTCAAAGCCGGTCATTCCGTTTTGATATTGTTCAAAAAAGTTAATCAGCTTTCTCAAGGGTTGTAAAAAAGAATTGATATAGAGAAGATACATGGTAAATTCTCCGGCGTTGATTTTGTGATGGAAAAAGAACACACCGCCTGCAACCAACACCAACAGATACAAAACATCGGTGGAAAAACTCAGGGAAGAATGAAACTCGCCCATCACCTTGTAGGAGGCGTTTCTGGCAGTTTGATATTGTTGATTATACTGACGGAATTTTTCTTCTTCGTGATGGGTGTTATTATAAGCACGGGTGACACGAATTCCGCAAATGGAGTTTTCCAGATTTGCATTCACTTCGCCGAGTTCTACACGGGCTTTTTTGAAGGTGGAACTCATTTTCAGTCTGAGCGAAACCACAATGATGACCAAAACCGGAAGCAACGCAAAGGCAATCAGGGTTAACCATACATTGACAGTGCATAAAATCGCAAAGGAACCAATTAACACAATCAGGGATAAAAACAAATCTTCCGGTCCGTGATGAGCAAGTTCTGAAATGTCCATCAAATCGTTAATCAAGCGTGACATAATGGTTCCCGATTTGTTTTCATCAAAATAAGAGAAGGGGAGCTTTTGCAGGTGAGAAAAAATTTTCTGTCGCATTTCGGCTTGCATCTTGACCCCCATCACGTGTCCGTAGTAGAGGATAAAATAATTTAAAAATGCCTTCACAATGTATATGAGAAGCAGAACACCGCCCCACACCAAAAACAGTCGGATTTTTCCGTTTGGCACATAGTCATTGATCATATTTTTTGCAATCACAGGATATAAAAGGTCTGCCATTGCCACTAAAAATGCACAGACCATATCCCAGAAGAACAGTTTTTTATGAGGTTTATAATAGGAAGCAAATGCAAGAATTGTTTTCATTAAAAAGCTCCTTTCCTGACAACATAATTCAATTATAGTATATTTCTTTTTCTCTCATTTGTCAAGATGGCATATTTTTTTGGCAGGAAGCTAAAAATCAGGATTTTTTATTGTGAATCTCTTGATTTTTTGGGAGTTTTTTTGTATAATAAAGGATGGTATATTATACAAAATACGCAATCGGAGAATACTATGAAACACGAAATTTATGAAAACAGAGAATTAAGCTGGCTGAAGTTTAACGAAAGGGTGTTGGAAGAAGCAACCGATTCTTTAACACCGCCCCTGGAAAAACTTCGGTTTCTTTCGATTGTTACCAGTAATTTAGACGAATTTTATATGGTGCGCGTGGGAAGTTTGACGGACCATGTGCAGTTTGGCAAACAAACCAAAGACGACAAAAGCGGACTCACCGAGCAGGAGCAGTTGCAGAAAATTTTAAAGCGTACACAAAAGTTTTATGCCCGTCAGGAGGATGTTTGTGAAGAAGTTTTACGAGAGCTTTCTGCTTATGGATTCAAGCTGTTGAAACCTGATGAATTGTCAAAAGAACAGATGTCTTATGTGAAGGAGGTATACCAACATTCGGTAGTCCCTCTTCTGTCTCCGCAGGTGGTGGATTCCAGACAACCCTTCCCTCATTTGGAAAATCGTGTTGTTTATACGGCATTGCATCTTAAGAAAAAAGAAAAAAGTCTGGTTGCTTTTGTGTTGAAAAGCAGTTCTGTTCCGGAACTCATTGAACTTCCCGGAAGTAAAGGTCTGGAGTTTGTTTTAACCGACGATGTGATTCATTTCTTTTCCAAAAAATTGTTCCCGGGATACGAAATTCCGGAAACTTGTTTGGTGAAAGTCACTCGTAATGCAGATTTGGAAATGTTGGAAGCCTGGTATGATCAGGATGTGGACTATCGGGATATGATGAAAGACATCTTAAAAAAGAGGGTGCGTCTTTCTCCGGTTCGGATTGAAATTTCAAACCCCATTTCCAAAGAATTTAAAAAACTGATTTGTCATAAATCTTCCGAGAACATTGTGCTCGTTAATCAGGTTCCGTTATCGTATGCATTTTTCTCGGAAGCAGAAAAGCGACTCCCCAAAGAACTGAAGGAGCAATTAAGCTTTTCTCCGGTTACTCCCCAGTTGCCCGGTTGGTATCGCCCCGGTGAAAAGCTGATGGAGCGGGTAGCGAAAGAAGATTTGTTTTTATCTTATCCCTACGACAGCACAAAACCCTTCTTCCGGCTTTTAGAAGAGGCTGTGGAAGATCCTTCTGTGCTTTCCATCAAAGTTACGTTGTATCGTTTAAGCTCCAATTCCCGCATTATTTCCCTTTTGGAAAAAGCGGCAGAAAAAGGGAAAGAAGTTCTGGTGGTGATGGAACTTCGTGCCCGTTTTGACGAAGCGAATAATATCAATTATTCCGAACAGTTGGAACAGGCGGGAGTTCGCTTGTTATACGGATTGAGTCTTTATAAAATTCATTCCAAAATTTTGCTCATTACCAGAAAAACAGACCGTGGCATCGGTCATATTGTGCATCTTGGAACCGGGAACTATAACGAAAAAACTGCGCAGTTATATACTGATATGAATCTTATCACTTCCCATCCGGGGATCGGTGAGGATGCGGCAGAATTTTTCAACAATATCACAACATCCAATGTCAACGGAAAATACAAACATCTTTTGGTATCTCCTTACGGTATCAGTCGTGGGCTTTCAGACTACATTGATGACGAAATCAGATTTCATCGGCAATTTGGTGACGGTCATATCATTATGAAGTTTAATTCCCTCACTTCCAAAACGATGATGGACAAACTGGCAGAAGCAGGCAGAGCGGGAGTGCGTGTGGAACTGATTGTCCGTGGTGTTTGTTGTCTGATTCCGGGCATCATCGGAGAAACCGATAACATCACAGTTACAAGCATCGTGGGACGATATTTGGAACATTCCCGTATTTATTATTTTCATCATCACGGGGATGAAAAAATTTATATTTCTTCTGCAGATTTAATGACCCGAAACTTAGAGCGACGACTGGAAATTGCATCGCCGGTATATTCCGTGGAAATTCAGAAAAAATTAAAAGAACATCTGGATGCACTTTTAACGGATGATGTTAAGGCAAGAATCCTTCGTTCGGATGGCAGATACATAAGAAAATCCACCGTCAAAGGTTTCCATGCGCAAGAACATTTTATGGAACGTGCAGTGTTGGAAGCGAATGAAGCAAACAAAATCCAATCCGGTGCAAAACGTGGATTGTTTGGTTGGTTGAAACGAAAGAAAGGCTAAGGAACAGATTATGATATTATTAAACAGTGCCCAGGCAAACAAGTTGGATCAGTTGGGAGAAACTCTGGATCATCTTTCCGGAGAACAACTGATGAAAAATGCTGCTAAAGCTTTGTGCGAAGCGGTGATGCGGGACGTGGATAAATCCAAACGGATTGCAGTATTTTGCGGTCGTGGAAAAAACGGCGGCGACGGATTTTTGTTGGCGGCAAATATGGCATCGGAAGGGTATCGGGTGAGTGTTATCGTTTGTTTTGATGAAACTTCCGAAATCAACCCGCTCACTTCAGCTGCGATTTCTTATGCCAAACATAAGCAGGTTTCCATGATTCCCGTTGAAGATTTTCACGGAGCTGACGTCTGCATTGATGCACTGTTGGGAACCGGTGTAAAAGGGGAACTTTCGGGTAAATATTTGCGTGCAGTTCAGATGATGGATGGATGTCGTGTGTTATCGGTGGATGTTCCCAGCGGCTTGAACTGTGATAACGGAAAACCGGTCGGTGCTTGTGTCAAAGCAGAAAAAACTTATACCCTGGCGGCACATAAAGTTGGTCTCTGGATTTATCCGGGGGCCCAATATGCAGGGGAAATCGAACTTTTGCCCATCGGTTTGTCTGACGCTTCCTATGCAGCCATTGATTCTAAAATTCAGTTGGCAGATTCCAAGCTGTTTCGTCGTCTCTTGCCGAAACGTCCTGCAAATTCTCACAAAGGCACCTTTGGCAGAGTTGCTACGTTTGGAGGTAGCAAGGGGATGGCAGGCTCGGTGGTGATGGCATCCACTGCAGCACTTCGTACCGGTGCAGGCTATAGCTATGCTGTGGTTCCGGATGAAATTTTTTCTCTGGCTGAGCAAAAATTGACGGAAGTCATTGTAAAAAGCGATAAAGAATATAAAAAAATGTATGAGTTGGCAGATGCTTTGGTCATTGGTCCCGGCTATTTGTCAAATCAGGGGATTTCGCATATAATGAAATTGGCACAGCAAGGCAGTAAACCTGTTGTTTGCGATGCCGAAGGCTTGAATTACATTAGTCGTGCAAAAAGAACCTGCCCTATGATTTTAACACCGCATCCCGGTGAGTTTGCCAAGTTGGTTGGTCTTTCAGCAGAAGAAGTCAACCAAAACCGCATTTATTTGTCCGGCAAATATGCAAAAGAAAATAATGTGATTGTGGTGCTAAAAGGTGCAAGAACCGTGATTGCCGCTCCAACCGGTGAAATTTACATTAACACCACCGGAAATTCCGGTATGGCAACTGCAGGAAGCGGTGATGTACTTGCCGGAATGATTGGTGGTTTTCTGGCAATGGGAGCATCGGCATTTGACAGTGCAGTATTAGGTGTTTACCTTCATGGTTTGGCGGGGGATTTAGCAGCCAAAGAAACCTCGGAATATGCACTTTGTGCAACCAAAATTTCTGATTATATAGGAAAGGCGTTTCTTTATGAACAGTTATAAATTATCCAGAGCTTGGGCGGAAATTCATCTGGACCGTTTTCGCAATAATTTGTCTGCCATTAAAAACCATGTGGGAGATTCCACCAAAGTGATGGCGGTCATCAAAGCAGATGCTTACGGATGCGGTGTCAATGAAATATCCAAAGCGGCAGTAGAAACCGGTGCCGATTATCTTGCGGTTGCCTGTTTGGATGAAGCCAAGCAAATCCGCAGAAACGGTATCGAGCTTCCAATTCTGATTTTAGGTGCGACACCTTTGGAATGTGTGGAAGATTTATTCAAATATGATATTATTCCGACTGTTTTTGAACAAAAACTACCGGAAGCCATCAGCCGTTATGCCAGAGAAAACAACAAACAGTTAAAAATTCATATTAAAGTGGATACCGGCATGGGGCGTCTTGGCTTTCCTTACTATGATAGCTCCTACGAATCCTCTGTGTCAGAAATTTTAGCAATTTCCAAAATGGAAGGCATTTGCGTGGAAGGAATCTTCACCCATTTTTCCAATGCTGATTGTTCCGACAGCGAATTTGTCACCCATAAACAATTTTCTGCTTTTTTGGAAATCATTGAGAAATTAAAGCAGAATGGGTTGACGATTCCCATTCGTCATGCGGCAAATTCGGCGGCAACTTGTTTGTATCCCGAAATGCATCTGGATATGGTTCGCCCGGGGATTATTCTCTATGGAGAATATCCGTCCCGATATGTGCAGGAACGTTCTTCGCTACAGCTGCAACCTGTGATGGAACTCAAAGCAAGAGTATGGCAAGTGAAAAAAGTCCCCGAAGGGCAGGGTATCAGTTATGGGAAAACCTATGTTACGGATTGCGAAAAAACCATTGCAGCTGTCGGTATCGGCTATGCTGATGGATATTTCAGAAACCTGTCCAATCGGATTCAGGTTATCATCAACGGTAAACTGGCTTCGCAGGTTGGCAACATCTGTATGGATCAGACGGTGGTCGATGTTACCGAGATTCCCGATGTATCTTATGGTACCGAAGTCATTTTGGTAGGCACTTCAGGAGATAGTAGCATCTCTTTTTCTCAGATGGCAGAATTTTCCGGAAGCATTAACTACGAAATGATGTGTGACACCGGAAAACGAATCGTGAAAGCGTATTTCGACGGAGATACTTTGATAAAAACTGTCAATTATATGGACAAAATATAAAAACATTGGTCTGTTTCTATAAAATTGAATCATTAATGTATTTTAAGCACACGATTGGGAAAAACTGATATTGAAATCAGATATATGGAGTGTGAATCAGTGTGCAAGTCAAACGAGGCGATATTTATTATGCTGACTTAAGTCCCGTGGTTGGTTCTGAACAAGGTGGAGTAAGACCGGTACTTATTGTTCAAAATGATGTGGGCAATAAATATAGTCCTACGGTGATAGCGGCAGCTGTCACCAGTCAGCTTAATAAATCCAAATTGCCTACTCACATCGAAATCGATGCATTAACCTATGGATTACCAAAAGATTCTGTAATTTTAACAGAACAAATCCGCACAATTGATAAAAGAAGACTGAAAGAAAAAATCGGTCACATCGACGAAGAATTGATGAATCTTGTGAACGATGCCTTGTTTGTCAGCTTCGGATTATAAAAAACAGACTGACGTGAAGCAATTTCTTTGCGTCAGTCTGTTTTTCATTTTTTCTATACTATTATATATATAAAAGAGATTTTTCGATGTTTATTTCAGGCTTGAATTGAAGAAAATAAAAAAAATTAAAAAAATTTGCAAAAAAGTGTTGACAAATGGAAATAATGGTGTTATAATGGACAAGCTCTCACCGAGAGAGCGAATTGATAGCGAAATCAATACTAAAAAAAATTGAAAAAATTTCAAAAAAAGTATTGACAAATCGAAAATGATGTGCTATAATGTGATTCGCACTCCAAAAGAGAGCAGAATGAACCTTGAAAACTGAATAACATAATGGACCTTGAAAATTCTAGAGTTTTTATTAGAAACTACGAACGAAATCAAGTAAATCGAGGAAATTAAAAAGAGCGAAGCGAAAAGCTAGCGAACTTAAATTGTTTATTTTTTAGTGAAATATACGAGAGAGTTTGATCCTGGCTCAGGATGAACGCTAGCGGCGTGCCT
>JAZUBQ010000024.1:0-9059 GCA_045638525.1 Clostridia bacterium
CATTCTTAAACCTCTGTCTGCCCACATTCTGGATAGCCAGAAATAGTCTACACTGTGAGTTAATTTGTCGATTGTTCTGGTAGAACAATTTTCTCTGCCTACCGCATCTTCTAATTCGGTGGCAATTACATCAAATAAAAAATCTGTCATTTTTCTTCTCCTTACTTTATGTTATTTTAAATTTTAATCCACTTTTAAAAGGAACATCCAACAAAATGTATTCTTTGATTCTTCGTCCCATTGATTAACTTGCTAAGCATTTTGATCCATACCAAGATGTTGATTCAAACCGGGGATGATGCAAAATCCTGTAATAAATCCGGTAATGGCAGGAAAAAAGAAAATTTCTGCTAATAACACGATTAATGTTGTCAATAATCCGGCATTACTCATAATCACAACAAACGGTATTACAATATATATCAGGATATGACAGATTATGATAAATAAATTGACCGGAGCTTTTGCCATTGCCATTAAAAATGAGTTTTTTAAGAGATGTTTTAGTGGCAAATCAAAGGTAATCATCATCTGATAAATGTAGATATGCATCATCGTATCAATGAGTGCCATCACTAAAATGATGTATTGAAAAATTGAATTTCCATCTTGTCCGTAAAAAGAAAACGCAACCGTAAATATGTACAATACAGCCAAATCGATCAACCACAACAAAATCCCTTGTTTGAAGTTCAACTTGATTCGTTCCAAAAAGTCACCAATCAACCAGCAAGGCCGTTCACAAGCATACTCTCGGATAATGTATGTAAATCCGCAAGTTACAGGACCAAAACCAAAAAAAATCATAAATAGAAATGCTACTAAAAATCGAATTAAACTATCGTATCCGCTCATTTGGATTGCACTTAATTCGGATTCTACAGAATGAATAAACGGCGACGAAATCACTCCGGCAACTACCATTGTCACAAAGAGAAATGGTAATGAAACCAAAAGATATAATAAATTTAATTTGAATAAATTCCATAACTTTCCGGGAAAGATATCCCAAAAAACTTTAATTCTCGGCTCATCGGGATTTCTTGGGTTGACGCCGGGTCCCGGTTTATCATAGTTTTTAAAAAACACTTTGTCACTTTCCTTCTACGAAACAATTTTAACGATATAACCGTTTTCTTCACGATAATTATCAGGCAATTCTATATTATACTGTATCCCTTCTGCAAAATCAACCTTTATTTTGATTCCGGCGGATGTTTTTTTCCAGTTTACACTTACTTTTCCGGCAGGAAGTTCATAATATGCCTCTGCGTATTCCAACTGTTCTATAAAGTTGGGTTGAATACGAACGGTTGTGCTGTTAATCACATTTAGTCCTGCAATGCTTGTCATAAACCATCTTGCAATATCACCAAAGAAATGATGATTGTGAGAACCTCTTCGGGGGGTATCGTTACGGAACCATTCCGGCAGAGTGGTTTCACCGATGTCTATCAGATATCGGTAAGACGGATATTCTTTTTTAGTAATCATTTGATAGGCCAACTCTGCGTGTCCAAACTTAGAAAGCACATGAAACAAGACGTGCATCCCCAAACATCCACAATCAAAATTATTGTCGTTATTTTCTATGTATTCCAATAGTTTTTGGAATGCTTTTTGTTCTTCGTTTTCTGTGAAAACACCGTAGTACAAGCCCATTGCCTGTCCTGTTTGGGTATTGCCTTTTAAGCTCATGGTGTTTTTGTCCAACAACACTTCTCGAACCGTGGTCCTAAACTCTTCAGAAATCTTAAAAATAGCTTCCCAACGAGTATCGCAAACGGCTTGTAACATCTTGGCAGTTTTTTTTGCCATATCCATTAACATAATGGTGTTGGAAACTTCTACGGGCGTATTGTACTGATGTTCCGCTTTCCCAACCGGACACCAATCCCCCAATCCGATAGAAACCGTACCGTCTTCGTTTCGTTTTTCTAAAATATACTCAAAATAACGAACCATTGCATCAGCATTTTCTTTGATGACATCAAGATTGCCTCGTTTGGTATATAATTCATAGGGCAAAGTAAACAGCACCGAATCCCAGGCAGGACCGCTTCCCCATCCGTAACCGAAACTGTCGGTTGGAACCACACAAGGAATCTGTCCGCTGGCAAGCTGTGCCGCTCTGACAGTCTGAAGCCATTGAGAAAAGCTTTTCTCCACATCATACAGCAAGGTAAAGTGGTCTGCCGAAAGTGAAATATCTCCTGTCCAACCGTTTTTTTCTCGATGTGGACAATCGGTGGGAAAATAATAAAAATTGGAACGGTCGGAACGTTTTACCATCTCAAAAAGAGTGTTTATGGTTTCATCACTGCAAGAAAAGCCGCCAATTTCTTTTACATCCGAACTCATAACCCGATAGGTCAGCAATTCTTTGGTTGCCTGTTCTTCACAGATTCCCTTCACCAATACATATCGGAATCCGTGATAGGTAAAGGATGGCGTATATTCTTCCACGCCCTCACCTTTTGCAATGTATACATCTTTCTGGCTATATTCAGGGTAAAACAACGCATCGGGACGGTCAAAAATGGTGCTGTAATTGTCAAATATTCCGTCGGTAAGCACCTCACCATGAGAAAGTTCTATCCTCTGCGCATTTTCTGCTTTTATTTTCATGGTACAAACCCCGGCATTGTTTTCGCCAAAATCGTAGACATATCCATCTGCTTCTTTTAAAATGCGAATCGCTTTCAGCTCTTTTGTGACCCTGATAGGTTCTGCAATACAGGGGATTAATTCGCCCTTTGGAGTGGGTGCAACGATTGCATTTTTCCAGGAAGAATCATCAAAGCCGTTCAAATTCCAATCAGCAATTTCTTGTTTGGCATCATAATGCTCACCCATTCTTAGTTCATCAAACATGATGGGAGAAGGATGTGTTTTGAAACTCTCATCTGCCTCTAATACAGTTTTGCCATCAAGGGTTAATTCCACAGCAACACAGGGTGCGTTACACCAATCGGCTTTATCAAACTCCCAGACTGCACCCCCAAAGGGATTGTAGAAACCGTTTCCTAACAGGATGCCGATGACGTTTTCCCCCTGTTTTAAATACTTGGTAATCTGATAGGTATCGTAATAGCAACAATGGTTAGGATTACTGATATAGGGTGCCAATGCACCTTTTGTAATATCCACGCCGTTCAGATATAATTTATAAAAACCCAATCCGCAAATGGATAGTTCTGCAGCGTTGGGAATTGCATCTAACGAAAATTTTTTTCGTAAATACGGAGCCGGGATACGATTTTCCAATGTGGCACGCTCTTTGGAAGCACAAATAAATTGTTTTTTCATTGTCTACATCAATACTCCTTGCTCTGCAATACTATTGTTCGTGACACAATAATACTTGATATTTGTCATCCCGATATTTCTGAATAAAAGCTTTACTGGCTTCTTCATTCACAAAACTACCGGTATGTCTTTGTTGGGTTAAGCACAATCGGGAATAACACTCGTCTCCCGCTATCACAAAAATCTTATCTTCCATTGTTATCTCTACAACACACGAACCTACAGAATGTCCACCGATTTTTACAACGCTGATATTTTGAGCCACTGTAAAACAATCTGAAAACACATTGATTTGAAACCCATCGGGAATAAATCGTTTGCCGTCCTCATATTCACATTTTTCGATATGAATGGTGGCATTTTTAAAATAATTCACACATTCAATATGGTCGTGATGAGCATGGGTTATAATCACATCCGTCACACTCTCAGCTACCACACCAAATTTTTTTAATGCGTTAATACTACCGATAAAATCCTGCATCTCAAATCCTGGCATCGTTTCACAGCCTGCATCCACCAAAATGGTTCGGTTGTCAGTTTTGATAAGATATATCATAAAAACGATAGGTCTAAGGTTTTGTTTTAACCCATCGTAAAAAATCATATTTTCGGAAAGGACTGATTTTCCGTATTTGATGGGAATAATCTCTATCATTTTACGGTTAACACTACCTTACCCACGCTTTGACTGTTGTACAAAAGGTCGTGTGCCGCTTCTGCTTCCTGGATAGGTAACACTTGATAAATAGTCGGTTTCACTTCTCCACTTTCAATTTTGGGGAACACTTTTTCCACAAGCTCTGCCAAAATTTTCGCCTTCACTTCGGGTGCTCTGGAACGAAGCGTACTTCCCACAATTCTTACGTTTCTTACATATATATTTTTTAAATCAATTTCAGTTTTCACACCTGCCAATGCCGCAATCATAATCCATCTTGCACCGTGGGTCAGAAAATGAACACATTTTCCCATAATTTCGCCACCAAGACAGTCAATAGCAACATCCACACCGTGTCCGTTATCCAATTCTTCTTTTAACACCGCAGTAATATCTTCTTTTGATGTTACTACAACTCTATCTGCATCTAAATGCTTAATTGCATTTGCTTTTTCTTCGGTACGAACGGTAGTAATTACTCTCACGCCGAAGGCTTTTGCCATCGGAATTACCACGCTTGCCAGACCGGAGGTTCCACCCGTTAACAACAAGGTGTTGCCTTCTTTGATACCGCCTTCCATAAAAAGATTCAGATAAGCCGTTGCGAACGCTTCCGGAATTGCGGCAGCTTCCACCATCGTGCAATTTTCGGGTACCGGCATTAACATATCATATTTTACGGATACATATTCTGCATAGCCGCCTCCGCCAAGCAAAGCACACACTTTATCACCAATTTTCCAGTTGGATTTTGCTTTGGCTTCATCCCCCATTTCAACAATGACACCTGCCACTTCAAGTCCCATCCAGTCGGGGCATCCGGGAGGTGGCGGATAATCGCCTTCACGCTGCATTAAATCTGCACGGTTTAACGCTGCTGCGTGAATTTCTACCAATACTTCTTCACTTTTGATAATTGGGTCAGGAACGTTATCCCAACGTAAACTTCTATCATCGTTTACTAAAATTGCTTTCATTTAAAATTCTCCCTTAATGTTTGAAATTTCATAAACCAGTGCTTCTTTGATGGATTTGTAGTCTTCTTTTTTTGTTTGGGTTTCCGTTAAGACTTTGGATGCATCAACGGTTCTATCGAACACTCGATCGTATTGTAAACCCCATTTGTTACCGGACATATCCGGTCCGTATTTGATGAAATCCTCCATACTTACCCATTCAATTTGGATTCCAAAAACCTCTTGGTAAATATCAGCCAGCTCTCCCCAACTGATATTCTGACCGGATGAAATGGTGTACGCTTCTCCCAAAGTTTTTTCATTGAGCAACAGCTTTCCTATCATTCTTCCGGTATTACCTGCCCAATCAATTCCTGCGGTAATGTTTTTCACATCAATGGGTAACACAACTTTTTCTTTGTTTTGAACTTTGGAAAGAATCATAGAACCTGTATACATAAACAAATCAAATCTTCGGTTTGAAAAAGATATTACAGGTCTAACAATTGTCCAGTTCTTTTTCAGCTGATTTTTTAAAAACGTCTCGCAACGAAGCTTAGGCATCGCATAGTTTTCGGTTTCGATAAATTCTTGATCTGCCTCCACATCCAGCCAAGTGGGTGAAGTTTCCACAATGGGATGTTCTTTATCAGCATACACTCGGTAGGATGACAAATAAACGATTTGTCCGGTATGCTCTGAATAAAGATGGTACACTTTTTCGTATTCACTAACTTTCACATAATGCAAAAAATCAACAATAGCATCATATTGTTTTCCATCCAAAAATGCTTTCAAATATTCGTAGTTTACTTTTTCTCTGTAATAAGTAACCATTTCATTACTCTGATATTCTTCCAGACAAATAACATCAACCCGGATTTCTCTTTCTATCAGTTCTTCTGTCACATAGCTGCCGAGTGTGCCGCCTCCGGCTACCAACAAAACTTTTTTCATCATAACCCCCCCTTTATTCTATATTGACTCCACAAGATTTTAATAATAATTTGTATAATGTTAATTCGTAATCATAGGTATACGGATTTTCCCGTTTCCCCATCACCATTTCAGCAAATCCCATCATCATATCGTGATAACGGTTAAACATGGGGGAATCAACTGTTTTGGCACTATTCCACCAATTCAGCTTTTGCGCTTCTTCATAGGTGGTTTCACGAATTACCGAATGTTGCAACCCATCACCGTCTAAAATTTCCAAGGGATTAATTTCCACCGTTTTTTTACTACCGCATACAACTAACTGTCTTCTCATAAATCCGCCGATTTCTGCCGCACAGCTTTTAGCAAAGGACACGCCGTTTTCATATTGGAAAACCACCATACCGATATCTTTTGCCGAAACGCCGTTCACTTTGGATGCCGTGCTAAGCGGCAACACCTGCTTTGGTTCTCCCTGAATGCTTAAAATCAAATCAATCAAATGGCATCCCAAGAAAAAGAGCATACCGTCGGGAAATTTGTTTAACCATTCTCTTTTTTCATCCGTGTGAAGACAACTCATTTGTGCTTCCACACTGAAAATTTCTCCAAATTCACCGTTTCTGACATCACGAAGCAGTTTGATAATGGTGGGATTGTAGCGATACATATAACCAAAATGCAAAACCTTTTTATCTTTTCTTGCAAGATTTATCATATTTTCAAATTCTGTAAGATTCAGACCGCCCGGTTTATCCGAGTGAATGTGTAAGCCTTTTTTCAAAGCTAAAACGGAATATGTGGTTAAATATTCTTCCTCGGTTTCAATGATGGCAGCATCTAAGCCTTCCAAACTGAGTGCTTCCTCTATCGTAAAATACGGAATATATTTTTTATATTTTCCGATTCTGTCTGCATATTTTTGTTGCTCCGCTTCGGGAACCGCAAATCCGACAACATCATATATTTCTTGATTGATTACGCAATCATACACAGCAGGTGCGTGGTCATGTCCAACACCAATTAAAATAACTTTTATTTGATCCATTTTTATTTCCCCAAACACGCATCCACTGCATCCGCATAGTAGGAAAAGCCCATTTCGTTGGGATGCAGATACTCATCAAAATACAACTTGGGATCGTGAGGAATGAGCTCAAAAACATCCAAAATCTTGATGTTATAGTTTTGCGCTTCCTCTTTTATCATTTGTCGGATTTCTTCCAACGAATAGGTAAATTCAAGATGCTCATTCATATCTGCTCTCCAAATGGGAAGAATCACATATTTATTTGCATTCTGATACAAACCATCCAAAATACTGAAAAATTCCTTGATTCTTACGGGAGAGCCTTCATTTGCCCACATCCAGTCATTGGTACCGTATGCAATAAATACCGTGTCAAACTCCCCTTCTGGCAAATACATAAGATGATGCTTGGAAAACACATCGCCGCCAATGGCTTCGTTGACTGTTTCATACCGGTATTTTCGGGAGATTACATTTGCATAGGTTAATGAGGGAAAATCCGCATAAGCAGCGTGGGTAATGGAATCCCCCAAAAACAGCGTTTTCCCGGAATATGTGACCTTGGATAGCCTTGCACCTTCGGAAATTGCAAAATTCTTAATATTTACCGCACAGGAGCCCGGCAAATAGATGGTGATTTTTTTGTTGCCGGACTTAAATTTCACAAAAACTGTTCCGCTTCTGTCACAAGTCACGTCCTTTTCCCCTTGATGCAGCACCAGTTTGTCATCCGCATAAACATCGAAAAAATAGTGCTGATAAATACCGGAGACAAATTCGATAAATGCAGTATAGCAAAAAGAAAGCTCTTCGGTATCGGAATAAAATTCAATTTTGATTCCGGTTCCTGTGGAATGACGGATTTTTCTTGCCGCATCATCGGCAGAATCCATTTTTTCTTTTGTAAAACGGTACGGAATCAGTCCATCGCTCTCCTTATAATACACCGCACCGCAGATATATTTTTTCAGTTCTTCATGACCTAAAACGGTCATAGATTTAATCATAATCTTTCTCCTGTTTATTCCAGAGGATATTTCATCCCAAGCATGGGATATTTTGCACCTGCCATCGTGTTATATGGCAGATATTCCACGGGGTATCCTTCGGTTAGTTGTTTGATGGCATCCAGATTTTCCTTTGTATCGGTGATATTTGGTATCATCGGCACACGGAATACAAATTCTTTGCCACTCTGTTTTAACCACCGGATATTTTCTATAATCTTTTGGTTGTCAACACCGGTATATTTCTTATGTATTTCTTCGTTTACAAGTTTAATATCCTGCATCACGAAGTCCATTTCGCCAATCACCTTCTGGTAGGTTTTGGAGTCTGCATATCCGCTGGTCTGAATTGCTTTGTGAACACCCGGCAACTTCTTTGCAACCTCGATGACAAAGTCTGATTGCATCAAAGGTTCCCCACCTGAAAAAGTAACACCACCGTTCATGGTTGCCAGTAAATTAGCATCTTTTCGAATGGTTTCAGCTAACTCGTCAGAAGAAACCATCTTCCCTGCCAACTCTATCGCACCGTTTGCACAAGCGTGCAAACAGCGACCAAATGGTGCACATTCCGGATGGTTGCAAGCCTCATAACATTTGCCGCAATGTCCGCAGATATTTTCTTTATATAATAACTGAATTTCTTTGGATAATCCTTCCGGATTATGACACCACACACAACGGAGCGGACAACCTTTTAAAAACACGGTGATTCTGGCTCCCGGTCCGTCGTGTATGGAAAATTCTTTGATATCAAAAATAGTACCGTTCATATTTTTTTACTCAATTACTTCTCATTGTGATTTAGTCTGCAAGCCTTTTTTATTTTTGTTTTGCAGTGAGGGTGCTGTACACACGGTACCGCCCCGAATGAAAAACAGAAAGATGAAATTTTCTAAAGACCTTACACCTGATACTGTTGACGGCGCAGTACATGATCCTGATATTCCTTATCCAGTTCCACAAAGTATGCACTCCATCCCCAGATACGAACAACCAGTCGGCTGTGACGTTCGGGATGTGCTTGTGCATCCTTCATCACTTCTGCATTCACCGCATTTAACTGCATCTGATGACCACCCATATCCATATAGGCTTTTACCAACATTGCCACTTTATCAATGGCATCTTCCCCTTCAAACATCGAACTTGCAAAT
>JAZUBQ010000025.1:0-65199 GCA_045638525.1 Clostridia bacterium
GAAGTAGTTGTAGTTTAATGCCCAGTTGTAATCAGCCAAAGCTTCTAACTGTGCAGTTTTGTAGATACGAACGTAAGACAGAGCAACATCAGAATAACCATTGTTGGTGATGGTAACATGGTTGTCGCCTTCTCTTAAGTATACCTGCTCTAAGTCAACCTGAGAGCCGGTAGCGATGGAATCAGCACTAATTTCGGTAAAGTTACCACCATCCAACAGGAGGTCTCCATAATAACCGGTATCAGTTTCAAATCTGAAAATGGAAGAAGTCTTCTGAACAGTATAAATACCAAAGGTGTAAATACCAGCGTTAGCTGCCGGAACAGGAACATTAATTACTACGCTTGCGCCTACGGGAATGGTAACACTAGAAGTATTGTTTACAACATTGTCATCTTTGGAAACTACCAGAGAACCGATGTTCTGTCCATCGTCAGGACGACCAATGTAATAACGGTTAGCAGTTAAGGGAACTTTGGTGATAGCAACTTCTGCTAAGTAATCCATACCATTACCTTCTAAGGTAGTGAAGGTTACATTAGCGTCACCGATACCGGTAACTTTGTTGTTGCCTTTGATTAAGTAGAAGTATTCGGTTGCACCTGCTGCAATAGTAGCGGTGTGACCGGTTTCGTTAGCGATGGTAACATCTTTATCGGAAGTTACTTTGTATACACCAGCGTAAGGAGCGTTGGTGTAATCAGCTACTTCTCCTTCGGGTTCTGCAGGAACTTCGGGAGTGGGTTCCGGAGTCGGCTCGGGAGTCGGTTCCGGAGTGGGTTCAGGAGTCGGTTCCGGAGTGGGTTCCGGAGTCGGTTCGGGTTCCACTTCAGTAGTATAAGGAATTACTTTTAAGTTTTCAATGTTAGTCTGAGCTGCTAAGCCTGCATTACCCATAGTTGCTTCACAGCTGTTGAAATTGATGTTTACAAGAACAAGGTCAGCATCACCAACGTTGGTTAAGGTGATTTTGTTTTCCCCTGCTCTTACATAGATGGTTTCAAAGTCAGCTCTGGTACTATCGGTCCATGCCATAGTTCCATCAAAACCGTTTTTACCAATTTCTGCATAGAAACCTGCGTCGGTAGATACACCTAATTTTACGGTGTTTCCATCGCTCATGTAGATGTAGGGATATACGATACCGTTCCATCCGCCATAGTTGTTGGTATCAAAGATAACTTCGTAGCTTTCACCGGGCTTCAGAGTTTTGTTCAAACCGGATACAACTGCGTTACCGTTACCGGGAGCGATGGGGAAGTTGGGGGTATCGATTACAGACAGGTAATCCAAACCATTGTTTTCTAATGCGTAAATGGTTAAAGCTGCACCGTTGGTGATATCTACAATGTTTGCACCTGCGATTAAGTAGGTGTAACCGATTTCACCTGCGGTTAAGTTGGTAACTGCACCGATTTCGGTAGAAACGGTGGTATCAACGTCAGAAACTACTGCGTAAACACCTGCGTAAGGAGCGTTGTTGTAATCAACTACGTCACCTTCAGGCAGTTCAGGAGCTTCGGGGGTCGGTTCCGGAGTCGGTTCGGGAGTGGGAACCACAACTACAGGTAATGCAATGTCACAGCCGGAAATAAACAGCTGATCTGCATACTGCGGGAATTTTTCTGCGTCGTCTAATTCTTTAGCGTTACAAATAGCGATTACATTGATGAAGGAACCAACTTCACCGTCGTTTCTGATGGTGATAGTGTTGTTGCCTTCTCTTAAGTACAGCATTAACAGGTCATCAGAGTTTGCACCGCCGGTTCTGTAATGCCAGCCGTACTGATATTGCTGGATGGAACCGCAGAAACCTGTGTCAGATTCAACGTAGATAACCTGGTTGTTGGTTTTGTAGTTTTCATCCCAAATCTGTAACTGAATGTAGTAGATACCTGCTTCAGCTGCATTAACATTTACGTTGATTTCATTGCCTGCTTCAATCCACTGGCCAATGCCGGTTTCGCCTTCAGCAGAAGCTAAGGGAGCAACACCTGCGTCAACTTCGTCGATGAATGCTAAGCCGTTGCCTTCTAATTCACCGAAGGTTAAGGTAGCGGTTAAATCAGAAGCAGTGATTTTGTTTTCGCCTTTAATTAAGAAGAAGTATTCGGTTTCGCCGGCTACTAAGGTAGCGGTGTGACCGGTTTCATTGGTTAAAGTAACATCTTTATCGGAAGTTACGGTATAAACACCTGCGTAAGCACCTTCTGCAGTGATATAGGTGATTTCAGGAGTGGGTTCGGGGGTCGGTTCCGGAGTCGGTTCGGGAGTGGGTTCCGGAGTCGGTTTCGGAGTGGGAATCGGTTCAGTTCCAACAGGTCTTAAGTGTTTTACACCGGTCTGAGCAGCTAAACCTGCATTGCCCATAATAGCTTCAGTACTATTTAAGTTTAAGGTGTAAAGAATGGTGTAAGCATCGCCGATATTGGTAACGGTAATGGTATTAACACCTTTTCTTACATACAAGGTTTCAAAGTCTGTTTTTGCAGCATCTGCCCAAGCTAACATACCCTGGAAACCTTCTTTGTGAATGTCTGCAAAGAAACCGGTATCGGTAGAAATTCTTACATCTACATTGTTGCTGTCAGACAGGTAAATGTAGGGATATACAATACCGTTCCAACCACCGAAATCATCGGTGTTGAAAGTTAATTCGTAGCTTTCGCCGGGCTGCAAGGTTACTCCAAGGCCGGTTACTACATTGTTGCCATCACCGGGGGTGATTTTTTCCTGAGGAACATTAATCTGATCCAGATAGGATAAACCATTGCCTTCTAAAGCGGTGAAGGTTACGTTTGCGTAGATGTCAGTTACTTCTACAGCGTTTGCACCTTTGATTAAGTATACATATTTGGTTTCGCCGGCTGCGATAGTAGCGGTAGAACCAATTTCGGTATTAACGATAACGTCTTTGTCTGCAGTTACAGCGTATACACCTGCATAGTCAGCAGTATAATCAACGGTGCCTGCAACAGCAACATACTGGGGAACGAAGGTGAATGCTTCGCCGATTTCGTAGCAATCGCTTTCGTCAGCAGGATTGTACATTTTCAGAACTAAGGTTACTTCTAATCCTTCGTTTGCAGCGATAAATTCGGGAGTGAAGTATACACCACAGTCAAAGTCTTTTACGGAAGTGTAAATATCTTTTACAGTCAGTTTCAGACCCGGTTTGCCCATCAGCGCAGCTGCGGATTCCATTACTTTTACAGGAGTGTTAGCTTCGATGGTTGCATCGGTAGAGGGAACAGTTACCCAATCTTTGCTCCAAGCATCATACTGACCGGACAGATATGCATCTGCGGTACCGTTTGCATTGAAGGTTGCAGTTTTGTTTACAACTAATTCGTAATCTGCATACCAGTCTGCATAGTATTCCAACTGTTCAGCGGTGATAGCATCTGCTTTGAAGTTTAACGCAAAGTTTAACTCAACAGGCAGTTCTTCCACGTTCAGTTCGTTAACAGTTGCGGTAGGCAATGCTTCCAGTAAGTGACGTTCGATGATACCGGTGTTAGCTAAGGGAGCGTTAGAATCAGCATCCCAAGCGAATACTTTTAACAGGTCGGTATCAGCTACGTTGATTACGGGAGTAGTGTAGCCGTTTGCAGTGATTTCAACGGGATTAACAAATTCCATTGAAAGAAGTTTACCGGTTTCGATATCGTAATGAGCTGCCATTACGTTTGCAGTACCGGTTGCGTTCTGGGGGAATGTTACGTTGGCATATAAGCTGTCAACATCGTCCAACAGAGTTACTGCAGCGTTATCTGCCGCATTGAAGAACTCGATGGTGCCGATTTCATTTGCGGAAGCCACAAATGTGAACATGCTAACCAACATGGTCATTGCGAGAAGAATACTTAAAAATTTCTTCATAATGCAAATTCCTTTCTTGTGTAAAATTTTTATGTCAATATTTTTTTTGCAAAATCCATAGGGACATAGTCCCATTATATAATAGTATATTACTATACACTGTATATTTTAGCACATCTTCACAATACTGTCAAGAAAATTAGTGAAAAAATTACAAGAAATTTACAAAAATATTACAAAAACTGAATGACGAAAATTCACTGATTTCAAGTCGTTGTAACATTCTCACAAAAGGAATTAGCATCCATCGTGCAATTTCACGAAGTTATCTGTTTTTCCACATTTTATACACAGAAAAGAAAGGAAGTGGGCAGATTATGAAACCAAATTCACCCGTTTTTGATTTACATTATTTGAATTTTCACATCTAAGGCGATGAGAAAAGGATGCAGAATTAAGAAACCGAACCCGAAGGGGTTATCCGAAGGCGTACTATTATGCTGCATGCACTGCTACGGCGAGTGGTGAGGTTCACGGTTCACACAAGCAAGGTGCAGAAAAAGGACTTAGAATTTGCAAACTGAACCGCAGGGTTACCCGAAGCTGTACATAGGTACAGCGAGAGGTGAAGTTTGCAGATAGCAAAAGGCATTCTAATCAAAATTTGTGCCAACAAATTTTCACCTTAAAACAAAAAGACATGGAATAACATCCATGCCTTTTGCGTTCTATGTTCTTTTTCAAGCCATATTATACACTAAACAGAAGGTCGCCGTATGAGGGATACGGCCAATATGCCTTATCCGTCACTTCTTCCAGTTTGTCGGCAATTTCACGGGCTTCGTTCATCACGGAAAGCACGTGTTCGCAGTAATATGTAGCAATTTCTTTGCCGTCGGTGAGAGCTTTCACGCCTTGTAAATTTTCATCCAAACGGTTAATGGTGAAATACAGCTCATCGGTTAGGGCTGTGATTTGTTTCGCCACTTCCATTTCGTAGGCACCGGCACCTACGGTTGCTGCTTTGTTTTGGATGGAAATACACAAATCACTTGCAAAACGGGAGCAAGCGGGTAAAATTTCCTTACGCACCATTTCCAGCATGGTGAGTGCTTCGATGTTGATGACCTTGGAATAGCCTTCCAACAGCACTTCCACACGGGATTCCATTTCGGTACGGCTATAAATTTTATGTTTTCCAAACAACTCAACATTTTTATCCGACAGATAATGCGGAAGAGCTTCAGGAGTGGTTTTTAAGTTTAACAGTCCACGTTTTTGGGCTTCTTCCACCCATTCATCGGAATAGTTATTGCCGTTGAAGATGATTCGTTTATGATTTTGAACGGTTTCTTTGATGATTTGCATCACATCATGGTCAAAATCGGTGGATTGTTCCAAACGATCTGCAAAATCGCACAAAACGTCCGCAACGATGGTGTTTAGCATAATATTGGAGCCGGAAATGGAGAAAGCAGACCCCAACATACGGAATTCAAATTTATTCCCTGTAAATGCAAAGGGAGACGTACGGTTACGGTCGGTGGTGTCTTTTCTGAACTGAGGCAACACATCCACGCCGCCGTCCATTTTTCCCTTTTTGATTTTCTGATAGGGAGAATCGGTTTCGATGGCTTCCAAAATCGCTGTCAGCTCATCGCCCAAGAAGATAGACATAATCGCCGGAGGTGCTTCGCTTGCACCCAGACGATGGTCATTCCCTGCCGATGCGGCAGAAATACGGAGCAAATCCTGATGATTATCCACCGCTTTGATGACTGCTGCCAAAAACAGCAGGAATCTGGGATTGTCTTCGGGATTTTTCCCGGGATTCAACAGATTCACACCGGTATTGGTGGAAATCGACCAGTTGTTATGTTTCCCGCTACCATTCACGCCCAAGAAAGGTTTTTCGTGAAGCAGACACACCAGATTATGGCGTTCTGCCACCTTTTTCATTACTTCCATGGTGAGCTGATTGTGGTCGGTTGCGATATTGGTGGTTGCAAAAATGGGTGCCAACTCGTGCTGAGAAGGAGCGGCTTCGTTATGCTTGGTTTTTGCCAGAACACCCAGTTTCCAAAGCTCTTCGTCAAGGTCTTTCATATAGGCAGAAACACGGGTTTTGATGGCACCAAAATAGTGATCTTCCAACTCCTGTCCTTTCGGGGGTTTGGAACCAAACAAGGTTCTGCCCGTAAACATCAGGTCAGGACGTTTTTCATACATTTCTTTATCAATTAGAAAATATTCCTGCTCAGCACCCACGGTGGTGGTCACAGTGGCATCGGTATCATCCCCAAACAGTTTGACAATTCTGCCGGCCTGCTGACTGATTACCTTCATGGAGCGCAAAAGCGGAGTTTTTTTGTCTAACACTTCACCGCTGTAGGAATAGAATGCGGTGGGAATACATAAAGAGCCATCTTTAATGAAGGCGTAGGAAGTGGGGTCCCAGGAAGTGTATCCTCTGGCTTCAAAGGTAGAGCGAAGTCCTCCGGAAGGGAAGCTGGATGCGTCAGGTTCCCCTTTAATCAGCTCTTTTCCGGAAAATTCCATAATCACTTTACCATCACCCGCAGGCACGATAAAGCTGTCGTGCTTTTCGGCGGTAATTCCCGTCATCGGTTGGAACCAGTGGGTATAGTGGGTTGCACCGTGTTCCACTGCCCAATCCTTCATGGCTGCTGCCACCTGATTGGCAACATTGATGTCAAGCGCTTCCCCATCCTCGATGGTGCGCTTTAACACTTCGCATACCTCTTTTGGTAAACGCTCTTGCATTGCAGTTTCGTTGAATACAAAACTGCCGAATAATTCCGGAATATTAGCCATAAAAAGTTCTTCCTTTTTCTAAAAAGTATAAAAATTACAAACGGTTACAAACCGTTTTAAAAAATGCAAAAAAATTACAAAAGATTTAAACCATATTCTTTTGCCATTTTGTGGGTATTTTTATCCCAAACGGATACCTGCACCTCGCCCACATGAGCTTTTTCCAACAGGAGCATACACAGACGGCTCTGACCGATACCGCCACCCATAGTTAAGGGAAGGGTTCCGTCTAAGAGCATCTGATGAAAAGGCAGAGTTCTTCTGTCTTCACAGTCAGCTTTTTTCAGCTGTTCTTCCAAAGACTGTTGGTCCACACGAATTCCCATAGAAGAAATTTCCAAAGCAGAATCCAGCATGGGATTATAGAATAACAAGTCACCGTTTAATTTCCAGTCATCATAATCGGGTGCACGTCCATCGTGCTTGTTACCGGATTTTAACACATCACCGATTCCGATAATAAATACGGTTTTCTTTTCTTTGGTGATGGCATTTTCTCTTTCTTTACCGGTCATTTCAGGATACATATCTTCCAATTCCTGAGATGTGACAAAGGTGACATTACGGTTTAAGGTAATGGAAATCGCAGGATATTCTTTTTTGATTTCGTCTAAGGTATCGCAGATGGCACCCACGATTTTTCGAACGGTTTCTTTTAAGAAATCCACCGTTCTTTCTTCTTTGGAAACAATGGATTCCCAATCCCACTGATCCACATAGATGGAGTGGAGATTGTCCATGGTTTCATCTCTGCGGATGGCGTTCATATCAGTATAAATTCCTTCCCCGTGGGAGAAGCCGTACTGATAGAGAGCAAGACGTTTCCATTTTGCCAGAGAATGTACGATTTCCGCCATCCCCTGAGTTTCGGGAATATCAAAGGTAACGGCACGTTCCACTCCGTTTAAGTTGTCGTTTAAGCCCATGCGGGATTCCACGAACAAAGGAGCGGTGACACGTTTTAAGTTTAAAACTTCTGCCAGTTTATCCTGAAAAATACGTTTGGTTTTGCCGATTGCGGTCTGAGTTTCGTAAATATTTAAAGTATTGGGATACCACACAGGTTTGATAGTCTGACTCACAGGTGGATTCCTCCTTTATTTTGATAGGAAATATCCAAAAAATATTAAAAAATATTAGTTGGGTTTGTAGCTGTCTTTTAAGTTAACAATTAAGTTGAAGGTATCATCGAATTTGCTGTCCTTCTGGAAATAGCCGTTACGAACAAACTGGAATTTGTCTTCCAAAGTTGCATCGTTCAAAGAAGGTTCGCAGATGGCATTACAGATAGAAACGGAATCTTTATTGAGAAAATCGTCATATCCCTTGTCTTCGGGCATATCGTTCATATTTTCCAAAGTGAACAGTCTGTCATATAAACGCACTTCTTTTTCTACGCCGAATTTGGCAGATACCCAATGGATAGTACCTTTCACTTTTCTGCCATCGGGAGCACTACCGGAAAATGTTTCGGGGTCATAGGTGCAGTGGATTTCCACGATGTTGCCGTTTTCATCTTTTACCACATCCTGATATTTGATGAAATAGGTTCCCATCAGACGAACTTCGCCGTCGGGTTTTAAGCGATGAAACTTCGGAGGCGGAACTTCTGCAAAGTCAGAACGTTCGATATAAATTTCACGGGAAATGGGTACTTCACGGTAGGTGGTTTCGGGATCCTGAGGATTGTCGGGCAGTTTGATATATTCCACCTGATCTTCGGGATAGTTGGTCAATACCACTTTCACAGGGTCCAATACAGCCACACGGCGTTTTGCGGTGTTGTTCAATTCATCACGGATACAGTATTCCAAGAGTCCGATATCCACCAAACTGTTTGCTTTGGCAACACCCGAGCGTTTTACAAATTCAAAAATGGAAGACGGAGTGTACCCACGGCGTCTTAAACCACATAAGGTGGGCATTCTGGGGTCATCCCAACCGTCTACGATGCCTTCTTCCACCAGCTGACGAAGATAACGTTTGCTCATTACGGTGTTGGTCACATTCAAACGAGCAAATTCGTACTGATGAGGAGGCATTTCGAAGCCTACATTTTCCACAACCCAGTCATACAAAGGTCTGTGATTTTCAAATTCGATGGAGCATAAAGAGTGGGTGATACCTTCCAATGCATCCTGCAAGGGATGTGCAAAATCGTATAAGGGATAGATGCACCATTTGTTGCCCTGACGGTGATGGTCGGTATGGACAATTCGATAGATGGCAGGGTCACGCATGTTCATATTGGGAGACGCCATATCGATTTTTGCACGCAAGGTTTTTTCGCCGTCTTTGAATTCGCCGTTTTTCATACGCTCAAAGAGGTCTAAATTTTCTTCCACGCTTCTGTCACGGTAGGGAGAATTTTTGCCGGGTGCATACAAGGTGCCACGGTATTCTCTCATTTCTTCCGCATTTAAATCACAAACATAGGCTTTGCCTTTTTTGATGAGTTCACAAGCAAATTCGTAACATTTGTCAAAATAATCGGAACCGTAGAACACGCCACCGTCGGGAATGGCACCCAACCATTCCAAATCTCTGTAGATTGCCTGCACATATTCGTCATCTTCTTTGGCAGGGTTGGTATCGTCGTAACGAAGATTGAAGCTACCGCCGTATTTTTTTGCGGTGCCGTAGTTAATCCAGATTGCTTTTGCCGAACCGATGTGCAAATAGCCGTTGGGTTCGGGCGGAAAACGGGTATGGATTTTTTCCACTTTGCCTTCTGCTAAGTCTTTATCAATAATTTCGTGTATGAAATTGCTTTCCATAATTTCTGACATATTTATTTATCTCCTTTTTTTAGAGGTGTGTCGCAGACAAATTTTGAGGGTTCCAAACAAGAATCCCTCCACCATCTGCGATGGTCCCCCTCCCTTTAGGCAAGGGAGGCATAAGCGCTATTTTATAAATCGGCTCTTGTTTCAGACTCACGTTTCTTTCAATAGGGTGAAGAAAAATGGATGCAGAATCAAGAAACCGAACACCAAAGGTGGTCACCCGAAGGCGTACCGTTATGCCGTATGCAATACTACGCCGAGCGGTGAGGTTCATTGATTATGCGCCGTTTTTCAAGCCCCTACAGAGAGAGGCGGGATTTTACCAAATCATTACCCATTACTTTGAACACTTCGTAGGTGTCGGGAGTGTTCTGGCGACCGCAAATCTGCACACGCAGAACGGTGGACACTTGGGCAACGTTACCTTTGAAGGCTTCGGGATTCTTTTTATATTCTTTCATATTGGAAGTGAAGCCGTGTTTCTCGGATAAATCTTTGATTTTCTGGAACCATTCATCCTGAGAATCGTTTTCATCGTAAATTTCTTTGTACTCGGAAATTAAAATATTTCTGTCTTCTTCGGTGATGTTTTCGGGGAACTGATAGTCGGGCTGGTAGAGTTCGGAGAAGAAGTAAGAAATGTAGTCTTTAATTTCAGACAATTTCGCAATATCTTTTCTGGGTTTGGGACCAACTCGTCCGATATTTAAGATTTCCAGCACTTTTTCTTTTTGTGCGGTGATAATATCATAAAATTCTTTGTCAAATTCCTCTGTATAGGTTACCAATAACTCATAAAGCTCGGTATTGGAAAGTTTTGCCAGTTCGTTTTTGGAAACGTCGTCTAATTTTACCAAGTCAAACAGTGCGCCCGACACCGACATCTTTTTCGGTGAGAAAGAGAAGTCACGATAGGACTTGTCGGGATTCTGAGCATACCATTCTTCAAAGTTGGAGTTAAGAAGCGTCATCAGGTACACCATTACGCAGTTTACCACGTAACCTTCCTGTTTGTAGAAGGAAAGTGCCAATTCGGGGTCTTTACGTTTGGAAAGTTTACGTTTGGTGGAACCGTCCATTTTCATTAAGGGTGCGATATGCATATATTTGGGAGCTTTTAAGCCAACCGCACGATACAGCTGCAGGTGAATGGGCAGAGTTGCAATCCATTCATCCCCACGAACAACGTGAGTGGTTCCCATTAAATAGTCATCCACAACGTGTGCAAAATGATAGGTGGGGATACCGTCGGATTTTAAGATAACCACATCCATATCGTTTTCGGATAATTCCAGATCCCCTTTGACAAGGTCGGTGAACTTGAATTTGTTGTCAATGCTTCCTTCGCTTTTAAAACGAAGCACCCAGGGCATATTTTTGGATAACTTTTCCTCGATTTCTTCCAAAGATAAGTCACGGCATTTTGCCCATTTGCCACGATATCCTAAGTTATCTTCTTTTTCGGCTTCCTGACGGGCTCTTAAATCGCTGAGCTCCTCTTCCGAACAAAAGCAGGGGTACGCCATTCCTTTTTCTACCAGTTCTTTGGCAAATGCCTGATAAATTTTGGCACGCTGACGCTGTCGGTAGGGGCCGTAAATTCCCTTTTCCCCTTCCACTAACGCACCTTCATCAAAGTTCAAGCCAAAGTGAGACAATCCGTCGATGATGGCTTGCACGCCGCCTTCCACTTCACGTTTCTGGTCGGTGTCTTCAATACGAAGATAGAAGGTACCGCCGGACAGATGTGCCAGACGTTCGGACGTCAGTGCCGCATAGAGGTTCCCCAGATGCATAAAGCCTGTGGGAGAAGGTGCCATACGGGTCACCTTTTCGCCTTCTTTTAACTGACGGCGGGGATAGGTATTTTCAATTTCTTCCAGAGTGGGAAGATCGGTATCAAACAAAAGTGTTGCCAGAGACTTGGTATCCATAGTATTGCTCCTTTATCGATTGAAAAATTCTTTTCCATTATATAGCATCTTACATTATAACACAAAGATGTCTGTTTTTTCAAGTGTTTTTTTCGATTTTTTTACGGCTTTTTTGAATTTTTTTAAAAAAAATAAAAAATTTTGCAAAAACCCCTTTACAAAACACAAGATATATGGTACTATATTGTTCGCGAACACAAGATGTTGTGCCGGAAATATAGATACCAAAAACCCCGAAAAACGCTGAAAACAGATGAAAATCAGCGTTTTTTTCACCCTGTTGGAGGGTGTGTGGCACAGCATTTTTTGAAAAATACAGAACGAGAAAAACACAAGAAGGGACAAGATTATGGAACAGGAAAGCACTTTTTTTAAAACACAACTCCAAAAAGATATCTGGGAGAAAAAATATCGCCACAACGGAGAAACCATTGACGGATTTTTCCAGAGAATTTCCGGCGGCAACAAAGACATCATCCCCTTGATGATGGAAAGAAAATTCCTCCCCGGCGGCAGAATCATTGCCTCCAGAGGTCTGGCAGAAGAAGGCAGAAAAATTACTTACTCCAACTGTTATGTAATTTCTCCTCCGGAAGATAACATTGAAGGCATTTTTGAATGTGCCTCCAAACTGGCAAGAACCTACTCCTACGGCGGCGGTTGCGGAATTGATATTTCCAAACTGTCTCCCGCAGGTGCAAAAATCAACAATGCGGCAAAAGAAACCACCGGCAGTGTGTCCTTTATGGACTTATATTCTTTGGTGACCGACTTAATCGGTCAGAGCGGTCGTCGTGGTGCGCTGATGATTTCTTTAGAGTGCAATCATCCTGACCTGCCCCGTTTTATCGACATTAAAAACGACTTAAACAAAGTTACCAAAGCAAATATTTCTGTCAGAATCCGTGACGCTTTTATGAAGGCTGTGGAAGAAGATGCTGACTGGGATTTAACCTATACCCGTGAAGCAACCGGTGAAACCATTGTCAACACCGTAAAAGCAAGAGAAATGTTCCGGAAACTGGCTCACAATAACTGGGATATGGCTGAACCCGGCGCATTATTCTGGGACAGAATTGAAAATTGGAACTTATTAAGCGAAGATGACAACTTCCATTTTGCAGGTGTTAACCCTTGTGCGGAAGAACCCCTGCCGGCAGGCGGAAGCTGTTTACTGGGCAGCATCAACTTGTCTGAATTTGTATTAAATCCCTATACCGAAAAAGCAGAATTTGACTATGATGCTTTTGCGGATGCGGTTGAAAAAGCTGTTATTTACTTAAATGAAGTGCTGGAAGAAGGTCTGCCGTTACATCCGTTGGCAGAACAAAGACAAAGTGTTAACGACTGGAAACAGATTGGTCTTGGCATTATGGGTCTGGGTGACTGTCTGATTAAATTGGGCATTCGCTACGGCTCTACCTCTGCGGTAAAAATCTGTGATAAAATCGGCTTTAAAATGGCAGATAGCGCTATTTATACTTCCGCAAAACTGGCAGAAGAAAAAGGTGCATATCCCAAATATGACGAAAAAGCTATTTTTGCAAGTGCATATTTTCAGGAAAACACTTCCAAACGCACCCGTGATTATGTGAAAAAAGTGGGTCTTAGAAACAGTCAGCTCTTAACCATTGCACCCACCGGCTCCATTTCCACCATGTTGGGAATTTCCGGCGGTCTGGAACCCATTTATAACATTTCCTACACCAGAAAAACCGAATCTTTACACGGCGAAGAACGTTTCTACACCGTATATACTCCCATCGTAAAAGAAGTGATGGACACTATGGGCATTGCAGAAGGAGAAGAGTTACCCAACTATATCGTAACTGCTATGACCTTAAACTACAGAGAGCGTATCAATATGCAGTCTATCTGGCAGAAACACATTGATGCTTCCATCTCCTCTACTGTAAACGTACCCGAAGAATTTACCCAAGAAGAAGTGGAAGACCTCTACCTCTACGCTTGGAAAATGGGCTTAAAAGGTGTCACCATTTATCGTGATAACTGCAGAAGAACCGGCATTTTGTTAAACAAAACTGCTTCCGCTGAAACCGCTGAAAAAGAAGCAACTCATTTTGATGCGATCAAACCCATTTCCCGTTCCGACATCGGTAAAACCTACGGTACCACCTCCAAATACACCACCGCTTGCGGTAATCTGTTTGTTACCATCAACCGTAACCAGAACGGTGACATTGTGGAATCGTTTGTAAACACTTCCAAAAACGGTATCTGTAAATCCAACATTGACGGTATTAACCGTATGATTTCTCTGTCTTTACGAAGCGGTGTTCTGGTTTCTGAAATCGTTGACCAGTTAAAGAACATTTCCTGTCCCGCTTGTTTGAGACTGCGTACCAAAGGGGAACGATTAGACGGTCAGAGCTGTCCCGACATTATTGCAAAAGCTCTGCAGGAAGAATACGAATCCGGCTTCTTCTCAATGAATGCACATCCCAATCTGAAAAAAGAGGATGCAAAAGCAGATATAACCACCTGTGAAGAAGAAGGTGATTTTGGCAGATTCCCCACCGTATGCCCCGAATGTAAAACCAAATTAAAACACGAAGGCGGCTGTGTTTCTTGCGATAACTGCGGCTGGACCAAATGTAACTAATATTTTTCTTTTTTTGTTTTTTGTACTTTCTGAGAAAATGTCTGTTTGTGCGGACAGCTCAGTTCTACTTTTTCATTGCACAATTCATATTTTTCTCTTTTTTTCATCCCGGCGGCTGATTGTTTCGGTCGTCGGGATGACCCCCGTTGGGGGATTGAAACCAACAAGTAAGCAGGTGATTGTTTGAACCACAGAAAACCCTTCCGATTTTCTTTTCGCAAGTTTTTTAAAAGCTTTGTTTTTGCCTTTTCCGGCATTCGGGAAGTATTTTATCAGGAACAAAATTTCAAAGTGCATACCTTAGCAGCCATTCTTGCTGTTCTTTTGGGATTTTTATTGCGCATTGCCCCTTGGGAATGGTGTTTTTTGGCTGTGGTGATTGGATTGGTATTATCTGCCGAAATGGCAAATACTGCCATTGAAAAACTATGCGACGTCACCGAACCTGACCAAAATGAAACCATCCGTGTGGTGAAAGATGTTTCCGCTGGAATGGTACTCATTTGCGCCATTGGTGCATTGACAGTAGGAATCATCATTTTTCTGCCAAAAATAATTGCATTTTTACAGAATTTATGATAAAATTTTAGAGTGACTTTTTTACGGTCACTCTTTTTTGTACCAAAAAGCCTCCACAAGAAAGGAGTATTCCTATGGAAAAAGTAATTTTAAAAATCGGCGGAATGACCTGCGGTTCCTGTTCAGCCTATTTACAAAAACAGTTAAATAAACAGACGGGAATCCGTGCCAATGTGAATCTTGCCACCCATCAGGCAGAAGTGCTGTACGACAGCGACACCGTCACCCTTTCCATGATTGAAAAAATCGTGGTAAAAAGCGGATTTAAAGTCATCGAAGCCGAAGAAAAAAGCTATTTAAAACAAAAGCTTGTTGTGGCACTGTTGTTTGCCATTCCCCTGTTTTACCTTTGTATGGGACCAATGGTGGGACTTTCCGGAATTTCTGACCCTTTTTGGAATGTCACCGTACAGCTTCTTCTGACTCTTCCCGTGATGGGGGTTGGCTATCAGTTTTACACCATCGGTTTTGCCAAACTGTTTCACTTATCGCCCAATATGGACAGTCTGGTTGCAGTGGGAACACTGTCCTCCTTTTTATACAGTTTTTACAACACTCTGATGGTGTGGATGGGAAAAACCCATCACGCCCATCACTTATACTACGAAAGCACCGCAGTCATCATTGCGCTCATTCTGCTGGGACGATTTTTGGAGCATCGCTCCCGTGGAAAAACTACCGATGCCATCCGTTCTTTGATGGAACTCTCTCCCAAAACCGCAACCCTGTTAAAAGAGGAAACAGAAAGGGTCATTTTAGCAGAAGAAGTGTCGGTACATGACATTTTAATTGTAAAGCCGGGCGAAGCCTTTCCCGTGGATGGCACCATAATCTTCGGAGAAACCTCGGCAAATGAAAGTATGCTGACGGGAGAAAGTCTGCCCGTGGAAAAGCGGGTAGGCGACACTGTTTACGGCGGAACCACCAACCAGAACGGTTATGTCAGAATCAAAGCCACCAAAGTGGGCGAGGATACTGTTATTTCCCAAATCATCCGTCTGGTGGAGGAAGCCTCGGGAACCAAAGCGCCCATCGCCCGTCTTGCCGACGTAATTTCCGGCTACTTTGTGCCTGCAGTCATCACCATTGCCCTGATTTCGGCAATCCTATGGGGATTCATTCAAAAGGATTTCGCATTCTCCTTAAATATTTTTGTATCGGTTTTGGTCATTGCCTGCCCCTGTGCTTTGGGTCTTGCCACACCGACCGCTATCATTGTGGGAACGGGAAAAGCCGCCAAAGCAGGAATTTTGTTTAAAAATGCAACCGCATTGGAAACCGCACACAAAATTGACACCGTGGTGTTTGACAAAACAGGAACTCTGACCGTGGGAGAACCCGTAGTAACCGATGTGGTATCTTGCTCAATGTCAAAAGAAGATTTATTAAAACTTGCAGCTGCGTTGGAATCCTGCTCCGAACATCCTCTGGGTCGTGCCGTTGTGGCTGCCTGCCACAGTCACCCCCTTCCTGATGTGGAAAATTTCCGTTCGGTAACCGGACTGGGCATTATGGGATATGTGGACAAAAAAGAAGTAAAAATCGGAAATGCCCGATTTGTGGACGGTGCCGATATGGCAGTCATCCATCAATATGCCGAACTTGGAAAAACACCTTTACTGATTTCGGTTGATGGAATCTATGAAGGATTGATTGTTGTGGCTGACAAAATCAAAGAATCTGCCGGAGAAGCTGTCAAAGCCTTAAACAAAATGGGAATTGAAACCGTAATGTTAACGGGCGACAACCAAAAAACGGCAAATGCTGTTGCAAACCTCTGCCACATCCAGCAAGTGATTGCCGAAGTTCGTCCCGACGAAAAGATGGCAAAAATCGAAGCATTACAAGCACAGGGCAAACAAGTTGCCATGGTGGGTGACGGCATCAATGACGCTCCTGCCTTAACCGCCGCTACCTTAGGAATTGCCATCGGAAACGGCACCGACATTGCCATCGACAGCGCAGATGTCATTTTGGTCAATGCAAATCCGGAGGACGTGGCAAAAGCCATCTTATACAGTCGCGCCACCATGAAAACCATCCGTCAGAATCTGTTCTGGGCATTTTGCTACAACACGTTGGGAATCCCTCTTGCCGCAGGTGTTTTATATCCCTTTGGCATTTTGATGAATCCTATGATCGGAGCATTGGCAATGAGCCTATCCTCCGTCTCGGTGGTAACCAACTCTCTGCGTTTGGGAAAAAGCCGAAAAATATAAGTGTCATACATTGACAAACAGTGAGCCGGCATTTATAATAAAATGCAGGAAATCTCTTGTAATAAAGGATGAAATAAATGAAACGATATCAACGATTACTCGCACTGGCAGTTATGTTGCTGCTTGTTACAACTTGTGTCACCGTGTCGGCAGAAACTCCCATACGGGTGTTGCTCCACGGCAAAGAAATTGCCTTTGATGTGCCACCTCAGATAATAAACTCCCGAACTATGGTTCCCCTTCGTGCCATTTTTGAAGCCCTGGGTGCCTCGGTGGAGTGGGACGGTAAAACCAGAACCGTAACATCGGTAAAAGAGGATGTCACCATTCAATTAACCATTGAGGATGCCACGATGCACGTCAATGACACCACCGTAACCTTAGACACCCCTGCTTGTATTGTGGACAGCAGAACTTTAGTTCCCGTTCGTGCCATTTCCGAAGCCTTTGGCATTTTGGTGGAATGGTTTGGCGATCAACAAACCGTTGCTTTGGGAAGCATTGACGGAATTTATGAAAATCCGATGTTTTATAACGGTCTGTGCAGAGTGATGAAAGACCAGAAATACGGATATGTGAATCCATCGGGCGAAGAAGTGATTGCTTTGCAATTTGACTATGCTCTGGATTTTTATGACGGACACGCTCTGGTGAAAACCGACGGCAACTGGTACAGCATTGACACCACAGGAAACATAGTGTCAACAATTCAGGATGTTTCCATCGTCTCTACGGTTTCCGAAGGACTGGCAACCGTTCTGATTGGCGAAAAATGGGGCTATATCAACACCAAAGGGGAACTTGTGATTGCACCGGAATATGAGATTGCAGGCGATTTTCACGAAGGTCTGGCAGCCGTTGCAATCAAGAAAGAAATTTCCGGGTTACAGTTTGGCTACATTGACACCAACGGAACTATGGTGATTCCTGCTCTGTTTGAAAATGCCGACCGTTTTTATGAGGGCTTTGCCGCAGTAAAAGAAAGTGGAAAATGGAGCTATGTTGATAAAAAAGGAAGCTTGATTATTGCTCCCAAATATACCGATTGCCAACGATTTTCCAATGGTTTGGCGGCAGTTGAAGTGAACGGAAAATGGGGTTATATCAACACCAGAGGAAAACTTGTGATAACACCCGAATTTGAGTATGCCCACAGTTTTTCCGACGGTATGGCATCCTATCTGAAAAACGGAAGCTACCATTTCCTCAGCGAAAAAACCAAACTTCCGCTTACGTTCTATCAGGTTGGAGATTTTTCCTATGGTCTTGCTCCCGTCAGCACCGGAAGCTATGGTGCAACCCAAGGAACCTGGGGTTATCTGAACAAAGATGCTAAACTGCAGATTCCCACTCAATTCGATGATGCTTATCCGTTTTCCAATGGCTTGGCGGCAGTGTTGACTGACGGAACATGGGGCTTCATTGACCCAACCGGAGAGTATGTGATTCCCCCCCGATTTGAGGGAATCCTTCAGGACTTCACAGATGACGGATATGCCATCTGCAAAAATACGGACAAAGAGGAATTTATCATTGATAAAACCGGAACCGTTCTGACCGAAGCTTATGATGATATTCCGAGGAATCAAAATCACTAAATCATACAACGGAGGAGTCCAAAATGAAACAAATGAAACGATTACTTGCACTCGTTGTGGCTGTTCTGCTATGCTTAGGGAATCTTACGGCAATGGCAACCGATGACATCACCGTTATGGTAAACGGAAACGACCTGTCCTTTGACGTGCCGCCACAGATCATAAATTCCCGAACCATGGTTCCCCTGCGTGCCATTTTTGAAGCCTTGGGTGCCTCGGTAGAATGGAATGGTGAAACCAGAACCGTAACCTCTGTGAAAGAGGATATCACCATTGGATTAACCATTGATGATACCACGATGTATGTAAACGGCGATGCCGTAACCTTAGACACCCCTGCTTGTATCGTGGACAGCAGAACCTTAGTTCCCGTTCGTGCCATCTCCGAAGCTTTCGGTATTTTAGTATACTGGATTGGGGAAACCCGCACCGTTATGATTGTGGAAGAACCCATCCATCAGAATCCCTTATTCCACAATGGACATATTTTGGCTTACACCGCCGAACATCCGGTCTATATCAATCAAAACGGGCAGGAAGTTTCCTTCCCTCAATATGACACACTGGGTACCTTTGCCTACGGACTGGCGCCGGTCACCATCAACGGGCAATACGGCTATATCAACACAACAGGCAGAATGGTAATTCCCCCACGCTATGAATATGCGTCTGATTTTTCGGAAGGATTTGCCATTGCATATGAAAATCAGAAAGCAGGCATCATCAATCTGGCAGGTGAGTGGATCGTAACTCCCCGGTTTGATGCCATCTATCAAGATTCTGAAGGCCTTTTCAGATTCAGAAAAGACGGAAAATACGGTTACATCAATACCGAAGGAACCATTGTGGTGGAACCCATTTATGAACAGGCAGGCTCTTGTACGGAAGGTTTTCTCCCCGTGCAGATTGATGGAAAATGGGGATATCTTGACAAAAATGGTACCCTGGTAGTGGAACCCATCTTATCCGGCAGCGACCTTCTGTCCGATGGTATGATTTTAATTCGTGAAGATGGAAAATACGGTTATCTTCGTACTGACGGAAGCGTGGCAATCCCTCCCCAATACACTGACGCCCGTCTGTTTTCCGAAGGACTGGCAAATGTGCAGATTGATGGAAAATGGGGCTTTATCGACAAAGAAGGAAACCTTGTAATCGAACCTCAATATTCCCATGTCGGCACCTTCAGCGAAGGACTGGCAATCGCAGAAACAGATGGAAAAACCGGTTTTATTGACAAAGAAGGCAACTGGGTTATCGCTCCTAACTATCAGGATGCAGCATCGTTTTCTAACGGACTGGCGGCAGTTTGCACGAATGAACTGTGGGGTTATGTCGATAAAAACGGCAATCCGGTGATTGCCCCCTTATTCATCACACCCTACCAAGGATTTTTTGATGACGGATATGCCATTGGTTTTGACGAAAACTTCCATATGACAGTCATCGACAAACAAGGAAATATTCTGTTAAAAGACGCAAACGATACCTACCTGATGCTGGGTCCGGCATATCAAATGCAATAATCAATCCAATAAGAAAAAGACTGTAAAAACCATTGTTTTTACAGTCTTTTTTTTACATATCAAAATATCAAAATTTTATTGCGGTTCTTCTTCTGCTGTTTGCTCACCTTGTCCCAAAAAGACAGTATCAATCAGCTCTTTGGTTTTTTCCACATCACAAATCACATAGGAAGCACCGTTGATGGTTGCGGTGCGAAGGGGCATATCATAGGTTTGGATGCTGTCCCCTTGCAAACTTTTTAAAATCTTTAGGAAAACAGGTAAATCGGAAATGGAAAAATTGGTATCCACACAGTCAATCACGTGCTGATAAATTTCTCCGGCTTTTAATAAATATTCCGGTTTTAATTTTTGCTCAAATAACGCTTTTATAAAGTTCTGCTGCGCCGAAATTCTGCCTAAATCCGCATTGGCATATCCGGAACGGAAACGGGTAAATTGCTCTGCCTTGGCTCCGTCCAGCAACTGATAGCCCGGTTGCAGGTCGATATATAAATCCTGCGCAGGGTCACTGTAATACATCCGAATCGGCACGTCAATCCATACGCCGCCCAGTGTATCAATGATATTGCGGAACCCGTCCGGACGCACCACCACATAATAATGAATGGGCAACCCGGTTAATTCACGAATATAGGAAATGGTATTTTCGTGACGCATTCCCTCTTTCCCCAGGGCATACATGGCGTTTAATTTCTGATAGCCTCTGCCATATTTCACACGGGTATCACGAGGAAAAGAAATCATATTGATAATCTTTCGGTCACTGTCACAGGAAGCCAGCATCATCGTATCGGTCAATAACCCGCTTTTATCGGTCGCCATCAACAAAACGTTGATTCTGCCGCCAACCACTGCATCCAATCCTTCGGAAGCAATAATCCGGGAGGGATTGATATAAGAAAACGCCGCTCTGACACCCAAAAACACGGTGAAACAACAAAGTGCCACCGCCAATATTCTTTTTAACAGATGCAAAAAAAGTTTTTTATCCATTTTGATGTTCACTTTCATATTGATTGCCCGCTCTTACACTTTCTTAGTATATACCATTGCATAGAAAAAGTAAGCCGACAATCATAAAATTCAAAAACTATGTCAATATAACAAAAATATTATAACACAGGTTGCAACAAAATACAATCCTAAATTCCATTTTATCAAAATTTCGGGGTTACTTTTTAATAAAAACACCCCAAAAATACCTTGAAATACCAAGTATTTTCAAATTCAGAAAACTTTTTTATAAAAAAATAAAAAAATGCTTGACAAATCATGTATCCTATGCTATAATTGCTAAGGTGAAATTGATGATTGAACTTTTTCCCAAGCCTGTGCTGGTGTAGCTCAATTGGCAGAGCAGCTGATTTGTAATCAGCAGGTTGCGGGTTCGAGTCCCATCACCAGCTCCATCATCCAATTAAATACGGAGGGGTTCCCGAGTGGCCAAAGGGGGCAGACTGTAAATCTGTTGCATCTTGCTTCGATGGTTCGAATCCATCTCCCTCCACCAGAAAAAAGCATCGACATTTGTCGGTGCTTTTTTCAGCGAAATAAATCCTCACGGATTTGTGAAATGCCCATAGGGCGTGAAATATTGCTTCGCAATGTGAAATACGCCGTACGGCGTGTGGATTTATTTCATTTCACAGAAACCGCAAGGTTTCTATTTCACAATTTCTGCAAGAAATTATTTCACATCAACAAAGTTGATATTTCACTTTATAGACAGATTATATTGAGTTTTGTTATAATAACCGTAAGGAGTTGATAGGTTATGGCTGAATCAAAATTAAGAAATCAGTCAGTTGAGTTTTCTGTTAAAATAATTAAATTATGTGAAAATATTAAAGGACATTATTCCCTTACAAATCAACTTGAACGCAGTGGCACATCCATAGGTGCAAACATTCACGAAGCAAACTATGCTCAAAGCAAAAATGATTTCATTTCTAAATTACAAATAGCTCTTAAGGAATGCTATGAAACAGAATATTGGTTAGAGTTGTTCGTGAAATCTGATTTATTAGACAGAAATTCAGCAAAAGATATTCATAACGAATGTGGAACAATTCGCAAAATGCTTATTTCCTCAATCAACACCGCCAAACAAAACGCCGACAAATCAAAATAACTTTTCAATCAATTAATTGTTGAACTTGACCCCCTAACTCAAAAACATCACCAAGGGGTGCCATTGGAACCCCCTCAGTAAAATTCTATTAAAATATATGTTATTATCCAGAAAAAAGCATCGGCAATTTGAACTGCCGATGCTTTTTCATTATGATTTTGTTATCTTATAAATTATCCGCCAAATATGCGTCAATCATACCCATAAATTCGTTAATCATTTCATCGGTAGACTGATATCTGGACAGTAAGAACGCGTGGTCTTTTCCATCTAATTCGATAAAATCACACTGAGTTCCAAGCGCTGTCATATCGTCACAGAATTTTTTGGAAATCTGATAATCCACAACCACGTCTTTGTTACCATGCATTACTAAAAATTTGGTATCGGTTTTCTTGGTGTTGTGTGACGGAGATGCCACTGCACGATCTTCTTCGGTTTTTACCGCATATCCCCAATAGCTTACTGTCAAATCCAATACAGGATTTGCCGCTACGATGATATCTGCGTCTACTTCATCATCCAGACCAAGTTCAACAGCCAGATGTCCGCCGGAAGAATCGCCCATGATAATCAGTTTATCAAAGTCTGCCTGTTCTCTCATATAGGCTACCGCATCTTTACAATCTTCCACAATGTCAAACACGGTAGTTTCGCCATCAAAGTTGATGCCACGATAAGAAATTGCCGCTGTGGTATAGCCGAATTTATCATAATAATACTGCGCCTGATAATTCATCCAGGAACCGTCCCAGCTGTCGCTGTCTTCTGTGATGGCATACCAGCTTCCGCCGTGAATGGTCAGAACTGCGATTTTCTTTTCCTGGGTATCTTCTTCGGGAATGTACATTTTAATGGGCAGTCTTACCCCTTCGCCAACGGTTTTGTAAGCACCGTCAACCGTGGGTTTGATGGCTCTGATTCTGTCGGTTTCTGCCACAACTGCCTGATGAGCCGGAGTGCAAAAATTCACTTCGTAGGCTTCCCCGTCCCATTCGGCACTGCAACCTAAGCTTTCGGATACCACACTTAAGGGAACCAGGGTTCTGGAGTTCTTAATTTGCGCAGGAACGTCCATTTCTTTCGCTTGGTCGTTTACTTTGTATGTAGTGGACCCGATGGTTAACTCTACGGTATTTTCGCCTTTGGTGGCAATAACGGTACCGGTTTCGCCAATCCATTCTACCGTAGCGTCCAACGCTTCAAAAATGGCACGAAGAGGAACCAGGGTTCTGTCATTTTCAATTACGGGTTTTTGGTCCGCAATTTCCAAAGTAATGCCGTCAACCTTTACGGTTACTTCTTGTTCAACCTTATATTCGATGGCAGTTTCCAAAATTCCGGCTTCTGCCACTTCTTCTGCCGCAACTTCAGCTACAACTTCAGATTCTGCTGCAATTTCTGCTTCATTTGCCATAGCTGCACCTGAAGATAACACACAGATAGCAACCAGCAAGCTAATTAGTTTTTTCATATTGTTTTGTCCTCCTTTTTGTGTTGCTAACTCCATAGTATCACAATATCAAACAAAAATCAATCTTTTTTTGAAAATGAAACATCCCAAAATATTGTGGATATTATTTTTTCACTGATTTATGTATTTCGGTCACAATCAAAAGAACTGCAAACAACACTGCCCCCACTTTATGAACCAAAGAGATTGCCGCAATGCCATGCACATTCATCAGCACAACCCCGGTAATTAACGCAATGGCATAGCACACACGTTGCAGTATTTCCAGGGCCGGACACTTCCACGTCTTTTTGGTTGCAAGAGCATAAGCCACAAGGATAATAAGTCCAATCACAGACACTCCAATGTGTACCGGCATTCCTGTTGCACGAAGCATAAACAATAAAACTGCAACGACTACCATAGGAATAAGAAACAATAAATTCTTTTTCATAACGTTCAACTCCTTTTCATTGTATCGCATCACTTCCGGAAAACAAACGATCCGTCGAATATCGTTCATATGACGCTTATGATAATACCATAAATTCCAAAAATGTCAAGTTCTTTTTTGAGTTCATAACCCGCTTGAAATACAATCAGATTCGCATCGGTATCAAGAGTAACTTCGTTCGTGTACATACTGATTCTGTTGACCGATTGAATTGAAGGCACTTTTACATCTGCGTTCCTTTTTTCGCCGTAGATACAGCATACTGCCAACCGCTCATAAAGTCGGTATATTCTGCATCGTTAACGGTCATAACAACACCGTTTGCGGCATCGGCTGTGGTTGTTACTGCAGGGGAGAAGATACCAACAGCAAAAACTAAAGTGAAAAGAAGAGCCCATAGTTTTTTCATGTTAAAAAAAACCTTTCAGATTATCATTTTGTATAATAAGTCACGCATTTTATTTTGTATTTCGGTTTCGGTATCTTAAACATATTGAATGGTAAAATTTCCTTATCTATACCATTTGTTTTTCCGTTTTTATCAGTTTATCAATGCCATAGAATAGGTACCCCAAGGCAATAAAACCTGCAAATAAGATTGCCACCCATTTTGCGACTCCTGCCACACCCAATTTATCAAGGTTCAGGAAAAAATATGGATACAAATACGGAACTTCCGGGTTAAAATTCAGGATAGCAGCTCTTGTAAATACAAAAACTACATACAATAACGGGAACGCTACGGATGCTATCGGATAAAACCATCTGATTTTTTTGTGTTCATAAAACAATAGCCAATCCATCCCATACATAATCGGGAGTATGACGTGAAAGCTTATGCTTGCGATACGCCAATTTGCCTGAGGGTCTCTGTCCGGTTGTCCTGCAAGTAAAAAGTTGAATACAAGAAAAGTGAGCAATATGGCAAGAACACCAATAAACTTTAAAAATGGTGCTACACTCACATAACGATCACTGTCCTTTTTCGCCGTCTGTATCAGCTCGGCAAATACAATACCAATGCACAGGTAGTTACTGATGTTTGTGAAATGAACATAAAAATCCCATCTTGGATTCATGATGTCATCAAAGATACCGAGGCTTGCAACAATGCCAATCAGTCCGATTGCACAATAGAAGGACTGGAAAATAAGTTGTGTTGTTCTGTTTTTTATCATAACCGTTCATCCTTTTTGATTTATGATTTTCTGACGTTATATTACTGTTTAGTTTTCAGCTCTGTCATGGATTCCTCCGATAGCATCGATTTGAGCATTGATTAAAGCTCCGTAATGAACCAAAGCTCCGCTACAGAAAACATCCGCATCTTTTTGATCGGAAGCTGCAGAAATCATAGCATCTTTATTTGCCTCGATAGAGCCGAAGCACTCAATCGCATGAGTATTCTTTGCCGAAGCTTGTACAGTTGCACCATTCCCAATCTCCATCAGTCCGGATACACGGATGCACTCGCCCAAATCTGTAGCTTCATCATCAACCAAAACTGTAAGCGAAGTATCTTTACCAAGGAACATATCGCCGCTGACACTAAGTCCTTTGCAAATTTCAGTTGTGCCGGGATTTACAGAAACATTGTGTGCAGTTCCTTCTTCAAAGAGAGCATTCCCACGAACTCGGACACCTCCACTGTTCTTGGCAGCACCGTTATTTACCTTAACGGTTCCTTTTTCTACAATCAACAAAGAAGAATCACAAACAATGCCATGCACCTTATTTTCACAATCGGAAGTTATAACGGTAATATCGTTTGCGACCGTAAGATCAGACGCAAAAATGCCTACTGCTTCCCCACTTTTCATCGGGAGTTCGATGGTCAGAGAACCGTCACCGATAAACGCAAGATCTTTACTCAGGTAGTTGTCTCCTGCGTAAATACCGGCACTGTATTTCTCGTCTTTGCAGACAATTTTATTTTCGCCGATCAGTTCGATATTCAGATCAATTCGTGAATAAACGCCCCACTTTTCAGACTCAATTACGGCATGGTCAAATGTGAGGATGTTGTTATTTGCATCATAGGATACGGTACCGTCACCCAACACATCGTCTGCATTGGTTGTTAAAACCGGTACGCCTGCAACACGGATGTTGTATCCTGCCCTAAGAACTAAGTATTTGGCGCCAAAGACCAGTGCAAGTCCACAAACTGCACCCCAAATCATAGTAAGTGCTAACAGAACACAAATAATAATTCTAAAAATTTTCGTTCCCTTTGTCATAATAATCCCCTCCCAAGTTCCGTTATTTTATGTTTTCACAATAAAACGCTCACACACTTACATATGGAGTTTATTGATATACATTATGTTGATACAGTATTATACCAACCAACATATGACAAACCTATGACAAATTATTGATTCATGATATGCAACTATCTGCAACTTTTTTCTCTTTCAACTCGGTAACAACTTGATGGCATAAATCATCAAATTCTCTTTTGCTTCCGGAATAAAAAACAGTAACATCTTTTTCTGTAATCAGAACTTCAATCTCTTTTGTAAGCTTTTCAATCAGTTCGGGCGTTTGATCAATTTTTCTATGTCCGAAAAAACAACAAATATGCCTATTCCGTCACTTGGAATAGGCATAAAAGTCTATGGTATTAAATTTTAGCAAGTAAGTCCATAATCGAATTACACGCATCTTCAAAACTGATATCTTTTGCATATGAGAACTGCGATCGATAATTACTCCACATTCTTCTGAGATCATCACTTTCTGAAACAATCTCCATAGTAGATGTAAAATCGTTTATCTGATTTCTCGTCCCTCTATGCTCTATGGTTTTCTCCAAAGCTTCAGCAAACACAGCTTTGTCAAAGCTTTGTGTTGTGATAAGTATGTACGCATCATAAAAATCTCTTGGTCTTGTATTAAACACACTTCGTCTAAGAATTGTTTCAACCTTTTCAGCTAAAACCGTTTCTATGTTATATGCCCATACCTCAAATGTAAGTTCATCATCAAAAATTCCTGTAAAATCATACTTTACAGCATTTGGCGTAATAACATCTCCCGTCGAAACATCTATCGTCATAGGGGTAACGATAGTTTCATACACCGCATCCAAAGCAACTCTGTATCCGCCGTAAATATCATCTTCTCGTATCGGGGATATTCCTTTTAAGGAGAAGCTTACATCATCCTTTAAATCAATTTCAAAGATTTCTTTCAACGCCTTTTCAATCGCTTCCGGTGTAAGCGGTAAATTCTTGAGCGTAGTATCCAGATCCATTGTTGCTCGATTATCAAGTCCGACAAGTGCCGCAACCAGCATACCACCCTTTAATACAAATTTTTCTTTGTACTCCGAAAAAGACAGTCTGTTCAGGAATCTTTCAAACATATAATTCTGTAAAATAACTTGCGCCGGAATATTCTTCAATTTTGCTATATTTCTTATTTTTGCTTTCAAACTCATCGCCTTTGAATTACTCATAATAACACCTCCAAATATTGTCTTACCTGAGATAAAATGCCCATTTTAGTTGCATATATACTAAGGTTAGAAAGATTTTTATCGGGACTTGCAGCATAATTTCTTATGGAGGAAATAAACGTTTCATCTGCCATTCTGCTACGACTTCTAACAATATCACAAATAGTTCTGTCCATATCATAGGCCCAGACCTTGTTCCCCATAGGAGTAATAAGTTGAGTTTTACCTAAGCCATGCAATTCATCTTTAATATAATAAATTTTACATTCGCAACTTATTGAGCGCGCTAATGTTTTTGATGATGGTATTGTAACAGTATGTTCAAATGGAGTTCTGTCAGATATTCCATTAAGAAACAAAGCTGTTTCATGAGAAAAAATAATTAAATCTGAACGAATGCTCAAGGAAAGTATTTCATCATTTAAATCTTCCGATAAAACATATTGACCGTTTGCTATTCGTGTTATTTTCCCATCTTTACAAAGTTGAGACAGGCTCGCTCTGCTTACACCTTTAGTAGTCGCTGTTTTGGTAAGTATTAATCCATTATTTTCATTTGATATTTCTTTTAATATCTCAAGAGTAGTCATTTTCACACCTCTTCTTAACATTGGTATAGAAATTATAGCATATTTCTTGCCGATTGTCAAGAATTGCATTAACATTCAAGAAGATAATTGTGTTAAAATCTTGCCAATTGTTAAAAATTCATTTGCACATCAAAATACATTGATAATTTCCTTTTTCTTTTTCTCAGCGTAATCATAGGCAACTGCGGTTCCGCTTTTAGGTTGGTAGCCTGTAATATCTCTACGGCTGTTTTTACGCCGAGGTGGAAGATAATTTTCATCGTAGCACACAACGCAATCATCTGATTGATTTATCATTTCCTGATTCCGTTCCACATAAGAAGCTTTGCCCGCCTTTTCCATACGTTGGGGGAAATAGGTTTCTTCATAATGTTCAAGCAAGCTGTCTTACACGAAAATAGAAAGGCGTAGCCAAAAATGGCTACGCCTTTTACTTCGTTTTATGTTATTTACTTTCTAAAATCAGGTTCCGCAGAAGAAATTTTACCTAATTTATCATCTTCTATGACGAAAGCAACCAATCCCAATTTCTTTCATATGATTACTCATCAACAAGCCGGTATTATTCCCACTCGATGGTGCCGATCGGCTTCGGAGTGAGGTCTAAAAGAACACGGTTGATGCCGTCTACTTCGTGGGTGATACGGTCGGTGATTTTATGAAGAATTTCGTAGGGGATTTCTTCGATGGTTGCGGTCATTGCATCCACGGTGTTTACCGCACGGATGATTGCCGGCCAACCTTCGTAGCGCATTTCGTCTTTTACGCCAACGCTCTTTAAGTCGGGAATGGCAACGAAATACTGCCAAACTTTTTCTGCTAAACCGCAGTTATCAAATTCTTCTCTTAAGATAGCGTCAGCTTCACGGAGTGCATGGAGTCTGTCACGGGTGATGGCACCTAAGCAACGAACACCAAGTCCGGGACCCGGGAAGGGCTGACGGTATACCATAGCGTGAGGCAGACCTAACGCTTCCCCAACCACACGAACTTCGTCTTTGAAGAGCAGTTTTACAGGTTCTACCAGTTCCATTGCCATATCGTCGGGAAGACCACCAACATTGTGATGGCTTTTTACGGGTTTACCGCTTTCCGCCGCTTTGATACTTTCTAAAATATCGGGATAAATGGTACCCTGTGCTAAAAAGTCGATACCTTCTAACTTGGCTGCTTCTTCATCAAACACTTTGATAAATTCGGTGCCGATGATTTTACGTTTTTTCTCAGGATCAGAAACGCCTGCCAGCAAATCTAAGAAACGGTCGGTGGCATCCACATAAATTAAGTTGGCATCCATCTGGTTGCGGAACACTTCGATTACATCTTCGGATTCGCCTTTTCTCATCAGACCGTGGTTTACATGTACACACACTAACTGTTTGCCGATGGCTTTGATTAACAGCGCTGCCACTACAGAGCTATCCACACCGCCGGACAAGGCTAACAGCACTTTCTTATCACCTACCTGCTGTTGCACCGCGGCAACCTGCTCTGCGATAAATTTGTCTGCCAGTTCTTTTGTGGTGATACGTTCCATGGTATCGGGTCTTTTATTGGTATCCATAATATCCCTCCTAATAATCAATTATTTTTCTATTTTATCATAGTTTTTCACGATTTTCAAGTAGTTATGAGTAAGTTTCAAAATTTTTTTATGTTTTTTTAGTGGAAATAAGAGCAGAAACGCTCCTCTTAACAACCTCATCCAAAGGGAGACAAAGAACAAAAAATACCAAGGGGCGACAGACGATAGCTGTCCCGGAATATGCCTTGCGGAAAGCCTTCCGACAACGGCGTGCCGAGGTCGTCACGCCCTACGAACATGGATACAACGTTTTTTTTGAAATCAACAAAAAAGACATGGAAGAATCCATGTCTCTCGTATTTCAAATCCCCACATCCAATAGGATGCAGTAACATGGATGCAGAATTTGAAAATTGAATCAAGGCAACGCCTTGACAGTACCCGAAGGCGTACCGTTATGCTGCATGCAATGCTACGCCGAGTGGTGAGATTCACACATTTTGGTAAAATTTTTGATTTCGCCAAAATCAAATAGGATGCAGTCAAACGGATGCAAGTCACATCAACTGAACCCGAGCAATACCGAGTGTATGCGAAGGGTGAAGTTGGTGGGAATGGCGCCGTTTTACAAGTCTACTCATCCAATAGGATGCAGTAAAATGGATGCAGAATTTGAAAATTGAATCAAGGCAACGCCTTGACAGTACCCGAAGGCGTACCGAGTGTACGCCGAGTGGTGAAATTTTCGGATTCTGCGCCGTTTTACAAGTCCATACCTTACATAAAGTTGAGATTCTTGTGCCTCATTCTCACATTCAAAACCAAACCAATGGCTATCATATTAGTGAGCATGGAGGAGCCACCGTAGCTTAAAAATGGGAGGGTGATGCCGGTGACGGGGGTGAGACCGATGGTCATTCCGATGTTTTCAAAGGACTGCACCAGAATCATGGTTCCCACGCCGATGGCAATGAAGGCACCCAGATGGTCACGGGCGTTGCAGGCAATGTAGAAACAACGAAGCACGATGAAAATGATGAGTGCAACAATGAGGAGTGCACCGATAAATCCAAGTTCTTCACAGGCAACGGCAAAGATAAAGTCGGTATGTTTGGCAGGCAGGAAATTGTTTTGGGTGAGGATGCCTTTATAAAGCCCCTGTCCAAACAGCTGTCCTGCGCCTACGGCGGTTTTGGACTGCATCACCTGATAGCCGGACATCTGGGAATCCATTTCGGGATTTAAGAAAGTTAAGATACGGTTTTTCTGATATTCTTTGAAAATGAAAAACCAAAACACGGGAAAGGCAACCGCAACGGCTCCCACTGCTGCCAGAATATATTTCCAACTGATTTTTGCTATATAAATCATCACCACAAAAATGGATACAAACACCATTGTGGTTCCAAAGTCAGGCTGTTGCATAATGAGGAAGACAAGTACGCCGATGTGTGCCAAAGCACATAAGACAACAGGCAACTCGTTGATTCGTTCCCTATATTTATCAAGCTGAAAACCAAAAGACAAAATGAAGCCGATTTTCACAAATTCTGCCGGCTGAATCCCAATGGGACCAAATCGAATCCAACTGTTTCCGCCAACCTCTTCGGCACCGGTTCCGATGAATAGTACCAAAACCAGCAAAAACACGTCAATACCTATGATATACAGGTATTTGGATGACAAAAATTCATAATCATAAAATGCCAGAAACAGACAACAAACAAGTCCAATCAAAAAGGCGGCAATTTGCACAATCACCTGCGTGGTGCCTCCCGAATAGGATGCAGTTGCACTGGAAACCAAAAGGATTCCGATGATGGAAATCAGGCAAGTAGCACCCAGAAGCCAGACATCCAGATTTTTTAAATTTTGTTTAAAACTTTGCATAGATATCACCTTTTTTGAAACGAAATTTTACACTTACCGTCTCCAGGTTTTGGGAGAAAGCAACACCAAAACCGGGAAAATTTCCAGTCGACCGATAATCATAGCAAAGGTCAGTGCCAATTTGGACAGAGCAGAATAGCAGGAAAAATTTCCTGCCGGACCAACGTTACCAAGTCCGGGTCCGATATTGGAAAGGGTTGCAACCACCGCAGTAAAATTGGTGGTAAAATCCAGATTATCTAAACTGATAATCAAAAGAATGACTGCAAAAATACAAGCGTAGGATACGCAGAACACGTTGATTCCACGAAGCACCTCGTGTTCCAGCGGTCTGCCGTTTAACTTCACTTTTACGGTGCTTTTCGGATGTGCCAGCACTTTGACTTCTTTCACGATACTCTTGATTAACACCATAATTCTGGAAACTTTAATTCCACCGCCGGTACTTCCGGCACAAGCACCCATAAACATCAGCATCACCAGAATCATTTTTGAAAACTCCGGCCAAAGATTGAAATCCGTGGTAGCATACCCGGTACTGGTGATGATGGACGCAACCTGAAAGGCACAGTGGCGAAGGGTATCTGCCGATGTAAAACCGTTTTTCAAAGAAACAACGGGATAGATGTTAATGCCGATAACGGCAACTGCAAGAAAAACGACAATCCAATAGACACGCACTTCTTCCAACTGTAAAGCGTTTTTAAACCGACGCTGGATGATGGCATAATAAAACGCAAAATCCACGCCGAAAATCAGCATAAATACGGTAATCACCCATTGCACATAAGGAGAATAGGAGGCACAGCCCGAATTTAAAATACCAAAGCCACCGGTTCCTGCTGTTCCGAAGCTTAATGTCAGAGCAGAAAACCAATCCATTCCTCCCAATAACAAAAGAGAAACCTGCAACAGAGTAAGACCAAGATAGATGGTGTATAAAATTTTTGCTGTTGTTTTGACATGAGGCACCAGTTTCCCAACCGAATGACCGGGGCTTTCCGCCCGGAGCAGATGCATATTATCGCCACCGGACAAGGGCAAAAGTGCCACTAAGAAAACAATAACTCCCATCCCGCCAATCCAATGAGTAAAACTTCGCCAGAACAAAAGAGATTTTGACAAACTTTCCACATCAGACAAAATGGAAGCTCCCGTTGTGGTAAAACCGGAAGCAGTTTCAAACAATGCATCCACAAAGGACGGAATCTGTTTGGAAATAAAAAAGGGGATCGCACCAAAAATACTGAGCAAAATCCAGGACAATGCCACAACAACAAAGCCTTCTTTGGCAAACAGCGACCGTTTCTTTGGCTTGACAAGACAAAGAGGGAGTCCCACCACAAGACAAATCAATCCGCAAATTAAAAATAAAAACGGATTCTGCTCCCGATAGCATAATGCACAGATAAAGGGAAGCATCATACACATCCCTTCCAAGCTGATAACCCAGCCCAAAACGTGCGAAATCATTTTATAGTTCATAATGTTTCCTCTACTTTAAGATATCTCCGATATCGGTGAACCCTTTATTGGTGGTAACCACAATTACCGTATCTCCGGGAAGAATGGTGTCCTTACCACGGGGAGTGATGATGGTACCGTTTCGGTTGATTAAGGCAATCAGAATGCCCGGTTTTAATGACAGACTTTCGATGGTACGGTTGGCAATGGGCGCTGTTTTTAAGATGTTAAATTCCAACGCCTCTGCTTTAGCATCCAAAATTTCGTGCATGGTTTCAATATTACTGCCGATAGAATTGTTTTTTGCACGAACAAAACGCAGAATGTATTCTGCGGTGATATCTTTGGGATAAATGATGGTATCCAGCCCCAGATTACTGATTACTTCATCATAGGCAATCCGGTTGATTTTGGTGACTACCTTTCCTTTGGTCTGCGTTTTGGCATACATGGAAAGCATCACATTTTCTTCATCAATGTTGGTGAGTGCCACAAAGGATTCTGCCGACTGGATTCCCTCTTCAATCAAAAGACGGTTTTCGGTTCCGTCACCGTTGATAATGGTGGCTTTGGGCAAAGCTTCACAAAGCTGTTCGCAACGGTCGGGATTTTGTTCGATGATGGTAACGTCAATCCCTGCTTTTAACAACAGATTTGCCAGATAAACCGCTGTTTTTCCGCCACCCACAATCATGGTATTTTTTACTTTATCGGTTTTTAAGCCGATTTTTTTAATAAAATGGGTCACATCACGAATGGTTGCCACAATGCTGACATAATCCCCTTCCCGAAGGGTGAAATCCCCACCGGGAATGAAGGCTTCTTCTCCACGTTCTACACCGCAAACCAAAATATCACATCCCAGTTTGTGTGCAATGTCAACCACTTTCAAATCACACAGGGGAGAGCCTGCGGGAATTCTGAATTTTAAAATTTCCACTCTGCCTTTGGCAAAGGTATCAATCTGCACCGCAGAAGGAAAACGAAGCAATCTTGCAATTTCGCTGGCAGCAGTAAATTCAGGATTGATAATCATAGCAAGACCCAAATCCTCCTGAAAGAGCTGCACTTCTTTTTTATATTCCGGATTTCTCACACGGGCAATGGTATTGGAAACTCCCAGTTTTCTTGCAATCAAACAAGTTAACAGATTGAGTTCATCAGACCCTGTTACCGCAATTAAAATATCCGTTTGTTCCACGCCCGCTTCCTGCAGAATTTCAATACTGGCACCGCTGCCCACAATCCCCATGACGTCATAGGAATTCACCACATCGTGCAAAATGGTGCGACGGGTGTCAATCACGGTAATATCGTGCTCTGCTTCCCGACTTAAGCGTTCGGTCAGTTTCTGACCCACTTTTCCAAGCCCTACAATAATGATTTTCATCAGTCTCTCTCCCTTATGTCACAAACTTTTTTGTCTGTGATACGAAGTGTTTTTAAATATTCTTTCTGACAGTTTGTAATCCGACGGCTTTCCACAGCTTTCTGAATAGTTTTATTGTGAATCCACGGAGATAATTTGCCTTCCTTAAGATAAGGCAAGATGCTGTCATATTGCTTGGCAAGTGCAGTTGCAAAATACCAGGCAATCATCATATTAACATAATATTCTTCCGAATGAATCTTAGAAATCCGTTCGGGATAAATTTGCAAAAATTGGTCGTCTAAAAAATATGTCATCAACAGTTTGATGCCGAAACGGACGGTATAAGTATGTCCCGATTCCAGAAAGGAAAAACATTCTTCGCACAAACGGGGCAAATCGGTTTTTAAAATTTTAGGCGACAACATATCACAGGTTGCCCAGTTATCAAGATACGGCAAAAATTTCTGCAGTTCACCAAGACAGGCATCAAAGTCAGAAATTTTCTCCAGCAAACAAGCGTGAAGATTGTTTTCTTCATAGTATCGGTGAGGCAGATTTTTAAGAAACATTTCCGCTTCCCGTGTGCCGGATAACTGTTTGGCTAACGCACGGATTTCGGGTGTTCTGACTCCGATGACAGTATCTTTTGGAACTGTTGGCATCAGTGCACTTTGAAACTCCCGATAGGAAACATCCTGCCGTGAAAATAATTGTTTTGTAATATCCATAAGCCGACCTCTTGGATTTTTCTTACAATATAGCATACCAACTTTATTTTAGCATACTTTTTTCAAAATAACAATAGTTTCCATAAAAAAAGCAAAAAAGCACAAACAAATCCGTCATCAGAAAGCTTGTCTTTTTGCACACAACCAATCTTTTTTCATAAAATAATGGAAAAAGATTGCAATGTTTTAAAAAATGTGATACAATTATTTTATCTGTGGTGAAATTTGCCAATCAACGGTGATCCGGCGATTTCATTGTGAGGTTCAAACAAAAGAAAGGAATTTTTTCTTTATGATATACAACACCATTTTAGATGCCATTGGCAACACTCCCCTAATCCGTCTCAATCGGATGGTGGAGGATGACTGTGCCGATATTTTGGTGAAATTTGAAGGCTTGAATGTGGGTGGCTCCATCAAAACAAGAACTGCCTACAATATGATTTTGGATGCGGAAGCAAAAGGTCTCATCCATGAAAACACCATCATTGTGGAACCCACCAGCGGAAATCAGGGGATTGGCCTTGCTTTGGTTGGTGCGGTGAGAGGGTATCAAACCAAAATTATTATGCCCGATTCTGTCAGCGAAGAACGCAGAAAACTGGTGAAACATTACGGAGCGGAAGTGATTTTGATTCACGATGCGGGCAACATCGGTGACTGTATTGATGAATGTTTGAAAACCGCATTAAAAATGCAGGCAGAAGACCCCAACGTGTTTGTGCCGCAGCAGTTTGAAAATCCTGCCAATGTGGAAATCCAGAGAAAACAGACAGGAATGGAAATTTTAGCGCAAGTGGATGGACCCATTCACGGATTTTGTTCGGGGATTGGTACCGGCGGCACCATTACCGGAATTGGTGAAACCCTGAAAGAAAAAAATCCCGATATGTTAATCTGGGCAGTGGAACCCCAAGATGCGGCAATTTTGTCGGGCGGTTCCATCGGCACCCATTTGCAGATGGGCATTGGCGACGGTCTCATTCCTGCCATTTTGAATCAAAATATTTATGATGACATCTGCATTGTCAAGGACGAAGAAGCCATCCAAGCTTCCAAAGACCTTGCCGCAAAAGAAGGGATTATGTGTGGAATTTCCTCCGGCACCAACGTGGCGGCGGCAATCAAACTAGCAAAAAAATTAGGCAAAGGAAAAACGGTGGTAACGGTTCTTCCCGATACCGCAGAACGGTATTTTTCCACTCCCTTATTTGAAGAATAAACAGAAATAATAAAAGACGAAATTCAAAAATTAAAAAAATTGAATTTCGTCTTTTTTGTTCGTAGGGGGGGGGGCTCTGTGCCCGCCCCTAATATTACACAACGGGACGATGTGGGCATCGTCCCCTACAAAGGTTTATCCGACGGTGTTTGGTACCCACACAACGGGCGATTCGTGAATCGCCCCTACAAACCTCCCTCTGACGAGGGAGGTGGATTTTGCAGAGCAAAAGACGGAGGGAGAGATAATTTGCAATGAAAATTCCCGACGGTGTTTGATACCACACAGCGGTTCGTCGTAAACGCCGAACCCTACAAATCCTATCAAAAGATATTGATAACCCGTACAAAGGATAAGAACGGTTGGAATAGTGCCGTTTTTCAAGCCTGCAATTTGTCCCGTAAGAAGCGACCTGTATGCGATTCTGCCACCTTCGCCACTTCTTCGGGCGTACCCGTTGCAACCACGGTGCCGCCTTCGTCGCCACCTTCGGGACCAATGTCAATCAGGTGGTCTCCTACTTTGATGACATCCAGGTTATGTTCAATAATCACGATGGTGTTGCCGCTGTCACACAAGCGGTTTAACACATCAATAAGCTTTCTGACATCGTCAAAATGAAGTCCTGTGGTGGGTTCGTCTAAAATATAGATGGTTTTGCCGGTGGGACGTTTGGAAAGCTCGGTGGCAAGTTTCACTCGCTGGGCTTCCCCACCCGACAAGGTAGTGGAAGGTTGCCCCAATTTGATGTAGGAGAGCCCCACATCGCATAACAGTTGCAATTTTCGTTTGATGGATGGAATGTTTTCAAAAAACTCTAATCCTTCCTCCACGGTCATATCCAGCACTTCGTGGATATTTTTGCCTTTGTAGCGAACTTCCAGGGTTTCACGGTTGTAGCGTTTCCCCTTACACACATCACAAGGCACAAACACATCGGGCAGAAAATGCATCTCAATTTTCACAATCCCATCCCCTTCGCAGGCTTCGCAACGGCCGCCTTTGACGTTAAAGCTGAACCGTCCCGGTCCGTAGCCTTTCATTTTGGCATCGTTGGTGGCGGCAAACAAGTCACGAATCAGGGAAAATACGCCCGTATAGGTGGCAGGATTGGAACGGGGGGTTCTGCCGATGGGTGACTGGTCAATGGCGATGACCTTGTCCAAATGTTCCATTCCTTCAATGGAATCGTGAAGTCCGCCACGGCTTTTTCCGCCATTAAGGTGATGGAATAATTCCTGATATAGAATCTGATTGATGAGGGAGGATTTTCCCGAACCGGATACTCCCGTCACAATGCTCATACAACCCAGCGGAATTTCCACGTCGATATTTTTTAAATTGTTCTGTCTGGCACCTTTTATCACCAGAAAGTTCCCGTTACCAGGTCTTCTCTCGGTGGGAACAGGAATTTGTTTTCTACCGGAAAGGTAGTCACCGGTTAAAGAGGTTTTACTTTTCATAATTTCTTCGGGAGTGCCTTCTGCGGTGATATAGCCTCCGTGGATGCCTGCACCGGGTCCGAAATCAAACACATAATCGGCAGCACGGATGGTATCTTCGTCGTGTTCCACTACCAAAACGGAATTCCCTACATCACGCAGTTTGATGAGGGTTTCAATCAGTTTTTCGTTGTCACGCTGATGAAGCCCGATACTGGGTTCATCCAAAATATATAACACGCCCATCAAATAGGAGCCAATCTGAGTGGCAAGACGGATTCTTTGGGCTTCGCCGCCCGACAAGGAACCTGCCGAACGGGAAAGGGTCAGATAGTTAAGTCCCACTTTATCCAAAAAGCCAAGACGTTCTTTGATTTCTTTTAACAGACGCTCTGCGATGTTTGTTTCTTTTTCGGTTAAGGTAAGGTTATCGAAGAACAAAATAAGCTCTTTGACCGGTTTCTGGCACATTTTGTAAATGTTGATATCCCCAACGGTTACGCCAAGGCTCTCTTTTTTGAGTCTTGCACCCTTACAAACGTGGCAGGGTTTCTGACTCATAAAGGATTCGATTTCACTTCTCATCCAGGAGGAAGAAGTTTCCCGATAGCGACGTTCCAAGTTGGTGATGATGCCCTCAAACTCGCTGTAATAGGTGCCGCTGGAACTTTTGCGCTGATAGTCCACCTTGATTTTTTCGCCACCGTTTCCATAGAGCAACAGTTGCAAAAAGGCAGGATCCTGCTTACCGATGGGCTTCACCATAGAATAGCCGTAGTGCTTACAAACCGCTTCCAACAGCGTATAGGCAATGCTGTCGGATTTATCGGCAGAATACCAACCGCTTCCACGAATGGCACCGTCTAAAATGGATTTTTCGGTATCTACCACCAAAGAGGGGTCAATTTTCATCAAATGACCAATCCCCCCGCATTCGGGACAGGCACCGAAGGGATTGTTAAAGGAAAAGGCTCGGGGCGAAAGCTCCTCCACCGAGATGTCACAATCGGGACAGGAATAATTTAGGCTGAAGGTGTTTTCCTTACCTGTGTCATGTTCTAAAATCGTCACCAGGCCGTCAGTTAAGCCAACAGCAGTTTCCAGAGAATCGGTAAGACGGGAGCGGATATCCTCTTTGACCGCCATACGGTCTACCACAATTTCAATGGTGTGCTTATTGTTTTTCTCTAACTTGATTTCTTCGGATAAATCATACTGATTTCCGTCAACCCTCACACGGATAAAGCCACTCTTTTTCGCTTTTTCCAAGACTTTCTGATGTTCCCCTTTTTTGCCTCGGATGACGGGTGCTAAAATCACGATTCTTGTTTTTTCGGGATATTTTAAGATTTTATCCACAATCTGGTCAATGGTCTGCTTATGAATTTCCTTTCCGCAGTTGGGACAATGAGGAATCCCGATGCGTGCATACAAAAGACGCAGATAATCGTAGATTTCGGTTACGGTTCCAACAGTAGAACGGGGATTTTTGGAGGTGGTTTTCTGGTCGATGGAAATGGCGGGAGAAAGTCCCTCAATCAAATCTGCCTGCGGTTTGTCCATCTGCCCCAAAAACATACGGGCATAGGAAGATAAGGACTCCACATATCGACGTTGCCCTTCTGCATAGATGGTATCAAAGGCAAGGGAAGATTTCCCCGAACCCGACACCCCCGTAAAGACCACCAGTTTGTCTCTCGGGATTTTTAAATCAATATTTTTTAGATTGTGCTCTTTGGCACCTTTGATGTAGATATTATCACGCATAATTAAAATCCTTTTTGCAGAGTTCTCTTTTGTGGGGTTGATGCCCACATCAACCCGTTTGTTCGGTTGTTAGAAAGTGGGACGGTGTGGGCACTGTCCCCTACAGTTCTGTTTTCAAGTCTATGCTTGTAAAGCTTTTATCTTATCACGAAGCTCTGCCGCTTTTTCAAAATCCAGGTTTTTGGCAGCTTTGTTCATTTCTTCGGTTAATCTTAAGATTTCGGTTTCTATGAAGCCGTCATTCACAAGTTTTTGTTTGTTTTTACCTTTTTTCGACGGCATTTCTGACTTTTTGGTTGCCTCAATGACTGCACGGATGTCTTTTTTGATGGTAACGGGGACAATGCCGTTGGCCTCGTTATACGCTTTTTGAATGTCCCGACGGCGGTTGGTTTCACGGATAGCTTTTTCCATAGAATCGGTTAAGACATCTGCATACATAATAACGGTACCTTCTGCATTTCGGGCAGCACGACCAATGGTCTGAATCAACGACGTTTCACTTCTTAAAAAGCCTTCTTTGTCGGCATCTAAAATGGCAACCAGAGACACTTCGGGCAGGTCCAGCCCTTCACGCAGCAGGTTGATGCCCACCAATACGTCAAACTCACCCAATCTGAGGTCACGGATGATTTCCATACGCTCCATAGTGTCGATATCCGAATGAAGATATCGCACACGAACACCTGCATCCCCAAGATAATCGGTCAAATCTTCTGCCATCCGTTTGGTTAAGGTTGTCACCAAAACACGCTCACTTTTTGCGATACGCAAATTGATTTCAGACAGCAAATCGTCAATTTGCCCGGTGGTGGGTTTCACAAAGATTTCGGGGTCTAACAGTCCCGTGGGACGAATCACCTGTTCCACAATCCGGGTGGAATGTTCCCGTTCGTAGTCCGCAGGAGTGGCAGAAACAAAAATTGCCTGATGAATTCTGTCAATAAATTCATCAAAATTTAAGGGACGGTTATCATAAGCTGATGGCAATCGAAAACCGTAGTCCACAAGGGAAGTTTTTCTGGCTCTGTCTCCGGCATACATCCCGCGAACCTGGGGCAGCGTAACGTGGGATTCATCAATCACCAGTAAAAAATCGTCGGGAAAATAGTCCAGCAAAGTATAAGGTGCGCTTCCGGGTTCTCTGCCGCTGATGTGACGGGAATAGTTCTCAATCCCCTTACAGAAGCCGATTTCGCCCATCATTTCCAGATCGTAGTTGGTGCGTTCGGTAATGCGCTGTTTTTCAATCCATTTTTCTTTTTTATCAAAGAAGTCAATGCGTTCTTCCAGCTCTTCTTCAATGGTTTTGATGGCACGTTTCATTTTGTCAAACGAAGTGGCATAATGGGAAGCAGGAAACACGAAAATATGCTCCCGTTCTCCGATAATCTCTCCCGTTATGGGATTGATTTCGGTCAAACGCTCCACTTCATCTCCGAAAAATTCCACACGAAGTACCATTTCGTTGGAGTTTGACGGAAAAATATCCAACACATCCCCATTCGCCCGAAAACATCCACGGTGAAAGTCGATGTGATTTCTTTCATATTGAATTTCAATGAGTTTTTTGATGACTTCGTCTCGGTCTTTTTCCATCCCCACACGCAAAGATACACACAAATCGGTATAATCTTCCGGGTCACCCAAACCGTAAATACAGGAAACCGATGCCACGATGATAACATCTGTCCGCTCAAATAATGCGGTGGTTGCGGCGTGTCGAAGTTTGTCGATTTCGTCGTTAATCTGAGAATCTTTTTCGATGAAGGTGTCAGTTCCGGGAAGGTAGGCTTCCGGCTGATAATAGTCATAATATGATACAAAAAATTCCACTGCATTATCGGGGAAAAACTCTTTGAATTCACTGCAAAGCTGTGCGGCTAAGGTTTTGTTATGCGCCAACACCAACGTGGGTTTTTGCACCTTTTCAATCACGTTGGCAATGGTAAAGGTTTTCCCGGAACCGGTTACTCCAAGCAAAGTCTGGTATTTGTCGTTTTGTAAAATCCCTGCACTTAGTTTTTCGATGGCTTGGGGTTGGTCACCCTTTGGTTTCATATGGGACGCAATGCGAAAAGGTTTTTCTTGTTTCATATCGGCACCTCCTTTTTTGGAAGAATAAGGGCGGTCAGCATAGCTGACTGCCCTTTTGGTAAGTGAATAAAGAATAGTAGGGGCGATTCACGAATCGCCCGTTGTACAGATATCCGAAACGCCGGAACTACATATGGCTTAAAACAACACCTCATCCACCGCAAGCGGTCCCCCTTCCGGAATCCTCCCACCGTCTGCGACGGTCCCCCCTCCTTTAGGCAAGGAGGGCGAATCGGGGAAGGCTTTAAAAATGTATTGCTTTTTTGTAGTCTGCGCTATTTATTGCATTTGTTTGCAAAAATGGGAAAAATAGTGCAGAGCGGAGAAACCGAACCCGTAAGGGGTTACCCGAAGGCGTATCTGGTATACGCCGAGTGGTGAGGTTCATCCGCTAAGTGCTGTTTTTCACATTTTAGTGATTTTTTGGAACATAAGCCCAACCAATCCCGGTCCAATGTGGACGCCAATGGTGGAACCCACCTGGTTGATATGGATTTCTTCGCCGGGGAAGTTTTCGTGTACCATAGATACAAATTCATCGTAGTAGGGAGCTTTGGTGGAATAGACAATCATATAACGGTAGCCGCCGGATTGTGTGGCTTCTTTTGTCAGTTCCATAATTCTTGTCATAGCTTTTTTGATGCCACGGACTTTTTCCGCCGGTGCCACCAGACCGTCTTTTACGGTGAGGATCGGTTTAATGTCTAAAATAGTACCCAAAAGGGCGCTTGCACCGGTGATTCTGCCGCCACGTTTTAAATATTCCAAAGTACCGTTCATTAAGAAGATATTATTCGATTGACAACAAGCTTCGATGATTTTTACCACTTCGTCGGCAGAGGCACCCTTTTCGTAGGCGGTGATGCCGTCTCTCATTGCGTAGTAGTAACAAATGGTGTAAAATTTGGAGTCAATCAGACGGACATCCAGTTTAATGCCGTCATCTTCCAGATTTTTGAGGGCAATTTTCACATTGTTATAGGTGGGACTTCCCGCAGAGGAAATACAAGTGAAAATATAGGTGTCATATTCATTTTTTTCCGCCATTTCCCGAAAATATTCTTCAATGGCGAAAGCGGTTACCTGAGATGTGGAAACGTTTCCTTTGTTTTCTTCCATAAAGGCAAACACTTCATCGGAGGTGATGTCTACACCGTCAAAATATTCCTGCACCTCTCCGGTATGGGGTTTTAAGTATACATGAAAAGGCAAAATATCAATGTTTTTTTCCTTTGCATATTCCTTTGGAATATCTGCTGCAGAGTCGCTGATAAATTTAATTTTTGCCATTGTCTGTCTTCCCTTTCTGATTCTTTTACTTCTTTTACTTATTTTACTTATTTTACTTATTTTACGGTGATTTCAAAATTTTCAAACACCACAACATCGCCGCTGTGAAGTTTTTTGCCGCGACGAGTTTCACATTCACCGTTGACCGTTACCAAACCGTCAACAATCACATATTTGGCTTCGCCGCCGGTGGCAACGATATTTTCTGCTTTCAAAAGATTTTGCAGGGTGATAAATTCTTCACCCTCACGCAAAGTAAAGATTATTTTTTCCATAATTATTTTCCTTTTTCGTCTAATTCTTGTTCTAAAGTTTCGGTGATAGTTTTCAGCACTTCGATTCTTGCATACCGCTTGTCATCCCCTGCAATCAAATGCCAGGGTGCAATTTTGGTATGAGTTTTATCAATCATTTTTTCAATGGTGCAAAGATAATCGTCCCATTTTTCACGGTTACGGAAATCCTCATCGGTCAATTTCCATGATTTCTGGGGATTTTCTCTACGGTCTTCAAATCGTTTCAACTGTTCTTCTTTGGAAATATGCAGGAAAAATTTGATGACGGTGATGCCGCTTCCAACCAGGTGTTTTTCCATATCGTTGATTTCAAAGAAAGCACGGTCATATTCTTTCTGGGTACAGAAGCCTTCCACAGCTTCCACCATCACTCTGCCATACCAACTGCGGTCAAAAATAGCAATGTGTCCCGTTTTGGGGAAGTTTTTCCAGAATCGCCACAGATAGTGATGGGCAAGTTCTTCTTTGGTAGGTGCAGGAGTGGAAACCACCTGATAACCACGGGGGTCCAATGCTGTCGTCAGACGTTTGATGGCACCGCCTTTTCCGCCGGCATCCCATCCCTCAAACACAATGATGACAGGTTTTTTCCGAAGATACAAACGGTTATGCAAAGCTTCCAGTTTCTCCTGATAAAAAGCAAGTTTTTGCTGATATTCTTTCTTTTCCAGTTTTTGGGTCAAATCCACAGAGTCTAAATAATTGGTGGCAATATGACGGTCTAATATCGGGCGGGGAGATTTGGTTTCTTCCTTCTTGAGTGCAATCTTTTTCTCTAACTCCGCAATTAAAATCTCAAAAATTCTTAAGGTTGCATAGGTAATATCGTTTGCATTGACTAAGTGCCAGGGAGCATTTTCCTTATCGGTCATTTCGATGATTTTTTCGGAAACCTCACGATACTCTTCATATTGTTTATTATGCTTCAAATCGTCTTTAGACACACGCCAGGCAGTTTCTTCGCTGTTCATTAATTTTTTTAATCGCTTCTTCTGTTCCTCTTTCGAGATATGAACAAAGAACTTGATGAGCAGATTATTGTCATCAGTCAAAAGTTTTTCAAAGGCGTTAATTTCGTCCAAATCGTGATAAAAACGGCTGTTTTTTACCTTTTTATCAATATGGTCATTTAACACACGACGATACCAGCTACGGTCAAAAATCGCAATTCTTCCCTTTTCGGGAGTTTTGGTGATGAAACGCCACAAAAACGGATAACGGCTTTCTTCTTCACTTTCGTTTTTGATGGTATAGACGGTGAAGCCACGGGGGTCTAAAGGAAGAATGAAATGGTTAATCAGCTGTCCTTTTCCCGAAGCACCCCATCCCTCCATAACAATAATGACGGGAATTTCCAGCGCTCTTGCTTCTCGTTGCAGGGTTGCAAGACGTTCCTGATAGCCTTCCAGCTTCTTTTTTAATTCCTTTGGAGAATCAGTGGTTAACGTAAGAGTTTCACATTTTTCAAGCATAATGGGTACCTGTCTTTCCGTGTTGTCGGTTAAATTTGTCTGTTAAATCTTGTTGCCAAAGGCAACTGATTGAGTAATTTTTTTGTTGTATGATACCATAACTTTATATAGTTGTCTTTTAGCAGTTCATTTTTCTGATCCACCAAATGGATAAAAGCCTCCGACAATCCGTCCCAATCTTTTATATTGCCTTGTGGATATATTGTCCAATGAATTTCATCTATTGTATAATTACTTTTGATAGAATTGTTTTTCATAGAAGTTGTAACCCAATTACTTCTATCATCATCTCCGCCTTTTGCGATGGGAAATATGTGGTCAATCGTGGGAATCAACTCCCAATATGCAACATGAGTTTCGGTCATTTTCCAATGCGGGTGGAATGGAAATTCATCAGGAAAATAGGTGGATAATACTTTCAGTATTCCGGGATTTAAAAGTTTTTCTCCTGTATATCTGTCAATAAAGCCGTCTCTTATAAACTGTTCCATTTTTTGGGTTGTTGTATAAGTACGCTTTTTTATCTCATATATTTTATGTGGATATTCATTGATAATAATTTGTTTTGCTGAATTTTCTTGATTTTCTTTGAGCATCGTAACAACATCTGAAATGATATCGCTTTTTTCTTTTGACATTATTGAAATCCCTTTTTTCTGTATTGTCGATATACACGCTTTGCGTGATGGATATCGAGCGGTTTTTACAACAAAGGGACAGCACCCTCAATCCTCTTGGGGGCGTTGTCCCTCATCATTTTTTAGTCAGTTAAATTGGAAACGAAGCGTGCTAAGCGTTCCATTCCTTTTTCAATGCTGTCCATACCGGTTGCATAAGACCAACGGCAGAAATCGTCGGTACCGAATCCGGAGCCGGGCACCAATGCCACCAGTTCTTTTTCCAGTAAGAGAGAACAGAAATCGTCAGAAGTGTTGATGGTAACACCTTCATATTTTTTGCCCTTCACTTTGGAAATGTTCATCATAATGTAAAATGCACCTTTGGGCATTCTGCAAGAAAGCCCGGGGATTGCATTGATTTTTTCATACATGTAGTTTTTGCGTTCTTCAAAGTGTGTTTTCATATTATATACACAGTCCAAAGAACCATCCAGCGCTGCGATTGCTGCCGCCTGCGCAATGGAGTTGGGGTTGGATGTAGCGTGAGACTGAATGTTTGCCATTACCTTTGCCAGATGTTCTTCACAAGCGGTGTAGCCGATACGCCAACCGGTCATAGCATAGGTTTTGGAAACTGCATTTACGGTAACGGTGAGTTTTTTGATTTCTTCGCCTAAGGTTGCGATAGAAACGGTGTCACCTTCGTAAATCAGATGTTCATATACTTCATCAGAAATTACCACAATCTGTTTTTTCACACAGAAGTCTGCAATTTTCTGCAGTTCTTCTTTGGAATATACCGCACCGGTAGGATTGGAGGGGCTGCACAGGATAACCGCTACGGTTTTATCGGTCACAACTTCTTCCAGTTCTTCCACGGTAAATTTAAAGTCGTGTTCTTCGGTGGTGTTTAAGATGACGGGAACACCGTCAGCCAGTTTTACCATTTCGGGATAGCTTACCCAATAAGGTGCCGGCACGATTACTTCATCACCGGGGTCACAAATTGCCATAAAGATGTTGGTTAAGGAATGTTTTGCACCATTGGAAATTACGATGTTTTTTGCTTCGTAATCCAAGTTGTTTTCCCGTTTTAATTTTCTCACAATCGCCTGTTTTAATGCAGGAGTACCGGAAGCGGGAGTATATTTGGTCATTCCTTTTGCCAGTGCGTCAATGGCTGCCTGTTTGATATGGTCGGGAGTGTCAAAATCGGGTTCGCCGGTTCCGAAACCAACCGCATCAATTCCTTCTGCCTTCATTGCTTTGAATTTGGAATCAATGGCAAGGGTGGGAGATGCAGAAACTGCACCGCCTTTTTTACTGATTTTAATATCCATTTCTATCGATCTCCAATCTGTTGCTTTCGCCAAAAATCACCGATGACTTTATGCCTTGTTCCAATCGGGAATCTGCGAATTTTGCAAACTTTTTCGTTTAAAATTTCAAGCCGGATTCTATTTTACTATATTGTACGGAAAAAATCAAGGCTTTGTGCAAGAATTTTGCAATTTTTTTTACCTGTTCCGTCATTTTTTATTTATTCTTCTTCGGAAGCGGAAAATTCCCCTTTCACGCCTCGTCGGAATACATCCAGTGTTTCGGGCGTTTCGTCCAGATAATAGGGTCTGGCGATGATGTGTTGCATTCCTTCTCTGAAATCACGGTCGCCTGAGTTAAACCAGACTGCCGCTTTGATGTTTTTATAGTCACCGATGTGGGTGAACATTTCTCTCATCCACTGTGCTTTATCTCCGCCGTATGAGGAAGATGCAAACTCGGTGATAATCCAGGGAACGTCCGGGAAGGTTTTGGAATACAGCGCATTTAACCCATCAAAAGAAGGTTTGAATTCGTCCCATGTTTCGCCAAATACAGAGTTAAAATAGTCTCCTGTGTTATATTTGGTCACACCCAGAAGCTGAATCTGGTCATTACCGGGATAGTAGTTCATATAGTTGTTAAAGCTTGCGGGAGGATAGTTTCCATACTGAGGATTGAAAATCCAGATAACGTTTTCTACCCCTTCTTCCTGGAAAATTCTGAAAATTCGGGAATGAACCATACGATAAATATCGGGGTCCTGCATGGTTACCACGCCGCTGTAACTACACCAGTCGGTATTCATTTCGTTATTGACACGGAATAAAACCGGATGTGCAAATTCTTTCATCGCTTTGGCATATTTTCTAATCTGGTCATCCCACAAACCGTCAATCACTTCAAAATTGGGGTTTGCCGCAGAATCCAGTCCTGCGTGGTCAACTGTGCAAACCTGCAAGGTCAACTCGGTGATTTTACCGTCATCATAAGCTTCCTGAAGTCCTTTTACCGGCGGTTCTTCCATCAGATAAGTATATCCCATGCAAAGCTCAAACTGATGTCCCAGCTTTTTCTGCAGTTCTCCCATTGTGGGCGCCATTCCTTCCACAGTAATCAGCTTGGGATTATACACGCCCCAAAGCACATCTTCACGATTGCACAATTCTTCATAAAAAGCAGCGGTTTCTTCATTCCATTTGGGTAATACAGGAGTGGTATCCACCGTATTCACCATCTGTCCCACAGACGGAATACGGGTTAAAGATTTGATAATGCTTTCCACCTGTTGCGGATCATATTCGGCAGCTTTAATCATAATACGGTGATAGAGTTTGCCCATACTCTGATCCATAATATAAGCATAAGTATAGGAATTCAGTCTGACAGTGCTTCCTTCGGCAGGGGTACGGGTCACACTTAACAGTCTTACTCTGTGCTCACCCATATTGCAAAGCAAGTCCCGATGCAAGGTGATATTGTTTGCCTTCTGGAATTCGGGATTTCCAACATATTTGTTGATGTATTCATCCAGATATCCAACGGTATCATCGTAGGGAGATGCCTCCAGAGTCAGAAGCACTTCATAGTCATCGGCAAAACCACGAATACCGCCGTCACCCAGGTCAAATTCAAACTTCACATAACCGGGCAAATCTACATAAAATCCGTTGGGGAAATCCACCACACGGGTAAAGGCAGCCTGGTCGCGTGTTTTTTTCATACGGTAAACTTTTTTGACGTCATAGCGTAAATCCGCCTGCGTGGGGTCTGCCAGACGCATATTGTTCTGATATGCTTCAATGTCGGTCACAGCCGTCAAATCATCGGTGTATTCATGCTGTTCCGTTTGCACCGAGTTGTTTGAACCCAAGGATGCCAATTCCGGTCTGAAGAACAAATAAAGTGCTAATAAAAGCACTACGACTACGCCAACCACAAGAAATAAAATATTCCGTTTTTTAGCCATATAAACCTCCGTAAATAATTCCCGATTCCTTCGGTTTTATCTCATATTTCACTCATTTTATTATAACAGACAACTTTCGGTTTGTAAACTATTTTTTTTAAATTTATTGATTCTTTTTCCCCTTTGTGGTAAACTATAAAAAAAGGAGGAACGATTTGTGAACGTATTGGCATTTGGAGAAATTTTGTTTGACTGTTATCCCACAGGGGATAAAATCGGCGGTGCTCCCTTTAATTTTGCGGCACATCTGGCGCAACTGGGAGAATCAACCTGTCTGTACGGTGCAGTAGGCCGGGACGATTTGGGCGAAAAAGCAATCCGTCTGGCACAAGATTACGGCGTAAATACCGAGTTTTTACAAAAAAATCCCGATTATCCCACCGGGATTTGCAAAGTAACCTATCAGAATCAGGAACCAAACTATGATTTAAGCCAGGAAAGTGCCTCTGACCACATTTTATATCAAAAGATTCCTGCCGACAAATCCTTTGACGTGTTATATTTCGGAACCCTTGCCTGCCGGATGGAAACTTCTAAAAATACCCTGCAACAGCTGAAAAAATCCCATCCCTTCTCCACGCTGTTTTTCGATATGAATCTGCGACAAAACTACTACACACAGGAGTTGGTGAAGGAAGGACTGCAATCCGCCGATATGGTCAAAATGAATCGGGAAGAATATTTTTTCATAAAGGAAATCGCCTCTGTGACAGAGGAGATAACCGAGCTTTCTTTAAAAGAAATCTGCCGAAAATACAACATCAAAACCGCTATTTTAACCTTAGACAAAGATGGTGCCTGCGTGTGGGACGAAACCCAGGGTTTTTATCAGGCAGAAGCCGCCGAAACAAACTTCGTATCTGCGGTGGGTGCCGGAGACAGTTTTTGTGCGTGTTTTTTATACCATTATATGAAGGGGCGTCCGCTGTCGGTTTGTCTTAAAAAAGCTTCCCTGCTTTCCGCCTTTGTAGTTTCCAAAGAAGAAGCCATCCCCGTTTATCCCGAAAAATTATTAAAAATTTTGACAGAAGAATAAAAAACGCATATTCAAAAAACAAAGAAAACAAGAGAAAACGAAAGAAAACGAAAGAAAATTATTTTTAGATTGAAAAATTTCAAAAAAATGGTTGACAAAGGGAAAATCTTCTTGTATAATGATATCCGTTCGCAAAATGTGAACACAAAATTTGATTAAAATAAAGATTAAATAAACTCGGAGGTTTCTTATGAAAGATACTTATCTTGCAAAAGCAGGACAGACCGAATCTAAATGGTACATTGTAGACGCTGCAGATGTTTCTTTAGGTAGAACCGCTGCAAAAGTTGCTTCCATTTTAAGAGGTAAACATCGTCCTGAATTCACTCCCAACGTTGACCTGGGAGACCACGTTATCGTTATCAACGCTGAAAAAGCTGTATTAACCGGTAACAAACTGAAAAACAAAATCTACTACAGACACACCGGTTACATCGGCGGCTTAAAAGCAGTTCCCTACGAAAAACTGATGGCTGAAAATCCGGAAAAAGCTATGATGCTGGCAATCAAAGGCATGCTGCCCCACAACTCTCTGGGCAGAAAAATGGCTACCAAAGTTAGAATTTACAAAGGTGCTGAGCACGAAAACGCAGCTCAGAAACCCGAAGTATACAACGGTTAATAGGGAGGATTTAAGATATGGCTAAAAATTTAGAAGTATATCTTGGCACCGGCAGAAGAAAAAGCTCTGTAGCAAGAGTTCGTCTGGTTCCCGGTAAAGGTAACATCATCATCAATAAAAGAGATATCGACGATTATTTTGGTTTAGAAACCTTAAAATTAGTTGTTAGACAGCCCCTGAACTTAACCGCAACCGCAGGTCAGTTTGACGTTTTAGTTAACGTATATGGCGGTGGTGTTTCCGGTCAGGCAGGTGCTATCAGACACGGTATCACCAGAGCGCTGATCAACTTCAACGCTGAATTAAAATCCGAACTGAAAAAAGCTGGTTTCGTAACTCGTGACCCTCGTATGAAAGAAAGAAAGAAATACGGCTTGAAAGCAGCTCGTCGTGCACCTCAGTTCTCCAAAAGATAATTATTATCTACTACAAATCCCAGAAACACAAGGTTTCTGGGATTTTTTTATGTCCTTTGTCGGGAATTTGTCGCAAATGGGTTGCTACAACAAAAAAATACTGATACCTTATTCAGTAGCAGTATTAAGCAAATCATTGCATAATGAGTCAGATATTCACAAAATCTAATTTATATCATAAAATAGTATTGACATTTACAATTTTTATGGTATAATATAGTTGAAGATAATAATAGGCATAGTATAACTTGGAAAATTCAAAATACTTTACACTTGTTAATTTTTTGTTAATAAGTATGTGCATATTATTTCTTCATATGTAAATGATAATGATTGTCGGAATGGAGACCTAAAACCCATTCGAGTGGTCGGAATGGAGACCTAAAACCCATCTCGATGGCAGAGATAACTGCTAAAAATCAAATGGGATGACTTTGTCATCCCATTTATTTTTAAAGGGATTTACTAAAATGGATAAAATAAGTTTTAAAGAAAGAGTAAGGCAAACTGTAATAGATTGCTCAAAAAAATACAAAAGCAACTATGTCGACTATGATTATCTGGTTTGTTCTAAGGCATTTACAAAAAAAGATTATTACATAATAAGTGCCTATGAAGATAACTATCAACATCTAACGGGAGTTCATTCTCTAATATCTCCACAAGATTTTTTTAATAAATGTTATGATGGTTCTTTATCAGAATGCGATTTTGATTTTATTAAAAAAGGACAATCTGAAAAGAGTGTAAAAGGTTCTGTGCGTGAAAAAATAGCAGTACTAGATAGTACAATGGACTTATTTTCATACCCAGAAATATATGTTGAAGAATCTTTTCATAAGAATAGAGTCTTCTGTTCTTTTGCAACTGCAATTAATTCTTTTACATTGGGTTTTGCTAATGACAAATATGCAACTCCTAAATCACTATTGAAAAACAACAAATTAAGCAACAATCTTAATAAGGTTGATTTAATTATAAGGAAACACAAAACAGAGGAATTGTATAATGAAATTGTTTTAGTCAATAATGAAACCATTAAAAACTACTATGACAGAATAGAACACCTACTATCCAGTGAACTTGTCGCAAGTTTGTCGCAACACAAGAATTAAAATTAGAAAACATTAAAAAACAAAAAACAAGATAAACTCTATGTTTTTTAACATTACACCACATCACAAAACACTAAAAAACACTAGGAATTAAACTCCAAAAGATAATATCGACCTTTGGTCGTATTTCAAAAATACTCTGCGAATTTTCGCAGAGTATTTTTTTCTTTTGGAGAACTTCGCTCCGTGGCACAAATTTCCAAAACATCATATAAATATTTGTAGGGAACGACTTATGTGTCGTTTTGTTTGGTTACCAAATTGTTTCCTTATCCGTTGCAATGACTTTACTCTTCCCATTTATTTTTTTACCAAACGATGGTTTAAAAAATCAAATTTATGATAATGTTTGATACCCATACAACAGTTTCTTAAAAGATTATGGTTCATCTACCCAGATTTCACCGATACCAAACATTTTGCCGGTCTCGTCTGCCTGAGCATCTTCGGTTATCGTCAGGGTCAAAATGTGTTCGGTATCCGGTAAGTCAAATTCCACAAGAGTGGGTTCCTCATACCATTTGTAGTTTTTCAAGTAATTATCGCAAGTACCCTCACGTTCAATGTTCCCTTGTATGTCAGTAATGACATAGTTACAATAACGTCCTTGCTCACCGGTGAGTCCGTTGACGAGGATTCGGGTTCCATGAAACTTAAAGGTCAAGGTTGCACCGGAAATTGAGGCTCCCAAAAAGTCGGAAAATGGATTGGAAATCGGATCGCCGTAACCTTCGGTCACAATGTTTCTTATTGTCGGATTCATTTGCCAACTTTTATCAAAGCTTGCATAAAATGGAGATATTGGTTGGCAGAAGGACATATCCGGCGTTCCTTCGCTGAATTTGGTATCCGGCATCGTAATCAATTTCAAATATTTTTCGGAATTTTCAGAAAATTCCCGATACATCAAATCTGCAATCCGTTGTCCCTGCTCCACAGTGGGATGCACATTGCCGTCCTTTACATAGTCGTCCCAACTTGTGTCCCGACGATTGATTTCGTCCAGCACCAATTGATGAGCATTGATGGCGGTAAGATTATAATGATTCAGAATTTTATCGTATTTTTCAATGTTTTGCTGTATACCGTAGACTCCTGAATTTGTGGTTCTTCTGTCCGGAATGTGAATAAATACTACCACGGGAACATGGTCAGCTTCGGCACATTGCCGAATGATACTTTCTACATTCAAGTGCAGAGTTTGCTTGCAATAACGATTCAAATCGTTTAAAGTAAACTCTACAAATACAATATCCGGACGATATGACAACACATCGCTTTCAAATCGCATAGCACCATAGTTACTTCCTGTGCCACCAACACCGGCATTGTTCACCGTGATTTTTCCTTCTCTATCCTTTTGCCACATTTCAATAAACGGATTTGAATAGCGATTTCCTTGCGTGATGGAACCTCCGATAAAAGAAACACGAAGCTCTTTTTTGGGGTCTACTACCGCATCATAGCCATAAGTTTTCGCGATATCCTTTTTTAGTGTTAATGGTTGCAAATTATTTTCCGTCCACACAAAGGAAGAAATTTTTGCGGTTGTTTTTGGCAGATTGGTAAACGAAAAGGAAATTTCCTTTGTTTCCCCATAAGCAAAATGTGAAATTGGTTCTTTCGCCAGACGAAGAAAAGCATTATTGTTGTCATAAACTGCAGTATAAACACAAATATCGGAAAGCTGTGGCTGATGGGTACAATTTACAATTTGATAAGCTACAGATAAGCTTCCGTTTATCAGTTCTGCAGGCACTTCAATTTTTTTATTATCTGCAGTAGTAAGCGTGAAGTTTTGACATTCTATATCATTGGATAATGAAAACAATTCCGTAAAATTAAAATCCCCAAAATTGATGCTAAGTCGCAAACTTTCTCTTTGGGTCATCTTATTTGGAACCACAATTTTAAAGGTATCGACACTACCTGCATTTTTTTGAACAGAAAAATCAACAGGGATATTTCCCCGAACAATGGAAATACTATCTTTCGTTATCGTTTCTGACGGCACAGCGGTATCTAAGGTAACAACAATAGAAGCTAAATCATTAACGGTGATTAATTGCGTAGAAATTACTCTTGCTGTTTGCCAAAGCTCGGACTGTGCTTTGGCATGTAAACTAAATCCCTTCCACCCTGCATATGGATGAGCGATTATGATTGCAAGTATCAATAATAAGCAATCTCTTGTTAGTTTGTTTTTCATTCTATCCACTCCTTATATGATGAAAATCTGTCAGAATTAATCTCCTGCCAGGTCTCTTCATACTAATATATTAGTATAGAATGATTTTAACAGAAATTATTTAGTAAGTCAAGCCGTTTTAGAAATATTATGGTAAAATAGAAACAAAAAAGGTGTTTTTTGGTATGTCAAAATACAAGAACAGAATTAGAGATTTGCGAGAAGATAGAGATTTACGACAAGTGGACGTGGCAAATGCTACCGGTATTGACCAAAAAACATTATCCAACTATGAAACCGGCAAAACCAATCCCGACAGCGTTGCCGTAATTCGTCTGGCCGAATTTTTTCAAGTAACAACCGATTATCTTTTGGGATATACCGGTTCCAATTTGCAGTGTAAACAGGATATTTTGTCTGTATTGGAGGACATAGAGCGTAAAATAAAGGATTTAAAAAATATATATTGATACAAAAAAGGTAGACTTGTTCCATATCCTATGCTATAATACCATTATAACAGAATCAGAAAGTGAGAAAATGGTTATGATAAAAGGTGCAATATTTGATTTGGACGGAACATTACTTAATACCTTGGAATCCATCGCAAAAGCAGGCAACACACTGCTTCAGAGCTTTGGATATCCGCCGGCTCCCGTAAAGCAGTATGGTATATTTGCAGGAGATGGTGCAGATGTTCTGGTGGAACGTGCGCTTCTCTACAGTGGAGATACCAATTTATCAAAGGCAGAAGAAGCAAAAGCAAGATATCGTGAAATTTTCCCGGAATTTTGCAGTTATCAGGTCAAACCCTATGAGGGGATTTTAGAAATGCTTGGGGAACTTAAAAAACAAAACATCCGTCTTGCCATCTGTACCAACAAACCTCATGCAAGTGCAGTACGGTTAGCGAAAGAATATTTTGGAGAAGACTGTTTTACCGATGTATTGGGGCAACAGGATGGCTTCCCCAAAAAGCCTGACCCTGCCGGACTTTTAAAAATTGCATCCGATTGGGGAATTGCACCCTCTGAGTGTGTCTACTTAGGGGACAGCGATGTGGATATGAAAACCGGAAAATCGGCAGGCTGTTTGACCGTTGGTGTATTATGGGGATTCCGTGACGAAGAAGAACTGATGGCAAACGGTGCCGACCGGGTGATTTCCCATCCCGATGAACTGTTACCCTTTTTGAAAGGATAATCCTATGATACCAAAAAAAGAACTTGCAACCTATAAAAGGCTGTTTCGGGAAGTGTTTTTTGAATCTCCCGAATTTTGCGACAAGATTTTTTCTCATCGGCTGGATACGGTGTTTGACAAACGGGAAAATGGAGAAATTGTCAGCTTTTTATATGCAATTCCCTTTTCAGGCAAGATAGCAGGACAAGCTTGTCGTGCCGTTTATGTCTATGGTGTCGGAACGGTTCCGAATGCGAGAGGCAAAGGCTATATGAAAGAAGTATTTCAAAAAATGGAGGCTTTTTTTCAGGATTCTGTGGATTTTTATTATCTGGTGCCGGCAAGTGAAAGTTTATTTTCCCTCTACGAAACCATTGGCTATAAAACAGGATTTTATCTGAAAAAAGAACTGCTATTTTCCAAAAAAAATCCGGAGCTTTCCTACCAAATCACAGAAGCTCCCGAAGAATTTCATAAAGATTATCTCTCTTATATGGAGCAGTTTGACACTGCAGTCATCCGAACGGAAGCAGATTCCCGATTTTATTTATCGGAAGGAACTTACTATAAAATCGGAAACAGCGGTTTTTTTCTGGTACGGGAACGAAACACCCTCTATTTGCGGGAACTGTTTTTGCAAAACGAAAAGGATCTGGAATGTTTTTTAGACTTTCTGGCAAACCAAAATGAGGAATCGGTGATTGTCACCCGAGCAGAACCAAAAACGCCTTATGCAATGGTAAAACCCGTTTCATCCCTTGCAAAAACAGCAAATTTTGCCAAAGGGTACACCAACCTGAACTTCGATTAGGTACTGCGTACGGCATTTATTCTGTGTACGGCATCAACTTTCGTATGTCAATTACGTTATATATAAAAAAAGCAACGGAATTTTTCCGTTGCTTTTTTGTGTTCTGAAATATTTTACCAAATTTAAAAAACGCAGAAAATTGCCTTAGAAAGGGAGGAAGCGAATCAAGGCAAAGCCTTGACAAGCCCGAAGCTGTACATAGGTACAGCGAGTGGTGAGCTTCATTCCTTTATAAGGTGATTTTCAAGTTTTTACTCTTCCCAGGAGTGATAGATGTTCTGCACATCGTCGTTGTCTTCCAACATATCAATGAGTTTGTTCATGTTTTTGATGTGTTCTTCATCGGTTAAGGTGGTATAGTTGTCGGGAATTTTGGAAATTTCGGCTTCTAAGATGGTGTAGCCTTTTTGTTCGTAGGCTTCACGAATCTCAGAGAAGGTTTCGGGTGCGGTGGTTATTTCATAACACTCGTCTAACACTTCGATATCCTGTGCGTCGAGTTCCAGTGCTTCCATAGTCATTTCATCGTCATCCATAGAATCTTCTTTTTCGATTACAATGATACCTTTTTCCTGGAAGGACCAGCTCACACAACCGGTAGCTCCCATATTACCGCCACATTTGTCAAATGCGTGACGAACATCAGCTGCGGTACGGTTACGGTTATCGGTTAAGGTTTCAACGATAACGGCAACGCCTGCGGGTCCGTAGCCTTCGTAAATGATGCTTTCATAGTTGGAGGTATCTTCTCCTCCGGCTGCTTTTTTAATACATCTTTGCACGTTTTCGGAAGGCATATTGTTGGCTCTTGCTTTTGCAATCAGGTCACGCAATTTGCCGTTTACTGTTGGGTCAGGACCGCCTGCTTTTACAACTACAGCGATTTCTCTGCCGATTTTAGTATAAACCTTTGCTTTTTGCGCATCGGTTTTTCCTTTTTTGTGTTTGATGTTTGACCATTTAGAATGTCCTGACATGGGTTTTAATCTCCTTTAAAAATGAGTATGGTATCCGAAGATGGTTTGGGTCAAGCGGAATGTTGGGCTTCATCGCCCCGTGAAAATCACTTCCGCCGGATTTTTTTAATCCCAGCTCTTCCACGATCCCGGTATAGGTTACAGTTTGTTCGGGGGTGTATTCGGTATAAATCACCTCAGCACCCACAAGTCCGCTTTTTTGAAAACGGATGAGTAAATCTTTCAATTCACTGTCTGAGAGTTTTAAATAGTGCATATGTGCCAAAATGGGAACTCCACCTGCGGCACGAATCAAGGCGATGGCTTCCTCCGGGTCAATGCGTTTTTCCTGCACATAGGCAACTCTGCCCACGCCCAGATATTTCTGAAAGCCTTCCTTAACGCTGCCCACATAGCCTTTATCGCAAAGAAGCTTGGCAAAGTGCGCTCTGCCCCAGATGTTGCCTGTGGCAATTTGTTTGACTTCCGACACGGTAATGGAAATCCCTAAGCTATTTAAAATTTCCAGAGTTTTTAAGTTTCGTTCTTCACGATTTTTGGCAAGTTCCTTTAGTTTTTCCACCAAAGGCGGATACTCGGGATTGATAAAAAGACCAATCATATGCAACTCTCCCGAATAGTTACAGGAAAGCTCGATTCCGGGAATCACTTCCATATGAAGTTCCTCTCCTGCCGCCATCGCTTCGGGAATGCCCGCAACGGTATCGTGATCGGTAATGGCGATTGCCGAAAACCCTTGTTCTTTGGCAAGTGTCACCAATTCACGGGGAGTCAGAGAACCGTCGGATTCTGTGGTATGAGTGTGTAAATCAATCATAAGTTATTTTTCTTCTTAAGAACGAGATTTTAAAACTTTTCGTTTGGGAAGGGTTTTTTTATAGTTTTCGTGCAGAATCAAATAGGTTGCAAAGAGCATAATGGTGGTAACGATGATGAATCCCCACGCAACCAACATATTTACGAAACAGAAATAGAATGCCAAAATGGCAGCAATGGATGCGGCATAGCTAAAAATACGAAGCAGATTCAGCTGTCCGCCGTGAGAGAACTGTCCGCCAAATACCCCGATGTAGATGGTCATATAAAAGGCGTTGATAATCTGCACAATTACGGTGTCCAAATAGTATAACTCACCAAGTTCGTCAAAGGTGGTGATTAAGGTGTATACAATATTTGCACCTAAAATGGTATAGGTTAAAATGTGAGAAAACACACTGTTTCGTCCTGTCATTTTTCGGCTGAGTCTGCTGATTAACAGATAAAACAGAACGATAAAGAATAAATAGAAATAGGTGGGGACTACCGACTGAAAAATGGTATAAGGAATTTCAAGATTACTGCTTAAAAGAATCATCACGTTTACCGCCATTAAGATGACTTGTGCGATGCCTCCGTAAAGCAAATGGTTTTTCGTACGAAAAATTCGTCTCATAAAAAAATCAACCATAATATCTCTCCTGTTATATTTAGTTTTATCAATCAAATAATGCCTGTCGAACCGTTTCCACTGCATCCAGATCCGGACGACATTTTAAAATGTAGCAAGGAGTTTCACTAAGCAACAAATGAATCAGAGTGAACAGCTTATCCAAAAGTCCTTTTTCTACCGGTCGGTTCACACTGCCAAGCAACCACTGAAGCGCCTGCAATGTCTGCAAACGGGAAATCTCATTTTCGGGTGCCTGCTGTAAAAACACAATGGCTTTTAAAGGAACAATGGCATTTTTCCCTTCTCCGCTGGCGCCTGCCCAGGGAGAACCGCAAGCATACGCTTTTCCGTCCTCCATAAAACGGACAATGGGAGAATCATCATTCAAGATAAAAGCAGAGGGGTCAAACTGTTCCCACAGTTTGGTGTGAGTAGTTTTTCCCGTTCCGCTGGGAGCAGAAAACAAAATTCCGTTCCCCTGGTAGGAAATAGCAGATGCGTGTACCATAAACGCATTATGGTGAAGTAACGCATAGCGCATTGCCTGGTCGGTTCCGTTAATTAACGGAAACTCCGGCTTAAAGACCGCATGTTCTGCATTTTTGTATTCCTTGGGATTGGGCATTGTTTTTTTGTATTCCTTCAATGCCTCGTTAATCAGCTCGATTTCTTTTGCATCCTCCAACCGGTAAAACTGAATTTCAATTTTTTCCTTTTGGATTTTTGTGCAACTGATGTGCTTTTGGATTTGCTCGTTATAGTCCCAATAGCAAAAGGCTCCGTCAGGAAGCTTTGCCCAGGTACGGTCATTGGTTACGGTGATGACTTCATAGTCTTCGGGAAGCTCCACCTGATCTTTCAAGCGGAAATCCACCGTAATATCCTCGCTTAAATAAACCTCCTGATAGGGGGTTGCACGCTCAATAAACACAGGATTCAAATCTCCTGTAATATTCACTTTGATTCCTGCAATTTTTAATTTCATCAATACGCCCCCCTAAGAGATCACATAGTTTAAAGTCTTAAAAAATTCTTTATTCGTAGATTGCGTCGATGGTTAATACGCCGCCGTTCAATTCCACGGAAGGTACCTTCTCATTGGTGTTCAGATCACAGAAGAAGGAATCGCCTGCTTTGATGGGACGGGTCAGCTCGGTCAGACATACATCGTTAATTTTCTGTCCGGGCTGTGCAGAGATTACTTCCAGTTTTACACGCATTACATATACGTTGTTTTTGCTCTGTACCAAAGAAGGATAGTAATGAATCTGAATTTTTGCACCGTTATATTCAGCAATCTGACAGAATTCATTTAAGGGATTTAATAAAAAGCTCTTCATTTCTCTGGCAAAATCATAAGTGCCGGTCAAAGCAGCATTGGAAATTGTGTAAGGAACTTCATATACTGCATTGGGAACTTCTTCTAAAATCGCCTGATATAATCCGCTATTGGAAGGATAGTTTGCTAAATCTTTACGGATTTCGGTTCCAACCTGAGCCGCAGATTTGCCACCGTTTACCACAACTTTAATGAGTGTGGGAATCTGTGCATCCACTTCGGTCACCAGCTGAGCAAACAGGAAATAAGTCAGTTTGGTATTTCTGTCTACGCCGGGCAATAACACAGTTTTGTCGATGGTTCTTTTTTCGTAATCGTGAAGCTCACTGTAGTATGCATAAACGTCAATCGCTTCACCGACGCTGATGGGAGTGTCAATGATTTCGGGAGTTACAATGTCTGCACCCAAAACGTCTCTGCCGATTACCCAGAAAGACAGTGCGTCATCATGGGTGAAGGGACGTTTGCCAACCATATCGCCTAAGTGATAGTACGCCAGTTCATACTCGTTGTTATACATACGCAGAGTTGCAGAGGACAATTCACCATAAGAAATGGGTTCATTGACATCATAGAATCTGTCCAGCAGTTTTGCCTGACGCAATACAGATTCGTACTGTTCCTGATTGTTGTCCGCATTGATTGCTCTGGAAAGAATCGCTGCAACTTCCGCACGGGTAATACTTCTTTTGGGAGCAAAGCTACCATCGGGATAACCGTTGATGATACCGTTTGCCGCTACCGCTGCAACTGCTGCCTGATACTGTTCGGAAATGTCAGCCACGTCAACAAAGCTTGCAGCTTCGGATGCGGGTTTAATGTTATTTGCAACGAAAATTGCATAAGCTACTTCTTCTCTGGTTGCCTGTGCAGTGGGATAAAATTCGTCACCGGTGATAAAATAGCTACCGCTTACGGTAACATAGTCATAATACCACTGATTTTCAGGAACGTCCGTATAGGTTTTTTCTTCGGATGCACCAAACTGAACAGAAAGAAGTTTTGCAACTTCTGCACGGGTAACATTGGCATCGGGACGGTAAGAACCGTCTTCATAACCATTAACAACGCCATTTTCCACCAACTCATTAACATAAGAATGTGCCCAGTGAGTGGATGGCAAATCGGTAAAATCGGCTGCAAATGCAACGCTTGTAAGCATCATCATTGCCAAGAAGAAGGAAAGCATTTTTTTCATCATAATAGGGTCCTCCTGTTATGTAAATTATTTTTTATCGGTTCTTGATTTCAAAGAAACGGGTAAAACTTCCCCATTTTCATTAAAAATCACTTTCATTATAACATATCCGAAATAAAAAATCAACAAAAACCTGCTTTTTTTTAATGGAAATTTGTTGAGTCATAAAAAAAACGGCAGGGAAGCCAAATCAAGCTTCCTTGCCGCTTTCAGTCATATCATCAATTATTGTACTGCTTTATCCTTGGTGATTGCTTTGATTGCAAACAAGGTTGCCAGAAGCAGAACAATACCAACGGGCAGTAATACCCATGCATTCTGGATAAACGCCGCCAGTAAGTATACCACGAAGGAAACCAACGCAACGGTAATTGCGTAAGGCAACTGTGTGGAAACGTGGTTTACGTGGTTGGACTGGCTTCCTGCAGAAGACATAATGGTGGTATCGGAAATGGGAGAACAATGGTCACCGCAAACCGCACCTGCCAAGCACGCAGAAACACCGATGATCAGAAGTTCGCTGTCGCCGGGGAACATTGCAGTTACGATGGGGATTAAAATACCAAAAGTACCCCAGGAAGTACCGGTAGAGAATGCCAGTACGCAAGCAACCAAGAAGATGATTGCGGGTAAGAAGCCTGCCAGACCTGCTGCAGCGGAATTCATCAGTCCTTCCACAAATTCAGCAGCACCCAACAGACCGGTCATATTTTTTAATGCAGTTGCAAACGTTAAAATCAGGATTGCAGGCACCATCGCATTGAAGCCTTTGGGAATACATTCCATTGCTTCTTTGAAGGTGATAACGCGTCTTGCAATCAGGTAGATAATGGTAACTAACAGTGCCACAATTGCACCCCAAGGTAAGCCAACGGTAGCATCGGTATCACCAAATGCAGTGATAAAGTCAGATCCGGCAAAGAATCCGCCCACATATAACAGACCGATAATTGAAATAATCACCAATACAACAACCGGCAGAATCAAATCAATTACTCTGCCTTTGGGATTTGCACCTTCATCCGCATCCGGGAACTCTTCTTTTCCGGAGGTGAACAAATCGCCTTTGGTTAATGCATTATGTTCATGAAGCTTCATGGGGCCGTAGTCAAATTTCATCAAGATGATGGAAATGATGAAAACAATCATCAGAAGAGAATAGAAGTTGTAAGGAATAGCTCTTACAAACAGCTCGATACCGGAATAACCGGTGCCTTCGGTGAATTCAGAAACTGCTGCTGCCCAGGAAGAAACAGGAGCAATCATACAAATGGGTGCCGCAGTTGCATCAATCAAAAATGCAAATTTTGCACGGGAAATGTTATGTCTGTCGGTTACGGGACGCATAACGCTACCAACGGTCAGACAGTTAAAATAATCGTCAATAAAGATTAAAACGCCTAAGATAAAGGTTGCAAACATTGCACCCACACGAGATTTGATGTTTGTTTCTGCCCATCTTCCGAATGCGGCAGAACCCCCTGCTTTATTGATTAAGGCAACCATTGCGCCTAAAATCACCAGGAAGATAAAGATACCCGCAGTACCGGAAACAGCAGCAATGAGTCCATCGTTGATAACTTTGTCCAAAGCACCAACGGGATTCCAGTTCACTGCCAGCAAACCACCCAGTACGATACCGATGAATAAAGAAGAATATACTTCTTTGGTAATGAGAGCCAGTGCGATTGCCACGAGAGGCGGCACCATTGCCCAGAAAGTTGCGAAATAATTGCTTACGGGAGCTTCATCGCCCGATGCAAATGCCACCATTGCGGTACCCATGGTTAATAAAAGAGTTACCACAAAGGAAAGCAAGGTTTTTTTGTTGAAAATTTTCATTTTCAATTACCTCCTAAATTGATTTCCAAATTTTCGGGAAATACTACAGTTTTATGTTATCATATGTAGAAAAAAATGTCAAGAAATTTTGTCAGTTGGTTGGAGTTTCGGTCGATTTTTCGGGTAATTGCACCAACAAAATGGCGGCAAACATCAGAACACAACCCCAGATTTCCTTTGCAGTGAGTGCTCCCCCGGTGATAGACCATCCGCAAGCAATTAAAATGACGGTGGTTAATGTAGCAAATACCGATTCCAGACTCATTAAAATAGAAGCGGAGGTAGGATCGGTATATTTTTGTCCCACAATCTGCAAGGTATATGCCACACCGCAAGATAAAACGCCGGAATATCCGATGGATGCCCATAACGAAACCACCTGAGATACGCTGGGTGTTTCTTTTAAAAATGCCATAGCGACAAGATTAAAAAAACCACACACAAAAAATTGCAGACACGCCAGTTTCACCCCATCCACCTTCGGGGAAAAATAGTCAATGGCAAGAATATGGAAGGCAAACACCAAGGCACAAACCAAGGTTAAAATGTCGCCGTAGTTCATCGTCAATGCCGAATCCACACACATTAAGTATAATCCGCCAACTGCAATCAGAACCGATACCAAAATAACGGGTCTTGGTTTTTTCCCCATAAACAACCATAGAATCGGTACAATCACCATATAAAGTGCGGTCAGAAATCCGGACTTTCCGGGACTGGTGTACACCATCCCCATAGTCTGTAAGGTGCTTGCCACACAAAGACAAATCCCGCAAATCAGACCACCAATCCAGAGAGTTTTATTTGCTTTCTGAACAGGAATCCCCTTTTTCTTTTTGGAGCCGTCCAGAACAGCAATCACAGGAAGTAAAACAAGTCCTCCCAACACGCTTCGGATGCCGTTAAAAGCAACGGGCGAAATTTCTTCCACCCCTTTACTTTGTGCAATAAATGATACCCCCCAGATAAAGGCGGTCAGCAATAAAATCAGATTTCCCTTTAATTTTTGATTTTTCATTATAATATCTCCCATATTAAGGTTGTTTTTCGGGGATAATACGCAACTCTTCGCCGTCTGTAATTGCTGTCACATTTCCGTGATAATCACTGCGATAAATGGTAATTCCCTTAGCATTTAATAAATCCAACACCTTTTTCGTAGGATGTCCGTAATCGTTTTCGCCCGTGGTAATCACCGCATAGGAAGGATTCACCGCATTTAAGAAATTCTTGGAGGTGGACCCTTTAGAGCCGTGATGACCGATTTTTAACACATCAGCATGTGGCACAATCTTCTTGGCGAGCATATCGTTTTCCACATCGGTGGTGGCATCTCCCATAAAGAGAAAGCTTTGGTCTTTGTAGGTCAAATGTAACACGCCACTATAGTCGTTTTTATCCCCATAGGTTTCATACATAGGAGATAAAAATTCGGCTCTGATTTCACCGTCACACACCACAACTCCCTTTTCGATGTCAATCAAGGGGATGTCAAGTTCTTCGATTAACTCCATCGATTCCTCAGTTGGCGAATTGGTGATGGGAGATTCCGGCATATAAACGGTTTTTACCTTATAATTTTCTAAAATTTCGGGGAACGAACCAATATGGTCATCGTGCTGATGGGTGATGATGGCATAATCAATGGTATCTTCATTAAAACTGCCCAAAACGTCGGAAATTGCTTGAAAATCGTCGGGTTTCCCAGCATCAATCAGCATGGTACGCCCATCGGGAAAATGAATCACGATGGAATCGGAATTGCCGGTATCCACATAAACAACCGCCATTTCATCACTGACAAGTTCGGGAGTTTTAGGAGCTTCTTTGGGAAACTTGGTGGTTAAAAAACTTAATAAAAGTGCAATCCCCAGCCAAATAAGCCCTTGCTTACCACTTGATTTTCTTTTTGCCATATTTCTCACTTCCTCCCATAATTTCAACTTTTTTATGATACCATATCTGTCGAAAATTGTCAACAATATTTGTAGGCGGTTGCCGATATAACACCCTACACCATACGGATAAGAATCCCATTACAAAAGATATGGACTTTTTTTCGTAAATCGCCCCTACAATGGCATTTCCAACATTGTTTGAAAAACATCTTCACCTTATCAAAATATTATACGAGGAAAAATGAGAACAGAACGGAGAAACTGAACCCGAAGGGGTTATCCGAAGGCGTACATAGGTACGCCGAGTGATGAAGTTCATCCGTTCTGGCTAATTTTTACCATATAACGCAAAAAAGCCACCTTTAGGGTGGCTTTCTTGTTAAAACCGGCAACTATCTATCTTCCCGGGCAGTCTCCCGCCAAGTATTTTCGATGCATGAGAGCTTAACTTCCGTGTTCGGGATGGGAACGGGTGGAGCCTCTCCGCTGGTCACCGGTATGGTTAAAGGTGCTTCGCACTTCTTTGTGCTTGTACCTTCAAAACCGAATAATACGAATTCTGCTTGGATAGTAAATTCTGTAACTTTGTTTCCTTGTATCACTTGTCTTGCATATCTTCTATGCTCTGGTCAAGTCCTCGAACTATTAGTATCGGT
>JAZUBQ010000026.1:0-2300 GCA_045638525.1 Clostridia bacterium
ACTTACGAATAGCCTTCGGGTCAAGTCCAACCATCGGCTCATCCACCAAAATACAGGACGGTTTCGTAATCAATGCCATACAGATACTTGTTTTCTGCATCATTCCTTTTGACAGCTCCGTTCCCAAACGGTCCGCTTTATCTGTCATTTCAAATGCTTCTAAAAGTTCCTCTGCTTCTTTTCTGTAAGTATCTGGTAATTTATATGCCTTTGCGATAAAATCCAAATGCTCACGTACCGTTAAATCATCATACAACGATGGAAGTTCCGGGATATAGGCAAATTCTTTCTTTGCTTCCAGAGTTCCTGCATCCTTTCCATTTACCTTTACTTCTCCTTCATGCGTCAATAATCCTGCAGCACTTTTGATGATGGTACTCTTTCCTGCTCCGTTTGGTCCCAACAACACGCCTATCTCTCCGTCTTTAATCGTAAAACTCATATCATTTACTGCGGTTGTTTTTGGATATTTCTTTATAAGGTTTTTTACTTCTAACATGATTCAACTACTACCTCTCTTTCTTTTTTAGTTAGGCGTTTGCGAAACGCCAAAACCCGCATAAATACGGGATATTTTTGTTTAAAAAATAAAATAACTCCTCACTGGATATGGTATAATAGAGTTGACTAGAAACTAAAAACCATCACCCAAGAAAGGAGTTACTCTGATACTTATGATACCATATAAACAGCTTTCTTTAAATGATTTTTTTACAGATTGTTTCGAAAAATTCGAAAATGACAAACCTGCATTTCTTTCTCTATTAGAACAACATATCAACATAGATGAAATTATTCCGTTTTCTTTCCGAAAGCATTTTTATGCTTCCACAGGCAGGAAACGGAAATACCCTTTACATGCCTTTTTATGGGCTTTGATTATCCAGCGTATTTTCTCTATCCCTACCGATGAGCTTCTTCTTACTTTTCTTCACTATTCAAAGCCTCTTCGTGAATTTTGTGGCTTTGACAAAGTCCCTGATGCTTCCAAAATCACTCGTTTTAAACAGGATTTCCTGGAAGAGCTTCAGATTGTTTTTGATAACCTCGTTGACCTTACCGAACCTATCTGTCAGGCTATCGACTCTGCCAAAGCCGACATGACTATTTTTGACTCTTCCGGCATTGAAGCTTTTGTTACCGAAAATAATCCGAAATACGCAAACCGCATTATCAAACAACTTAAAGCTTATGCTAAGTCAAATGGGTTTGATTCATCATTTGACCCTTATAAAGCTGCCTATGGTTCCATGCCTTCCCATGCTTCTTCCAACTCTGAAATCAAACAGCTTTATATCAATGGACATTTCTGTTATGCCTATAAATTCGGTATTGTCACCAATGGACTTGGCATTATCCGCCATCTGGCTTTTTATGATAAGGATTTCTTTCAGAAACATCCTGAAATTACCATAGACAAAAAGTCCGATTCCCCTGATGAGGATAAATCTGTTCATGATGCAAGACTTCTTATCCCGACTTTAGCCGATTTTTTTCAGAAACATCCTCTCATCCATCCGAAAACTTTCCTGGGTGATGCTGCCTTTGACAGTGTTGGTCTCTACAAAGATTTACTCTCTGGCGATACATTTGGAAAAGACCGTCATTTTTCAAAAGCCTATATTCCTTTAAATGCAAGAGCTCATTTAGAAAATAAGGATTATACCATAAACGAAAACGGAATTCCCTGCTGTCCACATGATACAACACTTACCATGAAACAGGAAGGTACATCAAAACTCAGAAGCGGAGTAACCCGTTACAAATTTGTGTGTCCAAAAGTGACATGGGTTTATGACAGAACTACCCACAAATCTCATCGCGTGTGTAACTGTGAAAATCCATGTACTTCTTCCAAATGCGGACGTATGGTTTACATATATCCCGAAAAAAATCTTCGTGCTTATCCCGGAACAATCCGAGGAACGGAGGATTGGGACAATACTTACAAAATACGAACCGCAGTGGAACGTGACATCAATCACATCAAGGAAAATCTGTGTCTTGCTGGTCGTCGTACACAAAACAAGAAAACGCTTCATGCTGATTTAATTCTTTCTGGAATCACTCAGTTAATAACTGTTCTTCTTGCAAATAAAATTCAACATCATGAATACATCCGTAGTCTAAAGCCTCTCATAGCATAAGACCTTCCAACGAAATAAATGCGAATGGCTTATTTAAGTGCGCCTAAAAGCCGAATTGACCAATTTTTATTCCAGAATTCATGCATTGCACGAATTCTACCTTATCTTTAATCAGGATTGCGAACGAACATCAGTGGGTTTCGCAATTACCTA
>JAZUBQ010000027.1:0-12743 GCA_045638525.1 Clostridia bacterium
TAACCTTTGAAAACCCAACAGAAGCACCTTTCCCTTATATTCAGGAAGTTGCAGTTTCGGAATACAAAATATTAGATAGCAACAATAAAGAAGTCATTAAAACTAAAGTTTCTGCAGAAGATGGAGATAAAGGAACTGTTAATGACGGTAAGGTATTAGTCAACCTTTCCATGAATGATGCAAAGCTCAAATCAGGCGAAGAATATACAATTGTAATTAAAAAGATGTATGGTCTTTCGAAAGCTGATGCACCACTGCACATAACAGGAAGCTGGGAGTGTAAATTTGTCAAATAAATAGTGGCATCTAAACCATTCGGCTCTTCCAAACAAAGAGAGTAATATAGATATGAACTATATTGCTCTCTTTATTTTATAGCTTAAATGTATAAAAGATCTACTGTAATGACATCTCATACACCATCCTCAAATGCTGTTTCGCCTTGGATACCAATGCAGTAACGGTATGTGCTGTTTTGCCGAAGCGTGCACCTATTTCTTTGGCGGTGTAACCGTCATTCATAAGCAACAATGCATCAATACCAAACGAAACGGAGGGAGAAACATCTCCCTTCGTTTTTTGTATCACATCATACAGCTCAATTCTTAAATCCCGGTTGACTTCAAAATCATCCTTAGGATCAGTCAATTGAATTTTATCAGAAAGTACTTCCTTGGAATGTTTTCATGTATACGGAGATGATTACGGATTGTCAATTGCATCGATTTCCAATGTAGAAACAATTGTTGCCATTAGGTTGCCCTATAATCCGCAGGAAAACCAACCCGAATAATCCAATTTAGTACACTAATAAATTTTCACAAACAATATGCCATAAATCATTTACAATCGTTATAAATCATAACAAAAAAAGCAAAAATCCAAACAGATTAAAAGCACCGTAATTCCTTGATACCGAAGAGATTACGGTGCTTTCCTTAAATTACTAATTTCGGTGAAGTGTTAAACCGGATTCAGAACGGTGAATGTGAACCGAAAAAGTTTTATATGAATGATATGAACAATTGCAAATGTGATAAATAAACCAAACAACCCAAAAAACAGAATAGCAGAAAATCAATTTTGCTATTCTGTTTTTTGTTTAGCTTTTTTATATTGGCCTCGTCGATAATTTCTAAAATTCTTTGAAAGCCATTGACAAATCCAACAATCTATAATACTATTGGTATTAACATAGATAATAGAAAGCGAGGTGAATCAAATGCAACGTGTTGAAATAAGTTCATCTATGTCGATGTGCAAAGGTATGTTGACTCCAGAATTAAAAAAGAAATTACAGGAAAACGAAGAAAACGAAAAATCAGAGAACAGCAAAAAAAACATATCAAAAAATAATAAAAAATCAGAAAAATAAACAAGAAGTCAATAATTACTTTTGTAAACAAGAAAAAACCAGGAATTCCTGGTTTTTTCTTATCTGTTTGTCACAAGGATAAATCGTCTCAAAATCCTTTGATATTGCACTATTATTACCAGTCAACATCATGTCGTGGATATGGCACGGTTCGCTCTGCCCCTGCCACCCAAAAGCCTGTAACCGCAAGGGTTACGGGCTTTTTTCTTGCCTTGCCTCAACTTTTTTGAACATGTTACTCCTGAAACACAGATTTTTGAAACGAATCACGTGTCCCTCGATTCAAATCTCTCTTGGCGTGAACATATGTCCGTTCTGTAATCTGTGTGCCGCTGTAAGTCTTGGTACTACACTCCACCGTTTCTTTCGATACACTGGTTCCGGTGGCGCATATTTTGATTTCTCCACTCTCTGAATTCACATTCTTCCACTCAATTCCCAACAAGATTGCCGTTTCACACAACAGCATAATGGCAAGCATTTTGGGTAACAAGTAAAGTTAAGCATAAACGTTTTCCACCTATTTTATAAAAATGCTTTTATAAAAGGCACAAAGGACTTTCGCAAACTCAATACTAAATTTATAGATGTATTTATCAACTCCGAATAGTTGGAATGATCATCAAAATCTAATCCCGAAATATATGTGCAAATTGAAGATGCCTTTTTATTATCAAGTCTATCCCATATTAACTCACGCCCACACGAATTTTCGATTTCATCTTTATGAGAATAAAGATGATCGAACAATTCCTTATTATCCGGAATCCAAACGCCAACTCGGATTTTATGTTCTTTATTTACAAGATCAATAGATAAATGACATTCTGAGGTTCCCATTGCTATTGAATACCAATGATCAGTACTTGCCTTTCGCTTATTAAAAGGCTTTCCGCGTTCTTCCAAAATCTCATTTAATTGTGTCCAAAATTCCAAACGATTTCTTTCAGAATCATTTAAGTCAGAGTTTTTAGAAATTGATTTTACACTTTTAGCGAAATCATTAGGTTGTTCTATAATCTTAAACTGAGGCGCAGGATCTGAATCTCCGATTTTATACGCATGAACCTCTACTAAGAAAAATGACAAATCATCATCGGTGTGTTTGTTAAGCCATTCAATAGCACTTGCATGCTCTTGGCGTGCAGAAGCAACAATCCATACAACCACTGATGCATCAAGACCAGAGGCGTATGTGATTATTTTCCCAAGGTGGTCGTGGTTAGTGGCTTCAAGTTGGTTCTCAATCAAAACAACTTTTCCGGTTAATTCGTCTTTACAAAGTATATCACAACGATAATTGCCAACAAATTTTTCTGTTTCCACATCGGTTAATGATAAATTTAAAGCATCGCCTAACTCTTGAATATTTTCTTCTCCTGCAAGCCATTTGGAAAAGTCATATTGTTCATGTTCCCATACTTGTCTAATATCTATTTCTTGTAATTTACCTAATTTCATTTGTCCTTCTCCTCAATTTCATTTCTATTTACATTAACTCAATCCCTGAATTTTTCAAACATTCAACGGTTTCTTTGAAGTATTCTCTCATTCTTACGAGTAATAAATACTTATAATAATACAAATGTCATTATATCAAAATGTTATTGGAAAGTCAATTTTTTGTCGAAAAATTGTCATTCAAATACTCACAAAAAGCAGCAGTAAAAATGTGGCATATTAACGAATACCATCCTAAAAACGGCAATAGTATCTCTATTGCCGTTTTTCATTAATTTACTAAATATTTATCACGAAATCGTTTGGTGATATTCAGTAATCTATCGTCGAGATAGGACAGCGTCGTTTCTTTTAAATCGTCGGGAATGCCGTAGTAGGCTTCTGCTACTGCGCCTGTGATGGCTGCTAAGGTATCGCTGTCGCCACCGATTGAGATTGCGTTTCGGATGGCATCTTCAAAACTTGTGGATTCAAAAAAGGCTTGCATCGCTTGTGGAACAGTTTCCTGACAGGTTTCATTAAACTGATAGATGGGTCGGATTTCATCCAGAGTGAAATCAATCGTATAATGCTTCAGGATGTATTTTTTAATCTCATCCACAGTTGCACCTGTTCGTGCAAGAAAAACGGCTCCTGCTGTGGCTACAGCACCTTTAATTCCTTCGGGATGATTATGAGATACCTCAGCAGTTGCTTGGGCAATGAGTTCTGCTTCCTCCAAAGTTTTTGCATACCACCCAACAGCCGAAACTCGCATTGCGGAACCGTTGCCAAAACTGTTATACGGTTTTCTTTGCTTGTTAAGAATCCAAAACAAAAAACGTCCGCCGTATCCGCAATTGGGATAGAACACACCAATCTCGTGCATCACCGTCATCAGGTTTTCTTTGAATTCTTCAATATTATCTTTGGTGATTTGTTTTTCACGCATTAACGCTTCCGCTATGGCGATGGTCATCACCGAATCGTCGGTGAAAAAACATTCCTTATCAAACAGTTCAAATTCTTTGGTTTTGATGTTATCAAATTCGTAGATAGAACCTACTACATCTCCTAAAATTGCGCCAATCATAATCCCCCTCCTATTATCTTTTCTTTCCTCTGCTCTGATAGTCTTTTTTCAGGTTGTCGCTCCAGTTATCGTCAATATCACAACCCATTCTGACACTACATACCACATTGGATACACTCTCATACAGACAAGCAGTTCCCATGGGGTCAGCGTGGTAGTTTACTGCCCTGTCCTCGTCGATGCCGTAGCGTCGTGCGGTTTCTACTGCATCAATGTTGGCACCGATAAACAGAAATTCCCAGCCGTATTTTTCTTTCTGACGTTCAATCATCGTTTTCACCTGATCGCTGTTGTAACGATGGCTGGCGTTTTCCATTCCGTCGGTTGTGATGATGAACATGGTATGCTCGGGAACATCTTCGGGTCTGGCATACTTATGGATGTTACCGATGTGACGAATGGCACCACCAAGTGCATCAATGAGTGCGGTACATCCACGGACGGTGTATTCGCGGTCGGTCATCGGTTTGATGTTCTCAAGCTTCACACGGTCGTGCAACACTTCGGATACCTTATCAAAGAGTACGGTGGATACATAACATTCGCCGTTTTCTTTTTTCTGTTTTTCAATCATTGCATTGAATCCGCCGATGGTGTCGCTTTCCAGTCCTGCCATAGAACCGCTTCTGTCTAAAATAAATACCAATTCAGTCATACCGTTTTTCATTTTTTCCATTGTAAATACCTCCAAAAAAATAATGTGATTGTCGGGTTTGTTACCTTACAATCACATTATACATTGTTTTGTTATTCAATTGGTCGCTTGATGAGAGACTTTTGAATTTCGTTGTAAAAACTGCAAATTACAATGCTTTTCCGCCTGATACTTTAATCACTTGCCCTGTAATCATTCGTGCCTGCTCGCTTGCTAAAAACAGAATCGTTTCTGCAATATCTTTGGGTTCTATCAGTTTTCCCATCGGAATCAACGGAAGAACCGCTTGTTCCAATTCTTCGTCAATCCATCCTGTCTGAGTGGGACCCGGTGCAACTGCGTTTACGGTAACTCCATACTTTGCTACTTCAAGGGCAATACTGCGAGTTAACGCTTCCAAAGTGGCTTTACTTGCACCGTAAGCAATCTGTCCTGCAAAAACCTGTGATGCATCGGTGGAAAGATTGATAATTCTGCCGTAATCACCACGATGATTGATAAATTCTTTTATCATCAGAATACTTCCACGCACATTGACCGCAAAGGTATCATCAATCACATTTTGGGTGATTTGCTCTATGGTGTCAATTCCGTCCATATCGCCGTCTGCGGCATTATTCACCAGGATATCTACCCTTCCGTACTTTTCCATCGTTTTGGCATAGATGTCCTTAACACAAGATTCGTCAGAAATATCACTTTCCAAAATCAGATAGTCTGCACCCATTTCTTGGAGTTTAGATTCTACCGCATCGGCATTTTCCGAATTGGCTTTAAAATATCTGTCGGCACCATTTTTGTCGGTTTTGGTTATGTCAAACTCTCTTGGAATTTTCTTATACACCAAAACAACCTTCGCTCCTTCCCGAGCAAAAGTAAGTGCCGTATTTGCACCAATTCCCCACGGGTTATTTGCGCCCGTAACAATAGCTACTTTATCCTTTAATCCGTAATCAATCATATCTTCCACCTCGTTCAATCCATTTAGCATCCCAAAAGCACTTGGTCAAATTCAAAGAGTGCTTCGTTGATTTCGAAAATATCGTAAATTTCTTTTTGGATAAAATAGCGGATAATTTTATCAAATGTAAAGCTTTGGGACAAGGCAAGTCCTGCGGAAGACAGCAAATCCTGCGTTTCGTCCAGATTCAGTTTCAGTGCGATCGCAAAGGCAACGGCTGTCTGTTTGGACGGACGGTATGTATTAGGATTACATTTGATTTTGGAGAAGGTTTTCTTATCAATATTCGCCTTTTTATAACATTCCACATCAGTCATACCACGCTCGTCTATCCAGTCAAAAAGCTTGAAAGCAAAGGATTTATCCATTTCTTTCATATACTCTTCCAAGGATTTTTCTCCTAAGCTACCAATCGGATGTGCTATCGGTGCAGACATCGCAGGCATTGCATCAACATGAGCACACTCTACTCTTTTCCTTTGACAAAAGATTCCGCTTAAATCATCAACGGTATCAACTGCTTTCAGACAATCCATGTGATGTGTTGTTAATGAATCTTCCGCAAGAAAGTCGCAGATTTCCGTGAAGAGTTGTCGGCTAAATTCGTAAGAAGTTTTATCATATACACACAGATACACCATCAGTTCGTGTTTAAAGAGAAATTCGGTGATAACCTGTATCGCAAATTTTAACACCTGATTTTTGGGATAACCATATGAACCCGACGAAATCAGCGGAAATGCAACGGTAGTACATCCGTATTCCACCGCCAGTTTCAAAGATTCCAAATAGCAGGATTTTAAGATGACACTTTCACCCGCCAAACCGCCTTTCCAAACAGGCCCTGACGTGTGAATAACATATTTGGCATCCAGATTGTACCCCTTAGTGATTTTCGCCGTCCCAAGACCAAGAGGCGCAATCTTGGAACATTCGATGTCCAGTTCCCTCCCTGCTCCTTCGTGAACAGCAAAATCAACACCACTGTATCCAATCATTTCTTCGTTGGTGGTGTTCACAATGGCGTCAACTTTCATTTTGGTAATATCTTGTCTGATAATTTGTAACGGCACAAAATCACCTCAAAATCTATTCGTTTAGTATATTATCATTGTAGCAAACTATTATCAGAATGTCAAATTATATTAAAAAAACTTTACTGACTCACCCCCTAACCTTTCATGTTTTAAGACACTGTATATCGTTTAAAAGCGTAAACAACAATATTTTTAAACAAAAAATGCCCTGTGGCATCGTTGGATGTTACAGGACATTTTTTTGTTTATTCTTTGTGTAGTTTTGTTTTGGGATTTATTCAAAATAAAATTATTTAATTATTTTCCGAAATGTTATACACAATATGAGCCACAAAAACAGCCGATACTCCGGCAACCAGTTTTCCGATTACAACCGGAAGGATATATCTGCTGTCAAACGCCATAGTAAACGCTAAATGACTTCCTACGATGAACGCTCCGGACACCGCAAATGCAGCGTTTAACACGACACCTTTTCGATCCATTTTATCCATAAGTCCAACACTTGTGGCACTTGTCACCAAAGTGGAAACAAGACTTATCACAGATATCTCATTAATACCTGTTTTTTTAGAAACTTTTTTCAAAGGCTTATCTAAAAGTTTAGAAACAATATACATAAATGGAAACGCACCGGAAAGAACGATCGCCGCATTCAGACAAACAGCGGCACCTTCTTCTATTGGTGCGACACCACCAATTACACTTTTTCCGCATAAAAAATTGATGACTCCTATGGAAAGACCTATTATAATGATGCTCTTTATAAAGACTCCAAATATTTTAAAAATGTTGATACATATTTTTTGAGCCTTGATTAAGCCGAACGCAATCACACCGGAAATCACAACAAGCGGAATTAAATTCTTTATCAGTTCTATAATCGGAATTTTGCAGATAATTCCTGCCACAAAACACCCTACCGGAATTGTAACAAGACCGCACAGAATCCCCAAAAACAGTTCTCTGTGTTGTTTTTTATCTACAATACCGAGTGTAAACGGAATTGTGAAAGAAATTGTGCATCCCATCATGGATGAAACTACCAATGCATTATATAATCCTATGCTTGCATTTTCAGCCATTTCCACAGATAACGGTGCACCACCCATATCATTGGCAAATAAACTTGCCGGAATAATTGATGGATCGATATGTAAAACGGATGAAAAAAAAGACGAAACCGGACTCATCGCAGATGCAATAACCGGAGATATTACTATCATCCCAATCATGGATAACGCCATGGTACCAAGAAGCATAAATGCTTTTTCAAATTCTTTTCCAATTCCAAAACGATTCCCTAAAATGAAATCGACTGCACCCAAAACCGAAAAAATCAGTATAATTATTGTTAACAAACTCATATCACTCTCCATATTATAACTGTACTGACCGAAAGCCATCGTCAGTTAAAATATACTTTTCCTGATATCCACAATATTGTAAAAATTGTTCTGCCTCTTTTGCATAACAATCAAGAAATTTTTTATCATGACAATCCGTTGTTACTACAGCTCCAAATCCACAACGTTTTAATTCTTTTACAATTTCTTCCGAAGGATAAACAGATTTTCGATACCCTCTCGCTATGGCACCTGTATTCACTTCAAAAAAAGAAATTTTCTCCTTCAATGCATGAATTGCTTCGTAAGCTGCATCCAGATATTCTTTGGAATCCATCGAAAAAAAACATCTGTTATCTGCATGCTTTGTTATGATATCAAAATGTGCAATAATATCAAAGTTGCCATACTGTGGTAATAGCGCTAATTGCTTGTAATATTCTTTTACATATTCCATACCATTGCCGGAAAAATAACGATTGATCACCGTTTCTACTTCTTGTTCCCCACGGTCAAAGCCCACATACTCTTCTCCGATTTTCAGATAATGCAAAGACCCCAGCAGATAATCGTAACCACCTAAATCTACATCTGCATACATTTCAACTTCTAATCCCAAGTAGACCTTGATTACATCTTGGTATTTTTCTTTCACACGAAGAACATCTTTTTTATATTCTTCTGTAGGATCACCCTTTACTTGAAAAAAAGGTGAAAGAGTTGTGTAAGAATGGCCGGAAAACCCAATCGAAGAATAGCCTTTTTTAATTGCTTCCAATACCAATTCTTCGGGCGTGTCAGCTCCGTCGCAATAGCAGGTATGTGTATGTAAATTTTGAAGATACATATTTCAGTAAATCCCTTCCGTAAGATAGATTCGATTTTTTTATTTCCAATGAGTTTTGATTAAATGAATACAGCGTGTTTCATTTGATTGAACCGAATATAGTTTCCGAGCCATTCCCAAACGGAGTGGCTTACATCAAATAAAAACTTTTTGTATGCAACAAATGATCAGCATAGCCGGTAGAAATTTGAAATTCTCCGGGTTCCGAAACAAACTGATTGTCCGAATTCCAAAATCGTAACATTTCTTCAGTAACGCTGAATTTAACTGTTTTTCGTTCGTTCGGTGCAAGTTCTGTTTTGTGAAATGCAATCAACTGCTGCACCGGTCTGGCTGTGGAACCAACCATATCCCGAAGATACATCATAACAGTTTCTTTACCTGCAACATCGCTGTTGTTATGAATTGTTACACTTACTTCTATGGTTTCGTCCTTAGACATTTCGCTTTTGGACAATTCGATACCTTCATACACAAAATCAGAATAAGAAAGACCGTAACCAAAAGAATATAAGGGTAAATTGCTACATTCAATATAACTTGCACAATAGGGTTTATGCGCACCTTGTTCACCGGGTTTAATGATATTGGTATGATTGTAATAAATCGGACATTGACCGGTTGTTTCCGGGAAAGACATGGTTACCGGTTTCAAATAATTCGGGAGCATTGCCTGCAGCGATTGCTACATCAACATCTTTCCCGATGTCACCTTCACGAACTTCGTAAACAAATTTAATGCCTTTTTCTTTTCCGACAGTTTCATTCCACTCGTTTACAAGTTCTGTCATAATTTTTTTGCTGTGAGACTTGTTGGTCCACATTCTGATTTCAGTCAGACCATCGTCGGAAGTTTCCCCTCCGGTACAACCTACAGCGCCCAAAAGCATCACCGCCACAAGTGCCAACGCCAATAAGTGTTTAAAAACTTTCATTTTCCCTGTTATATGGCTCCTAAATTAGAGTAACCATATTCTCCTTTCTTTTTTATTTTCCACGGGAAATCATTCGGCTTGTTATATTCAGCCAAATTTTACATTATAATTCTAAATCATTTTGTTCAAACTTTCTATCACTTTACAATTTTCTTTTTTAGAAAAACAAATTTTTTTGTTTTTTTATACACCAAACGATACAAACACCAAAAAAACTACAGCAATGCCGTATTTCTGTTGAAAAACCCCATAATGAAAAGGTAAATTATCCCATAAAAATACATATTAAAAAACAAGAAATACAAAATTTATTTTTTAGGCTTTTTAAATTCAATTTACCATGAAAAAGATTTCGATGTCATAATAAGAAACCGCCCTGTTAACACATTCAAAAATTGCGATCGGGCGCTCCGGAACCTTATTGTATACACAATAAAAAAAACAGCAACAGTATCCTTGTTACTGTTGCTGTTTTTCTCTTTATGTCTCGATTTTTCACATAATCATTACAGGGTATTTTTCCACAATAGTGCCGCACCAATTAAACCTGCATCATTGGCTAATTTTGCAATTTGCACCTCAGTTTGTTGTTTGCCGAATCTACCATATGATTTGTTTTTAATCGCAGTACGAACAGGCTTTAAGATTTTTTCGCCGGCATTGCTGATACCACCGCCAATACAAAGAATTTCCGGTTGGAAGATATTTACCAAATTGACAACACCTTCAGAAAGATGCGATAAATATTGGCGAATTACCGCCTTCCCTGTTCCGTCTTTCGATAAAAATGCGGTTTGTCCGTTGACATTTGCCAACTTACCGTTTACGATATGCCACATATCGCTGTCACGATTTTCTTTCATTGCTTCTTTTGTCATTCTGATCAGTGCAGTTGCAGAAGCATATGCTTCAAAACATCCACGTCTGCCACAAGTACATTTTTCGCCATCAACGCAAATAACCGTATGTCCTAATTCTGCACCTTTGCCATAGGCTCCGGTTACCAAACGTCCGTTTTCAACGATACCTCCGCCAACACCGGTTCCAAGTGTAATCATTACCATATTTTTGGTTCCTTTACCGCTACCTGCCAGATATTCTCCCCAGGCAGCTGCGTTGGCATCATTTTCGATATAAATTTTCTTGTTGAGCAAACTTTCCATATAAGATACTGCCGGCACATCATAGAAATCCAGATTATTGGAAAACTCTATCATACCGGTAGATTTTTCAATCGCCCCGGGGCTACCGATTCCAACTGATTTAATATCCTTAAAATCAATACCGCTTACAACAGCCGCTTCTTTTGCACACTCTGCCATATCGGAGAAAATTTCCTGATAGGGTCTGGGAGCATTGGTTTTACAGGATGCTCTGCCATAGATAACACCATTTTCATCCACAACAGCAGCAACAATATTGGTGCCACCCAAGTCGATACCGATATAATAATCAGGCTGATGAGTTGTAAGCAACACAGTTGCAGTTCCAACTAACGTATATGCTCCCATATTAGCGGGTAAAAATACAGTTTCACCAAGATTTACAGACACACTTTCCGTCTCTGTTTTCAATTCAAGATTTCCCTTGACTACCATCAGAGCGTGATAGCTTTTTTCATCACAGAACAGTTCTTTTTTGCCTTTTATTTTCAGTTCTTTGACTGCAAAATATTCACAACTGCCAAGCAAACGACTGCCGTCGGAACATACGGGAATCTGACGAGGAGTACTTTCGTTACAATTTGCCGCCTTTACCCCTTTGTCGATATGTAATTCTCTGGTATTACCATTTTTATCTTTACGATTATAATCATAAAGACGATAGGTAACATTACTGTTCTGCTGAATTTCAGCAATCACATTTCCCTTGCCGATTGCGTGAACGGTTCCTGCTTCCACAAAGAACACATCTCCTGCTTTTGAAGATACTGTATCCAATAAATCTTCCACAGTATTATTTTTTATTGCGGTTGCTAAATCATCTTTCGTTACGGTTGTCTTCATACCGCAGGTCATTTTTGCGCCCTTGTCCGCCTGCACCACATACCACATTTCGGTTTTGCCGTTTTGGTTTTCCCATGCTTTCGCTTGTTCATCATCCGGATGCACCTGCACACTCAAGTTATCCTTAGCATCAATCAATTTGATTAAGATAGGAAGTTCATCGCTTTTGCGAAGTGTTCCAAGAGACTCCGGATTTTGTTTCAGATAACTTTCCAGGGTCTGTCCATCATATTCTCCCCCCAAAATGGTAGTTAACCCATCAGGATGGCAGCTTAATTCCCAGCTTTCTGCCAAAGGAGACAGACCGGTTTGTTTACCATATACACTACGCAGTTTTTCACCACCCCAAAGGTAGTCCTTAAAGGCCGGATTTAATTTGATTGGTTTTAATTCACTCATTCTAAAACACCTTTTACTTATTTTCTATATAGTTTATATTGCGGATTATATCACAAACATCGCAACTTGTCAAATTTTCCAATTAAAAATTATAAAAATATTATCCAAAAAAGATTATAAACACAACAAACGAACACAGTTTTTAAATCAAAATAAAGTATCCAATTTCATTTGAAGTCTTTTGCGGTATTCCATCAGCAACAGAATCAACCAATTTCTGCATTACAGTTTAACATAACACACTCTAAAACCACGACCCCAAAAATTGGAACCGTGGTTTTTGCAGTCTATTTTGCTATAGAACCAATAATTAGTCGCCAAAGCAAGTACCGATGGCTTTTGCAGCTTGTACCAATTCGCCGTTGGGGTCAACTGCTTTGTTGGCACCGATTACATCTTCTAAGGAAGCGTAGGTCATCTGATTGTCCTTTAAGGCAACCATATTGCCGAATTTACCTGCCATTGCAAGTTCAACAGCAGCTACACCGTAACGGGTGGACAGAATTCTGTCTGCCGCAGAGGGAGAACCTCCACGCTGAATGTGACCTAAAATAGTTGCTCTTGCTTCCAGGCCAACCATTGCTTCCAAATCCTCTGCAACCTTCTGTGCAATACCGCCCAGACGGATGGGGTCGGGACTTCCTTCGAT
>JAZUBQ010000028.1:0-29890 GCA_045638525.1 Clostridia bacterium
CAGCTAAGCCGCCGTAAATGTTTGCAGGGAAGAATTTCACTGTGGTAATTCCCAATTCCAACGCCTGCATAATTTCTGTGGGAGTTACACAACCGGGATAATATGGGATATTATGTTGCTGACATACTTCAGCAGCTCCAATGGAAAGACCGGGAGATACAATAAATTTTGCACCTGCCGCAATTGCTTCTTCACACTGTTTGGAATTGATTACGGTACCTGCACCGATATTCATATCGGGATATTTTTCGCAAGCTAATTGAATCGCCTCTTTTGCACAAGCAGTTCTGAAGGTAATTTCAGCACAGTTGATTCCGTTTGCTTTTAATGCCGGCAAAATTTTATCTACTTCTTCTAATTCCTTAATGACTACAACGGGAATATATTTATCCATTATTTTTTAACCTCTTATCTTAAGTCTCTGGTTTCAATATGGTCCATATCGGTAAATTCCTGATTTTCACCGCACATTGCCCAGATGAAAGAATAGTTTTTGGTGCCAACGCCCGAATGGATAGACCAGCTGGGAGAAATTACTGCTTCTTCATTGTGCATAATGATGTGTCTGGTTTCATTGGGTTCGCCCATCATGTGAAATACTGCATCATTTTCGCCCATATCTAAGTACATATAGACTTCCATTCTTCTGTCGTGAGTATGAGAAGGCATGGTATTCCAGTTGGAGCCGGGTTCTAACTGAGTCAAGCCCATTGCCAGCTGACAGGATTTGATTACTTCGGGATGAATGTATTGGTTAATCACTCGCTTGTTACAATCTTCCACACTTCCGCAAGGAACTTTTTTTGCTTTGGTGATATCAATTTTCACAATCGGATAGGTGGTGTGTGCAGGACAAGAAGATACATAGAATTTTGCAGGATTTTCGGTATCAACACTCTTGAATTTGATTTCTTTGTTGCCCATACCGATATAGATACCGTCTCTGGGATTCATTTCATATTCGGTGCCGTCAACAGTAATGATACCTTTACCGCCAACATTGATACAGCCCATTTCTCTTCTTTCCAGGAAATAATCGCTTGCCAGCTCTTTGCCGCCAACCAACTGCAATTCCTGATAAACGGGCATTAAGCCTGCTGTGATAATTCTGTCAATATGGCTATACACCATTCTGATGTTGTCTTTGGTGAACAATTTGGAGATATGAAATTCTTCTCTTAATCTGTCGGTGTCGTAATGTTTTACGTCTTTGGGGTTTGCTGCATTTCTGATTTCCATTTTACTGAAATCCTCCTTAATATATCTTCCGTAAACTTCTACTTGTGATAATGCCGCCCAGGAAAAGGGCAATTCTGCTTGTTTAAAATTGGTTAAATGTATTTTTCTTGTTATTTTTGCTTCGGGCAGAATGAGCTCTTGTCCGTCTGCAGTTTTTAAAAAGTTTGCTGTGGCTTTGGTTTTATCGTCAAACTCAACGTCAACGGCTCTCCAATAGGTATCGTGGGGAAAGTCTGCTCTCAGATAGAACACTAATCTTTCCACTTCCACATCGGCTCCAAAGTCGATATAGTATTCCAAATCCTCTCTGGCACCGCCTGCCCAGGAATGATAGGGATACTCTCCGTGACCTTTGTTCTCACAAATACCATCAATTGCATTTCGTTCAAAAAAGCATACATCCTCACGGGTAACAAGATTGGCATAAGCATGCGGATAATACCGTTTTTGCCCTCTCCTGTCGTGAGAATTAAGAGCAATATTACGAAGACCGTATGCTTCTTCCTCGGTTGCTTCATAAGCTCTGATACGATGATGATTTTCCGAAAAAGCTTCCTTTACATAGCCTCTTTTTAGGTTTTTATCGGGAATTTCAAATTCAATCACGGATGACGGTGCAAAAATAATACTCTCCGCAATATGTTCATCCAACTGAATTCTCAAGAACTCTGTATCCTTTTTATGAATCACAATTTTGTCACCCTCTTGATAGGTGCCTGCATACACGCAATCAATATCGGTGCCTTTTTCGCTTAGTAAAACTTCGTTGTTTTGATTTAATATATTAAGTTCAATCAATCTTTTCACTTCCTTGCCGAATTATTTACCATAAAAATGTGTTAAATCCTTTTAATTTATTAATCGCTTCAACCAAATAAAAATCTGCATAAACCAAGGTCAGATGCTGTTGCTTTTCATAAGCCTCCGAGCAATGGGTGATAATTGCATCGGTTTCATCAGACCAATCTGCAAACTTGTCTACAATTGCTTTAATCAGTCTGCAAGCTGCATTAAAATACATAGATTTTTCGTATTCCGGCAAAACTCTTGATAATTCAATTAACCCGCAAGCGGCAACCAAGCCTGCCGATGCATCATAAAGAACCGGCTCTTCGGGACTTCTGAAATCGCTTTTGGGAAGATAATCGTCACAACACGCCGCAATAAAATAGTTTGCGATTTTTTTCGCGGCATTTAAATACCGCTCTTCCTTTGTATGGATATAGCTCAAAGTAAAGCCGTACACGCCCCAAGCCTGTCCGCGAGACCAGGAGGAGCCAACTCCGTAGCCCTGACCGCCATAAACTGCCATAACCTCACCCGTTTCGGGATGATAATCCACAATATGATGAATGGAGCCATCTTCCCGCACGTGGTGTGCCAAAGCTTTATCGGCGTGTTTTTTTGCAATGTATTGATATCTTTCATCGCCACTTTCTTTGGAAGCCCAATACAGAAGAGGAATATTCATCATACAATCTATGATGGAATAGCCTTTTTGGTCAGCACCGTTCCAGGCTCTTAAATACTCACCTTTCAAATTGTATCTTCCCGCCAAAAGATTTGCCGCATACATATTTCTAAGATACGACTCTCTGTTCCCGGTCAATCGGTAGTTTGCACCGGCTGATATATGCCACATAAATCCAACATCGTGATGCAAACTTTCGTAATATTGAAACGCTTCATCCAAAAGCAATTCTGCATTTTCCGCTGTAATTTTATATTCGTCGTTTTTGGTTGCATCATACATCAACCACATCATTCCGGGCCAAAATCCGTTGGTCCACCAACTGATTGCGCGACCCGTTTTATTATCATATTTACCATCCCCAAGTGTTGTGTAGGGAATGGTGCCGCGTCTTTGGACGGCAACTCTGGAAAGCTTCCGGTTGATTTTTTCCCACACCTCATCAAGCCACTGATCTGTTATAATTTTCATATTGTCCTCCTGGCATCAGCCATACATTCTTATCTTCAAAGATATCTTATCGGTTCCACATACGGAAAAAGCTTTGTAATGACCATTTCTGTTTGCAATTTCCATTTTATGGTCTTTTATCATTCCATCTGCCGAAAATTCACATACAGAATTCTGATACTCTACTTTAACTTGATTCTCGGTTGTTGTGATATTGGTATGTTCTTTTCCGTCAAAATGAAACACGGGAAATGTAATTTCAAGGGGGTGCTCCCCTTCCACGATTACTTCCACGCCGTCATCTGAGAGAATAACAGATTGATAAAACAAAACCTCGGTGTCTTTCTTACATACAAATTTCATCAAAGCAGCTTCTTTGGTAATGCACTTTTTCGTAAGCACATATTCCACATCTTCGTCAAATCCGTATAGTACACCATCCGGCCTTGCCACTCCGCCGCAAATCGCATAATTTGTGGGATTTTCTATGTCTAAACAGTAGTTAGGCGTTTTCGCAAACGGTGTTGATAAACAAATCGCGGAAGGTACACCTTTTTTATGTACTCTGCCAAGACCGCTGCAATCATAGTGAATATCGGCTTTGGTATCGATTTCCACGAAATAATCGTTGAATCTTCCAAAAATCTTATGAAAGTGGGGCGAGGTTTCGCAGATATCATTTTCCGTTTTTCCAATACCCCCGAAATCGGTTCTTTCATTATCGGAAAACACATAAGCCAAATATAACCAGGAACCTGTGGTGACCATATACTTATCAAAATAAGCATAGCCCTCACAACCGAACTTACTATCAATATCGTAATAATTTTTCACATGATGAATGGTGTCTTTTTGTAACCATTCGATTACATTATCAATCGCTTTTTTGGCAGCCCCTTGAAATAACATCGCTTTCTCACGATTCCCTTTTCTTTTGAAGAAAGCGGCATAAAATTCACAAAGGGCAGCTAAAAAAGTTTCGTTATGCAAAAACTGGTTGCTTCTTCCGCCATACGGCATTTCCCCGGTTACAGACTGCATTTTTAAGGTAATATCCGCAGAATTGTAAAAATGTTGTTCCAATTCTTCGTAGCTTTCACCGTGATATCCAAAATGAATCGCCACCGCAAGCTGCAGTCTTGTGACAAAATCATACACCATCGGTTCTCCCGGGTCACGATACATTCCGTTGGAATCAAACGAAAATAATTGGGACTTTATCTGATTCTCAATAAACCCGTCTTCACATCCGATACCGGCATATTTTCTCACTTGTTCACTTGCTGCGCCAAAGGCTGCCCAATTCCCGATTCTTTCGGGTGGATTGGGACTTATCACACTGTATGTTTCGTTGGGAATAATGGTTTTCAAACATTTTCTCCAACCATCGGTAAGCTTTTTATCCAAAATATTCGCTTTTTCAATTTCAAGTAAACAGAATATGATTTCTTTCACGGAAAAATCATTGCCCACATTGGAACCGTTTCTGCCCAATGCCGTTGGTATCTCATTGCAACAGATATCCATCATTTCAATAAATCTGTTTTTTAGCTCCAGCTTTCTGCCGTGTGCAATTAAAATTCCGAGATTGGAAGTTAATCTTGGAAAACCGTGTTCGGTTAGTCCGTTCTCTTTTGTTTTTTTGATATAAGAATCAATCTGCTCCTTGCTGTATGCACAAAAAACAGTTTCCATTAACTCAATGTATTGTTCTCTCATATCCACCTCATACTCTGCATCCAAAAAACTTATTCCATCGAAAAAACCTGTCTTAACAGAGGTTGCGCTCCGGTAACAGGATCTTTCTCCATAATCAGGATATCCTTCATATATGCATCCCATTTTTTAACGACTTCGCTGTTGTTCTGAACTGTGGCAGCATATTCAATACTATCACACTCATAGTATCCAAACAGTTCATTTCCGGTGTTCCATATGGTGTAATTACGGATTCCGGCAGATTTTAATACGGCAATCATTTCGGGCCAGATTTCATTGTGACGTTTTTCGTATTCTTGAATCTTCCCCTCTGCAATGGTTGCTTTCCATGCATATTTTTCCATAGATTTTTTCCTCATGTCAATTATTCTGTTGTTTCACCAGAGCCACATACGAAAGTTCAAATTCGCCCTGAGTTTTTAATGGTTCAATTCTTAAAATATTCAGCGTATCCTCCCGCCAACCTTTCAACTCCGACACCGGGATACAAAGGATATTCTCACCACGTTTGATTTCATACAATTCGGAGGCGTAATTGTTGCTGATGGAAGTTGAACTTCCCAAAGTATATTTAATGCACAGAGAAGAATCCACCGCACTAAACATTTTCGCACAAATGTAATCAATCTCAGAAGTTGCAATTCCTGAAAAGTATTTTCGAAACGTAATGTAAGGAGTTACACCATAAGCTCTTGCTTTTAGGCTTCTGGTGTTGCTGTAAATGGTACAATAGCCCGTAGTGCGGGTGGTGGTGTCGGTCAAATAATCTGCCTTTACAATCTCACAGTTTGGTGGCATCTGTACTGTTTTACAATCAGTGTATATCACCAAAGACTGATTTTCGGGTTGCCACTCCAGTTTAATCTGCAACGCATCCTCAAGTAAGCTTTGCGGTACATAAACGGTATCGTTAATTTTATCGCTTACGCAATAGGGTGCCTCCGGTAACATCACAGAAACACCGCCTCTCGTTGCTACCCGATTGCCCGGCTCAAAAATGACAGGCAGAGGTAATGAGTGATATAGCACATAACTGTTATTGTGAGCGTACCAATGAACAGTTCCTCCAACAACATCCGCAATTTCTCTGAGCGGAACCATGAGAGTTTCATTCTGATACACCGGTACATCCTGCATCGGAACGGTTTTGGTTCCACATACAATTTTTGCATCATTGGTGATACGGCTATCCCTTAAAAGTTCAATGGATTCAATTTCAAACTTCTGGGTAGAATCTAAAATCAATCCCGGAGTCAGTTGCAATCCGGTTAATTTTCCTATACGCTTCACACTCTGACCAATGGGGATATAATAATCCTGCATCGTGGTTGCTGTGGCAACAGGTGTATATAAGTAAGTTCGCTTAATATCATCAAAAGTGTTATCTATATCGGTGGTCCACTTGATGTTGCCCCCGCAGGATGTGGTGTTCCCTTTCATCCTGACTTTCACATAAGTCACATCATATAGATCCAATTCTCCAATGTCCGTCAGTGTGATGACCGGCTCATTGGAAGTGGGTGAAACAATCAATTTTCCATTTGTATGGGCAATGGTAGCGGTGGAGGTTCCGCTCCAATCATCATAATCAGATGCGGATGAAAAATACCATCCTTTTTTAACGCTCAATACATTAGTGTCCTCCGGCATATTGGGAATGGGATTTTCACGAACAGTTGTCACCAAGCGGTCGTTATCTACCATACGGTTAATTCGTTTAACCTGTTCCCCTTGGGGAATCACATCAGCGTGAGAACTATTTCCAACAAACACATTTCTTACCGAATCCAGATAAGTAAATCCGTCTTTTTTTGTAGGCATCATAATGTGCCCTTCCCCATACTCGTTCCAGGTAAGAAAGCTCATCAGTTGTTTACTTAGATCGTTGTGTGTAATCAATGTGGGTAATTCATTTTTTACCCAAGTAAGATGATTGGACAATTCTGAACCCGTAGAATAGAATCCTGTTCGTGAATCCCAGGCAGCCAAATCCACCTGAGGTTGCACAGCTACCACAAAATCCATATCATACTTATCGCTGAATTTTGCCATATGCTTGATGTCGGATTTCTGCCAGGTAAGACCTTCGTGTTTTGGCCAGGATGCTAAGCTGATACAATCAATATCGTATACAGAATATTTTTTGAAAGTGGCTTCGGTATATCCAAAACCGTGACTGATAATGTAGGGATTACCTACCCCTGCATCCACACACATCTGACGAAATTTGGCAATATTCTGGTTAATGATTTCGTCATCTACACCCATTGTGCCAAACATACCCAAAAATTTATCCATCACGTAGATTCCAAAAACAGGTCTTCCGTCAATCTTCAAATATCTGTTATCTTTGAAATAGTACTCAATCCAATAAGGAACGTAGGCTTCAAAGAATTCATCTTTGAACGTGTCGCTGTAGTTCGCCGAATCATTTTCAAAACTGATGGCAAACTGCATCATATCGCTGTATTCAGCATTCATAAAACCATCATAGATATAGTGACCTTCCCGCACCACATTAGGTTTTATGGGTTGATATCCTTTTTGGGTGGAATATTTGATATTGGGATATGCCCAAATCCACTCAAAGTCAATACCGTGCTCCGAGAGCCATTTGATTTCCCAATCATTCATTTCGGGATTGCCTTCATCATAAGAACCAAAGGCAGGCAATCTGTTCGGAGCAGATTTTATAGAATCCCAACTTTTGTTGTATTGCCCTTCTGTCCAAAGATTACACACCTGCATTCCCACCACATAGTCGGTAGATTTTGTGGGTTTCACAGGCTGCGGCACATAATCAGAGGGCAGAATTCTTTTGTGATACAGTTTCACATCATCATACACAAAATTTTTAATGTCTTGGGATGCAAAAATTTCAATACTATCAATTTGATAATCCTCAGAATCAATGGCAATGTCAGATAACATTTTTTTGTTATTGACATAAATATTCACTTTGGAATTTACTAAATCAACCTCTGCTTTTAAACCATACCAGACATTTGCCTGATACTGATAGAACTCTTCCTGGTGCTCATCTGTTTTCAGCACAAATTTTTCTCCGTTTGCAGATATTTCAAGCACCGATTTGTCTCCGCTCTTCAGAAAAAACGCCAGTCCCTCTCTCTTTTGGGGTTGCAATGTCATAATTTCAAACACAGGATTTCCAGTTACTTGCTGAAATTTTTTAACTGCTTTGAAATCTCCGTTTGTGGTATCCACTTTAACACTGAAGCGGTCCGGAACACGCGAATTGATTTCGTACGCAGATGTGGTACTTCCACTCATTTGGTATGTCCAATCCTGAGGTAACACACCGAATTTGTTCGTAAAATCTTCGTTTACAATATAATCACTGTTGATTCTTACCTGACGGTTCAGCACTCTTCCGATTGCCGAAACTCCGGTCAAAACATCAAATCCGTCAACACGATTAGACTCTTTGGTCAGCGGAAGATTTTCGCAAACTACTTTTCCATCCACACGAACAAAATTGATGCAGCCTGCCTGCAAATCAAATTCAGTACGAACATAACATTTTTTATCTTCATCCGATTCATTGGTATACGGCTTGTATTCACCTACCAACAGCAAGCTTCCATCCGGCTGTTCCAGATATAATCCGCTCCCCTTTGTGACAAAGCCAACAACCACATCTTCACCGTCTAACACTGAAAAGCGAGTATCTTCCATATAGTCACTCATACTAAAATCAAAATCCAGTGTCACTTTTTCGTCAACAATTTCGGGAAAACTGCGATATGCTTCGGCAGGAAGATAGTTATATTTATCATAAATCGCAAGATTTGCCCATCCCGTAGTTCCGAAATTTTCGGTTGCAACCGCCTTATCCCAGGAACTGTTGGAAGAATTCGATTCAAACAAATTCATTTTGGGATAATTTTCTATCTCGGTATTTTTGTCAACCAATGCTCGTTCCACGGTGTGCAACAGAAGATTCATATCTTCATCCAAAAGAATGATTTTATAAGTCAGATTCTCTTTGATATCTTTGGAAAAGGTAAACGGAATTTGCGTCGTATTACCAGGCTTGATATCAATACGCATACTTGCGATGTCGTATAATTGAGATACATCTCCAACTGATGATACCTCCTCATAAACAGCTGCATAGGCTGTGGCAACACCTTCATAGTTATTATTTTTGAGTTGTATATCAATTTGGGGCTGACTATCTTCTACCGTCACTTCCCGATGGGTAATCATGAATGCATTTTTAGAAGGTTCCGGCTTAGGTTCTTGTATCACATAAGAAAATCCGTTTGCCTCGGCAAATGCCTGTGCATAACTCCCTTCACTGCAGTAAATGACAATATTCTTTAAAAGCGTAGTTCCGCTTAATGCGCTGTTGTAAAAACAAGCCAAATCCATAGACGTTACGGAATCCGGTATCACAACTTTTCTTAAAGAAGAGCATCCTCTGAAGGTTTTGGATAATTTCGTAATGCCATTTGGTATCACAATTTCCTCCAACGAGGAACATCCTGAAAATGCACCCGCCGCCAGATATGTAAGACTATCGGGTAAATTGATGGATTTTAACGACGTGCAATACCAGAAAACATTGTAATCTTCGATGGTTACAATCGTTTTGGGTAATGTAATTTTCTGTATTGTTTTTTTATCCTGAAATGCAGTATTCCCGATTGTTGTCACCGTGTAGTTACCGATTTTCTCCGGCACAACTACTTCCGATTCACTACCGGTATATTTGGTAATCATCGCAGTTGTGTCGCTTGTCACTTTATAATTAAAACCATCATAACTGCCGCTATCTCCAACTGCGGCAAAAACATTTAACTGCAGAACAAAAATCAGCCAACAAATTGTAAACGCTGTAACTTTTTTATACATAATCCTCACCCCATTACTTTTATGTGGTTAAAATCCACCCATCATATAAATTTATTCATAATAGAGTATATACTATCATGTCGCAAAATTAAAGTAACTGAATTCTCTTTTTTGTCGTATATTCACACTCCAGCTTGTTTTTCTGTCAATATTCACCAAAATTGCAATCGTATTTTTGAAATATCGCAACTCTTTTTACAGAAACATACAACCATAATAGTTACATCATCTTCTACTTTCTGTACCCGCAATATTGAAAAAAGAGAGCAAAAACTTCTCATTTTTACTCTCCTTCTGCTCAAATATGTATCAATTACGATTGTGAAACATCGTTTTGTACAATCAATTTTATAGTATCAACATAACCTACTGACACTTTTTTCGGTACGTTATCATTGTAACAATATTCATCATCAGAAAAAGTATCTGCGTATATAAAGCGGTTGAACCAACGATTGCATTATAAATAATCCAGGTGACAGAATTCATACTATTAAGAAACCTGACGTTTTGGGGATGCTTTTGAAATAAGGCGCACATACAAAGCATTGACGCAACAAATGGTAATGCATCATACACCGCTTTGATATTGGATATTCCGCAGACGGTATAAAGCACAAAGAAAACAACTTTCCACAGAAATGGAAAAGCTTTCTCTTTTGTTGCGTAGATGGTTGCCACAACACACTGCAATCCTGCAACCAAAGAAATCACCATTCCGCTGACTGCGCCACCCAAAACAAAAAAGCTACTGCAAGTAAGTAAGTTTGCGATTGCCGACAAAGCAAAAATCTGCCAACTTTTTTTCATAGCTACAGCCGCAAGTGCAAATACCATCGCGGCTATCACAAAAATCTTTTCAACTATCATTGAAACGGCCATCCTGCATCGTTAAGATCTTGGTACAAAGCATTAAGCTCCGCTTCCCCCATCTGTTTTAACGGATAGGTTGCTTCTCCTGCGGGAAATCCAAGTTTGGTACACATTGCTTTGGTAGCAGAAATCACTTCGTGTTTTAACATCGCTCCAACCACTCTGTTTACCTGATATTGAATTTTTCTTGCTTCTTCGATATTTCCTTCGGTAAAGTTTTTATAAATGTCAAGATATTGCGGCAACATCACATTGTATGTAGTTCCGATACCGGCATCAGCTCCGGCAGCCAATCCCGAAATCAGAATTTCGTCAGGACCGTTAATGATATTCATTTCACCGTGAGTAATATCCTTAAGTTTCATCAAATCAAACAAATTGTATAAGGTCCACTTAACACCGGTAATATTATCCACTTCAAAACACTTCGCTACAGTTTCTGCACTGAGTCCACCGTTAGCAGAAACGTGGTTATACATAATAAACGGCAGATGGGTACTTTCTGCAAGTGTTTTATAATAGCTGTAAATATCTTCGTTTCTGTAGTGGAAAAACAAAGGAGGAAGTGCAGAAATTGCATCCACACCGGTTTGTTCTGCATGTTTGGAAAGTCTTACCGCCTCATTAAAATTCATTGCAGCAGTATGGCAGATAATCGGTTTTCTTCCTTTTACCTGATCCACTGCAATTTCACAAACTTTTCTTCTTTCTTCTTCGCTAAGAAGAAGTCCTTCACCGGTGGAGCCGGTAATATAAAATCCATCTGCTCCCTGACCGATTAAAAACTCAATAAATTCTCTTGTAGATGTTTCGTTTACGGTTACGCCATCCTCATTGAGCGGTGTGATGAGTGCCGGCATAATTCCTTTGAATATTTTTTTCATTTTTTTACTCCTTCTCTTACTCTGTAAAACTCCATCTGTTCTGCATAATTACAGTTTGATTTGTTTTCTTATCTTTGGCATAAAATACCGTAAGAATACTGTTATCTTCCAGTTCAATGATGGAAGGATATCCGATATCTGCCGAAATTTCTGTTTCGTACAGCACATAATCCGTATCCCAGGTAACACCACCGTCTTTGGAAAACATCACTCTGATTCCATAGGGGTTTTCTCTGTATCCGTATACTCCGACCAAAACTCCTGATGAATGTTCCATCAAAAATGATGGCGCACCACCTTGTGGCTTCAAGATTCTTTCAGGCTTTGTCCAGGTTTTCCCGTTGTCGTTTGAAACTGACTGAAACAGTGAAAAATCCTGCAGAATTCTGATGTGACAGACAATGGTTCCGTCCTTTAGCTGAACTGCATAGGGTTCACAAAAGCCTAATACTTTCTCATTTTCCGAAACCGGCTCAATTTCACCGATTTTTTCCATACTGCCATCAGGGAAAATCTTGTGAGCTTCTATTTTCTTTTGTTTATAATTCTCTCCTACCCACAAAATGGTTCCATCCTGTAATTCAATCGGTCCATGGGGTGAGGTTACGGGACTGTGATAAATTTCACTAAAGGTAGTTCCAAAGTCACGACTGATTTTAAATTCGGTTGCCAAATATTTTTCTTCTTCCTCATCGGTTATGGTATCTAAATAAGATAACACATATTCCTTCTCTTGCCCTTTCACGCATTGTTCCCAACCGGCTTCCATAATCTTGCGTAAAAAAGCTCTTGAAACACTATAGGTAAAAGAGGTTACAATCAAACCGGATTTTCCAAAGGTACATAACCCTACATCTCTGTCATCCATAACACTGTCTATCACAGGTGCAGGTCTGGTATAGGTTTTACCGTTGTCCTTACTATAGGAAATACAAGCTTTTCCAAAGGGGCAAATATGCGATAACCGATACCCTGAGGCACCTACTGCAATTTCACCATTTTGCAATTTTGCAATGGTCGGCCAAGCAAAATAATTATGTTTGCTGTCAGGATTATTCATGATTGTTTTTGCTTCTTCCAGTATTTGAATTTTCATAAAGCATCCCCTTTTTCACATGATGATACTGATATTATACAAAAATCTTTCTGTAATTACCATAGAACAAACAGATATTTAAACGAAAACAATTTCGTTTCAATTAAGATTTTTTCTTTTATTTTTGGAAAATACTTGCTTTTGACCGGTTCTTCCGGTATAATTTACTTAATTAAACAGAAATTGGAGATTTCTCTTATGAACGATATTTATCATTTTTCCTTTCTGATTGAAAATGCCGAAATCACACTGTACTATACGCTTTCACAATTTGTGTCTTTCAATGACGGACTCTCTTACCCACACCAACACCCAATGCATGAAATGTTTATTTTGGTGGACGGAGAACTTTATATCGAAAGTGATTTTTCAATCATCAGTCTGAAAAGTTCGGATATTTGTATCATTCCTCCGCTGACCTATCATTCAACATATCGAAAAGAAAATGTTCCTACCAAACGTATATCAATGTTGTTCACATATAAAAAAAATGAAATGATAGAAACCGATTTGGATTTTTACAGTTTTCTTTGCAGTCTTTCCAAAAAAGGTGCCTCACCAATCAATTTAAGTGCTGATACGGTTATCATCGACAATCTTGTGCAGCTTCTTCTGAGCGTGCATTCACAAAACATTCCGAAATTAAAGGAAGTAAAAATAAAAAATATTTTATCACTTTTGTTTATTAACTTTGCAGAAAACCTTTCGCAAGAACACAATTTCCCGGATGAGGCGTACAATAAAAGCATCGAGTATTATCTGCGACTGGCAAATTTAGATGCCATCTTAAACGAAGCTTGCAGCCAAAAAAACAATTTCACGCCTGAGAGTTCTTTCATATCCAAAAAAATGTTTCTTTCTTCTAGACAACTGCTGAATATCATTCAAAATGAGTATCATTCTTCCTTAAAAAAATTCAATCACGAAAACAGAATCCGACTGGCAAAATTCTTTTTAGAAAATTTCCCTGAAATGACGGTTTCCCATATAGCCAGATCATGCGGATATTCTTCCCCCGAAACCTTGTCGATTATATTTAAAAAACACTATGGTGTTGCACCATCCTATTTTTTAAATCTGAAAAATCAAAATACAAAACACAAAAACAAGATAAAGATATAACAAAAAATATGGAGTTTTGACATGAAAATTGCGTATCCGATTGACTTTATTGACATATTGTGATATAATGTCATACTGCGTTAGAGTATTTAATAAAAAGGAGATATAAAAAAATATGAAACTTGGTATAGTCGGACTTCCAAATGTTGGAAAATCCACCTTATTTAATGCGATTACCAAAGCAGGTGCAGAAGCACAGAACTATCCCTTCTGTACCATTGAACCAAACGTTGGGATTGTAACCGTTCCCGACTCTCGTCTGGATGTGTTATCCAATATGTATAACTCCAAAAAAATCATTCCTGCCATTATTGAATTTGTAGATATCGCAGGTTTGGTAAAAGGAGCAAGCAAAGGGGAAGGTCTGGGTAACAAATTCTTGTCTCACATTCGTGAAGTTGATGCTGTTATCCACGTAGTAAGATGCTTTGATAACTCCAACATCGTGCACGTAGAAGGTTCTGTAGACCCTGCCCGTGATATTGAAATCATCAATATGGAGCTGATTTTTGCTGATTTGGATTCCATTGACAGAAGAATTGAACGTGCCACCAAAATGTTAAAAGGTGACAAAAAATATCAGACAGAAATTGATGTTTTAAAACACTTGAAATCCGAAATGGAACAAGGCAAAACCGCTCGTGAAGTTGGTTTATCCGAAGAAGATAAAGAACTCTTAAAAGACTTAGCTTTACTGACCTTAAAACCGGTAATCTATGCTGCAAATCTTTCGGAAGAAGATTTGAAACAAGGCGGCGAAAACAACGAGTATTTTAAACTCTTGAATGAATTTGCAAAAAAAGAAAATGCAAGTGTTATCCCCGTTTCTGCACAGATTGAAGCAGAAATTTCCGAGCTTGACGATGAAGAAAAAGCAATGTTCTTAGAAGAACTCGGCTTAGAACAGTCCGGTCTTGACAGACTGATTCAGGCAAGCTACAGCTTACTTGGCTTAATCTCTTATATCACAGCCGGCGAAATGGAAACCAGAGCATGGACCATTGTAAACGGTACCAAAGCTCCCGGTGCGGCAGGCAAAATTCATTCCGACTTTGAACGTGGATTTATCCGTGCGGAAGTTATCGGTTATGACGAACTGATTGAAGCAGGCTCTATGGTTGCTGCAAAAGAAAAAGGCTGGGTACGAAGCGAAGGTAAAGAATATGTAGTAAAAGACGGTGACATTATTTTATTCCGTTTTAACGTATAAAGGATTTTAATTATGTATCAGTTATTAAAACAAGAAGGACAAGCCAGACGTGGTGAATTTAAAACCGTTCATGGCACCATTCAGACTCCTGTCTTTATGAATGTGGGAACTGCCGCTGCCATCAAAGGTGCGGTATCTGCCATAGATTTAAAAGATATCGGCTGTCAGGTGGAATTATCTAATACTTATCACCTTCACTTAAGACCCGGTGATAAGGTTGTGAAAGAAATGGGCGGATTACACAAGTTCATGAACTGGGATCGTCCCATTTTAACCGACAGTGGCGGATTTCAGATTTTCTCACTGGCAAAACTTCGTAAAATTCAAGAAGAAGGGGTTACCTTTGCTTCTCACATTGACGGACGCCGCATTTTCATGGGACCGGAACAGTCCATGCAGATTCAGTCTAATTTAGGCTCTACCATTGCGATGGCGTTTGACGAATGTGTGGAAAATCCTTCAACCCATAGCTATGTAGAACGTTCTGCCGCCATGACAGTGCGGTGGTTAGAGCGTTGTCAAAAAGAAATGGCGCGTCTGAATTCCCTGCCCGATACGGTAAACCCCAATCAGCTCTTGTTTGGAATCAACCAGGGTGGCATTTACGAAGATATCCGTGTGGAGCATATGAAAGAAATTGCCCAAATGGGGCTGGACGGTTATGCAATCGGCGGACTTGCTGTTGGAGAAACCCACGAAGAAATGTATCGCATTATTGAAGCAGTTATGCCCTATATGCCCCAAGATAAACCCCGTTATTTAATGGGAGTTGGTACTCCCGGCAACATTTTAAATGCGGTGGCAAGAGGGGTTGACTTCTTTGACTGTGTGATGCCGGCAAGAAATGCCCGTCACGCATCCATTTATACCAAAAACGGTATTATGCATCTGATGAATAAAAAATATGAGACGGATGACCGTCCCATTGATGAAAACTGTAACTGTCCCACCTGTCGGAACTTTTCAAGAGCCTACATCAGACATTTATTCAAGGCGAAAGAAATGCTGGCAATGCGGTTATGTGTGATGCATAATTTATATTTCTATAATGAACTGATGGCAGATATCCGTCATCACATTGAACAAGGCACTTTCACCAAATTCTATTTAGAGAAAGCGGCTATCTACGATAGTCCGATTCAGGAATGAGGAAATAACTATGGCAGAAACAAATAAAAAATTTAACGAAAACGAAAGAATCGAGGATAAAATCGAGGGCAGAAACCCGGTGTTGGAAGCATTAAAAGCTGATACCGAGATTGACAAAATCTATGTGATGAATCATTTTAAAGACCCGATTTTATATCAGATTGTAAAACTCGCCAACCAGAAAAAGATTCCTGTTTCCCGTGTGGAAAAAGGAAAACTGGACCGTATGAGTGAAGTGAAAAATCACCAGGGCGTAATCGCTTCGGTTTCTCAGGCAAAATATGTATCGGTGGAAGAAATTCTGCAATCTGCCTATGATAAAGGCAAGAATCCTTTCCTGGTTATTTTAGACGGTATCGAAGATACTCACAACTTAGGTGCCATTGTACGAAGTGCCGAATGTGCAGGTTGTGACGGTGTGATTATTCCCAAACGTCGTGCCGCAGGGGTAAACAGCGGTGCTTATAAAGCATCTGCCGGTGCGGTTAACTATATGAAAATCGCCAGAGTTACCAACTTAAACTCCACCATTTTAGAATTAAAGGAGCAAGGCGTTTTGATTGTGGGAACCGATGCTTCTGCCAATATGTCCTATAAAGACCCGGATTTAACCGTTCCCCTTGCCATTGTGATCGGCTCCGAAGGTTACGGTATGAGTGAACACGTAAAACAAAAATGTGATACGTTAGTTAGCCTCCCCATCTTAGGACAGGTAAACTCACTAAACGCCTCCGTTTGTGCCGGAATTATGATTTACGAAGCCTTAGACCAACGAATGAAATAGTTTGAATCCATAAAAAAGAGTAACTGTTGAACAGTTACTCTTTCAGCTTGATGACAAAGTCATCAAGCTGGGTAGACCCTGAGAAACGAAGGTATATTTTTTGAATTTGAATTCGTCGGCGTACGATGGTACGTTAGAGTTCAAATTCAAAAAAAGCAAGTAATGGTGCGGTTTTTGAGAGAAAACCGCACCATTTTTCGCATCATTTAGTTTTATTATTTTCTTGCTAATAGTGTCTGCCTGATTTTATTTTTTGCGGTAGACCGAGTTTGTCAGCGGTCTGAAAGAGTAACTGTTGAACAGTTACTCTTTGTTCTTATCAACGTAAGTAGGGACAGATGTCCACATCTGTCCGCTTTCGGGGCGATGTAGGCGTTGCCACCTACATCAAAACCTGCAATAATACTGAATTTTCCCGCTCCCGATGATATATGTAAATATAATAAATCGGCAAACTATTTTATTAAATTTTGTAAAACATTTCATCAAAACTGAATTTGTCATTACAACGTTTAAATCACTTTATATACTTTAAAAGAAGTACGCCTTTTATCAGTAGCAACATAAATACCAACACGATCGCATACGCTTCCCGTGTCATCGCCAAAAATAGCACCATTAAAATACTTAATAGGATTGAAATACCCGTCGTCATTTTATGACCTTTTTCAATTTTGAAATTTGCCATAAATATTTTCACAACACCGCTCGCTATAAGTGAAAAAACTAAAACCCAGTAGATTAACCGATTAAACGATGTCGTTTCTACATACGCTAACAAATTTACCGAATACACAAATCCATCTACAGTATTCGGATAAAGTGGCAACAGGATGAGCATAAAAGAACATACATCCACAATTCCAAACAGCAAATTATATATAGTTTTAATGTTGAATTTATTTTCTTCTTCTGCAATAGAAAGTAGTTTCTCACCTGATAGCAATTCGTCAATTGATACTGAAAAATAATTTGATATTCCTTTTAATGAGTCAATACTTGGGTATCCTCTTCCTGATTCCCATTTTGAAATGGCAGTTCTGGATATATATAAAGCCTCTGCTAATTCTTCCTGCGTAAGTCCTCTATTCTTTCTAAGTTCTTGAAGTTTTTCATGAAATTCCATGGCAGAACCTCCAACTTAATTTTCTTCTTTGTAACACAACAAAACAGCCGATTTGTAAATGTAAAATAATCCTGAACTAAACAAAATAGAACCTACAATATCCGTAAACCAATGAACGCCCGAAATCAATCTTCCTATCACCATAAATGCAGAAAAAATGCTTATTGAAATGCAGACGGCTTTTTTTACCGTCATATTTTCTAATCTCTGATTAGTTTGAAAAACAAGCGTTGGCATAACACTTAATACAAGCAATGTTGTTGATGATGGGTACGAAGCTTCCATAAATCCTTCAATCAAGATTGGTCTATAATTGATTGGAATCATTTCAAAAATAAGGTAACCAAATACTACTATGACGTAATATATCCCCAAGAATATAATATCACAATCCACCTTAAACAGACTTTTTCTCTTAACTAACTGGACAACCCCAATTCCACCAAATATCATACAAACTAATATGGGTATCAACCCCAGCCAATCTGTGATGGTATAGATTGTCATATGCACTCCTGTCAATTTGTGAAACCAACTGTTAAATGATGCGAAACCTATATCTGTTCCATTTTGTCCGATGGGTTGTACATCTACTATCTGTATCAGTGCAGTCCAAACCACAAATGTCACAACTAACATACTTCCCAAAAATAACACTTTTTTTCCATTCCTTTTCATTTAAAAATGTCCTTTCCTCTATTTTTACCTTATGGCTAATTAATAGTATCAAAAGACATAAAAAATATAAAGAAACATCACGTCACACACATGATACGATTAGTAACATTCGTATAAATACGGTCATTTTAACGAAAAGCAGCCCAACAAATCAATACTCGTGTCAAGACCGGAATAAAAATTCAGTTAACACCGACTTTTTTTGTGAAGTTTTGAACTGAAAGTTCAAAGTGAAGTTGTTATCACAGTGAAGTTTTTGCTTTTGCAAAAGTGAAGTTAAGTTTGCTACTCTGCCGTAAGGCAGAACTTCACTTAACTTGTTAAACTTCACTATCGCAAGATAACTTCACTTGCCGCAGGCAAACTTAGTTGCGTTGCTTCGCAACGCACGTGTCAAGTCAGGATTAAAACTTTCTGAAGGATCAGATGATTCTCTTATCTTATTGCGCCAATTCGGAGTTAAAAATCTGTTCTTTTACTGCTTTAATTTCCTCACGGGTAATCTCTCTTGTTCTGCGATATAAGAAGATTTCGGTGCCGTCCGCCAAAGAGAAAGAAACAGTTTCTTTTCGGTAGGCGGTTCCGATGCCTGTCTGATTGATAATTTCATAATAAGGTACCGAAATAACCCGTTGTTCTTCTTCTGCAAGATGAATCTGAAGAGTGGAAGGAACTAAAATATAATCGGTTTGAAACAGACGCTCCGACAAACCGTCTCGTTTATCCACATCAGAAATACTGTAGTAATAAGAAGCTCGGTCAATTTGCGACGGCTTTTTCACCGAAACAGAAACTTCTGCATTTTTTAAAGTTTCATAATTAAGATTTAAAGAAGATGACAGAAAACATACGCTTTTGCCATGTTCTCCGATTTGTTGATCCATATATTTTGTAATTTCCAAAATATTTTCCACATTGTAATCTACGGGAGGATAATTGGAAAAATTGGGAGTGATTGCCGCACGTTTGATTTCGCCAATGGAAGTTGGTTGTACTCTTGGAATCAAGGTATTGACTGATTGAAAGGCTGAAACCGATGCCACCGCTATGATGGCATATTTTTTGTTCACACATTCCATAAAAGACAACAACAAAATGAAAAACGCAGGTATGTATAAGGAAAGATGTTGCTGTCCGTGAGTCTGCACGCTAACAAAAAGAGAAAACATAACCATTGCCTGAAACAAAACAAAGGTTTCAATTTGAAGTTTTTTTCGGTTGTATATTTGCTTACCGACAACAAACAAACAAATGCCACAGCTCATCAAGACTCCGTAATATCGGGTGAAAATCATCACATCTGTGCGGATTCCCAGGTTGTAAGCAGAATAGATATAGCGATAATCGGCTAACAATTTGCCGCTGACAAAATCCTGAGTAAAGAACAGCAAAACAAATGCAAAAGAACCCAAGATTTCCAAAAAGCATCGGATGTTTTTTCGGGTAATGCCGTGCAAAAATACGGTAACCACAAAACTCAGGGCAAAAAAGGAATACCACCGTCTCATATAGATGGCAAGTGCCAACAAAACACCAATGAGAATGGAATGTTTTTCGCCTCGTCCGAAATAGTACAATATCAATGCCAATAATATGGGAACAATACCGCCTACATCAATAAAACCCGTATTTGCGGCAAATATTAAAAACGGAAGGCACAAATACACGCAAATAATTTTCCAGTTGCTTAAGTGGAAGTATCGTTTTCCGCAAAGATAAACCAACATCAAAATCGGATACACATAAAAATTGATGATGGACAGCACAAAGACAAGTCTGGATTTGCCAAACAATTTGCACATGAAACTTGCAGGTATCATAATCACATAATTATAGTCGGTTTCAAAAACAGACTGATAAACCGCTTTCCAATAAGACGGCCAAGGAAACATTGCATCAAACTGATGAACATTGGTAAAATAGCCGGCATTATCCCAAGTGAAAATCTTCTTTAAAAAGCTACAGTATAACACCGCCGCCAAATTGATGGCAACCAGAACCGCCCCTGCAAATATGATATTTTTTTTGGAAACACAAACGGTTTTTGCTCTTGAAAAAAGATATTTGAAATTTTCAAATAACAATATCAAAAAAGCTCCAAATAACAATGCAGCACCAATGTAGCATAAGATATCTCCGCCTGCCATACAGCCACGCAGAAAGACACCCGGAAAAAGAATCGTCAAGAAAAACGATAAAACAAGAAGAAAAACGATTGCTTTTTGTTTGATTTCAAACTGCAAATAAGCTGCGATTTTTTCCCGAAAAACCACAACCAGAAGTTCAGAGACTGCCACAGCGACAATGCAATCCGCTTTTATCAGTTCTATTCCAATCAAATCATACACAAAGGTAGCCGATTTTGAAAATAAAAACCACAAAATCGGAATCGCAATGATAGAAATCAGCCATTCAAATTTCAATACTTTTTTCATGGAAAACAGTTCCTTTCTAATGCGCAATACTATTGCCTACTTCTGCCCTTTTGATTCGCCCATTTTCTTAAGTTGCGGCAAAATCACACGCTGAATCAACAGAGTAAGCCCCACAACAACCAACGAAACCAAAAGTCCTGCTAACAGTCCGTTTCCAACACGCCAAAGACTAATCAAAACAGCGGTGGATGCATGGCAAAAAGTATTTAAAATGGATGCAAAAAGTATGGTTCCGATACATCCGAAAAGAATCTTCCATTGATTGTTCCCACCGGTAACTGCCAGATATAAGAACAAGGCAAATGCCGGATATCCAATTAAAAACTCTTTAAAACGGGGACGAACATAGAATACATCTGTCAACCATTTTCTAAAAGCATCTTCATAAGGCAATAACAACTCTGTGTTGCCGCTTCGGATTAAATAATAAACCAGGCACCCTACCACAACAACACTCACAGGAACCAAAATCCACAGATTGCTTGTTTTGCACCAATTCCATACTGTTTTCGGAAGTTCTTTGACAGAAACACTATCGTGATAGTAAATCACATACGCATTGATAACTGTTGTGATAACAGGAAGTATCAAGCTAAAGCAAGCACCGTGGAAAGAACGACTTGCCAGATAGCAATCCATACCTCCCAGTAAAGCAGTCAGCCCGACAATCGAACAAAGAATGATACTAAACCATGATAGCAACATCCAAAGAAGTTTTTTGTAACCGCTTTGATGGCGATCCAAATAAAACAGCACCGCTGTTAACAATGAAACGGAAAAGACCGTGATGAAAAGAACATAAACCATAGCAAACGCTTCTGCAAATGCATAAGACAAAATAACCGATAACATCACCAATCCAAAATAAATTTCTGTGTAGAACTTCGGTGTCTGTTTGAACAGAAGCAAAAGGTATAAGTACAAAAGGCTCAGTGCCAACACCCCGCCCGCCATCGTTACAGTATTGATAGGATACGGATATGCTATGTCCTCCCGTCCCATCGGGAACTGATAATCGGAATGTGAAGCAACAAAATCAGAAACGGCATTTACCGTCAAAGAAAAATTAGAATCCTTATCCATGTTCGGATTTTCCAAAAGATTCACATTAATAAAATGGGTGTTTCGCTCCAATAATGAATTGTGCCATTGATAATAACGGTAACGATAATTGGTGGTATCATCCAAATCTGATTTATCAATATTGAAGCCACGAATGGTATTATATTTCTTTAGTTGCACCAGTTCGTCATACAAATACGGTTTTTCATTTCCGATTTGATTCTCTGTTTCCCAAACTACCAACGTAAAGTCCAAAGAACGAATTGCAGATTTCATCTCCTCGGAAAGAGGCTGTTTGTTATCATAAGGATTCTCTCTTACAACGACAAACGAGATACCGTTATAGTTCAAAAGCTGTTTGAAATACTGCGCATACACAGGATTTTCGAAGGTGTAAGACGGATATTCAATCGCCGCTTTCATCCCGGAATTCTGAATGAGCAATAATTCTCCATAATCATATCCTGCAATCAGGTCGTTTTCTGCAGTCAGATTTTGAAATGCAAAGATACGGGTTTGTCCATCCGCAAGAAGGGTGGCTCTGTAATTGGTGTAACGATAGGAAAGCTCTGCGTTTAAAAACTCTCCCAAAGCGACATCCCTGCACACCGCAATCAAGTTGTCCTTCTGCATCGGGTAGTCGCCTAATGCTGTGCTGATTTCCTGAGAAATGGCATCCTGATTAATGGATAACGAAGAATAAGATATAAGCTCCAGTCTGCCTGCTTCTTGCAAACCTTTGATTGTCAACGGTTTTACTGTAACTACACGAGCTCCTGCATCATGAAGAACCGCTAAGGATTCTTCATTATTTTTTTCATTAGCCGTCAGATTTTCCATATTGACAGACAGAAAAGCGTAGTGATTTTTACTTTCGTAACCGATACGACCGAAAACGCCGGTCAACAAAATCGCACTCATTAGTACAATCACAACACTTGCCAACCATATTTTTTCTTTTTTCATAGTAGTTCCTCCCCTTCCGTACGGGATATTCAAACAGTGATAAAAACCAAAAAATAGCAGAGAACAATGGCCTCCGCTATTTTCTTATATTATTCGGTTACAACACCTTTTTTTAAGATGATGTTAGCATACAGAGCACTTTCACCGCTCATAATGACAGCATAAGCTTTTTCTGCCCTTTCATAGAAAGCATAACGTTCTACAAATTCAATGGGAGCGTCAGTATATTTGCCCACAATTTCTTTGTAGGTATCCCAAATGGGAGTTTCCACCGTATCACCGGGTACCTTTTCCATCAAATAAACAGGAGCCGCATAGGTATCTAAGGGAAAGAGTTTTAAAATGGCTTCTAAAATTTCGGGAACGTCGTGTCCGTCCAGACGAACCAATTTGTCGCCGATTCTGGCACCGGGGAAGTTACCGTCACCGATCACGATTTCGTCGCCATGCCCCATTTCCATTAAAATTTTTAATAATTCGGGGGATAAAATTTTCGGAATTCCTTTTAACATATTTTTAATTCTCCTTTTTTTCAAAAAAGTAACAGTCAATCTGCAATAACAAGTTCAGTATAACACAAATTCTGCCATTCGTCAACCGATTCTTACTATTTTAAAAGGATTCCCAAAAGTAAACCTGCAATATACCAAAGGTCCATGGCTTTTTTTAGAACCTTAATTTTTGGTTCTTCCGATAAATATAAAATTTGGGTTGATAATAAAACTCCGGACAAGATTCCCAAATAGAAACCATTCCCGAAACACGAATAAAAAGGAAGTTGAAAAGCTAAAAACATCAGACCAACAAAAAGGTTTACCACAATCCACAGATAACGGTATTTCCCGAACAACAACTTTAGTAAAAAAAATATCAAAACACCGCATACACTACCGCCTACTGCAATCCAAATACCGGAAATTTCATAAGATAACGGCAAAATATGGAAGGCAGCAACAGCCATCATAAATCCAAAAAAGAACTCCAAAAGCATATCTTTATCAACAGTTTTTATGGTTATTTTTTTCAAAAAAATCAGCTCCGTTATTATCATATACTTTATGGTATGCAAAAGCAAAAAAAGTAAGTCCAAAAATTTTTTCAGACTTACTTTTTTTTACTTTTATAATTATTTTAAATAATGGTGCAATCCCAAACGTCAATGCCGCTATCGCCAAACACCGCTTTCAGCTGATTTCTTACCTGTTCTTTGGTGACACCCTCTTTTAATATCACCTGCAAAAATCCGCCGCCGCCTGCTCCGCAAACCAGTTTTGCATCAATCAGATGGTCAACCGATAAAAAGATTTGATCAATCAAGATATTGGTGATACCGCTGTCAATTTGTTTGGATAATTCCCAATGGTCATTCATCAATTTGGCAAAGCCATCAATATCGCCTGAAAGCAGACGCTCCTTCATCCGATAAGACACCGTTTGAATCTCAGACAATGCAGATACCACCAAAGGATTGTTGCCGATATATCTGCCCACAACTTCTCTTAACAAATTTCTGGCAAGTCGTCTCTGACCGGTGTATATCAATGCAAATCTACGATTCAGATTTTCTAAAATTTCAGGTTTTAAAGAAACATATTCCACCTGTATTTCCTGCAACAGTCCCGGCTTTGTGGTGATGTATTTTAAGCCATCACTTACTCCGCCCACCTGGTCCTGCCAACCACCTCCGGTAGACATAATCTGTTCTACGCAAAGCACACTCTGATAGAGCTTGGCATCATCATAGGAAATGCCAAAAAATTCAAAGATGGCTTTCACACAAGCTGCCGATAAAATTGAACTTGTTCCAAGTCCGCTTCCTTTGGGGACGCCGGTTACCTCAGAATTCATCACAAATCCACCGCCAACACGTTCTAAAATATCAGCCAGATTCCCACCCTGCTCAGGAAGAATTCCACAAGCTAAGAGTGCCGCTTTTTGCAAAGCAAAGGAATCGTAAGGATTTCCGGTTTCCTGAAGCGGTTCAATGGTGGTAAACTCACCATGCACATCCATATCACGGCTTTCCAACACAATTTTATATTCGGGAATCCGTTTTAAAGTTACCTCAACCGGCTTTTCACCATTTAATAAAATTGCTGCATTTAAAACCGTTCCTCCACACTCAATGCAATATGGAGGAGTATCGCTCCAACCACCGCCAAAATTCACTCGCAAGGGCAAGGTTACAGTGTGAGAATCCATCTGTATTTTACACTGATTATGATATGTCATACAGTTCATACTGTTTTCAAGCACAGTATCACGAATACAGCTAAAACACTTGGAATAGTGCTCATCACCATAGGATTCGCCAAGAATTTTTCCGATATAATAATACAAACGGATTTTCTGATTAAAATCTGATTTTTCCAGATAATTTTCTAACCACGTTTCCTGAGTTTTCGTAAGGGAAGTCAACTCATATCGCTGACAAACTTCGTCAGCGCTGATCCCTTCCGAAATAGATTTCACGATTCCTTCCATCACCAGTAATTCTTTCATACGATTATTCCAGGCGATAATTGCCTGAGAATCCGCATCAGAAAAACCGGAAGCCAAACTTTTTCTTTCAGCATTTTTCCAAAAAGATAAATCTCCTTCGCCTTGAGACAGCTGATATACATTCAATGCTGCCCGAACCGCTTCCTCCATTGTATCACAAACCGGATACAGTCTGGCATTCCACAAAGAACGATCTTCTCCGTCCCAGATTTCTTTTTCCGAAATCTGATATCTGGTTAAAAACTCTGTAAATGAAGCACCGCAAAAAGTCCCATCGCAAAGCAAAGATGCTTTGGGATTTTCCAAAACACCATAAATCCGTGCCACAAATTTTCCATCCCATTGTTTTAATCCATGAAGCACCACATTGGATGGAATGGTTCCCTCTTTGACTTCAATGTGAGAGAGTAATACATGATCTCCGATGGAAACACCGGAATGCACGTAACTCACTTCAAAATAGCAGTCTTTTCCAACGGTTACTCCCTCTGACACAATGCCGGAGTAGCCTGCCGCATCATAAGGAATACTGCTGTTCACCTGACGGCTCCACCCCAGATTATGATAACCTTTGATATCAGAAGACATCAGCTTAAGAATCTCGGAAGTTGTCCCAAAGTGAATAAATTTGGCAGGTGCAAACCGCAAAAGCTTCATACGATACGGACGCAACACATCCCATACCTGTTCTCTTGCTGCAAGCAGTTCATCCGAAAACTCTCCTTCCGGCTTTTCCTGATAAAAAGCTTCCAAAGTGGAGGTTTCTGCCAACGGATATAAAAAGTCTCCATATAAAGAAAGACGAACTTTTTCATTGACCAACCGATTGAATTTTTCTTCATCCGATACACCATCGGTTGAAATCAAACGATATAAAGAAGATAACATTGCACCGGAAAATACAACCGCACCGGTATCAATATCCACATAACCTTGTTCATTCACCGCATTTTTTTGAGTCAGTTGTTCCACGCTTTGTTTATGTAAAAAAGCAGAAACGTTACCATTTTCTCCTTGCACAAAAACACCGTGGTTTTTTCCGATTTCCACAGGTTCTTTGAAAGAAATAGCAGCAGCACCAATGCCGGAATAGTCAATCTGCAAGGGATTAAACAACAAAAGAACATCCCCGGACGCCAAAAGCATTCCTTCCCGAATTCGTCCGGGAACAGAAGACATCACCATCATAAATTCATCAAACAAGGTGGATGCCATTTTGTTTGGCAATCGATTAGGTACGGGAGAAAACAGTTTCCCCAATGCGGAATACTGCGGAACTCGCTTACTGTCTCCACCTGAATGAATCACCAAAATACGAAGCCCTGAAAAATCAGAAGTTCCTCTGTGGTCGGCAATATATCGAATCACACTTAAAGTTGCACCACCGCTTCCCACACGTTTTCCGTCAGGATCCGGAATTACCGCAAAATGGGTATGTTTCGGCAAAAAGCCACAAGCTTCTCTTGCCTGTAACTGAGAGCGATAGCCCTCTGCCTGAAGCTCATTGGATGCCGTTAAAATAACATAATCCCAATACTCCAAACTGGAAGTTTTTAAGCTTCTCTGATAGGTTTCCCAAGCATCGCTATATGATTGTGCAAGAAAAAGAGAGGTTAAATGCTCCATCACTTGACTCCTTCGTTTGTAGTTTCCATCGGCACAGTTCCGATTTTTTTCGCAGGATTTCCGCCCCAGATTTCACCGGAAGGAACATTTTTTGTCACAACAGACCCTGCTCCGATAATACTGTATTTCCCAACGGTTACGCCTTTTAAGATGTAACTTCCTGCCCCAACAAAGGCATAATCTTCAATCACAACAGGTTTGGTTGCCACATTGGCAATCTCCGGTTTTGCAGTGCGTTCAAAAGGATTCAACGAATGAAAATCAGTATCGTAAATTTTAACGCCTGCACCGATTCTGACAAAGTTTCCGATGTTGACACGTTGAGCTGCCGTAATGGCACAATTTGACATTCCTACATCGTTACCGATGGTCAGAACGCCTCCTTTTAACACCTGAAAATAGGTTTTTTCGCATCCACCGATTGGATTTGCACTCCCCTTGGAATTGATGCGGACCCGATCGCCAATGGTAATGCTTCCTTTATTTTTAATACATAACACGCCTTTCGTTTCGTGAGATTTCCCCACACAAACACCTTTGAAACCATAACAAATACGGTTACAGAAGTTAGAGGGCAAATAATAAAAGAATCGCAATATGCGTTTTATCGTAGATTTCATTTCAGATTCTCCATAAATTCTTTGAGTTGGGTCTCCCATTTGCGATAATCAAATTTTTCACAAACCGTATTTCTGGTAGCAAGACACATTCTTTCACGTTCTTCTTTGCTCATTGCAATGACGCGTCTGATGGCTTCACAACAAGCTTCGGGAGTATTTTTATCAAACAAAACAGCATCCACACCGTCAGTCAAATACTGATAGTAATCCCCTACCCGATTGCCGATGGGTGCCACAGCATACGCCATCAATTCCGGTAATTTACTGGGGAAATTTGCCCGGGTTACCAAATTATCCGGACGAGATATATATAAAAAGTCTACCGACTGATATAAAGCAATTAAATCATCATATTCCATCCAACCATGAAAACAAACAGTATCGCCCAATCGGTCAAATACCTCCTGTCCATCCCCTAAAAAGGCACGTAATTTTGCCTCTTTTACGCCGGTCAGATGCATAGTAATTCTGCTTTGTTCTTCTTTTGATAACAAAGCCAAGCCTTCCAGCATTACTCCGATATCATCTTTATACATCGGATTTCCCGGATATATCAAATGAATTTTATCATCCTGAGATTTTTTTGTCATATCAAAAGGAATGTTTTCGGCATCAATAATTACAGGAAATACTTTAGTATAGCATCCTTTTTTCGTGTAATAATCGCGGATGCATTCCGATATCGATACAATTCCGTTGGTTTTTGGAGAAAGTTTTGTAAATGTTTTATTGGAAGAACGGTAGCGAATATCCTTTTCTCCCTTGGAATACTGAAATGGTTGATGCCATTCCACCACATCAATCACAGTCTTAATCTTATGGCGTCTGCAAAAGTTTAAAACAGGAGAAACAAACAGACTGTTAGAACCATAAATATACACAATATCATCTTTGGTAACACCGCATTTTTTCAAAAGCGATACCATCAGATAACCACTCAAAAGTTTTTCTTTGATCGGGTTGGTAAGTTCCAGATTACGATATGGCAAATCTGCATAAGAAAACCAACCATCAGTTGCAACGGCAGTTTTCGGCGTCTGTCCCGTAGATAACACAAAAACATCATAGGAAGCCAATTTCAGACCTTGTGCAATATATTGAATTCGATTTGCCCCTGCATCTCCGTGAGGAAAATGCGCACTGGCACAAATATATATTTTTTCAGATACCATAAAATAAACTCCCTTACTTGATATTTCAACGTATTTCACGCAGAATCTCTCTGTATAAAGTATAACATAAAAGAATCAATTTGTCAACAAATTCCCTACGTGGTCTTTTTTTGGGGGTAAAGCTTTTTATAGGATTACATATAGTAAATATCCCTCCGTATAACGGAGGGATATTTACTATGCAGTCAAGGCGTTGAGCCGATATCAAATCGGCCACATTCACCTAAGTTTTTCTTTTATTTTTCTCGTTTTAATATATACTTTCAATAATTAGTCGCCAAAGCAAGTACCGATGGCTTTTGCAGCTTGTACCAATTCCCCGTTGGGGTCAACTGCTTTATTTGCTCCGATTACATCTTCTAAGGAAGCGTAGGTCATCTGATTGTCTTTTAAGGCAACCATATTGCCGAATTTTCCTGCCATTGCAAGTTCAACAGCAGCTACACCATAGCGAGTTGAAAGAATTCTGTCTGCCGCAGAGGGAGAACCGCCACGCTGAATGTGACCTAAGATAGTTGCTCTTGCTTCCAAGCCAACCATCTGTTCCAAGTCTTCTGCCACTTTCTGCGCAACACCACCCAAACGAACAGGGTCGGGACTTCCTTCGATGATTTTCTGCACCACCACTTCCCCGGTGATTGATTTTGCACCTTCTGCAACTGCCACAACGGAGAATTCCTTGCCCTGTGCAATTCTTTTTTTGATGTGTTCTGCTACTTTGTTAATATCAAAAGGAATTTCAGGAATTAAGATAACATCCGCACCACCTGCGATACCGGAGGATAATCCTAAGAAACCTGCGTATCTTCCCATAATTTCCACAGTGAT
>JAZUBQ010000029.1:0-107903 GCA_045638525.1 Clostridia bacterium
GAAGTAGTTGTAGTTTAATGCCCAGTTGTAATCAGCCAAAGCTTCTAACTGTGCAGTTTTGTAGATACGAACGTAAGACAGAGCAACATCAGAATAACCATTGTTGGTGATGGTAACATGGTTGTCGCCTTCTCTTAAGTAAACCTGCTCTAAGTCAACCTGAGTACCGGTAGCGATGGTATCAGCACTGATTTCGGTAAAGTTTCCACCATCCAGTAAGAGATCACCGTAATAACCGGTATCAGTTTCAAATCTGAAAATAGCGGAAGTCTTCTGAGTAGTATAAATACCAAAGCTGTAAATACCGGAGTTATCTGCAGGAACGGGAACGTTGATTACTACGCTCGCACCTGCGGGAATGGTAACGTTAGAAGTGTTGTTCACAACACTGTCATCTTTGGAAACTACATAAGAACCGATATTCTGACCATCGTCAGGACGACCAATGTAATAACGGTTAGCAGTTAAGGGAACTTTGGTGATAGCAACTTCTGCTAAGTAATCCATACCGTTACCTTCTAATTCGGTGATGGTTAAGGTTGCAGAAGTATCGCTGATGGTCAGGTTGTTGTTACCTTTAATTAAGTAGAAGTATTTGGTTTCACCTGCTGCTAAGGTAGCAGTATGACCGGTTTCGTTGGTTAAGGTAACAGCTTTGTCAGCTTTCACCTGATATACACCTGCATAAGGAGCGTTGGTATAATCAACGGTTGCAACAGGTGCTTCGTTACCGAAGGTATAGGTTTCACCAATTACGAAAGATTCTGCTTCATTTAAGGGATTGAACATTCTCAGTTCCAGAGTTACAAATAAATCCGGATTTGCAGCTAAGAATGCATCGGAGAAGAATGCACCACAGTCGAAGTCTTTTACTTTGTCGTAAACTTCCTGATAGGTGTATTTCAGACCTGCTTTGCCGTAAGTTGCAGCTGCGGTTTCCATAATTTTTACGGATTCACCTGCTGCTACGGTTACGTCTTTATTGGGTACGCTTAACCAATAAGGACTCCAAGCATCATACTGGCCTGCCAAGTAACCATCTTTGGTACCGTTTGCATTAAAGGTAACATCTTTGTTGATGGTTAACACATAGTCTGCATACCAGTTGCCGTATGCTAACAGCTGAGCTTTGGTTGCTTCGTCTGCCTGGAAGTTCATTGCAAAAGTTAAATCAACTTCTTCGATATCTGAAACATCCAGTTCAGATACAGTTGCAGTGGGTAAATCAACAGTTTTGCTGATTACGCCGGGAAATTTCAAGAGGGGTTTAATGGTTTCTGCTCCTGTCCAGGAGAAAACTTTAACGATATCGGTATCGGTAACCGAAATCACGGGAGTAGTGTAAGTTACACTTTCTCCAATTGTAGATAATACAGGAACGATAGGTTCAACTGCAATCAGTTTACCGTCTTCATCATAATGAGAAACGATAACGGATGCGTTATTTTCATAACGTCCTGTGAAGGTTGTGGTTGCATAAATACTGTCTACACCGTCAAGTGATGTGATAGCTTCGTTGGTCAGTGCGTTGTAAAACACAGTTGTGTTTACATCTGCAGATACGGTAAATGCAGGCAACAATCCAACCACGAGGGTCAGCGCTATAAGAAGACTTAAAAACTTCTTCAAGCTTGACACTCCTTTCTTGAATTTTATATATTTTATTTTTTTGTACAAAGTAAAAATTTCGTGATACAAAAATTGCACCACGATGTCATCTCTTTATAGTCAAATTCAGTATAGCATTTTTCCAATTCTTTGTCAATGGTTTCCAACGATAATTTTATACTATTATATAATTTATTATATATTCGTCGGAAAACAGGTTATTTCTTGACAGTTTATTTTTGATATGATATAATAATTTCGTCTTGATTTATTATTTTCAACTTGGTATTTTTTTAAAAATTGCAGGTGAAAACTTATGAAAATTACTGTTGCTATTGATTCTATGAAGGGAAGTCTGTCCACATTCCAATCCGGAACAGCCATACAAGAAGGAATCCAGAGAGTCATTCCCGATGCAAAAGTAACCATTTGTCCGATGGCAGATGGTGGTGAAGGGACTGTGGAGGCCATCGTTTCAGCAACCGATGGTGAATGGAGAGAAACTACTGTCAAAAATCCGTTGGGAGTGCCTGTTTTGGCAAAATACGGTATCAATTCTGCCGCCAAAACCGCCATTATTGAAATGGCAGCTGCCTCCGGTATTACGTTAATTTCGGAAGAAGAACGCAACCCTCTGCATACCACAACCTATGGCGTAGGCGAACTGATTCTGGATGCAATTCAAAACGGTTGTCGCAAATTTGTCATCGGCATCGGCGGAAGTGCCACCAACGACGGCGGAATCGGTATGTTGCAGGCATTGGGTTTTGAATTTCTGGACAAAAACGGAATTCAAGTCCCCTTCGGTGCCAAAGGTCTTTCCCAAATGGTTTCCATCCGTACCGAAAACTCTTTCAAAGAGCTTTCAGAATGTGAATTTCTGGTTGCTTGTGATGTCACCAATCCTCTTTGCGGAGAAAAGGGTGCCAGTGCAGTTTACGGTCCGCAAAAAGGTGCCACCCCCGAAATGGTTACACAAATGGACCAATGGCTTGCTTCTTATGCCGGACTTACCAAAAAAATTCTCCCCTCCTCCGATGAAAATCAACCGGGAGCAGGCGCAGCAGGTGGTCTTGGCTTCGCATTTTGTTCCTATCTGAATGCTAAGCTGGAATCCGGCGTGGATATGGTAATCCGGGAAACCGGTCTTTGTGATAAAATCAAAGATGCAGACCTTGTTATCACAGGTGAAGGTCGTCTGGACGGTCAGTCATATCAGGGGAAAGCGCCTATCGGCGTTGCAAAATTGGCAAAGCAGTATAAAAAACCCGTCATCGCATTTTCCGGCTGTGTCACAGAAGATGCAAAAATTTGTAACGAGCATGGCATTGATGCCTTTTTCCCCATTGTGCGAACCCCTTGTTCCTTAGCAGAAGCAATGGACGCGGAAAATGCCCACCGTAATTTAGCCGATACTGCCGAGCAGGTTTTTCGTTTGATAAAAATATATAACTAAATATAACTAAAAAAACGGATTGTCTCTTTGATTTGGAGACAATCCGTTTTTATCTGTAAACCTATTTATTTAAAGTTTTTGCAAATAAGCGTTCTGCATTGTAGCGAAGAATATTTGCCTTATCTTCATTGGATATTTGGGCATATTCAATTCTGCCACGTTGGAATCCGGAAGAATAGCCATCGGTTCCGTATAAAATTTTGTCAGAGCCAACACGATTCACAATATATTCAACACCCACATTGCAATAACTTGCTGCGCCGGATGTATCAGTCCACACATTGCCGTGTTTTGCCTGCTCAATGGCGTCCGCATAGGCTCTTCCCAACCAGGAACACATATGTGCCACAAGGAAAGTTACGTCAGGATACTTATCTGCGTGAGGTAAAATCCAGGTTGCACTGTCTTCCGGATGAATCTGCACAATGGCACCAAAATCAGAAGCAAAAGAAAAAATTTTATCGCCGAACTCCGCTAAGGTGTAATCATGTTCTCTGGGATGAATCTTAATCCCAACGCACTTTCCATTGCCAAGCATCTTTTTCGCCTGCAAAAATGTATTCTCATTCCGGGGATCAATCACCACCCACTGATACAAATAGTCTACTTCCTGCGACAAATTCCAAAGATAATCATTTTCTGATTCTGCCATTTTCGCATTGGTAACCGCTTCCATTGTGGAAATAAACAGTTTATCCGTATTGGCAGCAGTTGCAACTTTCCAACTGGTTTCCAAATCATTTAATTGCATTTCGTTATCATACTTTGGAAAATGAAAAAAATGATTGTGGCAATCAATCGCCTTAATATTTCTGACATCATTCATATCCATAAAAACGCTCTCCTTTGTTAGTTTTTTATTCTCTATACCATATGTAACCAATGATGAAACCATCCCGTTGCCATCAAGATTCCCAATCCAATGAGCAAAATTCCGCAAACGATGCGAACAATTCCGTAACTTTTTTCCAGTTTTTGAATCACATTACCCAAAGAGCCGGAAAAGAAAGCAACCACAAGAAACGGAATCCCCATCCCTAATGAATAGGTCACAAGCAACAGTAGGGATTTCACAGCAGAACCGGAAACTCCTGCAGTTGCCAATGCAGTTCCCAGAAACGAACCCACACATGGCAAATGGCTAAACGAAAAAACAACTCCAAACAAAAAAGCAGAAAAACAACCGGTCACCTGCGGCAACTGATGTTCTTCTTTTTCGTGATGCAAATGGAACAATCCCAATGTATGGAATCCCAACAACGCAATGATAATACCGCCTACAATCTCCAAAACCTCGTGGAATTTAGAAAGAAGCGTCCCTAAACTCCCAACAAATAGCCCCAATCCGCAAAATATTACGGCAAACCCTGCAACAAAGCAACTTGCACGCAACATCGTTATGATTTTGCCCCGATTCCCTTTGGAAAAACAAGAAAGATAAATCGGAAGCATTGGCAACATACAAGGAGACAGGAAACTCACCACTCCAACAAACAAGGCTGTGATATATTCCAACAATAATCCCTTCTTTTTCTGAAAGTTTTCCTAAGTATAACATAATTTGCCGAAAAAAGCAACTATTCTATAACAATTCCAAAAAATATTTACATTTATGCTTTTATGTGTTATACTGTAACAAACAAGAAAAAAGGTGGTGATCAATTTGTTTCAGGCTATCATCAATGGGAACACTCCTCTGGACTTTGGGGAAGAAACACTGATATCGGAACTCTTAAGACGGTATGGAGAAATCATCAGTATGCCATGCGGCGGAAAGGGAACTTGCGGAAAATGCAAGGTAACTGCTCACGGCGCACTTTCTCCATTGACACAAAAGGAACAAACAATTCTCACACAAGAAGAAATCGTCCGTGGGATTCGGTTAGCTTGTCAAACAAAAGCAACCGGCGATGTTACAATCAGCGTTGAAACTCTCCCACCCGTTGTGGAAATTGATTTTTCCATAGAGGAATATCCTATCACCTATGACTACACCGACGGTCTGGTCATTGATATCGGCACTACCACCGTCGCTGCTGTTTTATATGAAAACAAACAAATCATTCAGAAAATCACAGAAGAAAACCGTCAGGTAACCTACGGAGCTGACGTGATATCCCGCATTGCATTTGAAAAAGAACATCCAGGTCTCTTATCCCGTCTGTTGCAAGAACAAATCGAAGAAATCATCCGGCAATGTAACACACCGGACAATATTGTCATCGTCGGAAACACCGTTATGCTTCACTTTTTGACCAATCAAAATGTGATCCCTATGGGAGAAGCACCCTATACTCCTTCCGATTTATTTGGAAAAGAATATGAGCTGTTTGGAGTTTCTTGCTATCTGGCTCCCTGTATTTCCACCTTTGTGGGTGGCGATATCACGGCCGGTATTTTAGCCTCCCGTATGACAGAAAGCCATCAAAGTGCTATGCTGGTAGATTTGGGAACCAATGGCGAAATCGCTTTTTTTGACGGAACAAATCTCCACACCGCTTCCACAGCTGCGGGTCCTGCCTTTGAAGGTGCAGGAATTTTTATGGGAATGGCGGCTAAGCCCGGTGCCATTGATTGGGTAAGCGAAAAAAACGGACAAATTGTTTACCATACTATCGGAGATGCCATCCCACGGGGAATTTCGGGAAGCGGCATCGTAGACGCTCTTGCTGTTATGAAACAAGTTGGTGTATTGGAAGAAAGCGGCAGTCTTGACAACACACATCCTCTTTGCAGAAAAGACCATCACGGAAAGCCCTGCTTTCCCATTTCGGACACCAATGTCATCCTGAGAGCCTCGGATATCCGAAAACTGCAGTTGGCAAAAGCTGCCATCCACGCAGGAATTGTAACTTTGGCAGATGCGGCAGATTGCTTATACCTTGCAGGCGGCTTTGGTTCTAAAATCAATCATAAAAATGCCGAAGCAATCGGTTTGTTACCCGAAAACTATGCAAAATCGGTGCAATCTTTGGGCAACACGGCTCTTTGCGGCGGAGCATTGGCTGTATTCTCCCGTGAGGTAAGACAAAAGCTAAAAACCATTGCCGAAACGGCACAAACAGTTGCTATGCATCAAAACCCGGTATTCACAGAACATTATATTGAAACAATGCAATTTTAACATAAAAAATACGGAGTGAAAATTCACTCCGTATTTTTTTAATTAGTCTAAAATGTAAACATTTACTTTTCTTCTTCCAAACTGCATACATTCGGAATAAGAATCCATAAACAAGTCAATTCTGTTACCTTTGATTGCTCCGCCGGTATCTCCTGCAACAGCCTCACCATAAACATAAGAACCGTCCGCAGACTCAATGTAAAGCTTGGTTCCCAAAGGAATTACTTTAGGGTCAACAGCAACCACACCACGACGTGCTTTCATACCGGAAGCAGTGATTCCGTATCCACGGTCGCCGGGACGTTTGCCACAGCTTTCGTAACTCAAATCGTAAGCAGATGCATTCATGGTAATCATACGAGCAGATGTTAAGTCTTCTCTGGATACATTGCCACCACGATAGCCGACAGATGCCACAACAGTACCATATTCAACAACCTTGTTAACAGGTTCTTTCACGATGGTTTCCTGAGTTGCGGTTTCTTCCACAACCACACCGTCACGCCATACACGCATAAAGGAAACTTCTTTTAACCCGTTTTCCCCTTCGGTTTTCACAGCGGTAACACCTCTGTCTGCCTGATGGTTGGGAACTGAAACTGTTTTATACGGAATTTCTTCCGTTGTGGTTACAAACTCAATTTCAGCCTTGGATAACACAACCTGCGATCCATTGGACAATTTTGCATCCAAACCGGGAGTCACACAGTCATACGCAGAAAGAACGATGGAATTTTCATCCAGAAACTCGGTTACTGTAGAAGCAGTGGTCAAAATCTCGGTGTGGGCTCCATTCACATGAAACTCAACCGGAAACGCCTTTTGTAAGTATATCACCTGCCCATGATAAGCCGGGTCATACAAATTGGAAGAAAGCTTATCCTCCTGCAGAACTGAAACCCCTGCCTGATTAAATACATCCTCCACGTCTTTTGCGAACACAAACATCTGCTTTTGTTCTCCGTCAATATCAATCACAACATTTTTTCCAAAACAAGTAGCGGAAAACAAAATCGAAAGAACTGCAACCGTTAAACAAACGATGCACATCAGAAACTGTGACTTCTCGGTATAAGCTCTGTAATGAGCTATGCCTGTTTTCATCAAAATAATTTTCCCCCTATTTTTTTATAAGCTGTTTTCTTCCCGATTTTACTTTCAGATTTGGGAAAGATGGCTCAAAACAATGTTACAAACTCGTTACATCGTGAAGACAAATTTTTCCAAAAAATCTGCCCTCAAAACAGCCTTTTATTTTTTTCGGATTGTTCCCATTATAACAACAAAATCCCCATTTGTCAAGCTTTTTCGGCTTTTTTCACATTTTCTGACAACTTTCAAAACGAATAAAAGTGTCCAAATCTCGCTGATACAAAGGGTTTTCGCTTTGTAAAAAAAATGTAATATTTTTTGTGTGATTTGTTGTTTTTTACTACTATTTATATACAAAATGGACAAAAAGTATACCAACCGGGCATAAAAAAATCAGCCTATCTTTTTCACTGTTTTTACAGAAAAAAAGCAAGCTGATTTTCACATCAAAAATTATTCTTCCGTTTCACAACCGTGGTCATGTCCGCAACTTCCGCAACAACCGGTACATCCACCACCCGGAATTTCCCGACCGGATTTCACATAGTAATCCTGAATGGCTGCTTTGATAGCTTCTTCTGCCAACACCGAACAATGGATTTTTGCCGGTGGCAACCCTTCCAACGCTTCCACAACCGCTTGATTGGTCACTGCCAATGCTTCTTCTAAAGTTTTGCCAATAATCATTTCAGTTGCCATACTGCTGGTTGCAACGGCTGCTCCGCATCCAAAGGTCTTGAATTTAGCATCCACAATCACGTCATTTTCAACCTTCAAAGAGATTTTCATAATGTCGCCACATTTTGCATTACCAACCTGTCCAACGCCGTCTGCGCCGTCTAATTCGCCCACATTACGGGGATTTGTGAAATGATCCATTACTTTTTCTGTATACATAATCAAACATTCCTTTCTTAGTTTTCTTCCAAAGACATATCATAAATGGGAGACATCAATCGCAAACGATGGACAATTTCCTTTAATTTGGAAACTGTATAATCCACTTCTTCCTTGGTCGTTTTGGATGACAAAGTCAATCTGAGAGAGCCGTGAGCAATCTCGTGAGGCAATCCCAACGCCAAAAGAACATGGGAAGGATCCAATGACCCTGAAGTACAAGCAGAACCGCTGGAAGCACAAATACCGTTAATATCCAGCATCAACAGCAAGGATTCCCCCTCGATATAACGGAAACAGAAGTTCACGTTATTTGCCAATCGTTTTTCACGGTGACCGTTAAATTTGATGTGAGGAATATTCGCTTCAATTTCTGCGATCAGATAGTCTCGCATTTCTTTCATTTTTTCCTGTTTTTCGGATAAATTTTCCACCGAAATCTCCAAAGCTTTGGCAAGACCAACAATTCCTGCCAGATTTTCGGTTCCTGCACGTTTGGAACGTTCCTGCGCGCCACCGTGCATAAAAGGAATGATTTTTAACCCTTTTCTCACCAAGAGAGCCCCCACTCCTTTGGGACCGCCAAATTTATGTGCCGACAAGGACAGCATATCCACCCCAAGCTCTTTAAAATCAATGGGTTCCGCCCCTACTGCCTGCACGGCATCGGTATGCATACAAATTCCATTTTCTTTAGCGATTTTGGCAATTTCTGCGATGGGTTCAATGGTTCCCACTTCATTATTGGCATACATAACAGAAATTAAGATGGTAGTTTCTTTGATGGCATTTTTCACATCATCCAAAGAAACCAAACCGTTTTCATCCACAGGAAGATATGTCACCTCAAAGCCGTTTTTCTCCAGATACTCACAGGGATGCAAAATTGCATGATGTTCAATTTTAGTGGTAATAATATGGTTCCCTTTTTGACGATTTGCCATTGCATATCCTTTGATCGCCCAGTTATCCGCCTCGGAACCGCAACCGGTGAAATACACTTCACCCGGCAAACAGTTCAAACTTTTGGCAACCGATTCTCTGGATGATTCCAATAAAGCTTTGGCTTCTCTTCCTACTGAATATACAGAAGATGCATTTCCGTAGGTATTTGCCATCACCTGTGCCATCGCCTCAACCGCCTGTGGGTGCATCGGCGTGGTGGCAGCGTGATCCAGATATATGATTGAATTAACGTTTGTCATAATGGAAAACTCCTTTTCTCTTTCGGGAATTTTACGTCCTTCGACTGATTGGAAAAAGAACCGCCGAATCCGAAAAAGGCATCAACGGTTCTTAGTTATTTACTTATGTTGCGAAAACAGTTGGTCAATTATTCCACTTCGTGAATACTGATGGTTCTGGTATGCTGAGTGTGGAACCATTCCTTTTTGTTTTTCTTTGCAACACCGATAAAAGCAATCGGCATCCAGGTATAAGTGAAAATCAAATAGGGAATGTAATATATCATTGTTTTCACTGTCAATCTCTTTTCTAACCACAAAATGGCAGGAATATAACAAAGCTGTGCAAAATAAAATACATTCCAGATAATAGGTGCAACCAAATCCACCGGCATCCACCAGATTTTTGTTGCAGGATAAAGTCCCTGAATCACACCCATCACCAGGGTAACAGCCAACACCATCATCAGAAGAGGCTGAATTAAGTACACAATACAGTCAAAACAACCGATTTTTCCTTCAGTTACAAATTTTTTCGCAAGTTTGGGAATAAAACGGGAAGCAACATCTGCGTGTCCTTGAGTCCAACGGGTTCTCTGTTTCCAGGACTGAGACAGAGTTAAGGGCTTTTCATCATAAACAATCGCTTTTTCTGCCCAGCCAACCTGCACATCTTTCAGCAACAGCTTCATGGTGAATTCCATATCTTCTGCAAGACAAGTTGCACCCCAACCGTGTTCCTTGATGATGTGGGTACGAAGTGCAAAACCGGTACCGTTTAACTGATTGGGAAGCCCTACGTTATGACGGGCAGTCTGATACAGCTTATTCATACAGGTAAAGGTAATTGCGTAAGATGCAGTAATCCAGGTATCGTAGGGGTTCTTGGTTTCAATATACCCCTGAACTGCGTCATATCCCTGACACAAACGATGGTTGATTTCATTTAAAAATTCGCTGTGTGCAATATTATCAGCATCAAAAATACAAATCGCATCGTATTCCCGTTCGCCTTCAAAAATTCGATTGAATGCCCAGTCCATTGCATAACCTTTTCCGCGTTTTTCCTGATTAAAACGCTCCAGAGCAATGGCACCTTTACTTCTTGCAATTTCTGCAGTATCATCAGTACAGTTATCTGCAATCACATAAATATCGTATAAATCTTTATCATAATTCAAAGCAGTAAGGCTTTCCACCATATTGCCGATTACACTTTGTTCATTATGCGCCGCAACTACCAATGCGAAAGAATGCTTTTTGTCCGTAAGAACTTCTTTTTCTTTTCTGGGAAACCATGCAAACAGAGAAACCACAAAGTGATAACCCGCTGCAATATACGCCAAGACCTGAATCAAACAACTGAGTGCATAGACAACTGATTGCATTATTCTTACTCCTTTTAATCATTTTCTTATTTCATTTCCGTTCATTGCCACACTAAAATATATCACACTTTCAAAAAAAACGCAAGATGTTTTTTGAATTTTTTTGGTATGAATGCAAAATTTCATCACTTTTGCAAAAACTAAGAGAAATTTTATATAAAACTATAGACAAATTGTTCAATTTTTTATATAATAATCTTATCTGTGCAATACATCTGTATTGGAAAGATACAGCAGATATTCTAAAAAACACCAAATTGGAAAGAAAAGGAACCTCCTATGGCAAATAAAGTCGTATATGTGTGTAACGAATGTGGTTACGAAAGCTCCAAATGGTTGGGAAAATGCCCCGCCTGCTCAGAGTGGAATTCTTTTTTTGAACAAAAAATCACCAAAACAAAGCATTCTTCTCAAAGTCCGGACACTGTTCGTTCCAAAAGTGAAAAAATCAATACCGTAGATTTGACCGAGGTTCCCAGAATGGACTGTGGTTTTCAGGAATTAAACCGTGTGCTTGGCGGTGGAATTGTACCCGGCTCTGTTTGCTTATTGGGGGGAGATCCCGGCATTGGAAAATCCACCCTTCTTTTGCAGGTATGCAAAAATCTCGCCAAACAAGGAATGAGAGTTCTGTATGCCTCCGGGGAAGAATCCAAAACGCAAATCAAAATGCGTGCCATTCGTCTGGATGCCACAGAAGAAGAAATTTATCTCCATTCCGAAAATGAATTGAACGATATTTTAAATGAAGCAAATTCCATCAAACCCAAAATTTTGGTAATTGACTCCATTCAAACGGTCTACACCGAAGATTCCCCATCAACGCCCGGAACGGTTTCTCAGGTCAGGGAATGTACCATGCGCCTGATGCGTTACGCCAAACAGGAAAACGTGTGTGTGCTGATTATCGGTCATATGACCAAAGACGGCGTGATTGCAGGTCCGAAGGTGTTGGAGCATATGGTGGACTGCGTGTTGTATTTTGAAGGAGAAAAACAATCGGCGTACCGCATCATCCGAAGTAACAAAAACCGGTTTGGTTCCTCCAATGAGATTGCAGTATTTGATATGTTGGGAAGTGGGCTTTCCGAAATCACCAATCCGTCAGAATTATTTATCAGCGGTCATGTAAACGGTGTTGCCGGAAGTGCCATCGCCTGCACCTTAGAAGGAAGCCGCCCCATTTTGGCAGAAGTACAAGCCCTGGTGGCAAAAACAAGCTATAACAATCCCCGTCGTTCCGGAACCGGAGTGGATACCAACCGTTTGTTTTTAATTTTGGCAGTATTGGAAAAACGTGCCGGACTCAGCTTTTTACCACAGGCAGATGTTTATGTGAATTTGACCGGTGGACTTTCTATTTCAGAACCTGCCTGCGATTTAGCCATTGCTATGGCTATTGCCTCCGGTGTGAAAAACAAGCCCTTACTCCCTGACTGTGCAGTATTCGGTGAAATTGGTCTGTTGGGAGAAATCCGCTTAGTCAGCGGTATTGAAAAACGTATTTTGGAAGCTGAAAAGTTGGGGTTTCGCCGTTGTTTACTTCCCTACCGGAACTATACATTAATCAATCCCAAGGATTATCAAATCGAACTACTTCCTGTAAAAAGTATCATCGAAGCTTTTACGCAAGGCTTCGGTGAAATATAAACCAATATATATAAGAAAGCATAAGAAAGGAAATCAGCCGTTTCTATGGATGAAAAAGAACTGATTCTGAAACTCAAAAACGGTAACGAAGAAGCTTTTAACGAAATCGTGGAACGATATTCGAAAAAGCTCTATTTCCTGTGCTTAAAAATGCTTCAAAATGAAAAAGATGCAGAAGATACCGTGCAAACCATCTTTTTAAAAGCTTATATGAACATTGCAAAATTTGAAGAAAAATCCAGCATTTCCACCTGGTTATACCGCATCGGCGTCAACGTATGCACCGATGTACTGAGAAAACGAAAAAAAGAAACTACCACTTCTCTGTATACAGTAAGCTCCGATGAGGAAGAATATATCTTAGAAATTCCCGACGAAAAAGAAAATGTAGAAAAAACCGTACTGGAACAAGAACGAAAACGTGCGCTCTATCAGGCCATTGAAACATTAAAGCCAAAACAGAAACAGCTGATTGTTCTTCGGGATATTGAAGGGCTTTCCTACGATGAAATTGCCAACATCTTAAAAATGAATCCCGGAACCGTAAAATCAGGCATCAACCGGGCAAGAGCAGCTCTGTTGGAAAAATTACAAAAAAATTCGGAACTTTTTTCGTAATGCTTCGTCTTATATGATAAAACAGGCATTACATATGAAAATTTAAGCAGTATAGGAGGTGTTACCAATGAAATGCTCTCACGCAATTTCCCTGTTTGACGAATATTTAAAGCAAACCATTTCTCTGTCAGACAAACAAGAGTTGACCGAACATCTGAAAACGTGTGCGTCTTGTCAAAAGCAATGGGAAGCTTATCGTTTCTTTTTTGAAAACTCAAACATTGAAGAGGATTTTTTGGTACCTTCTCAATTAAATGCAAAAATCAAATATACCATCCACCAAGCAAAAAACAACAAAAAGGTACCCTTCTTTCAGAACAAACAGCTTCTTGCCGGTTTAACTGCTTGTTCCTTCCTTCTTGTGGGAGCTGTTTTTGGGACTTCATACTATCAGCAGTTAAAAGACGCAAGAACGCAACCCGATACCGGGATTGTGGAGCCGATGGTTCGTACAGTAGATGACCCATCCAAGATGGCAGAATCCATTTCCGACGAACCAAACCCGGCACGAGCACTTTCTATGGACCCTACCATAGAAACAAAAAACGATACCCCTGCCTATTTAGGTGACGAAACTGAAAACGCACCCTCAAACATTATGATGGTGCAGGAAGCAATGCCCACCCAAAATGAAGTGAAAATTTCAGACCAATGGCAGGAAAAAATCTTAATTGCCTTCCCCCACGAGGTGCTGACCGAAGATACTTATCTGGTGATGGCAACCAAAGAAGAACTGGAACAACTGTTGGGTTGCTCGGTTGATGCGGATGAAAGTGCATCTCAACTGACCATTCAGTTTGTAAAACTCTCCAACTAAATGGAAAAATTGAAAAAATTGAAAAAATTGAAAAAAACTGTGTAAATTCTACTTGAAAATTTGCACAGTTTTTCTTTTTTTACATTCACACAAATTACCTTCTGACATATATTGATGGTGAAGGGGCAATCACCCCAAAATAAATGAAAAAAGAGGTATTTGTTATGCAATTATTCAGAAATTGTAAAACTGACGGCTGTAAAGATGACACCATTTTATGGTTCATTATCCTGTTTGTACTGTTATTCTTCTGCGGCGGATGCGGCACCGAAACCAGAGGCAACGGCTGTTGCGACTAAATCCATAGGCTCTGCCAAAATAAAAAAAGGAGATCTGTTTTATGAACGGTTTATTTTCCAATGATAACTGTTGCTGCCAGAATCCCTGTGATAATAACTGCGGCAACAACTGTTGCAATTCCAACGACAGCTGGATTATCGTCATCATTATCATTGCAGTAATTTTGTTATTATTTTTTAATGACTAAATTTTCTTGTATTTTTTAGCGTATAAAAAAGGCGTGTCTCAACTCGTGATTTCACGAACTGAGGCATCGCCTTATTTTTATTAGAATGAGCAAAACTATAAGCCGGGTTCTGTATTTGACAGCCATCTATCTAGGATAACCATTGCTGATTACCTCAAGCCACAATTCGCACAGCCGAGCAAGCTATCGTGCAGTCTTGTGTTGCTTCGGGTGGGGTTTACACGGCCAATCAGTTGCCAGATTGCCGGTGAGCTCTTACCTCGCCTTTTCATCCTTACCGCATCCAAAAGATACGGCGGTTCTTTTCTGTTGCACTATCCTTAGAGTTACCTCCACCGGTCGTTAACCGGCACCCTTGCTCTGTGAAGCCCGGACTTTCCTCATGAAGAAAACAAAAGTTTTCTCCCCGCGACTGTCTGTTTTACTCATCGGCTACTATGATACCATAGCAAATCTCATTTGTCAAGTAGGGAATGACCTGCGTTTTATTCCCTTACAGCTTTACTTTCATCACAATTTTCTGAACTGCTTCGCTCACGCCGTCAAATGCCACACCGGGTCTATGTGCATCATTGGGTAAGAGTACCACAAAACAGCCGGGCGTTAACGTTAACTCAGAACAGGAATCATCCACTTTGTAGAAAGCAGCATCCCAGTCTTCACGATAAGCGTCGATCAGCTCAGATTTTTTGATGTCGTTTACAATCATAGTTTCTTTCCCGGAAACAATAAACTGAATATCCACATATTTTTCGTGAGCTTCCATTTTGCCGTCTTCGGTCAGAGTGTTATACGCCTGCACCGAAGCAAAGAGTGCTTCTCCGTCAATTTCATGTTTGCCAGGTTCCGGAAATTTTTCCATAGCCTCCTTCAAAAAAGTAAATGCCTTTTCATATTGGGGATGCAATGTAAAATATTGTTCACAGTTTTGAATCGTATCAAAAATCATTTTCTTGTCCTCCAGTGTATTTTTAGTTTTTTTAAACTTTCCTCGAAAAAACTTACGGACGAAGTCCCATTCCACCCTCCAGGGTAAGGGTTTCACCGTTTAAATATTTAAAGTCAGGACTTGCCAACTGCACACAAACTCTTCCGATTTCGGTTTCAGGGTCACCAAAATGACCGGCAGGAGGCATTTTTACGTTTGCTTTGAATGCATCCGGATATGTCTTTTCAAAGTTTTCCAACTGAGCGGTCCATGCCAAAGGACAAACCACATTCGTGTTAATGCCGTCCTTTGCCCACTCGGTTGCTGCCACACGGCTCAAACCACGGATGCCTTCTTTTGCCGCTGCATAAGAACACTGACCATAGTTTCCGAATAAACCTGCACCGGATGCAAAGTTCACAATAGAACCCCGGGTTTCTTTTAAATAAGGATAGCAAGCTTTCATATAATAAAAGGTTGCATACAACCCGGAATACATCGCCAAATCAAACTGTTCAGTAGTGTGATCCTGAATGGTTACGCCGGATGCAGATGCCTGAGCATTATTGATTAACACGTCAATTCTGCCAAATGCTTTCATCGCTTCTTCTGCCACCATTTTTGCAGTTGCTTCGTTGTCACTACCTGCTGAAATGTCTGCCTGAAGCGCCAAAACTTTGATGCCGTATTTTGCTTCCAGTTCTTCTTTTGCTTTTTCTAATTTTGCAACATTACGTCCGGTAATTACGAGGTTTGCCCCCTCTTTTGCATAAGCAGTTGCAATCCCGTAACCGATGGAACCACATCTGCCATCCGATAGCACTGCATATCCGGCTCCTGTAATAATTGCTGTTTTACCTGTCAAAAAACCCATAGTAAATCCTCCTTTTACAAATTTATTTACATATTTGCTTTATATACATCTGCCACTTCGGTAATGGTGATAAATGCGGTTGTATCAATCTGATGCACAATTTCTCTCATTTTGGAAATCTGAAAACGGTCTACAATGAAATAAATCACCGTTTTATCCTGATTGGAGTAACCACCCTTGGCAGAAATTCTGGTGGCACCGCTTTCAAACACACGCATCAGTTCCTGACAAACCTCATCGGGTTTTTCAGTAATAATCATTGCCGCTTTGGAACGGTCAAAACCTTCCACAATAAAGTCGATGGTCTTTAAGGCGGCATAGTAAGTCACAATAGAATACAAAGGAAGAATCCAGCTGTTTAGCATCACACCGCAAATGATATATAACACCACATTATAAATCATCACAAACGTGCCAACCGTAAGTCCCATTTTTTTCGCAAAGGTTACCGCCATAACTTCAATTCCGTCAATGGCACCGCCAAAACGGATGGTTAAGCCGCTGCCGACCCCGGAAATCAAACCGCCAAACAAGGCACAAAGAAGCAAATCATCTCCGGCAAAGGGAGAGGTAAATGCCACATCCAGGGGAAGAATATCGGTAATGAGCCAAGCTCCCAACGAATACATTCCCACTGCATACAATGAATAAACCGTAAAGGCAATCCCCTGCTTTTTAAACCCAAAAATAAACAACGGAATATTTAAAATCAAAAGGAAAATAGATAACGACATATACTCCGGTGTCATTTGCGACAAAAGCATAGAAGTTCCCGAAATCCCGCTGTCGTATAATTTTACAGGGGTCAAAAACACCGTTACCCCAAAGGCGTTAATCCATCCGGCAATGGTTAACAGCAAGAAGTTTTTTAGTTTAATTTCCTGAAAAAACTGTTTCAAAAACTCTTTCAAAATGGACTCCTTTCAAGAATTACTTCTCTTTATGCTCATCTAAATCATCAATTTCCACCAATCCGTCAGGCGTTTCCACCATATCATGACGGTTTAGCAAAAATCTTCTGACCGCAAATAAAATCGCAATCGCCAAAACGGTCAGCAAATTCTGTAACGGAGCCGAATGTCCCACAATCAGCTGACGAGCCAACGCAAACGCCAATACCTCAATAATGGTTTCCGGTGTATGCTTACAAAGCATTTTGATAAGCTCGGCACCAATGGCAAGGGTAATTGCCTTATCCAAAACCACCACCAAAGAGTCTGCCCCCTGCCCCAAAAAGGACAGGTTAAACATCTCAACAACCGTTTGAACACTGAGAACCAAAACTGCAATCCCCACCAAAAGGGAAATAAACAGTTCAATTAAATAACTCGCTTCAAACATTTTATCCTGCAGTTTTTTTCTCATAAAATTCCTCCGTTTTTTCATTCTATTCAGTTGACTTAGGGATCGCTGGTTTAGATGTTGTGTCTTTTTCGTAACAGTTTACACCATATTAAGACTCAGAAATTTCATTGAATCTCGTTTTCATGAAGCACTACACCATTTGCAACAAGTTCTTCTTGAAGTTTATTTATATCTATATTTAAGAAATCATCCGTTATCGAGGCCGCTATTCCTGCTGCCTGACCTGTAACGGCACAGCAAGGGATCACTCTCATAATGTCCCACATTGTTTCGCTGACAGAAGTGCAACGGCCGGCACATATCAGATTTTTCACTTTAGAATTATACAACGTTCTAAAAGGCACCTCATATACAGGCCCCCTCTTTTTCCAATCTGAAACCATGCCGATAGAGTCTTCAAAATATTTGTGCATCTCTTCATGAGACAACTCATACTCGCCAACAACCCGTCGTGTCATTCTTATTTGTGGGGTCGTAGCAATGGTTACAGGCAGAAAAGCATCGTCACTTTTGCGTTTTTTCAGAAAATCAGCATAGACAGACTGATGCGACATACACATTTGTTGCGATAATTCTGTCCCGTCAAGTCCCGAAAAACGTCTGTCTACAAGTAGTTTTACGTTATTATCACCGGTTTTTTCTTCATCCGGAATGTCGGAAAAACCAATCGTATTAAGCTGATACCCATCATTTCCTATCGAGTAATACCACGCAGCTAACACATTTCCTTGATGAAATTCCTCTGTTGGAACTCCTGCAAAATGAGCGATATCACAATCTCCTGTTGCATCAACCACAGATTTTATCTGATAAGCAACTCTTCCTGTTTTGCTTTCTGTAATGAGATACTTAATTTTATCCTCACATGCATTTACTCCAACAACATATGTTCCATACAGTATGTCAACTCCTTCATCCAAAAGAAGTTTTTCTGCCAAAATAGCAAAAAGTTGCGGATTGTACTGAACCTCAAATCTCTTATCTGTTTTTGTGCGTGTCCCTTTATTTTCAAGCCAATTTTCAGGATACTTATCCTCCGCACCATGCAGGATGGATAAACGAAAAAGCTCCTCTGCTATCCCAAAAGATACCTGTCTGCCAAAGCCATCACAAAGTGGAAGATAAATGGTTACAATACCTGCCGTACCAAGACCGCCAAGCATATACTGTTTCTCAAAAAGAACCACTTTACTGCCCTGTCTTGCGGCTGCTAATGCTGCTGATATTCCGGCAAAACCTCCGCCACATACTGCAACATCATACTCCCCTTTTATCTCTGTCTTTCTCTGTTCGTTGATGATCATATTTTACATCCTCCGTTGGTCTTGTGATCTGTTTGGACTATAAAGACTGTATCACATGGATGTCAGTTTTTCTGTGGCATCTCCACGAAAAAGAGACTTCTCCGTCAGGCGAATTTAGCTGACGTTGCCCTGCAACGTCTACTTCCACAAATCAAGATTTAAGAACTGCCCCATCAATTCGTAGCCATTTTCGATGTGAAGACCTGTTTCTTTGGCGGTATCCTCATTGTAGACATCGCCTTTTACTTCTTTCTGATTGCAATATGCAAAGAAAGGAACCGCATCTCTTGCGTGGGTACCAATGGAAATGGGAGTGGGATGGTCGGGTGCCACCAAGATGGCAAAATCTTCTCCACATTCTTCTAAATACTTGCAAACAGGACCAATCACTTTTTCGTCAATCAGTTCGATTGCCAGTTTTTTGTTGTCGGCTTCAAAACGGTGACCACATTCGTCGGGGGCTTCCATATGCACATACACAAACTGGTCGCCTTCTTTTAAAGCATCAATACAAGCTTGTGCTTTTCCGTCAAAATTGGTGTCAATATTCCCGGTAACACCTTCCACCTCAATAGAACGCATTCCGGTTAAAATACCGATGCCTTTAATTAAGTCAACGGCACTGATAACCGAACCTTTCAGACCGAATTTATCATAAAAGCTGTCCATTTTCGGACGTTTGCCTTCTCCCCATACCCAGATGGAAGAAGCAGGCTTTTTGCCTTGTTTGATTCTTTCCAGATTGTAGGGATGATTTTGCAAAAATTCATAACTTTTTTTCATCAGTCCCAAAATTTCGCTGTCTTTGGGAACATATTCTTTCACGGGACGTTTGGAAATGTCGTGAGGAGGAGTCAAAGACCCTTCCACCACTTTATCGGACAGCACCAACAGATGACGGTAAGAAATTCCGGGATACAATTTGGTGGTTTCGTTATTGATAACCGGCATCAGATCTTCGATGATTTTTTTGGAATCCTCGGTTTTGATTTCGCCGGCAGAGTAATCTTCCATCACCAGATCTTCAAACTCTCCTTCACCGGAAAGTGTTACCAGATTGGCACGAAAAGAAGTTTCGTTATCTGCCAAAGTCACACCGATACTTGCCGCTTCCAAAGGAGAACGGCCGGTGTAATACAAATTGGAATCATAGCCCATCACCGAAAGGTTACACACGTCACTTCCCGGTGATAAATGGTCGGGCACAGTTTTTAAAGTACCCATAACTGCTTTTTTAGAATATTTGTCCATATTGGGGGTATTGGCTGCCTCGAGGGGTGTTTTGTTGTTAAACTCGCTGAGTTTAAGGTCAGCCATCCCATCACATAAAAAAACTACATATTTCATATTGCTTCCTCCCTATGGTTGCATTCAGTCAACTGTCAAGCAACGATAAATTTTCTCATTTTTTATTATAGCATAAGCCCCTTGTCTTTTCAAGTTTTTTTATTGATTTGTCGTGATTTTTCTTACAGCTTATTTTTCTTTTTCCAAAAGAATCAAAAGCTCCCCTTGCTTTTTTACAACATTTCATATATAATGAGAATAATTAAAAATTTTGTCAAAGAAAACGGAGTTATGTTTTTATGATAGATTTATTGAATGTAAGTGGTTCGATTTTGTTGATTTTAGCAGGAATTTTTGTTCTTGTTTTCTTCTTTCGAGAGAAAATGCAGCCCATTTCTCCACAAAAAATCAACTATAAAAGTTGGATTTTCATTGGAATTTTAGCACTTTTGGTTCGTTGGGGAATCTACTGGTTGGGATATTCCTTCATTGACACGCCACTCTCCTTTGCTCAAATCATCCAAAAAGCTTTTGAAAATTCAGGAGATTCTCCCCATTATCTGTACCTTGCCCAAAACGGATATGCCACAACAGGAGAAAAGGCAAATCTCATTGTGTTCTATCCACTCTACCCCTTCTTAATCAAAGTATTTAACCTCTTTTGCAACAACTACTTTGTCAGCGGAATTTTAGTATCAAATCTTGCATTTGCTCTGGCATCCTGCATATTTTACGAACTGCTTCGCTTAGATTACAGCAAAGAACAATCCATCAGCGGTCTGCTTTTGATGATGGTTGCACCTTTTTCGATGTTTTACAGTGCCATTTTCACCGAAAGTGTATTTTTATTGACTACTGTGCTTTGTCTGTATTTTTTAAGAATCAAAAAACCGATGTGGATGGCAATTTTTGGTTTTTTAGCTTGTTTATCCAGAACACAGGGTGTAATCTTATTTGTATGTGCCTTAATGCCGGTGGTCGCAGAGTTGATGAAAAAGAAAAAGTTCAATCTCAAAGAATTTCTTTGGGCACTCGTGATTCCCCTTGGGTTTTTAGCATATCTTCTGATGAATAAACTGCTTTTCGGAGACTGGTTTCAATATCTGCAATTCCAGGCGGCTCCCCCCTGGTATAACAAAGCACAATGGTTTGGAAAAACCTTGACTTACAGCTATGATATGGCAAAAAGTTATGAAGGCCTTGCCAACATCATCTATCTGCCGCAGCTGATTTTGTTTTTTATTGGAACTCTCACCATTTTCTATGGTATTTATAAAAAAGTACGCAGTGAATATTTGGTGTATCTTGGTGCTTATATCTTCACTTGTTACACACACGGTTGGCTCATCAGCGGTTCCCGTTATATGTGTGCGTGTCTGCCCTTATTCATCGTGTATTCTTCCACAAAAAACAAATATGTCCGTTACATAATTCTTGCAATCAGTCTGGTGTTATGTATCATTTACACCAAACTTTGGTTGCGTGGCGAATCCATAATGTAAATAAAAACAGTATTCACAATTAAAATGTGAATACTGTTTTTTTCTAAAACAAAAGTTTAAAAACCACGAACCATAAGCAACCACCTTGCAGGATAACAAAAAACGGATTCCAGATTCGGAATTTCAGTTTTTTTGTTTTATGGTTAAAAACAACCATACCAAACATGGCGCCCAAGGCTCCCATACAAAAGGAGGTTACCAGCAAAGTTGCTTCACTGATTCTTCGTTTCCCTGTTTTTGCAAGAAATTTATCCACGCCGTAAAGAACAAAGGTTAAAACATTCCACAGGAAAATAATAAATAATACTTGGTAAAACATCAGAATTATTCAAATCTTACGCCAAGTTTCGGGCTGATTACATTTACAATGGTTTTTCCGGGATTGATTTTCAATGCACTTCCGTCTGCACGTTTGTACACAGTGTCTCCACGTCGGGAATCTTTCGACCAGGTAATTTCTTCATAAACGCCCTCGGTGATATAGTATCCTTTTCCGCTGCCGGTGGTGTTAAGATTTCTTCTCTCGGTTCCGTCACCTAAGGCAGTGTCGGTAATCAACTCTACCAAAATATTTTTCACGCTGACAACTTCTCCGTTTTGCATCACGTGGGGTTTTCCGAAAATGCTTTTTTCATACAATTTAGTTTCAGGATTATAGGTATATGCAGTTTTATATCTGCCGGAATAATCCAAAGAAGCCTTGTTTGCAACCAAATCAGATTCGGGAGTGTAGAAACTGTCGGAATATTCGATTCCGTTTTTCTCATCAGTCGTTAAGGGATAAGATTTTGACTGTGCCTTTTCTTTCACTTTTTTCAAAGAAGTGTAGGCACTGTGCCAGTCTCCTTTATATTTTTCCTCTCTCCAGAAAACATTGGCATCTTCGCCCAAAATACCGTTGATTTTCTGGATTTTAAATGCCGAGATATCCTCACTGGCTTTCGGACTCCAGCCAAAATGGGTATAAATCGCATCATTTTCCATTACGTAGTCTAAAAAGTAGTGACGGGAAGAACGAATAGGCCCGATTTTTTCCGTATCTACCCCTTTAAATAAGGCAAGAAAACGGGTAGAGCCACCTTCTACCACAAGTTCGTATATCAAATACGCTTCATCCAAACCTGCCTGAGGGCGGGCATTGTTATCGTCATTATCAACCATAACAGCCACCGGACGCTCATCCGTATTGATGTAGGTATCCAAAAAGGTTTTCTCCGGAGAAGATGTTGCGCTTGGTGTTGCCACAGGTGCCGATGTTGGTGTGGGCGCAGGGGATTTCTCCTCTTGTGTTCCACATCCGGTAAAAAGCATTGCACAAACCGCTACCGCTGATACCAATGCTGTTAATTTTTTCATAGGTAATCTCTCCCTTTTTCTTGTATTTATTACAATGTTTTCATCCAGGTGATTGCGTGTTCAACCCACTCATTGATTCCGTCCTGCGTGTGAATTCCGCCTTGCCAGTCTGTGATGCCATTTCCAAGACCAAAGCCATGCATTCCCTTCGGATAAATATGCAATTCAAAAGGAATTTTCGCTTTACTGTAAGCAGTTGCCAACAGCAAAGAATTTTCCACCGGAACACAGTCATCGGCTGCTCCGTGCACAATATACGCCGGAACCGCATCAGAGGTTACATGAAACTCCAAGCTGACACTGCGTCTTTGTTCTTCGGTGGGAGTATTGGTGCAAAGCACATTGGTGATACTTCCCTCGTGCGCATATTCACCTGCCGAAATTACAGGATAAATGGGAAGAATCGCCTTCGGTTTATTATAACCGTGAGGCATGGGAACAGCCTCATAAATTTCCGGCTTATTCCACTGCAATCCCAAACAAGTGCAAAGATGTCCACCTGCCGAAAAACCGACAGCATAAACCTCTTCCGGGTCAATGCAATATTCTTTTGCATTGTCACGAATATGTTTCATAGCTTTGGAAGCCTGAATCAACTGATAAGGATATGCGTGTTTACGTCCGATGGAATAGTGAAGCACAAATGCATTAAAACCGTGGGGCATAAATGCGTGGGCAATAGGTTCCCCTTCAATGTGTACCGAAAGTGCTTCGTAACCGCCACCGGGAATTACCAAAATTGCCTTACGGGTATACCATTCTACCGGCTCTGCAATATAACAGTCCAAACGTGTTTCTTCATCTAACCAAATTGATTCAAATTTCATAATAAATCCTCCATGATCCTAAAATTCCACATTGGTTGACCGAACTCCACCATAGTAGAATTCATCTTTGATACGTTCAGTATAACACAAAAAGTTAAAAATGACAATACTTGTTACAGTATTGTCATTTTTCTTATTATAATTTTACAAAGGTGTGATTTTGGGCAGATTCTTTGGCTTTTAAGCAAAGATATGCACTCTGCAACCCTTCATACAAGCTGGAACGTGAAGTATCCCCCTCTAAAATCGCTGCAAAATCACGGATTAAAATATGGTCTCCGCCACCGTGACCGCCGCCTTTTTGAGGACGAACTTTGATACGTTCTACCTTATTGGAATCATGAGGGAAGAACAGAATTTCATCGGTGTTCCAATCAAATTCAACAGTTGCTTTCTGACCAATCATACGCATACCACGTCTGCCGGCTTCTTTTCTTGCCACAAAGTTCTGGGTATACACCGCGTGCAAACCGTTGGCATACTGCATCATAATGGTAGCACTGTCGTGATTTCCCACATCTTGTCCATAGGAACAATATTCACCATACGGCTCATCGTTTGCCTGTTCCCGAATGACCTTGGTACTTTCGTAACAGGTTTCATATTCGGGACAGTCTTCACATTTTAAGTCAGCAGGTTTATCCCCTTTGTACACCGTTTTGGATTCCATTGCACAAATTTCCACAGGTTGCATTCCTAAAACATAGTTAATATAGTCCAGATCGTGAGTTGCTTTCTGTAAGAATAAACCACCTGTCAAACTTTCGTCACGGTACCAGTATTTATAATACACTCTTCCGTAATTCACATTGTTATATGCCTGCACCTGAGATAAAGTCCCCAAAGCACCGCTATCATAAATTTCTTTCACTTTCTGCAAAAGTTGGGTTAAACGCAAGGGGAAGGAAGTCATACCAACACCATCGGAAGCATCCACAGCTGCTTTTAACTCATAATAATCTTCCAACGTAATCACAACCGGCTTTTCTAAAAACAAAGGGATATTTCTCTTTAAAACTTCTACTGCATATTTCTTATGTAAATTACAGCGAGTCCCCACAAACACACCGTCCAACTCCTCGTTAGCCAGCATATCTTCTCCTTGTTCATAGAAGCGGATTTTATTAACATCCAAAAACTTGACTTCTCCGGCACGTTTTTTTGCACCTTCCAAATCGGCATCGGCAACTGCCACTACCTGAAGCTCCGGAAAATGACAAAATTCGTTGATAATCAACGATTGTATACGGCCGCCCAAACCAATAACTCCAATTTTTTTCATCCTAATCACCTCATAGTTTATGATGATATCAGTATAGCATACAAAATAAAATATGACAATACTTGTTACAGTATTGTCATATTTATCTCGCTTATTTCAATAAGTCAATCAACTTCGGCAAAGCCGGTTCAAAAGCAGCTCCATACCAATGATTGGGAATTTCTGCAGTAATTTTGATACATTCCATTGTATATTCTGCCGCAATTTTTGCAGCTTCGTACCCGGAATTCCCGCGAACAAATGCTCCCACAAAAGCAGAGGCATAAATATCCCCTGTACCGTGACAACTGTTGGGCAGTAACGGATGTTCATAATAACGGTATTCACCCTGTTCAAACACAACAACACCTGTGGTTTCTTTGGTGTAAGACACTCCGGTCAATACCACATTGTTACAACCTAATTCAACCAGTTTGGAAAGCAAAGTGTCAATATATTCTCTGTCGTATTCGGTACGATATTCGGTATCGGTCAAAAAGCAGGCTTCGGTGATGTTTGGCAATATGTAATCTGCTTGTTTGCAAAGATTTTTCATGGCATTTACATAGTCCATATCAAAAATGGAATACAAACTTCCGTTGTCAGCCATTGCCGGGTCCACCAGAGTTACAGTTCCCTCTTTGGAAGTTTTTTTGAAAATATCCAGCACATAATCAATTTGTCTGATACTGCCCAGATAGCCGGTATAAATTGCATCAAATTGAATATTTTCTTTTTGCCAATGTGCCAGAATATCGGGCATATCCTCGGTTAAATCCCGAAAAGTGAAGCCGGAAAAACCGGCAGTATGCGTAGATAGCACCGCAGACGGAAGAACACAGGTTTCCACTCCGCAAGCAGATAAAATGGGAAGTGCTACCGTTAAAGAACACTGGCCTACACAAGAAATGTCCTGAATAGTTAATATTTTTTTATAATCCATAAAAATACCTCTTTACATTTTAAGATAGTTCTATTATAATAAAAATCTGAACATAAGTAAATATTCAAAAAAGGAGTGTTTTATAAGACCAGATGAAAGATAAAAAATATGTATTGCTCTATCGGGAATTAAAAGAAAAGATTCTTTCCGGACAATATCTTCCCAATCAAAAGATTCCATCCAAACGAATCCTTGCCGATCGCTACGGCTACAGTATCATCACCGTAGAAAAAGCACTGTTTTTACTCATCGAAGAAGGTTATCTGAGCTCGAAAGAAAAAAGCGGTTATTTTGTATCGCCCCTGGAAAGCTCTCCCCTTTCCCTAAAAAGACCGGACATTATGTTTGCGCCATTGGAAGAAGAATTTTGCGTTGCTCCCAAATTTGAATATGATTTATGGTTTAAAACCGTACGAAAAGTTCTGTTAGACCAAGGGGAACGCCTGTTTATCCAATCGCCGAACAAAGGCACCGTAGCACTCCGGAACGCCTTGGCACAGTATTTACTGCGATACCGAAATATGGTGGCGGATCCCCGTCGGATTATCATCGGTTCCGGCTCGGAACAGTTGTATGAAACGGTAATCAAACTATTGGGACGACACCTTGTCTATGGAATTGAAGACCCTTCCTATGAAAAAATTGAAGCAGTCTACCGTTCGGAGGGAGTATGTATCAAAAAACTTCCAATGGGACGTGACGGTATCACCCGTCAGGCACTGCACCGCGAAAACTTCGATGTTCTCCACGTAACTCCCTTCCGGAGCTACCCTTCCGGCGTAACAGCCTCGGCAACCAAACGCTATGAATATATCAAATGGACAAAAAACCAAAAGTTTATTGTGGAAGATGATTTCAACAGCGAATTTTTCCTGCCGGGAAACCCCATTGATTCTCTGTTTTCGATGGACCAAAATCAACGGGTTATTTATATGAACACCTTTTCCAAAAGTATTTCTCCGGCAATCCGAATCGGCTATCTGATTCTTCCCGAATCGTTACTTCCCCGCTATGAAGAAGTCATCGGCAATTTTTCCTGCACTGTCCCTGTCCTGGATCAATACATTTTGGCTGAATTTTTACAAAGCGGAAACTTTGAACGCCATTTGAATCGTATGCGAAGAACTATGAAAAAACAATAACCTCCATTCGGTTCCCAGTTGGTTTAGTTCCCCACTGATTGCGTTTTGATTCCTGCCATAAGATAACATTTTTCCACAACAAAAAGAGACTGTCAACAATATGTAGCGACAGTCTCTTTTCTCAAACCTAAAATACAACCGGCTCGGTTTGTTTCCCTTCCAATGCCAGAAGAACAGTTTCTTTCACTTTTGTGAAATCGCATACCAAAGAGGTCGGTTTTTTTACAGGGTCATCCTGAGAAAGCGGCACAAAATACACATTCTTAACCGGTAACATCATCCCAAGACTTTTGGCAGATTGCCCCAGACCATCATTGGTGGCGAGGGCAAGAACAACCGGAATCTGATTTCGTAGCGATGCTTTGACTGCCATAGTGGCAGCAGTGTCGGTAATTCCGTTTGCCAACTTGGAAAGCGTGTTTCCGGTACACGGAGCAACCACCATCACATCAATGTACTTTTTCGGACCAATAGGCTCCACTTCGCTGATGGTGGAAAGAACCGTTTTTCCTGTCATTTTCTGAATTTTTTCTACAAAATCTGCAGCTTTTCCGAATCTTGTGTCAGTTTTATAAGCATTATCCGACATCATCGGATACACCTCAAATCCGTCCGCAAGAAGCTCAGAAAGTGTCTCCAGAGATTTTTGAAAAGTGCAATACGAGCCGGTCAGGCAATAGCCAAGCTTAATTTGTTTCATTTATATTTTCATTCCTTGTTTATTAAATTAATCACAGTGTCCGCAATAATTTTACCGGACGAATAGGGAGCAATTTTTCCCGGAAGCGATAGTGCCCAAATGGTTTTTACCCCTAATTCTTTGGCGACAGCCCAATCAATTCCGCCCGGAACCGAAGCTAAATCAATGAACAAACAGTCCGGATGTATTTTTTCAATTCGTGATTTTTGAAAAATCGGACTGGGCACCGTATTAAAAATAATTTGCATATGTGGCAACAAATCCCCTAATTTATCATAACGTACCGGATGCGCTCCGGACAATTCAATCCAGGATAAATCTCCTGTTTTTCGTGCGGCAACATAGGTTTCGGCGCCCAAAGATTGGGCGATTTTTGCAAGTATTTTCCCGATTCTGCCATAGCCGGTAATGAGAATTTTAGAACCGAATACCGAAAAAGGTGTTTCGGAAAACGCAATATGAAAGGCACCTTCCACTGTAATTTGTGCGTTTTTAATCAAAAACTCCTCATTTTTCGCATAGTCAAACACCATTTTTCTCTGAAGCAATTCCCCATCCCGAATCATACCACCAAAAACAACCGTTTCTTCCCTCAATGTGTTCGTAATTTGTTGCAAAGAGATTTTTTTATCCCACAAAGGCGTATGCAAAAATTCCCCATCCTGTGTCACCGGTAACGGCAACAATACATAATCTGCACGCATCAGGTCTTCGTTCAGATTCTGCCCGGCAAAAAGACCACCAAGATACAAATCGTAAAAACCATACAATACCACGTCGTATCCTTTTTTCTGCAAACATCTGGCACAGGCAATTTGACGCAAATCCCCACCAAGTATCAAAAATTTTTTCTTCATTCGACTGTTTCCTTTCCCTATCACTGAATCCTCCGTTATTTATTCACCCCACTATTAAAATATGCGAAAGCATCTTTTTTGACACTTGCAGAAAAAATAAGAAAATTTTGTAAAAAAGCTTGACATTTTAAGTGGACTATGATAGAATATGTTCCTGTAGTGTAAAAGGAGCGGTCCGCTTACACGGGAAAGCAGCTCCCATTGGGAAAAAGTAAAAAGGGTTTTCCGGGACGTGTAAAGAACGCTTATCAAGAAAGGAGATTCGACATGGACGTTTTAAAAGCCATTACTATGGATCAGTTAAGAACTGACATGCCTAACATCCAGATCGGTGATACCGTGAAAGTGTATGTTAAGGTAAGAGAAGGTGCAAAAGAAAGAGTACAGATGTACGAAGGCACCGTTATCAAGAAAAAAGGCGGCGGAATTCAGGAAACCTTCACCGTTAGAAGATTATCTTCCGGTATCGGTGTTGAAAGAACTTTCCCCGTTAACTCCCCCATCATTGACAAAGTTGTAGTTGTAAGACACGGTAAAGTAAGAAGAGCTAAACTGTTCTACTTAAGAAAACGCGTTGGTAAAGCTGCAAAAGTTAAAGAAAGACTGGGCGACTAATTCCCGCTTTCTTACCAATTTGTCACAAAAAGAGCTGAATCAAATTGATTCAGCTCTTTTTTCGTTGCGATATTTTAAGGGAAAAACAACACAATGTTCGTGCCATTGTACTTCGTTGCTCAAATTTTTATATCAACAGCTTCGCACTTACAAACAGATTTTAACCCATCCATATTTTCCCACACCATAACTTTAGCTTCATCATAGGAGCCGTTATATGCAAAAGGAATGTCGGTTTCTGTGCAGGTTGCCATATCCGTGTAAACAAGCACGTCATCCAGATACAATGCAATAATCACGGTTACGCCGTTCTCGATATGTTTGGGAGATACGGTGAAGGTTTCGCCGTCTTCGGAAACTGTGGTTTCTGTCCACATAAACGCCAAAGCATTGGTAAGTGGCTGATTACTGGTACCGACTTTAACGGTGTTCCATTTATCTTTTCCGCCGTCATAGTATGCTGTCTTCAAATTGTTACATTGATAAAATGCCGCCTGGTCAATCTGTGTAAGATTCAGAGGAAGTTTGATTTTTTCAAGTGAGCTACAGTTATTGAAGGCAAAGCCGTAAATCAGTGTGATATTATCAGGAAGATACACTTGCTTAAGATTGTTGCAGTTAATAAATGCATAACTTGGAATGGCGGTGACTCCCTCAGGAATGGTAATGGTTTCCAGATTTGTGCAGTTTCGGAAACATTCCTTACCAAGCGAGGTTACGGTTTCGGGCAATTCGATATTTTTTAATGCGGTACAACCGTAAAATGCTTTATCCGGGATTGCGGTAAGGTCACATTCAAAGGTAACACTTTCAAGAGAGGTACATCGGTCGAAAATTTCATATTGGATACTTGTTACATTTTTCGGAAGCACAATGCTCTTAAGGGATTCGCACTGCGCAAAGGCACGATAACCAATTTCAGTTACGGAATCCGGAATGGTGATAGACGCCAGTGCCTTACATCCGCTGAAAGTACTGTACGGTATAGCAGGCAGATTTTTGGACAAGGTTACACTTGTAAGTGCGGTACATCCTGAAAACACACCGGTTCCCAGGGAAGTAACGCTATCCGGAATCACAATACTCTTAAGCCCGGAGCCACTAAAAGCACTGTTGCTGATGGTTGGTATGGTATCGGGAATGGTGATTTCTTCTAAAGATGTGCACATAGAAAAGGTGCTTGGCATAATTGCCGGCAAATTCCTGGAAAGAGTGACATTTTTAAGGTTCTTACAATTGTAAAAGGCAGCTGTTCCCAGGGAGGTAACACTATCAGGAATCACAATTTCGGTAAAGCTTTCACAACCGTAAAAAGCATTTTGCCCGATGGTCTCACATCCTTCGGGGATGGTAAATTCCCCTAAAAGTTTACAGACCTGGAATGCCTGGTTCTCGATGGTTTTCACCGTGTCCGGAATTGCAATGGTTTCCAGTGCATGGCAGTTTTGGAATGCAGAGGAACCAATGGCAACCAAAGTATCCGGCAGAGTGACATCAGTAAGCTTTTTACAGGATGCAAAGGTAAAGTCAGGTAGCTTTGACAAATTGCAGAGAAGTGTTGCACGTTCAAGCTCAGAGCAGTTGGCAAATACTGTTGTCCCCATTGTCGTGACACTTGCAGGAACCGTAATGCTCTTCAGCTTTGAACATCCTTCAAATGCATCCTTTTCAATCGTTGTGATATTATCAGGAATTGTGATTTCTTCTAAGGCAGTGCATCTTGCAAATACCGATGAGCTCAGCGTGTCAAGTTCTTCATTTTCAGAAATTTTGATTTCTGTCAGACCGGAGCAATTGGAAAAAGCACTGCTTCCGATTTCTGTTACACTGTCAGGGATTTCTAACGAGGTTAATGACTGACAGTAATTGAAACAGCTGGGGCCGATAGATTTTAGTTCATCCGGCAGGTCTATTGCTAAAAGTGCTTTACAGCTGGAAAAAACTCCATAACCAAGACCTGTCACACTATCGGGAATGCTGACGGTTTCAAGGCCTGTACAGTCGGAAAAAGCACTGGTATCGATGTATACCACGCCGTTTGGAACGGAGATTGACTCAAGCTCATAACATCTGGAGAAAAGGTTGGCGCTGATGGTAGTGATGTCTTTTGGCAAGGTTACGCTTTTGAGTGTATTACAGCTTGCAAATGCGCTGGTTCCTAAAGATGTCACGTTGTCGGGAATCACAAGAGTGACTACCGAAGAACAACCATAAAATGCTGAGTTTCCAATAGAAGTAACTTTGGAAGGAATGGAAATCTCCGGAAGTTTTATGCAGTTATAAAATGCATTGTTGCCAATTGCAGTGGCATCCTTCGGAATAGGAGCACTTTCCAGCTTGCTGCATTTATAAAACAGTTCTGCAGGAACCTCGGTCAGGGTATCCGGAATTTTTGCAGTGGTGATTCCTGTGCAGTTTTTGAATGCTCCCTGCCCCAAAGATGTAACAGAATCAGGCACATTAATTTCTGAAATCATTGTACAATTCAGAAAGGCTTCTTTGCCGATTTTAGTAAGCTTTTCTGGAAGTGTAACACCGCTAAGTTTTGTACAGCCGTAAAATGCCTGCTCGCCGATGGTTAAAAGCTCGGATGGAAGGCTAACAGTTACCAGACCATTGCAGTTTTTGAATGCGGTTTTGCCGATTGCTGTAATGCTGTCGGGAAGGGTAACCGTTTCCAGCGCAGTACAATAATAAAAGGCATTCTCACCAATTGAGGTGATACCGTTTGGAATCACCACAGTTGCAAGCTTACTGCAACCTGTAAAGGTATCCTTATTCACAGCGCCCTGATTTTTAGAAAGTTCTGCTTTTGTCAGCGAAGTACAGTAACCAAAGGCATAATTGCCCACAGAGGTTACAGAATCGGGAATTTTGATTTCCGAAAGCACTTTACAACCATAAAAGGCATTGCTTCCGATGGTTTTTACCCCTTCGGGAATGGTAATGGTACTAAGAGCAGAACAGCTGGTGAATGCATTATTGCCAATGGATGTAACATTTTCTGGAATGGTGATACTATTAAGAGCCGAACAGTTGGTAAACAGATTATTGCTGATAGCATTCAGATTTTTGGATAAGGTGACATTTTTAAGGGCACTACATCCGTAGAATGCATTCTCACCAATGGTAGTAACCGAATCGGGAATCACAAGGGATTCAATCTGTCTGCAGTTGCTGAATGTCTTGTCTTCAATGGTGGTGATGCCATTGCAAAGAGTGACTGTTTTCAAATTGGAACAGCCGGAAAAAGCATAGCTTCCTATGGTTTTTACCTCGCCGGAAATTTCGACACTTGTAAGTGTGGTACAGCTCTGGAAAGCTTTAGCCGAAATTTCAACCACGGGTTTTTCGTTAATAAAATCAGGAATGACAGCGGTGGTGATGCCGGATTCATATCTTGATACTATCCAGGAATCACCACTGACAGATTCGGTGTAAATCACCTTATCTATAGTGACCTGATTTGCGGCAGATACCGTGATGGTTGCCATAGCAATGCCGATAAGCATCACAAGTGCTGCAAAAATCATGAAAATTTTTGTGTTCTTTTTTTCATTCATAGCTTTTTTCTCCTTGACTGAATGTTTCGTTCGTGGTATAATGATGCTATATATCACAAGCAACGCACCAAAAAGAACCCACTCTCTTTTCTATCTTTTATACTGTCAGTATAAAAGATAATTTCAAAAAAGTCCCCACACTTTTTGTAAATTTTAGTGTGGGATTCCCTATTTTTATGAAAAAAGTGTGGTATTTGGTGTGGGATGAAACAAAAATCAGAAAAATTTTTCTGATTTCAAGGAGAAAACACTATGCAGCTATCAAAATCCGTTTTATCGGTTTTTTTATTGCTATCGATCTTGCTGTTGCCCGGTTGCACCCCCATCGGAGCTAAAAACGCAAGTATGACAATGATATATATGGCTACCACTATCTCAGCATTCTTATTGATGATAGGATATTGCTTTACCATCAAAAAAAAGGAGAAATGGTTTTATGTGTTATTTACCTCAGTAGCGGTGGTAAATATCGGTTATTTGATGCTGTCGGTATCCAAAACATTGGATATGGCACTTTGGGCAAACCGAATTGCGTATCTGGGCTCCGTTTTCTTACCGCTATCGATGCTGAAAACCATACAAAAAATTTCAAAACTGCACTATCAAAAATGGATGAACGGTTTGCTGATTGGCATTTCAGCGATTGTATTTATCATTGCAGCCAGCCCCGGATATTCGGATATTTACTATAAATCGGTAACCTTAGAAACGGTCAACGGCGTGTCTGTGCTGAATAAAGAATACGGAGATTGGCATTGTGTTTATCTGTTCTATCTGCTGGGGCATTTTGCCGCGATGATTGCAACCACCTTGCACTCGATTTTCAAAAAGGAGATTGAATCCAACTCTCACGCAATCATTATCCTGGTTGCAGTTTTCGTAAATATCCTGGTATGGCTGTTTGAACAGCTTGTAGAAATGGATTTTGAAATGTTATCTGTTTCCTATATTATCACCGAGCTTTTCTTGCTGAGTGTTTATCTGATGATTCAAACCCAGGAAAAGTTAATTGCGGCATTAAAACTGCAAATCGTCCCTGCTCCCGGGTTTCCTGCTCAGGAACTACAAAAGGATTCCAAAGAATTTATGGAGCACTGTAACTTTATCGCAGAACACCTGCCGTCACTTACTCCTACCGAACGCTTAATTTATCATTGCTATCTGGACGGAAAATCCACTAAAGAAGTGTTAGCGGAACTTTCAATTACAGAAAACACCCTGAAATTCCACAACAAAAATCTGTACGGTAAACTTGGTGTTTCCTCACGCAAACAACTTTTAGAATATGCAAAAACACTGAAAACGATGAACGAATCGAAGGAAAAGCAGTAATGAACAAACCAAACAAAAGTCTGTTACCATCCAAACGCAGATAAACAAAAAAAAACAAACTGACATTAAAAAAGGAAGAAATTTTAGATCTGAAATTTCTTCCTTTTTTGTTATATTTTCCTCACAGACACAATGTTATACTGCGAGCGGTGGGATTGGGAGATTATGTGCGATTTTTCCAGCCCCTACTTTACGGTGATGGAGAAGCCGAATAAATATTTATCTGCATTCACTCTGTTTTCCGGACGAAGTGCAGAAATCCAAGCCATTTCCCCACCGATACCGGCGTGGCGGGCATCAATATGGAGATAGCTTTCGGGACGTTTGGTCAAACGATGGTCGTAACCTGCGGTGAGGTAATCTTCCACGGTGCTGTGATGAATGTCAAAGTGGAAGGGTAAATCACCTTCAAAGCGTAAGGTATGACCTTCGGAGTCTGAAATTTCCAGCCATTCGGTAGATTCGTGACCACCGTTTTCCACAGGCGGATTGAAGGGGAAGTGTTCTTTTTCCACTTCATTTTCATAAACCGCTTTTACGGGCGATAACATTCTGTCACAGTAAGATTCGTTTCTGCCATAGCCAAAGAATTTGATATGTTCAAAGCCTGCAGGAATTACCAGTTCTTCCCCGATTCTGGGCAGGTCGCCGATATCTTTATCCATATCATAGGTTACATCCACATGGATTTTATCTTTTAATACGGTATAGGTAAATTTGGAATAAATGTGATAGCCGGTAGCTCCGGTGGTGCATTTTTCAGCATTTACCACTACTCTGCCGTCAGAGCCCTGATAATAGTGAATACCAAGACATACGGTGTTGGGGTTTCTCATTTCATCCCACAACACATTTCTGCCCCAAGGCATTCCCGGACAGTTGGTACCGCAAGCAGGACGGTAGAACTGATTTTTCCATCCATCCAACAGATAGGTAGTTCCATCTTTTACGATTGTTTTCACAGTACCGCTATCTTTTGCGAATACCACGGTGAAGCTACCGTCGGTAATGGTGATGTTGCCGTTTTCATCGGTCACGGTGTAGTTGGAAGAAACTTCGGGAACAAAGGTTCTTTCGGTTTTACCGTGTTCCAGTTCAAACTGTGCATATCCGATTTCATAGCCTTTATCGTAAGCTTTGGTTGCTTCTTTCGCATTTACGGTAAAGAGAATATGATATTTACAGTTGGGTTTGGATTCATAGTCCACTTTGTAGGTCCAGTCAATGGTTTCACCGGGTTTTAAGCAGGGTAAATCCACAGAAACAGTTTTCACGGGAATACCGTTTTCATAAACAGTAGCCAATACGTCATAATGACTGGAATCTAACGCCATATTGGTGTTGGATACCAGATATCGGTTTTCAAATTTGGTGATTTCACGATGGTCATAATGGGGTTTTCGGAAGATGAGGGGCATATATCCCATTTTCAGTTCGTAAGCACCGGGTTTCCAAGTATAATCCCCAAGCATAACACCATTGTTGGTGAAGAAGGGAGCACATTCTCTTTCACGGATTGATTCATTGAACGCACCGGCATAGCCATAAAATTCCACGCCGTTTTCGTCTTTGGTAGCAATGCCTTTGTCAATTAAATCCCAAGCAAAACCACCTTGGAAACGAGGATATTTGATAACGCAATCCACAAAACGCTGTACACCGGAACCGGCATTTAACATTTCATAGAGCATTTCAATTAAGATAATGGGTCTGTCATCATCCACATCAGAAATCATATCGCGAATCATAAACTGCTGCGCATACATAAAGGGACGGGTATCACTCATACGTTTGCTGATATCCATAATTTCGCCGCCTTCATACTGGCAGATTCTGGTAGGATCATATTCTTTGATCCAGCCGTACATTGCAGCGTGAGCAGGACCAACACCACTTTCGTTTCCTAAAGACCAGCAATATACCGAAGGATGGTTTTTATAGAAAGTCACTGTACGGGCTGCACGATTTACAAATTCAGGTGCCCATTCGGGTCTGCGGGTTAACTGTCCGTAAACACCGTGAGTTTCCACGTTGCATTCCAACATCACCATCAAGCCGTATTCGTCACACAATTCATAGAATTCACGACAAGCAGGATAGTGACAGGTTCTTACCGCATTAATGTTCATCCGTTTCATATTTTCCACTTCACGGATGATAATTTCACGACTTAAGGTACGACCGGTGTAAACGTGATGTTCGTGACGGTTCATCCCTTTCACAATCATTCTCTGACCGTTTAGGTGAACCACACCTTTGATGATTTCCACCCGTTTGAAACCGATGCGACAAGCTTCAATATCCAATACATTGCCGTTTTCATCGGTTAAGGTGCAAACCACGGTATATAACTTGGGAGTTTCGGGAGTCCAGGGTTCTACTTCGCCAACCGATTCACGGATAATACAAGCGTTACAGTCGGGAAGGCAGTCGCTGTGTCTGGATTCGATACCGATTTCGGGAGTTTTTTGATAAATCAGTTTGTCACCATCGAAAATTTCCAAGGTAACGGTGCTGTTTGCAAAGCCGTTTACACGATTTAACAAAATATCAGCACGAATACTGCCTTGTCCTCTTTCATAATCGGTTAATACTTTATAATCAACAATTCTTTTTCTGGGTTTGGAAATTAAGTATACAGGACGGTAAATCCCTGCCAGATACCAGTAGTCCTGGTCTTCTAAGTAGGAAGAAGATGCAATCTTCATTACCTGAACGGTCAGGGTGTTTTCGCCGGGGTTTACAAACTCAGTAATATCAAAAGTAGAGGGAAGTTTGCTGTCTTCCGCATAACCCACTTCCTGATCATTTACCCACAGAATATAAGAGGTTTCCACCCCGTCAAACTGAATGAAGGTGTCTTTTTTGCACCAGTCTTCATCCACGGTAAAGGTGGTTTCATAAATACCGGTAGGATTTTTCTTGGGAATTTCGGGCGCATTTACCACCGTAAATTCTCCGTCATCGGTGGGATATACCACACAGCCTTCGGTTTCGTAGTATCTCCAGGGATAGGTGAAGTTGGTATAAACCGGTTCACCAAACCCAAAATATTCCCAGTTACCGGGAACAGCGATTTCTGCGGTGAAGTTTTTGTCCAGGTGAGCACCGTATTCGGGAACTTCATCATAGTAACGGAACTTCCAGTTACCGTTTAAGGACTTTACATTGGAAGATTTTAAAATATCGCAAGTGAATGCCTCAGCTTTTGTAGCATAGGCACCCCACTGTGTGTGAGGTGCTTCACGGTTTACCTGAGTTACGTCCATATCTGTCCATGGCATTTTAGTATGAATTTTCTGATACATAATGCTGTCTCCTTTATTAAGTGTAATTATGCAGTTTCGATGGCGTTGTCTTGTTGCAGATTTAATTTTTCAACTGCCATTTCTCTCATCTTGTATTTTAAAATTTTGCCTGCAGCATTCATGGGGAAAGAATCCACAAAGTCTACATATCGAGGAGTTTTATGTTTTGCCATATGGGTGTATACATATTCTTTCATTTCTTCTTCGGTCATGGTTTCGCCTTCTTTTAAGATGACGCAAGCCATAATTTCTTCCCCATACTGACGGTCAGGAACACCGATAACCTGAACATCGGATACCTTGGGATGTGTATAAATGAAATCTTCAATTTCTTTGGGATAAATATTTTCACCACCACGGATAATCATATCTTTGATACGGCCGGTGATTTTGTAGTAACCGTTTTCGTCACGACGAGCCATATCCCCGGTGTGAAGCCATCCGTTTTCGTCTATCGCTTCTGCAGTTGCCTGTGGCATTTTGTAGTAGCCTTTCATAATGTTGTAGCCTTTTGCCACAAATTCACCGTCCACATTGTCGGGTAAATCTTCACCGGTTTCGGGATCCACGATTTTACACTCAATGCCGTACATTGCCGCACCAACGGTGTTTACACGGGTTTCTACCGAGTCGGTAATTTTAGACATGGTACATCCGGGAGATGCTTCGGTCTGACCATATACAATACAGATTTCACTCATATTCATTTTTTCGATAACGTCTTCCATTACCTTGATGGGACAGGGGCTACCTGCCATAATTCCGGTTCTCATATGAGAAAAATCGGTAGTCGGGAAGTCATCGTGCCCCAACATTGCAATAAACATTGTGGGTACACCGTGGAAACAGGTGATTTTTTCTTTGTTGATACATTCTAAGCCTTTTTTGGGAGAGAATGCAGGAATGGGAGACATTGTTACACCGTGAGTCATAGAAGCAGTCATTGCCAGAACCATACCAAAGCAGTGGAACATAGGCACCTGAATCATCATACGGTCTGCGGTGGACAAGTCCATACAGTCACCGATATTTTTACCGTTGTTTACAACGTTATAGTGAGTTAACATAACCCCTTTGGGGAAACCGGTGGTACCGGAGGTGTACTGCATATTGCAAACGTCGTGTTTGTTGATTGCCGCCTGACGACGGTATACTTCTTCAATGGAAACTTTGTCTTTTAATGCAAGACTTTCTTCCCAAGTATAGCAACCGGGTTGTTTTTCCCCAATTACAACGATATTACGCAAGAAAGGTAATTTTTTGATATGTAAGGGTTTTCCGGTTTCGTGTGTTGCAAGTTCGGGACAAATTTCTTTGATAATGCCCACATAGTCAGAATCTTTATAACCTTCGGTCATAATCAAAGTGTGAGTATCGGACTGACGGAGCAGATATTCTGCTTCGTGAATTTTATATGCGGTATTTACCGTTACCAAAACAGCACCGATTTTGGTGGTTGCCCAGAAGGAAATATACCACTGCGGTACATTGGTTGCCCAAATCGCAACGTGATCCCCTGCTTTTACCCCCATCGCAATCAAAGCACGTGCAAATTCGTCTACATCATCACGGAATTCTGCATAGGTACGGGTATAATCCAGCGTGGTATAACGGAAAGCATACTGGTCGGGGAACTCTTCTACCATACGGTCTAATACCTGCGGGAAGGTTAAATCAATCAGATGTTCTTTGGGCCATACATATTTTCCGGTTTTTCTGATATTATCCTGCAGTTTTCCACGAGTGTCACCATCGGTTCCATACGCTGCCATAAAGTTTACAAAATGAGGGAACACAATCCCTGCATCGCTTAAATCGGGAGCATAGGATTTTAACCATTCTAAGGAAATATATCCTTCATAGTTGATAGAACGCAGAGAGAACATTGCCGCATCCAACGGTAAATCCCCTTCGCCCATCATACGATAGGAAGGTTCGCCGTCTACCATCAGGGAATCTTTTACATGAACATATTTAATGTATGCCCCCAGATTTTGTACGCTCTGTTCGGGAGATTCGTTCATAAAACGATAAGGATGATGCACATCCCACAGTGCACCAACGTTGTCACTTGCCACATTGTTTAACAAGTTTGCCAGACGTTTGGTATCTGCATAGACACCGTTGGTTTCCACCAGTAAGGTAACATCAAATTCTTCAGCATAAGAAACCAGTTCGGTTAAAATGGCAAGTACTGCATCGTCATCCACTTCACCTTCTGCCGCCGCATTACGGTCTGCCAAAATACGCAGGTAAGGAGTTCCGATGGCATTTGCCAGATTGATATATTCTTTGATTTCTGCCTTGGTGGCTTCAGCTTTATCCGCATATTTTAATGCACAACCGGTAGATAAACAAGGAATTTCCAAATGCATTTTTTGAAGTTTCTGAATGGTTTCTTCTCTGTTTTCTTTGGAGAATGGATTTCCTTTGATATTTTTGAAACCTTCGCCCAAACCTCTCACTTCAATCCCGTGAAAACCACAGTCTTTTGCCATGGCAATCACTTCGGACCAGGAGAAATCCGGACAACCTAAGGTGGAAAATGCGAGTTTCATAATAATTTTCCCTTTCTTTGGAGATAAGTATATTGAACATAAATGTTTCTAAAGTTTATAATTTTTTCTCTTGTTTCGCACAAGAACCCGAAAAAATCGGATGATTTTTTGTTTTTTTGACTACCGCATACTCAGATGTACGCAAAGGAGTAAAAAGCGAAAAAAGCGCCAATTTTACTCGGCCTTAAACATGGTGCCGATACCATCGGTCGTAAATATTTCCAAAAGTAAACAGTGGGGAATACGTCCGTCTAAGATATGAACGGATTTTACACCGGAATCAATGGCGTCTAAGCATCCTAACACTTTGGGAATCATACCGCCGGTAATCACGCCGTCATCAATGAGTTTTAAGGTGTCTGCTTTGTTGATTTCGGGAATGATATCGGGAGAATCCACGTCCATTTTCAGACCTTCGATATCAGTTAAGAGAATCAGTTTTTCTGCTTCCAAAGCACCTGCCAACACACCTGCAGCTGTATCTGCATTGATGTTGTAGCTGTGTCCGTTTACATCCACACCAATGGGTGCAATTACGGGAATGTAACCGTTATCCGCTAAGTTTCTCACCAATTTGGAATTTACCTTTACAATATCGCCTACATAACCGATGTCCACTTCTTCACCGTCTACGGTAGTGGTATGCTTTTCACAAGTAAACAGGCAAGAATCCATACCGGAAATCCCCACAGCGTTACCGCCGTTGACATTTAAGAGGGAAACAACTTCTTTGTTGGTTTTTCCGATTAGCACCATCTGGGCTACTTGCATTGTGGTTTCGTCAGTCACTCTGAGACCGTTTATAAATTCACTTTGCACATCGTAGGTTTTTAAGGCACTGGAAATATCGGGACCGCCACCATGTACCACGATGGGATGCATTCCGATATATTTTAATAAGGTGATGTCCTCCATTACGGAGTTCTTTAATTCTCCGTTAATCATTGCATTTCCGCCGTATTTAATTACAACGGTTTTATCATAGAATTTCTGGATGTAAGGCATTGCTTCTACCAGAATTTTGGCTTTATGTATGAGTTTCTCCATATCCATTTTCTTTACTACAGCTCCTTATAAGTAGAATCCGGGGTTTGCTAAACCGGTGGTTTCGGGAAGGTCAAACATCAGATTCATATTCTGAACTGCCTGCCCTGCAGCACCTTTGTTCAGGTTATCTAAGGTGGAAATCACCACAACACGTTTCAAACGTTTATCCACAGTCAAGCCGATATCCACATAGTTAGAACCTGCCACATGGTTAGATTCAGGAATTTTACCTGCATCATAAATTCGGATGAAGGGACATCCTTCATAGAATTTACGATATGCTGTAAGCAGCTGTTCTTCGGTATAATCATCCGTTAAATTCATATAGATGGTGGAATAAATCCCACGTTTCATCGGCACTAAGTGAGGAGTGAAGCTGATCATTACCTCCTGACCTGCCAGCTTGGAATATTCCTGCTCAATTTCAGAGGTATGACGGTGGGTAGCGATTTTATAGGCTTTCATATTTTCAGTACATTCACAAAAATGGTAATCCAGATGGATTCCTCTGCCTGCTCCTGTTACCCCGGATTTTGCATCCACAATGATGTTATCAATAGACACGAATCCGCCTTTGATTAAGGGCGCTGCACCTAAAATGGAGGTGGTGGTGTAGCAACCGGGATTGCCGACTAAACGAGCTTTTTTGATTTTTTCACGGTAGAGTTCACACAAACCGTATACCGATTCTTTTAACAACTCAGGATTTTTGTGAGTGGTTTTATACCACTCTTCGTATACTGCCACATCATCATAACGGTAGTCACCGCTTAAGTCAATCACACGAAGACCTGCCTGATAGAGGTTTCCGATTACCATATCGGATGCACCGTGGGGCAATGAGGTAAATACTACATCACATTTTTTAGCAATTTCTTCCACATTGAGTTCTTCCAACACAATGTCGCAAATGCCTTTTAAGTGAGGATAGATGGTGGAAATCTTTTCCCCTGCGGTACTGCCGGATACCAAAGTGGTCACTTCCACCTCAGGATGAGAAAGCAGTAATCTTAATAATTCAATTCCGGCATATCCTGTTACGCCTAAAATACCGGCTCTAATCATATCTATATTCCTCCGTTATACTATTTATTTCTTGCTTTAGCTCTTAATTGGTTGTTTAAAATACGCTTACGGATACGAAGAGATTCGGGTGTTACTTCCAAAAGTTCGTCATCAGCCAAAAATTCGATGGATGCTTCTAAGCTATATACCGTGGGAGGTGTGAGCTTTAACGCATCGTCACTGCCTGATGCACGGGTATTGGTCAACTGTTTTCTCTTACAAACATTAACGTTGATATCTTCCTGTTTGGGAGTAAAACCAACCACCATACCTTCGTATACTTTGGTTCCTGCTCCGATAAACAAGGTGCCTCGTTCCTGAGCATTATATAATCCGTAGGTTACAGCAGTTCCTGTTTCAAACGCAACTAAGGAGCCTGTGAAACGTTTGGTGATGTCACCTTTATGTTCCTGATACTCATGGAAGATGGTATTTAAAATCCCCTCCCCACGGGTATCGGTTAAAAATTCGCTTCGGTAGCCAAAGAGTCCACGGGAAGGAATAATAAATTCAATTCTCATACGATTGCCAACCGGTGCCATCTGCGTCAGTTCCGCTTTGCGAAGTCCCATTTTTTCCATAACGGCACCAACACAATCCTCGGGAACGTCAATCACTAATTTTTCGGTCGGCTCATAAATTTTGCCTTCAATTTCTTTTAACAGAACTCTGGGGGTAGAAACCGCAAACTCAAATCCTTCGCGACGCATGGTTTCAATCAGAATGGAAAGATGCATTTCTCCACGTCCTGATACTAAGAAGCAATCGGTGGTTTCCCCGTCTCTGACACGCAGAGAAACGTCTTTTAACAGTTCTTTTTGCAGTCTGTCACGAATCTGACGGGTGGTAACAAATTTTCCTTCCTGTCCGGCAAAGGGACTATCGTTTACGGAGAATGTCATTTCCACGGTGGGTTCCCCGATTTTTACAAATTCCACCGGTTCGGGATTGGATACCGCTGCAATGGTTTCCCCAATGGTGATATCTTCAATTCCGGAGAAATAAATAATGTCACCAACTTTGGCATCGGTCACCTGTTTTCTGTTTAAGCCGTCAAACTGATACAGATTCACCACTTTTCCCTTACGGGGAGCACGACGGTTATGATAGTCACAAACCATTACTTCCTGATTTTGTTTTACCATCCCTCTTTCAACTCGACCGATGGCAACTCTGCCCACATAGTCATTATAGTCAATGGAGGACACCAAAACCTGCAAATCTCCGGTTTCGTCTCCTTCGGGAGCCGGAATGTAGCTGACGATTTTTTCAAACAGTACCGATAAGTCAGTGCCTGCCACATTGGGAGAATAGGAAGCGGTTCCCGCTCTTCCCGAACAGTAGATAATGGGGCTGTCTAACTGTTCATCGTTAGCATCCAGTTCCAAAAGAAGTTCCAGCACTTCTTCGCCTACTTCATTTAAACGGGCATCAGGTTTATCAATCTTGTTAATAACTACAATGATTCTGTGACCTAATTCCAATGCTTTCTGCAATACAAAGCGTGTCTGAGGCATAGGTCCTTCTGCCGCATCCACCAACAAAACAACGCCGTTTACCATTTTCAACACTCGTTCCACTTCACCGGAAAAATCGGCGTGACCGGGAGTGTCAATAATATTGATTTTAGTGTCCTTATAATGTACTGCAGTATTTTTCGCCAGAATGGTAATGCCTCGTTCTCTTTCCAACGCATTATTATCCATTACACGCTCTTCTACAACCTGGTTTTCACGGTAAACGCCACCCTGCTTTAACATCTCATCCACCAAGGTAGTTTTCCCATGGTCAACGTGGGCAATAATGGCAATATTTCTCAAATCTTCTCTAATCATAAGAACACCTCATTCTAAATTTCAAACGGTCTTATGGGAATCAAATATTAAAACACCCCATATTAAACTTATACGAATACAATTATAGCACATCTTTTCCCTGAAATTCAAGCATTTTCATGAATAATTTTACTTTTTTGTGAATTTTTTTTATCTTTTTACAAGATATGGGGATTTCAATTCCAAAAAAGCCGAAATCTCACAGAATCAAAAGAATTTCTCCAAGAAAAATTTGACTTTTTTTGTTATTTATAGTATAATAAATACATTCTGCAAAAAAAGAAAGAAGGCAATCAAATTGCAAGCATTACGCAAACTTTTTTCCACAAAATATATGGTAAAGGAAAAGGACCGTGCAGGTGAAATTCCTACCTCAACAGAGGCATACAAAAAAACGTTCCGTTTGGCCTGGCCTTCTATGACCGAATCAGTGCTGGTTTGTTTAACCGGTGCGGTAGACACTATGATGGTTGGTTCTATCAGCCCTCAGGCAATTTCTGCTGTAGGTATCACCCATCAGCCGAAATTTATTCTCTTGGCTCTGATTTTTTCCTTAAACGTAGGAATTACCGCTGTGATTGCCCGAAGAAAGGGCGAAAACAATCAGGACGGTGCCAACCGATGTATGAAACAAGCGCTGATTGTTGCCACAATATTAGCGATTTTGTTGTTTGTACTTGGCAACGTCATTGCAGAACCTCTTCTTCTGTTTGCCGGAGCAGAATCGGAATATCTTGGAGACGCGGTCCTCTATTTTCGTATCATTATGGTAGGTATTTTCTTCAATTCCATCGGCCTGGCTATTAACGCCGCTCAACGAGGAGTGGGAAATACCAGGATTTCTATGACCACCAATCTGACCGCGAATATTGTCAATGTAATTTTTAATTATCTTCTGATTAATGGTATCTGGATTTTCCCGAAATGGGGCGTCGCCGGAGCCGCTGTTGCTACAGCAATCGGTAACTTTGTTGCCTTTTTAATGGCGCTGGGCTCCATCTTACCCAAAAAACGGTATTTAAGTCTGTTTTCCAAAGCAAAATGGCGATTTGACCGTGCTACGATGGGGTCTATCACCAAGGTCAGCTTAAGTGCCTGTGCCGAGCAGGGGGCGATGCGACTAGGCTTTTTATTGTATTCGATGCTGGTAGCAGGACTTGGCACCATTCCATTTGCAACCCATCAGGTTTGTATGAGTATTTTAAGTATTTCCTTTGGCTTCGGAGACGGTCTTGCAGTAGCTTCTGCCACATTGGTGGGACAGTCTCTGGGCGCAAAACGAGCAGATATGGCAAGACTATACGCCAGTGTTTGCCAACGAATCGCACTTATCATTTCCACTGTTTTATTTATTTTATTTATTGTCTTCCGAAAAGAAATTGTTGGAATGTTCACCACAGATGCCGCCATTATCGAACAAGGTGCGGTTCTGATGATTATTATTGCATTTACCACTCACGCTCAAACTTCACAGGTAATTATCACAGGGGCACTTCGTGGTGCAGGAGATGCTATGTATGTAGCAATGACATCACTTATCAGCATTGCGATTGTACGACCGGGGCTGACCTGGCTGTTTTGCTATCCCGTAGGACTCGGTTTAATTGGTGCCTGGATTGGCGTACTGGTAGATCAGTTTTTGCGGCTTGTTATTAACTTTTCTCACTTTCGAAAAGGACGATGGACAACCATTAAATTATAAGAAAAATCCTATGTGTTTATTTGAAACACATAGGATTTTTTACTGCATTTTAAATCTTGTATCATCTGTATTCAAAGTATTTCTCGGACATTTGATATGAACACAATCATCACATTGCTGTGGTCTGAAATATTCCAAACAGCAACACAGATAGTCACATTCATCGCAACAGATTTCGTTCCCGTTTTCACCGTTTCCGGGACAGTCTTTTCCGCCATTTCCCGGAATCAGTTCAATCCCGGTTGGTCCATCAATAATCATAATTTTTCCCTCTTTTCCAAATAAAAAAATGCGCCAACGGTCGTTGACGCAATAAAATGCAAACTCCCGTTGTTGTCACACAAACTTAATCAGAATGAGATTTGATCCGCATACCCTAATTAATGGAATTTGCATTTTTAACAAATTCAAAATTAGCGTATGCAGAAAAAGGCATCGTTATCCTTATAAAAAAATAACAAATCCCTCTTTGATTCTATTAAGTTCATGTGACAATATTAGTATATCACATTCTATTCCATTATGCAAGAGTTTTTTATTTTCTATATCACGGGTTTTCGAAACAGTGAGGTGAAGAAAAATCGGCGAGAATAAACAAGGGTTCCAACACAGTAAGGTGCAGAAAAACCGATGCAGAATTTGGAAATCGAATTAAGGCGAAGCCTTAACAGGCCCGAAGGCGTACAAAGGTACGCCGAGTGGTGAGATTCACGGATTCTGCGCTGTTTTTCAAGCCGCCATTTATAAAAAAAGAGTTGCCAAGAAATTGGCAACTCTCTTTTTATAAACGTCTATTATTCGATAACGGAAGTAACAGCGCCGGAACCTACGGTTCTACCGCCTTCACGGATAGCGAATCTTAAACCTTCTTCAATAGCGATAGGTTTAATTAATTCAACTTCCATTTCAACGTTATCACCAGGCATGCACATTTCAGTGCCTGCGGGTAATTTAATCTGACCGGTTACGTCAGTAGTTCTGAAATAGAACTGAGGTCTGTAATCGTTGAAGAAAGGAGTATGTCTACCACCTTCATCTTTGGTCAGAACGTATACCTGAGCTTTGAATTTGGTGTGGGGTTTGATGGAACCGGGTTTAGCCAGAACCTGACCTCTTTCGATTTCAGTTCTCTGAACACCACGGAGCAATAAACCAACGTTATCACCAGCTTCAGCGTAGTCCAGTAATTTTCTGAACATTTCGATACCGGTAACAACGATTTTTCTGGATTCTTCAGCCAGACCAACCAGTTCAACTTCATCGTTCAGGTTTAACTGACCTCTTTCTACTCTACCGGTAGCAACAGTACCACGACCGGTAATGGTAAATACGTCTTCTACAGGCATTAAGAAGGGCAGATCAGCTTTTCTTTCCGGAGTAGGAATGTAAGCGTCAACCTGATCCATCAGAGCCAGGATGGGAGCGTATTCAGCAGCGCCAGTGTCATTAGAATCACATTCTAATGCCATTAAAGCGGAACCGCTAACGATCGGAATGTCGTCACCGGGGAATTCATATTCATTTAACAGTTCTCTGATTTCCATTTCAACTAATTCCAGTAATTCGGGATCGTCAACCTGGTCAGCTTTGTTCATGAATACTACGATATAGGGAACGCCTACCTGACGAGACAGCAGGATGTGTTCTCTGGTCTGAGGCATCGGACCGTCAGCAGCAGATACAACTAAGATAGCGCCGTCCATCTGAGCAGCACCGGTGATCATGTTTTTAACATAGTCAGCATGTCCGGGGCAGTCAACGTGAGCGTAGTGTCTGGAATCGGTTTCATATTCTACGTGAGCGGTAGAAATGGTGATACCTCTTTCTCTTTCTTCGGGAGCTTTGTCGATCTGATCGTAAGCTTCGTACTGAGCCTGACCTTTTAATGCCAGAACTTTGGTGATAGCAGCGGTTAAGGAAGTTTTACCGTGGTCAACGTGGCCGATAGTACCAATGTTAACGTGCGGTTTGCTTCTTTCAAATTTAGCTTTTGCCATTGATAGTTTCCTCCTTCGTGAAGCATTGCTTCAAGATTTTTGTATAAATAATTTTTTTAACAGAATAATAGATTATTCTTCGTCCTTTTTCGCTCTGGTAGCAACGATTTTTTCTGCAATGGATTTCGGCACTTCATCGAAGTGAGAGGGTTCCATTGAGTACTGACCTCTACCCTGAGTTTTAGAACGCAGGTCAGTTGCATAACCGAACATTTCAGACAGCGGAACATGAGCAGTAATGTTCTGAACACCACCGTTTCTTGCTTCCATACCCTGAATCTGGCCACGACGAGAGTTTAAGTCACCCATAACGTCGCCCATGTAATCTTCGGGAACAACAACAACAACCTTCATGATGGGCTCTAACAGAACGGGGTTACCTTTTCTGCAAGCTTCTTTAAATGCCATAGAACCGGCAATTTTGAACGCCATTTCAGAAGAGTCAACTTCGTGGTAAGATCCATCATACAGAGTTACTCTAACGTCAACTACGTTGTAACCAGCCAATACACCGGTCTGCATTGCGCCCTGGATACCTGCATCAACTGCGGGGATGTATTCCTTCGGAATTGCACCACCAACGATTTTGTTAACGAATTCGTAACCAAAACCGGGATCCATGGGTTCAACGATAATTTTACAGTGACCGTACTGACCTTTACCACCGGACTGTCTAGCATATTTCTGTTCAACGTTAACTTCTTTACGGATGGTTTCTTTGTAAGATACCTGAGGTTTACCAACATCAGCTTCCACTTTGAATTCACGTAACAGACGGTCAACGATGATTTCTAAGTGCAACTCACCCATACCAGCGATAATGGTCTGACCGGTTTCTTCATCGGTGTAGGTTTTGAAAGTGGGATCTTCTTCTGCCAGTTTTGCCAGAGCGATACCCATTTTTTCCTGACCAGCTTTGGTTTTGGGTTCAATTGCAACACGGATAACGGGATCCGGGAATTCCATAGATTCCAGGATAACCGGAGCGGATTCAACACACAGAGTGTCACCGGTAGTGGTATTTTTCAGACCAACTGCAGCCGCAATGTCACCGGAATATACTTTTTCAATATCCTGTCTGTGGTTTGCGTGCATCTGCAGAATTCTACCGATTCTTTCTTTATGACCTTTGGTAGAGTTTAATACAGTGGAACCTGCATCAATCGTACCGGAGTATACTCTGAAGAAGCAGAGTTTACCAACAAAGGGGTCGGTCATAATTTTGAACGCCAGTGCAGAGAAGGGTTCTTCGTCAGAAGAAGGTCTGCAGGTGGGTTCGTCGGTGTCAGGATCAACACCTTTAATTGCTTCGATATCAGTCGGAGCAGGCATATAATCGATAACAGCGTCTAACAGAAGCTGTACACCTTTATTTCTGTAAGAAGTACCGCACAGAACCGGAACGATGGTATTATCCAGTGTTCCTTTACGGAGTGCTTCTTTGATTTCCGCGGTGGTGATTTCTTCACCTTCCAGATATTTTTCCATTAACTCTTCAGAAGTTTCTGCAACAGATTCTAACAGATTGCTGCGATATTCTTCTGCTTTGTCTTTCATATCTGCGGGAATTTCTTCAATTCTCAAATCCTGACCCATGTCATCATAATATACATGAGCATTCATTTCTACCAGGTCGATAATACCAACAAAGGTATCTTCTGCACCGATAGGCAGCTGAATCGGAACTGCGTTACATCCGAGTCTGTCTTTCATCATGTCAACTACGTTGTAGAAGTTTGCACCCATGATGTCCATTTTGTTAACGTAAGCCATTCTCGGAACTTTATAATCGTCAGCCTGTCTCCATACGGTTTCAGACTGAGGTTCAACGCCACCTTTTGCACAGAATACGGTAACAGAACCGTCCAATACTCTTAAAGAACGCTGTACTTCAACGGTGAAGTCAACGTGACCGGGAGTATCGATGATGTTGATTCTGTGACCTTTCCACTGAGCAGTGGTAGCAGCGGAGGTAATGGTAATACCTCTTTCCTGTTCCTGAGCCATCCAGTCCATAGTTGCGGAACCTTCGTGGGTTTCACCAATTTTATGAACTCGACCGGTATAGTATAAAATACGTTCGGTAGTAGTGGTCTTACCTGCGTCGATATGAGCCATAATACCGATATTTCTGGTTTTTTCAAGTGAAAATTCTCTTGCCATGCTTTACTCACTTCCTTTCTTAGGAGTAAAGGCAAACGGGAAAAAGCTTTTCCCGCTGTGCCCAATTTGTCAACTTGCTAATAAAAAATTAGAATCTGTAATGAGAGAATGCTTTGTTAGCTTCAGCCATTTTATGCATTTCGTCTCTTTTCTTAACTGCACCGCCGGTGCTGTTGATAGCGTCTAAGATTTCGTTAGCTAATCTTTCTTTCATGGTTCTTTCGCTACGTTTTCTGGAATACAGAGTAATCCATCTTAAACCTAAAGTCTGTCTTCTGTCAGGACGAACTTCGATGGGCACCTGATAGGTAGCACCACCCACACGTCTTGCTTTAACTTCTAACACGGGCATAACATTGTTCATTGCTTCTAAGAACACGGATAAGGGTTCTTTTCCGGTTTTTTCCTGAACAATTTCAAAAGCACCATAAACAATTTTCTGGGCTACACCTTTTTTACCGTCAATCATAACGTTGTTGATTAATCTGGTTACGATTTTATCATTGTACAACGGATCCGGTAAAACGTCTCTTTTTACTACATTACCTCTTCTCGGCACTGTACTTCCCCCTTTCTAAGGATAAATCATATAATTTTATCGGGTACTCAAGCTTCGCCACGAAATTTCGGGCTTATCTTGTTAGTGCTGGTGACGAACATCTTAATTATAACGAAATATAATAATAATTCGCACTTGCACTATTTAATTGTTTCTCGTACAAAGTACGAATAAGGTTTCCAAATAAATTAAGCAGCTTTTTGATTATTTCGCAGCTTTTTTCGGTCTTTTAGCGCCGTATTTGGATCTGGACTGGTTTCTGTTTGCAACACCCTGAGTATCTAAAGTACCACGGATGATATGATATCTAACACCGGGTAAGTCTTTTACTCTACCGCCTCTGATCATAACAACGCTGTGTTCCTGCAGGTTATGACCGATACCGGGAATGTATGCAGACACTTCAATACCGTTGGTCAGTCTTACTCTGGCAATTTTACGCAGTGCAGAGTTAGGCTTTTTAGGTGTCATGGTTTTAACTGCGGTACAAACTCCTCTTTTCTGCGGGGAAGAGATGTCAGTAGTCTGCTTTTTCAAGGTGTTTAAACCTTTCTGAAGAGCAGGAGCAGTAGATTTGGTAACAGCTACCTGTCTGCCTTTTCTAACTAATTGGCTAAATGTAGGCATCTTGTTTCTCCTTTCATTAAAATTAAAATGTTCTACCAGGCAATCTGCCTGTTTTCATAGTTTTATCCAAAAAACTCCAAAAACAAACGGATTGCATAAAAACGGCAGAAAACAAAAATGGCTTGTAAGGGCATACTCCCCCCCTACAAAAAATGTTTCTTTCGATTGTTGATTCTGATATTTTTTTGCTATTTCAACACAACAGCAACCGAAGCTGCCACATCGATCTGACAAAGTAAGCCAAGTTCTTTTTTGGTAGAAACCATAACCACCGGCACCTGTTTTTTGGCACACAACTTCAAGAACGGTTCTGCAATATTCGGGGCAACTCCCTCTGCTACATAAGCAGTTCGAGCCAGTCCTTCATTCACCGCTTTGGTACATTGTTTGATTCCGACAAGTCTTTGTCCATCCGACAAGGAGGATAGCATAAAAAAACACCACTTCCTAATTTGATATATTAACACGAAAGTGTCAAAATGTCAATATCTTTATGAATTTTTTTCTTTTTTTTAAGTATTTTCAAACGAAAAATCTGAAAATAATACAAATTCCACCGACTGTCACCGAAAATTTTTACATTTTCGGTGACAGCCAAGTGGAGAATCATTACGCTTCTTCAGCCATCTGATAAACCGCTTCGGTTTCTTCAGCTTTCGCTGTTACTGCATTGTATTCAGTGTCCTGATACTTCTGCATACCGGTACCTGCGGGAATCAATTTACCTAAGATAACGTTTTCTTTTAAGCCGTTAAGCGGGTCGATTTTTCCTTTGATTGCTGCATCGGTTAAAACCTTTGTGGTTTCCTGGAAGGATGCTGCAGAAAGGAAAGAATCGGTTGCCAGGGATGCTTTTGTGATACCCAATAAGGTAATTTCACCGGTAGCTTCTCTGCCGCCCTCTGCTCTTACTTTTTCGTTCTGTTCGTTAAATTCAACCATATCCACTAAGGAACCGGGGAACATTGTGGTATCCCCATTATCATCTACGCGGATTTTTCTCATCATCTGACGAACAATAACTTCAATATGCTTATCGTTGATATCAACCCCCTGGAGGCGGTAAACTCTCTGAACTTCGGAAATTAAGTATTCCCAAACGGAGAATTTGCCTTTGATTCGGAGTACATCGTGAGGATTGATGGGACCTTCAGTCAAGGGATCGCCGGCTTCAATGAAGCTGCCGTCCTGAACTTTAATCTGAGAACCATAAGGAATTTTGTAGGTTTTTGCTTCGCCTTCATCAGACACAACAGTAACCTCTCTCTTATGGTCAGTTACAACACTGACTCTGCCGGACAGTTCGGAAATTTCGGTACATCCCTTGGGTTTTCTTGCTTCAAAGAGTTCTTCAACTCTGGGAAGACCCTGGGTAATATCGCCACCCGCAACACCACCGGTGTGGAAGGTTCTCATGGTTAACTGTGTACCCGGTTCCCCGATGGACTGTGCTGCGATGATACCAACCGCTTCACCAATGGAAATGGCAGTACCACTTGCAAGGTTTGCACCGTAACATTTTGCACAGACACCAATTTTGGATTTACAACCCAATACGGAGCGGATTTTAACAGATTTAATGTTGTTTTCAGCACAGATTTTTTCAATTTCAACTGCTTTTGCCTTAGAAATCATAGTTTCGGTATCACAAATGATTTCTCCGGTTGCAGGATCACAGAAATCGTTAATTAAATATCTGCCGATGAGTCTTTCGTGTAAGGGCTCGATACCTTTGATTGCTTCCACGTCCAAACCGTCATGAGAACCACAATCCATTTCACGGATGATAACATCCTGAGAAACGTCAACCAATCTTCTGGTTAAGTAACCGGAGTCAGCGGTACGAAGTGCGGTATCGGCAAGACCTTTACGAGCACCGTGAGAAGAAATGAAGTATTCCAATACGTTCAGACCTTCACGGAAGTTTGCACGAATGGGGATTTCAACGGTTTTACCGGAGGTATCCGCCATCAGACCACGCATACCTGCCAGCTGACGAATCTGGCTCTTACTACCACGGGCACCGGAGTCCGCCATCATGAAGATGGGGTTGGTAGCTTTTAAGTTATCCATCAAAGCATCGGTAACATCGTCAATGGTATTGGTCCACAGGTCAATTACCTTGTTATATCTGTCATCTTCTGTTAACAAACCACGTTTGAATTTCTTTTCAACGTCTTTGATTTTATCTTCGGTTTCATGAATCAGTTTCCATTTTGTGATGGGAACTTCCATATCCGCAACACCAACGGTGATAGCACCTCTGGTAGAATACTTATAACCGTTTTTCTTGATATCGTCAAGTACCACAGCAGTTTCGGTAATGCCATGAACTTCGATACATTTTTCAATGATTTTACCCAAAGCTTTTTTATCGGCATTGAACTGAACTTCCAAATCTAAGATAGTATCTTCGTTGGTTCTGTCCACAAAGCCCAAATCCTGAGGAATGTAGCTGTTGAAGATGATTCTTCCCACGGTTACATCCAACACTTTGGAGTAGGTTTTGCCGTCAATTTCTTTGGTGCTTCTTACTTTAATGGGAGCGTGCAGACCAACAACGCCGTTTTCATATGCCAGCATTGCTTCATCGAAGTTAGAGAATGCTTTGCCCACGCCGGGTTCATCCTCATTTACGATGGTCAGATAGTAGCTACCCAGAATCATATCCTGAGTCGGAACGGTAACAGGTTTACCATCCTGAGGTTTCAACAGGTTGTTTGCAGACAACATCAGGAATCTTGCTTCTGCCTGAGCTTCTGCAGACAGAGGTACGTGAACCGCCATCTGGTCACCGTCGAAGTCTGCATTGTATGCGGTACATACGAGCGGATGCAGTCTTAATGCTTTACCGTCTACCAAAACAGGTTCAAATGCCTGAATACCAAGTCTGTGCAAGGTGGGCGCACGGTTTAAGAGAACGGGATGTTCTTTGATAACTTCTGCTAAAATATCCCATACTTCGTCGTTCACACGTTCTACCATTCTCTTTGCAGATTTGATATTGTGCGCTTTTCCGGAATCATGCAGACGTTTCATAACGAAAGGTTTGAACAATTCCAATGCCATTTCTTTCGGCAGACCACACTGATAGATTTTCAGTTCGGGACCTACTACGATAACCGAACGACCGGAATAGTCAACACGTTTCCCCAACAAGTTCTGACGGAAACGCCCCTGTTTCCCTTTTAACAAGTCGGAAAGAGATTTTAACGGACGATTACCGGGACCGGTTACGGGTTTACCGCGACGACCGTTGTCAATCAGGGCGTCAACCGCTTCCTGAAGCATTCTCTTTTCGTTTCTTACAATGATCTCAGGTGCATTTAATTCCAGCAATTTTTTCAGACGGTTGTTACGGTTGATAACACGTCTGTATAAATCGTTCAAGTCGGAAGCGGCAAATCTGCCACCGTCCAACTGCACCATCGGTCTTAAATCAGGCGGAATTACCGGAAGAACTTCCAAAATCATCCATTCGGGCTTGTTGCCGGACAAACGGAACGATTCCACTGCTTCCAGACGTTTCATCTGTTTGGTACGTTTTTGTCCCTGACCGGTGGTGGAAGCGATTTCTTCTTTTAATTCCTGAGATAATTTATCTAAATCTAAGTTGCGAAGCAGAGTCTGTACTGCTTCTGCACCCATGCCGGCCTGGAATTTGTCACCGTATTTTTCTCTTGCTTCCTGATATTCTGCATTGGTCAGAATCTGGTTCAGAGAAAGATCGGTATTTTTACCGGGATCGGTTACAATGTATGATGCAAAATATAATACGTTTTCCAAATATTTGGGAGAGATATCCAAAAGCAAGCCCATTCTGGAAGGAATGCCTTTGAAATACCAGATGTGAGATACGGGAGTTGCTAAGGTGATGTGTCCCATTCTTTCACGTCTTACTTTGGATTTGGTTACTTCAACGCCACAACGGTCACAGACAATCCCTTTATAACGGATTCTTTTATACTTTCCGCAGTGACATTCCCAGTCTCTGGTGGGTCCAAAAATACGTTCACAGAACAAACCGTCTTTTTCCGGTTTCTGGGTTCTGTAGTTGATGGTTTCGGGTTTTTTTACTTCCCCGTAGGACCAATCCAAAACATCCTCGGGAGAACACAAACCAACCTTGATGGACTCAAAGCTGTTGAATTCTACCTTGGTGTCTTTTTTCACTTCGCTTGTATTTAATTCCATATTTGACATTTACTCTCATCCTTTACTAAAGTTTAACCTATTCCTACTGTAACACATTAATGAGCTGTCGGGGCGAGAAATCCCGCCCGACAGTACACGGTGATTACGCTTCGATATCATCCAGAATATCGTCGATGCTTTCTTCGCCTTCTACGAAAATAGAATCGATATCATCTTCGGTCTCAATAAAGTCAGATTCTTCTTCCGGGAGGATGTCATCGGTTTCAACCGATGTTTCAACTGCATCCGAAAGATCGTCGTCATCATCTTCATCATCTTTTGCGAAGTCGTTTCGTTCTGCATAGTTGATTAAATCGTCTTCGTTTTCGATGGGTTTCATCGGATGTACATCATCGTCGTTATAGGTATCTTTCAGGTTGATTTCTTCGTTATCCTTGTCGTATACTTTCATATTCAGACCCAAGGACTGAAGTTCTTTGATTAACACCTTGAAGGATTCGGGAACACCCGGTTTTGGTACATTCACGCCGCGAACGATTGCTTCGTAGGTTTTTACACGACCCACAATATCGTCGGACTTCACGGTCAGAATTTCCTGCAGGGTATGAGCAGCGCCGTATGCTTCCAGCGCCCAAACTTCCATTTCCCCGAATCTCTGACCACCAAACTGTGCTTTACCGCCCAGAGGCTGCTGAGTAACCAAAGAGTAGGGACCGGTAGAACGAGCATGGATTTTGTCATCTACCAGATGATGGAGTTTCAGGTAATACATATAACCAACGGTAACACGGTTATCAAAAGGTTCCCCGGTTCTTCCGTCATACAGAACGGTTTTACCATCGTATACTTTACCTTTGAATTCTTTTAATTCGGTCTCCTTCAGCATAATTTCCATTTCGGCATTTTTTCTGTCTTCCGGAGACATAGTATCTTTTTCCCGTTCGAATTTTTCTTTTTCAACACGGAATATTTTTTCTCTTTTTTCATATTCGGGAAGTAATTCTTCGTTATAACCAATGCCTGCCTGTTCAAATGCAGTCACGATATCTTCTTCCACAGCACCGTCAAATACGGGAGTTGCAATTTTCCAGCCTAATGCTTTTGCCGCATAGCCCAAATGCACTTCCAACACCTGACCGATGTTCATACGAGAAGGTACGCCCAAGGGATTCAACACGATATCCAGCGGTCTTCCGTCCGGTAAATAAGGCATATCTTCTTCCGGAAGCACTCTGGAAATAACCCCTTTGTTACCATGACGACCCGCCATTTTGTCCCCTACGGAGATTTTTCTCTTCTGGGCAATGTTTACACGGACAATCATGTTTACGCCGGGAGACATTTCGTCTCCATTTTCACGGGTAAATACGTTAACATCAATGATGGTACCGCATTCGCCGTGGGGTACACGCAAGGAGGTGTCTCTCACTTCTCTTGCTTTTTCGCCGAAGATTGCACGAAGCAGACGTTCTTCACTGGTGAGTTCGGTTTCCCCTTTGGGAGAAACTTTACCAACCAATACGTCGCCGGGTTTTACTTCGGCACCAATGCGGATGATACCTCTTTCGTCCAGATCTTTCAGCGCATCTTCACCCACATTGGGGATGTCTCTGGTGATTTCTTCAGGACCGAGTTTGGTGTCTCTGCATTCGATTTCATATTTTTCAATATGAATGGAAGTATATACGTCATCTCGGATGAGTCTTTCGTTAATTAAGATAGCATCCTCGTAGTTATAACCTTCCCAGGTCATAAAGCCGATCAATGCGTTTTTACCCAGTGCAGTTTCCCCGTGGTCGGTGGAAGGACCGTCTGCAATAACGGTACCTTTGGTAACACGGTCACCTTTTGCCACAACAGGACGCTGATTCAGGCAGGTGCTCTGGTTGGAACGTTTGAACTTGATGAGTTCGTAGTTCTTTTCTTCACCGTCGTCGGTTTTCACCATAACGTGATCCCCGTCAACAGAAGTAACAATACCATCTTCCTGCGCTACAACTACCACACCGGAGTCAACAGCTGCGTTGTATTCCATACCGGTACCAACAATGGGGCTGTCAGGTTTTAACAGCGGAACAGCCTGTCTCTGCATGTTGGAGCCCATCAGCGCACGGTTCGCATCATCGTTTTCCAAGAAGGGAATCATCGCAGTTGCAACAGAAACCAACTGTTTGGGAGACACGTCCATATAGTCCACACGTTCGCGGTCTACTTCGATGATGTTTTCACGGTATCTTGCGGTAACTTTTTCATTTACAAAGTAACCGTTTTCGTCGAGGGGTTCTGTTGCCTGTGCAACAATATAGTTATCTTCCACATCGGCAGTCAGATATTCAACAATGTTGGTTACTTTCTTATTTTTCTGGTCAATTTTACGGTAGGGAGATTCCATGAAACCGTATTCATTTACCTTCGCATAGGTAGACAAACAGTTAATCAGACCGATGTTGGGTCCTTCAGGGGTTTCAATGGGACACATTCTTCCGTAGTGAGAATGGTGAACGTCACGCACTTCGAAGCCTGCACGGTCTCTGGACAAACCGCCGGGACCTAATGCAGACAATCTTCTCTTATGAGTTAACTCTGCCAAGGGGTTGGTCTGATCCATAAACTGAGACAGCTGAGAGCTTCCGAAGAATTCTTTCATTGCTGCATATACGGGACGCACGTTTACCAGAGTCTGAGGAGTTAAAATGTCGGTTTCCTGCTGAACGGTCATTCTTTCACGAACCACACGTTCCAGTCTTGCCAAGCCCACTCTTACCTGGTTCTGGAGCAACTCACCAACAGAACGGATTCTACGGTTGCCCAGATGGTCAATATCATCGGTGGTACCGATGCCTTTTGCGATACAAATATGATAACCGATGGTGCCGATGATGTCATCGGTGGTAACGGTTTTGGTAATCAGAATATTTTTCTGGTTGTATACTTCTTTTAATTTTTCTTCCTCAGAAAGGTCAGAATCCAAAATGGGTTTCAACAATCCGTAATGAACTTTTTCATTGATGATTTTGGTATCTGCTTCCGGGAAGAAATAGGTAATATCACAAGTATTGTTAGAAATTACTTTGAGCTCAGAGCCGTCATCCAGCTTGAGATAAATATAGTTTACGGGAGAACGGTCAAATTCCAACGCCATTTCTGCGGTGATTAAATCTCCTGCGGAACCTAAGATTTCTCCGGTTTCGGGACATACAACATCACGCGCAAGAATCTTTCCTACAGTACGCAGACGGAAGGAAAGTTTTTTATCGAATTTATATCTGCCCACTCTTGCGATGTCATAACGCTTGGGATCAGACAGTAAATCTAAAATCAGTTTTTTCGCATTTTCAAAAGAAGCAGGTTCGCCTGGTCTTAATTTTTCATAAATTTTAATGATTGCTTCTTCGGTATTTTTTGCAGGGTCTTTTTCTAAGGTGTTCACGATTAACAGATCGTGATCAAACAGCTCTGCAATTTCGTGATTGGTGGCATAACCTAACGCCTTTAATAAAATGGTTGCAACGATTTTTCTGGTTCTGTCAATACGAACAGATAAAATATCGTTGGAATCAGTTTCAAACTCAATCCATGCACCACGATTGGGAATCATGGTAGAAAGATAGAGTTCTTTCCCGGATTTATCTCTCTGCATTTCAAAATAGATGCTGGGAGAACGAACAACCTGGCTAACGATAACACGTTCAGCACCATTGATAATAAAGGTACCGGAATTGGTCATTTTGGGGAATTCACCCATATAAATTTCCTGTTCCTTTACCTCGCCGGTTTCCTTATTGATCAGTCTCATCAGAACACGAAGGGGCACGGAATAAGTAGATTCTCTCTTTTTCGCCTCTGCAACCGTATACTTTGGCTTATCGTCGAATCTGTAGTCCACAAATTCCAGAACGTATTTGTCCATATGGTCTACAATAGGAGACACACTTTCAAATACTTCCTTTAATCCCTGATTGATGAACCACTCGTAAGAATCTTTCTGGATTTCTATCAGATTGGGAAATTCCAGAACATTTTCGATTTTGGAGTAATTCATTCTCTCCACATTTCCGTAGCGGACCGGATGTACCACAAAAATCACCTCTTCTAAAAATTCACATTATGGAAATCACCCACCGTTTTTTCTTTTTTTGAATCTGCTGAAAAAACAACGGTTCGGGCAATGCTTTCTGTGCATAATAAACAGTCATTTCCCCCATATTCACAGAATATGAAGCCGAAATTCCTGATAGATAGGAACACTTTTCCATTAAAATGCGGTTATATCATAATAACATTAAAAGTCAAGATTGTCAAGGATTTTTTTAAAATTTTCAGAAACTTTTTTTATTTTTCGCCATAATTTCTGTTTTTTTGTTTGTGTTTGTGTAATTTGCACAAAAAAATAATGAAATATCGTGAGTTTTTCAGTTGATTTTTTCTGAGAAGTGTAGTATAATAGAATTAATCATCAATACAACATCCGCAACAGGTAAAAAGCAAGGTACCAAACACCATATGCAGCGGCATATTTTCAAAGGACTTCCTTTTTCATTGTGTTTCTGGGAATGCCTGTAACTTTTCGCCATCTCCGGAATGTATTTTGGATTAGCATACAAAAAAGAGAGGATGAATTCATTTGGACTACACTGTAAAAAACATCAGAAACATTGCCCTGGCGGCTCACGGCGGCTGTGGTAAAACCGCACTGGCGGAAGCAATGCTTCTTAATATGAAAGAAATTGACAGATTAGGTAAAATTGTTGACGGTAACACCGTTATGGATTACAGTCCTGAAGAAATCAAACGTGGTATTTCAATCTCTACTGCAATCTCCAGCGGTGAATGGAAAGATACAAAAATTAATATTATAGATACTCCCGGCTTCTTCGATTTTGAAGGTGAGCTGGCTTGCGGGCTTCGTGCAGCAGATGCCGTTGTTATTTTGGTAAGCGGAAAATCCGGCGTTGGCGTAGGAAGCGAAAACGCTTGGGATTATGCAGAACGCAAAAATATGCCCAAAATCATTTATATCAATGATATTGACGATGAACACGCAAACTACACTCAGGTAGTAAATCAATTAAAAGAAGTGTTCGGTAAATCGGTTGCTCCCTTCTATGTGCCTTTAAAGGTTGATAATTTTGTTACCGGTTATGTAGATTTGATTCATGACCGTGCAAGAGACTTTACTACCAAAGAAAACATTCCGATCACCGACCCGATGCGTGCCGCTTGCGCCGACATCAAAGATCAGATGTTTGAAGCGATTGCAGAAACCGATGAAGCACTGATGGATAAATATTTCTCCGGCGAAGAATTTACCTCCGAAGAAATTTTAAACGCTGTCAGAAAAGGTGTGGCAAACTGCGAAATCACTCCGGTTATGTTTGGTTCCAGTACCCACGATATCGGTATCAAAGGTTTATTAAACGCAATCAAAGACTATTTCCCCTCTCCCGATGAAGCAAAACCCGAAAAAGCAATTCATCAGGATACCGAAGAAGAAGTAGTTCTGGAAATGAAAGAATCCGATCCCGCAAGACTGTTCGTATTCAAAACCATTTCTGACCCCTTCATCGGAAAATTATCTGTATTTAAAGTATTGTCCGGTAAATTAACTCCCGATACTACTTTATATAATATTACAAGAGATAAAGAAGAAAAAATCAGCAAACTGTACTTACCCAAAGGTAAAAAACAGGTAGAAACCAAAGAGCTCATCGCAGGGGATATCGGCTGTGTTGCAAAACTTGCTGTTACCAAAACCGGCGATACCTTAGCCGCAAAAAATGATAAATTAGAAGTTAAGAAAATTAAATTACCCACTCCCCATGTAAAAATGGCGATTGTTTCCAAAGAAAAAGGAGACGAAGAAAAAATCGGTTCCGGTCTGGCAAAACTGGCAGAAGAAGATCCGACCATCCGTTACTATAATGACACCGAAACCCATCAGTTTATCTTATGCGGTATCGGTGAACAGCATCTGGAAATCGTGCAGAGCAAATTGAAAGCACGTGCCGGAGTTGACTTCACCTTACAGGAACCCATCGTTCCCTATCGTGAAAAAATCAGAAGAAAAGTTTCCGCTGAAGGAAAACATAAAAAACAGTCCGGTGGTCACGGTCAGTTTGGTCATTGCTGGATTGAATTTGAACCCCACGCCGAAGATGATTTAATCTTCGGCGAAAGAGTTGTGGGCGGTGCTGTTCCCAAAAACTACTTCCCTGCTGTGGAAAAAGGTTTGAAAGAAAGCATCTTACACGGCGTTTTAGCCGGCTATCCGGTTGTTGGTCTGAAAGCTACTTTATACGATGGCTCCTACCATCCAGTTGACTCTTCTGAAATGGCGTTCAAAATGGCGGCTCATAAAGCTTATATGAAAGGTCTGGCAGAAGCATCTCCCTGCATCTTAGAACCCATCGGTTCTTTGAAAGTTATCGTTCCCAATGATTACATGGGTGATGTTATCGGCGATATCAACAAACGTCGCGGACGTGTGATGGGGATGACTCCCATTAACTCCAAACTGCAGGAAATTGATGCAGAAGTTCCCGTTTCCGAAATGGTGAAATATTCCACCGACCTGCGTTCTATGACTCAGGGCAGAGGTAAATTTGAATTTGAATTTGTTCGCTATGAAGAAGCTCCTGCAAACATTGCAGAAAAAGTAATCGCGGACAGTAAATTTGTACGAAGCGACGAAGACTAATTTGAACTGTTAATTTTGCGCAGAATATTTCAGAATTTGTAGGGAACGGATTTATCCGTTCCGAGGAATGCATCAATGCATTTCCTACATAGCAATCGAACAATCCGAAAACTTACCAAAGTTCAGTACCAAAACAAGAACCCGTCTGAATTTCAGACGGGTTCTTTTCTATTTATAAGGGATGCCTTTCGTTTTTTTATTTTACAATCATATTGGCAATGCCTGTATATCCATCTTGATTAAGATCATCTGCTATAATTTTTAACTGCGAACCATAATTTAAAGGAACTGACAATTTTCGAGGCATACATTCTGCCTCAAGCACCACTTCTCTTACCACTTTTCCATCAACAATAAAATAAATTGTTTTTTTGTTTTGATGATGCGAAACATGACCTATGGTAAATTCCAAGGTTGAATATTTATTGTCCAAATTAAACAATGCATACGACTGACGTGTTCCTAAACGAATTCCATTGCTGTATTTAACACCGGTCATTTCAAACTCCTGTTTTAAAGAGGACACATATGTAGTACAATAGCTAGATCTGTCATAAGGCAATATAGCTTCAAGTAAATAAGTATCACCTGCTGTCATTTCATCCCATAAGTATACGCTTTTGGTTGCACCGTCCCAGGTAACATCCATTCCTGCCAAATTAGCAGTACCTCTTACGGGCATATAGGTAGTGCCGTTATAAATAAAGGGTTCTACAATCGTTCCGTTGACATCCTTAGTTTCGCAAAGCACATTATCTTTATAAATCTTAATATTATCATAGATAACATCAAGGGTCTTCACAGTGCTTGCCGCATAGGCAACGCCACCTACCAATAAAGCAGTGCTTAATACCCCTGCCGCATATCCTTTTAAGATATTCTTCATAAAAATTCCTCCATTCATTTTGATTTGTTGCATTTTTTATTTCAATAAATGAAAGGGCACCCCTGTCTTTCGATTGTAGAAAATAAAAAATGCGCCTACCGAAGCAGACGCAATAAAACGTAAGCTCGATAGTCGCCAAACCAACTTAAACGGAAACAGACCCTATTCTGTCAACCACTTAAATAGAGCTTACATTTTTAACATAACCTCAAATAAATGGTTTACCAAAAAAAGGGTATTTCATCCCCAAGAATAAAAAATACCTGTTTCCTCATATTAAGTTGATTTGGCATTTTTTATTATACCATATATCTTAAAAAAATTCAATATGTTTTGAAAAATCATTTTTTCATAATTATCCCGAAAAAGCACAAAAACTCCCATCTGAAATTCAGACAGGAGTTTTGTTATTAATATAGTATAAAATTTTTTGGTAATTTACACACCACAGTGTAACGGAAAAACGGATGAGAAATGAAACAAAGGAGCCAAAGCTTTGCTTTGGTGGAACCCGAAGGCGTACCGAGAATCCCTCCGTCTTTTGCTTCGCAAAATCCACCTCCCTTTAGGCAAGGGAGGCAAGAAAAAATTACAACTTCCACAGTGCAACTTAAAAATGGATGCAAAATTGAAGTATTTCAAGGATTTATCCGTCCCTCGGCTGTACGGGCTGTACGCCGAGGGTGAAATAATTCGGTTGTGCGCCATTTTTACTTGCACTTTTTTACTTGCACTTGCCGGGGCATTCTTTTCCGTCCCAGCAGTATGTGCATACTTTACATTTGTCTAAGCCGATGGATTCCACCATATCATCCAAACGATGATATTTTAAGGTGGTGAAGCCCATTTCTTTCCGGATGGCTTCTACCATTTCCTGATAATTCTGATGATCGGGGTTGGTGTAGGTTTCCATTGTTTTTTCGTCCACGTTGTCGCCTTCTCTTAAAGCAATCATACGGCGGGCAATTAAATCCATATCGGAGCCGGAACGGGAGAAATTCAGATATTTACATCCGAACATAATGGGAGGACAAGCAGGACGGATATGAACCTGTTTAGCCCCTCTTTGATACAAAAAGTCAGCAGTTTCACGAAGCTGAGTTCCGCGAACGATGGAGTCGTCAATTAAGACCATATCTTTGTTACGGATAAGTTCCTCCACGGGAATCAGTTTCATTTTTGCGATTTTGTTACGCTCGGTCTGCACCTGCGGCATAAAGGAACGTGCCCAGGTGGGAGTGTATTTAATGAAAGGTCTTGCAAAGGGGATTTCAGATTTATTGGCATATCCAATAGCGTGAGGAGTACCGGAATCGGGAACCCCCGCCACCATATGTGCATTCACATCGTCTCGCATTGCAAGAAGTTCCCCGCAGTTGTAGCGCATTTGTTCTACGTTTACGCCTTCATAGGTGGAGGTAGGATAACCAAAATACACCCACAAAAAGCTACAGATTTTCATTTCTTCGCCGGGAGCTTTTAGTGTCTGGATTCCATCGGGAGTTACCAATACAATTTCACCGGGTCCCAGTTCTTTTTCCTTGATATAGCCCAAATTAAAATATGCAAAACTTTCAAAAGTGACGCAACGAGAACCATCTTTTTTTCCTACGATTAACGGCGTTCTGCCCACACGGTCACGAGCGGCAAAAATCCCTCTTGCAGTTAACACCAACATCGACATAGAACCTTCGATTTTCTCCTGAGCGTAACGAATCCCTTCCACAATGGAATCACATTGGTTGATTAACGATGCCACAAGCTCGGTCTGGTTAATCTGACCGCCACTCATTTCCAAAAAATGGGGATTCCCTTTTTCAAAGGCAAGTTTCACAAGATCGTCCATATTATTGATTCTGCCTACGGTGGTAATCGCAAAGTTACCTAAGTGACTACGCACAATCAGAGGCTGGGGGTCGGTATCAGAAATACAACCGATGCCGAAGTTTCCTTCCATTTCTTCCAAATCCCGACCGAATTTAATACGAAAAGGAGAGTTTTCAATATTATGAATGGCTCTGTTGAAACCATTTTTCCCAAGTACGGCAAGTCCGCCGCGTTTGGTACCTAAATGAGAATGGTAGTCAGTTCCGAAAAATAAGTCCAGTACGCAATCCTCTTTGGAGGCTACGCCAAAAATTCCACCCATAGTTTTAATCTCCTTTTTCATTTTGATTTGTTGATTTTTAAAAATACTACGGCATATTACCATAGGATACTTGTATTATATACGATTTTTAAAAAAATTGCAACCCTATTTCAGAAAAAACTCCCACGAATCTTTGATGGATAATCCATCATATTTTTGGAGATTTTCTATAATTCTCTCCATAACAACAAAAAACTCGCAAACATATTTTTGCGAGTTTTTTCGTTAATTCATATGCCGGTTAAAAAGAAAAAAATGAAGCAGCGTTGACAAACCGAGCCGCAGGGTCATCCGAAACTGTACAAAGCTACAGCGAGTGACGAAGTTTGTTAATAGCAAGGCAAAACCTTGTGGTCTGCGCTTTTTTTACTTTTTAAAGGTGAAGAACTTTTGCAAAATAAATGTAACGGGTACACCGATTGCCGCCGCCAAAACGGATGCAATCAGATGATGCCATTCCAGAATGTTATAAACAACAAATACTACTCCGTTCTGAATTAAAAAATTGGGAACGGTGGCAACGGCATATTTTACCAGTTTATTCCACGCAAGTTTTTCTTGAAATGTGAAGTGGCTGTTTAACAGGTAGGAAACCAAAAATCCCGCCAGATACCCAACCACATAGGCAACATTAACGCCAAGAAGGTCTGCCAGTAAAGCGGACAGCACAATGGTAGTTAAGGTATTCACTCCGCCAATCACAACAAAAAGGATGAAATCTTTTTTCAAAAATAAGTTTTTGAAAAGTTCAATCAACTTGCACATCTTATTTTGCAATCAGGCTCTTACCAGTCATTTCTTCGGGCTGAGGCAGTTCCATCAGTTCCAGCATAGTGGGACAAACATCTGCCAGGCAACCGCCGTCTTTTAAGGTTAAATCCCCTGCTCCGCAAACGATGAAGGGAACAGCATTGGTAGTATGTGCGGTTACAATCCCTTCTTCATCGGAGAACATTAAGTCTGCGTTACCGTGGTCTGCGGTAATCACTGCGATACCACCTTTTGCTAAAATTGCTTCCACGGTTTCTTTCATGCAATCATCCACTGCTTTTACTGCTGCGGTTGCTGCATCAAACACACCTGTGTGACCAACCATATCACAGTTTGCATAGTTTAAGATGATCACATCATATTTGTCGGAATTGATGCGGTTTAATACTTCGTCTTTTACTTCATATGCAGACATTTCAGGCTGTAAATCATAGGTTGCAACTTTGGGAGATGCAATTAACGCTCTGTCTTCCCCTGCAAATTCTGCTTCCACACCACCGTTAAAGAAGAAGGTAACGTGTGCATATTTTTCGGTTTCTGCAATTCTGAGCTGTTTTAACCCTTTGTCGGAAATATATTCACCGAAGGTATTTTTCAAGCTCTGAGGTTTGTATGCCACAGATACGTTGGGCATGGTTGCATCGTACTGAGTCATACATACATAGAATAAGGGGAAAAATTCACGGGTGAAACCGTCAAACGCTTCGTCTACAAAGGTACGGGTGATTTCTCTTGCTCTATCGGGACGGAAGTTAAAGAAAATTAAGCTGTCGTTTTCGGAGATGGTTTTTGCACCGTCAATTACGGTAGGCAGAACGAACTCGTCCACCACTTCTTTTGCATAGGATGCGGTGATTGCTTCGTCAGCAGAAGCTGCAGTTTCGCCAACGCCTTTTACCATAGCGCTGTATGCTTTTTCCACACGTTCCCAACGGTTGTCTCTATCCATTGCATAGTATCTGCCCATAATGGTGGCAATTTTACCTACGCCGATTTTTTTCATTTCGTCTTCCAACTGTGCCAGATATTCTTTTGCGGAAGAAGGCGGAACGTCACGACCGTCTAAGAAACAATGCACATACACTTCGGATAAACCGTTTTTCTGTGCCATTTCCAGCAAACCGTATAAGTGAGTGTTGTGGCTGTGCACACCACCGTCGGACAATAAGCCCATTAAGTGCAAAGCGGTGCCGTTCTTCTTACAATTTTCCATTGCAGCTAAAAGAACATCATTATCAAAAAATTCGCCGTCTTTGATGGCTTTGGTGATACGGGTTAATTCCTGATATACAATTCTTCCTGCACCGATGTTGGTGTGACCAACTTCGGAGTTCCCCATCTGACCATCGGGCAGACCAACTGCCATACCGCTGGCATCAATTAAGGTATTGGGATATTTTTCAATTAAAGTGTCGATATATTTATCGGAAACGGCTTTGATAGCGTTCCCCTTTTCTTCGGGGTTGTATCCATAACCGTCCATAATCAGTAATGCAATCGGTTTTTTCATACTGTTTTTCCTTTCTCTTGGAAAATGGCAAGAGTTCTTTTAAAAGCTCTTGCCATTTTTCTTCAATTTAAAATAAGTTCAGTTTTCTGATACAACTTATTTGCAGGCATTAATAATAGTGGTGAAGTCTTCGCCTTTTAAGGAAGCACCACCGATTAAACCACCGTCGATGTTGGGCATAGCCAAAAGTCCTGCTGCGTTTTTCGCATTCATGCTGCCGCCGTATAAAATTTTGATCACGTCAGCAACATCTGCAGAATACAGGTCAGCTAAACATTCACGAATGAATGCACAAACTTCTTCTGCCTGTTCGTCGGTTGCGGTTTTGCCGGTACCGATTGCCCAGATGGGTTCGTAAGCAACAACCACTTTTTTTGCATCGTCTGCAGAGATTTCTGCAAATGCTTTCACAACCTGGTCTTTGATTAAGTCGTTGGTGATACCTTTTTCACGGTCTTCTAATTTTTCACCTACGCAAACTACGGGGATGATGTTTTTTTCTAAAGCTTTGATGGTTTTTTTGTTAACGGTTTCATCGGTTTCAGCAAAGTATTCTCTTCTTTCGGAGTGACCGATTACTACATAGGTAACGCCTAAGTCCAATAACATATCAGCGCTTACTTCACCGGTGTATGCACCGCTTTCCATAAAATGGAGGTTCTGTGCACCGATGTTTAATTTGGTGCCTTTTGCAGCTTCCACTGCGTTTGCAATACAAACGAAAGGTACACAAGCTAACACATCACAATTTGCACCGTCCACAGCCGCTTTGAAAGAGTTAATCAGTTCAGCGGTTTCGGAAGGTTTTTTATTCATTTTCCAGTTGCCTGCAATCAATTTAGTTCTCATTTTTTTAATCTCACTTTCTATTATTTATCGTTTAAGCAATCAATACCGGGCAGAACGATACCTTCTAAAAATTCTAAGGAAGCGCCGCCACCGGTGGAGATGTGGGTTACTTTATCGCCGAAACCGAACTGTTCAACAGCTGCTGCAGAGTCACCGCCACCAATGATGGAGATGGAATCGGAAGCTGCGATAGCTTCTGCTACAGAGATGGTACCTTTTGCAAAGTTGGACATTTCAAATACGCCCATAGGTCCGTTCCAGATAACGGTTTTTGCATTTTTTACAACATCGGAGAATAAAGCGATGGTGTTAGCACCGATATCTAAGCCTTCCCAGTCAGCAGGAATCTGTTTGGAATCAACGGTTTTGAAGTTTGCATCGTTGGAGAAACCGTCTGCAACAACAGTATCAACAGGCAGATACATTTTTACGCCTTTTGCTTCTGCTTTTGCCAGCAGTTCTTTCGCTAAGTCTAATTTATCGTTTTCGCAAATGGATTTACCGATTTCATAGCCCTGTGCTTTTAAGAAGGTGTATGCCATACCGCCACCGATGATTAAAGAATCAACTTTTTCAATCAGGTTGTTGATAACGCCGATTTTATCGGAAACTTTTGCACCACCTAAGATTGCAACGAAAGGTCTTTCGGGGTTGGATAATGCTTTGCCCATGATGTCGATTTCTTTCTGAATCAGATAACCGCAAACTGCAGGTAAGTAATCAGCAACACCTGCGGTGGAAGCGTGTGCTCTGTGTGCAGTACCGAACGCATCGTTTACATAAACTTCTGCTAAAGAAGCCAAAGCTTTGGAAAATTCGGGATCGTTCTTTTCTTCTTCTTTATGGAAACGAACGTTTTCTAAACAGATCACGTCGCCATCTTTCATATCAGCAACCAATGCTTTTGCGCTGTCACCGATAACGTCTTCTGCTAATTTTACTTCTTTTCCTAAGATTTCAGATAATCTTTTGGTAACGGGAGCAAGGCTGTATTTCATGTTGAATTCGCCTTTGGGTCTGCCCATATGAGAACACAGAATAACTTTTGCACCCTGTTCCATTAAGTATTTGATGGTGGGTAATGCACCGTTGATTCTGTTTTCATCGGTGATATTTTTGTTTTCATCCAGGGGAACGTTAAAGTCACATCTAACCAGGACTTTTTTGCCTGCTACCTGAATATCTTCAATAGTTTTTTTCATAGGATAATTCTCCTTTTTCTGTATAGATTATAATTTTTATGCAATTAGATGTCGCAGACAAAATCTGCCATATACTATATTACTACATTTTTTCCCGATTTTCAAGTGGAATTACGAATTTTTTTAAAAAATGTGAGCATTTTATCAATATTTTTGAATGAAAGTGGAAATTTTATACAATTTACACGAAAAAAATGATTGGTTTTTCCTGCTTTTCTATTGATTTTTTCGGAAAAATCTGTTATAATATCCGTAATTATTTTGTTCACAAGAGGATGCTATGAGAAAATTCACCATAAACCGCAACGACGCGGACTTAAGGCTTGATAAATTCATAAAAAAAGTGTTGAAATTTGCGCCCGATTCATTGATTTACAAATATCTTCGGAAAAAGCGAATCAAAGTAAACGGCAAAAAAGAAGAAATCTCCTACAAACTGCAAGTAGGGGATATCTTGGAATTTTATGTGAATGACGATCTGTTTTTTGATGCCCAGGAAAACGAAAATTCTTTCCTGAAAATTAAGCCTGATTTAGACATTTTATATGAAGATGAAAACATTATGCTCATCCACAAAAAAGTGGGGGTTGTGGTTCATACCGATGAAAAAGAAAATTTTAACACCTTGATTTCTCATATTTTATCTTACTTATACCAAAAAGGCGAATACAATCCCGAAGAAGAACTCTCCTTCCGTCCTGCCCTTTGCAATCGGATTGACCGAAACACGGGTGGGATTGTGATTGCCGCAAAAAATGCTGTGGCACTCCGGGCAGTCAACGAAGCCATCAAACAAAACGAAACCGAGAAGAAATATCTGTGTCTGGTATCCGGAATTTTGCAGAAGAAAGAACAGACTATGACAGCATACCACTATAAAGACGAAGTAAAAAAACAAGTCTATGTGTCGGATCGTAAAAAAGACGGCTACAAGGAAATGATTACCAAATACCGTGTGTTAAAAGAAACCCACTTACACGAATGCCCCGTATCTTTGGTGGAGGTTCACCTAATCACAGGCAGAACCCATCAGATTCGTGCCCATTTTGCTCATATCGGACATCCCTTAGTCGGTGACGGAAAATACGGTAAAAATGAAATCAATAAAAAATTCAATGCCAAATATCAGTATTTATATGCCTACCGTTTCCGTTTCACTTTAAAAGATAAAGAAAATCCGCTTTATTACCTGAACGGACGGATTTTTGAAATTGATAAAATCCCCTTCTTAGAATGGGAAGGACTGAAAAAATAGTTTTCCGAAAGGAATCACAAAAAAATGTTAGAACGCTTACAAGATTATTTAATAAAGCAAACTATCACGCCCACAGACGAAATGATGAATCGCTTCCGGAAGTTTTCGGATTTGCTTCGGGAGTGGAACGAAAAAATCAATCTAACCGCTATCACCGAACCGGACGAAATTGAACTCAAACATTTTATCGACAGTTTAACCATTTTGCAAACGGGAAAAATGCAAGGGTCTGTCATTGATATCGGATGCGGAGCGGGATTCCCCTCCTTTCCCTTAAAAATTGCACGTCCCGATCTGGAGGTAACTCTTTTGGATTCGTTAAACAAGCGAGTGCTGTTCCAAAACGAAGTGATTAAAGAACTGAATCTTACCGATATCCATACCGTACATTCCAGAGGAGAAGACGGCGGCAAAAATCCAGACCTCCGTGAAAAATTTGACATTGCCACCGCAAGAGCGGTTTCCTCCCTTCCCTCCCTCATTGAACTCTGCATCCCCTTTGTGAAGGTGGGCGGATACTTTATCGCTTTAAAAGGCTCCAATGTGGAAGAAGAAATTGCCGCATCCAAAAAAGCCTTAAAAGAACTGAATGCAGAAATTGAAACGGTGCTTTCTTTCCAGCTTCCACATTCGGAAGACGGACGAAACATCGTTGTGATAAAAAAACTGGCAAAAACCTTGCCCAAATATCCCAGAAACGCACCAAAGCCTATCAAACAACCTCTATAAAAGAAAGGAACCAACCATTATGTTTATTGACATTAAAGACAGAAGAGAAGTATTTTGGGAAAATTCCATGATTATCCCTGAACATACCACAGCAGAACTGAAATTACATCATCCCGTAAAACACGAACTCGCGGTAACCTTTGATGCTCCGTGGGAAGGCGCAGGCGTTGGGTATGTTGTGACCATCAAAGATGGTGACATCTACCGTATGTACTATGTGTGCGATATCCCTGCAACTCACGACTTTTTCAGTACCCGTGTGGTTTGTATGATGGAATCTTCCGACTGCATACACTGGACCCGTCCCAACTTGGGTCTGCACGAACACGCAGGTTCTACCGACAACAACATTATTTTAATAAATGCAAATGACGGAAAATTAGAAGAGCCGTTTGATAACTTCTTTGTATTTCTGGATGAAAATCCCGACTGTAAACCCGAAGAAAAATATAAAGCCATTGCTTTCTGCCGTAACTTGGAAGATAAAGAATTAAAACATTGGTTAAGCCCCCGTGAACTGTGGTTATACACTTCCGCAGACGGTATCCGATTCACAAGAAATCGTCTGGTTGTGGATTCCGACTTTGTTGGTCGTGGCGGTTTTGACAGTGTAAACACCGTTTGGTGGGACAAAGATGACCAAAAATATCATTGCTTTGTGCGTGTATTTATGAAAGACAGAGTCCGTGATATCAAACATATGACCTCCACTGACTTTGTGAACTGGACAGAACCCGTTCTCTTAAATTACGGTGACAGCGAAGAATATGAATTATACACCAATCACATTATGAAATATTACCGTGCGCCCCATATGTTTATCGGTTTCCCCATGAGATATGTGCAGAGAACTCATTTGGGCAAAAACTTTGAACAGATGAACGGTCCTGAAGGTGCAAGATTAAGACGGGAACGTTCCGAAAAAATCGAACTCAGAATGGGTACCGCCATCACCGACAGCTTATTTATGGCGTCCCGTGACGGTGACGTTTGGAAACGTTATGACGAAATGTTCTTTGAAAGAGAACAGGAACATAAACATAACTGGTCCTACGGTGACTTCAGTTGCCCGATGTACCCCTTATTTGAAACCGATATGCCCGAACCCTGGGACGGCAAAGAAATTTCGTTCCTGCTCCACGAAGGTGCGGGAATGCCCATTGCACATACTCTGTATCGTCATTCCATCCGTCTGGACGGTTTTGCTTCCTATCACGCAGACTATGATGTAAAACAGGTAACCACAAAATCCATTCTCTTTACCGGTAATGAATTACACTTAAACTTCTCTACTTCTGCATTGGGTTGGATTTATGTGGATGTGTTAGATGCCAACAACAAACCTATGGAAGAATTCCATAGCTGTGAACTGTTTGGTAACACCACCGACAGAATCGTATACTTCGGAGATTCCAAAGATGTATCTTCTTTGCAAGGCAAAGTAATCCGTCTGAGATTCACTATGAGAAGTGCAGACCTGTATTCCTACAAATTTGAAACCGCAGAAGAACCCAAAGAATAATCCAAAGAAAGGATTTTTTCCCTATGTTTATTGATATCGGAAGTCGCAGAGAGGTATTTTGGGAAGATTCCATGATTATCCCCGAGCATACCACAGCAAAACTGAAACTTCATCATCCCGTAAAACACGAACACGTACTGACCTTTGATGCCCCCTGGGAAATCACAAACACCGCTTATCCGATGACGGTGAAAGACGGTGACATTTACCGTATGTACTATGTTTGCTCCCGTCCCAAAACCCACGGGGCGGTTGGCACCCGTATCGTTTGTATGATGGAATCCACCGACTATGTGAACTGGACCCGTCCTAACTTAGGTCTGCACGAATTTAACGGCAGCACCGATAACAACATTATTTTGGTAAATTCCACCAACGAAACCTACGGGGAGCCTTTTGATAATTTCTTTGTGTTCATTGATGAAAATCCTGACTGCAAACCCGAAGAAAAGTACAAAGCAATCGCTTTGTGTTATGATTTCACCAAGCACAACAGAACCCATTGGCTCAGCCAACGAGAACTCTGGTGCTACACCTCCCCTGACGGCATCCATTTTAAGCGGGACTTTCTGGTGATGGATTCCGATACTGCCGTTCGTGGCGGTTTTGACAGCCGTAACGTGGTGTGGTGGGATAAAAACGACAAAAAATATCACTGCTTCTTCCGTGTGTTTATGAAAGACAGAGTTCGTGACATTAAGTACATGACCTCCACCGATTTCCGCAACTGGTCGGAACCCGTCCTCTTAAACTACGGCGAAAGCGAAGAATATCAGCTTTATACCAACGAAATTATGAAATATCCCAGAGCCCCTCATATGTTTATCGGCTTCCCCATGCGTTATGTGGAAAGAACCCGTTTGGGCAAAAACTTTGAACAGATGGGCGGAGAAGAAGGGGCACGCCTTCGTTGGCACCGTGCCGAAACCAAAGAACTGAGAATGGGAACCGCTATCACAGACTGTCTGTTTATGGCATCCCGTGACGGCGAAAACTGGAAACGTTACGACGAAATGTTTATCGAACGTGAACAAGAACATCCCTACAACTGGTCTTACGGTGATTTTTCCACTCCCATTTATCCCTTCCGTGAAACTCCCATGCCTGCTCCCTGGGAAGGAAATGAATTTTCTTTCTATGTGCAAGAAGGCTCAGGTTCCGGCAAACCCCACAATCTGTATCGGCACAGCATCCGCCTGGACGGCTTTGCTTCCTATCACGCAGATTATGACATCAAAAAAGTAACCACAAAATCCATTCTCTTTACCGGTAATGAGTTACACTTAAACTTCTCTACCTCCGCGTTAGGTTGGATTTATGTGGATGTATTAGATGCCAACAACAAACCCCTGGAAGGTTGGCACAGTTGTGAACTGTTTGGTAACACCACCGACAGAACCGTATACTTTGGTGATTCCAAAGATGTGTCATCCCTGCAAGGGAAAGTCATTCGTCTGCAGTTTACTATGAGAAGTGCAGATATCTATTCCTATAAATTTGAATAAAGGAGAACAAACAATGCTTCATTTAATTCCCACTCCGAAAACCTTAGTGGAAATTCCTGTTATTTTGAAAAAGAAAGTCCTCTCTCTTGCTTGTGAATTAAAAGATGCAAGACTGGAGAAAGCAGTAGCCAAACTGCCTCTTTTGGAAGGTGGAATTCCCCTCTATATTTCTTATGAAGAAAAAGGCGGCGAAGGTTACACCTTAACCTTAACCAACGAAAAAGCAGAAATCATCGGTGAAAGCGCACAGGGTGCATTCTACGGCATCCAGACCTTACGCCAGATTTTTGCCAACGAAAACATCACCGAATTAACCATCTCCGACGCTCCCGATATGGGTTACCGCGGATTCTACCACGATACCACCCGTGGCAAAGTGCCGAAAGTGGAAACCTTAAAGAAATTAATCGACCAGATGGCATACTACAAATTAAACTCCTTGCAGTTTTATGTAGAACATTCCTTTGATTTCAAAGAGTATGCAGGCACCAAAGAAAAAACAGGGTACTTCACCGCAGATGAAATCCGTGAACTGGATGACTACTGCTATGAAAACTTTATCGAGTTTATCCCCTCCTTATCCTGCTTTGGTCACTTATACGAGCTTCTGCAACAGCCCGAATATCAGCATTTAAGAGAATTGGATACCTTCGAGCAGGAATATATGACCTGGTGGGAACGAATGGCGCATCACACCATCGACCCCACTAATCCCGAAAGTTTTGAACTGATTCAAAGCTTGATGGATCAGTATATGCCTTTGTTCCGCTCCAACAAATTCAACATCTGCTGTGATGAAACCTTCGACTTACAGATTGGACGTCATTGGAATCAGAATGCAGGCAGTCTTTACATTGAATTTGTAAAAAAACTGGTAAATTATCTGCAATCCAAAGGCAAAACTGTTATGATGTGGGCAGATATTTTACTCCATCATCCCGAAGTGATTTCCGAATTACCTGAAAACGGCATCGAATACTTAAACTGGTGGTATGAACCCGAAATCCACGAAAACGATATCGAACTGTTTGAAAAAATGAAAAAACCGCAAATTGTTTGTCCTGCTACCTGGAGCTGGGAAGGCGTTGTGGAATGGGTAGAAAAAGAAGAAGGCAACATCTGCAATATGATTAACGCAGGTTACCGCCACGGTGCCAACGGTGTATTAAACACCAACTGGGGTGACTTCGGTAATCCCTGTACCATTGAACTGGCACTCTATGGTATGGTCTTGGGCGGTGCCAAAGGCTGGAGTGTTGCTACCGAACCCACCGATAGCTTCAAAGCGGATGTGAACTATCTGCTGTATGAAAACGAAAAAGGTTATCACTATTTAAGAACCTTAAGCGACTGTCAGAAAGACTTACGTTTCACCTTTGTTGCAAATGCGTATTCCAACATCTTATACACCAAAAAACGTCTGTTTGATGCGCCTTCTCCAAAGCGAGTGGAAGAAATCAGAACCATTTGTAAAAACGTGATGGATGAATTATCCAACCAAACATGGAAACAGGATGAATTCCGTAAACAAATGATGATTTCTGCAGAAGGTATTATCGTAATGGACGAACTGCTTGCCAAAGTGGCTGGCTATCCCATTGAAAGAATGTCCGACACCAAACAATGGCTGGACAAATTCTCCGAAGACTGGCTTTCAAAAAATAAAAAGAGCGAGTTAGATGCAGTCAAGGATATCTTCCTGACACTGGATAAAACTTATTAAATTAAATAGCAAAAATGCGATGGAACCAAAGATTCCATCGCATTTTTATTTTCTTTTTTCTCTTTTATTTCAGAACCGAAACAGCATCCAGAATGTTTTTTTCCAAAGCTTCCTTACCGTATTTATCCACTTCGGATTTATTTTTTTCACCGTGTGTCAGACAACCGGCACCGCCGATGCATCCGCCCACACAAGCCATTCCTTCAATAAAGTTGGCATCTAACACATTTTTACGTTTTTTAAGAAGTGCCACACGACATTCTTCAATTCCGTCACAAGCAACTGCCTTAAGCGAAAAATCAAGATTTTGCTCTTTTAACCCCTGAGCTACTGCATCCGACAGCCCTCCCGAACGTGCAAAAATTCTGCCAAAATAAGAAGCGTTATTCAAAACATCCTCCGAAAGTGTAGTGATATCAATTTCCTTACTGTCAAAGAGTGCCTGAAGTTCTTCAAAGGTAATTACCGCATCCACATACGGCTTCACGGTATCTGCCTGTGCTTCTTCTTTTTTTGCGGTACACGGACCAATAAACACCACTTTGGCTGTGGAATCAGTTTCTTTGATGTATTTTGCCAAAGTTGCCATGGGAGATAAATTGCGGGAAATATGCTGCACCAAATCAGGAAACGCAGTTTTTACATACGACACAAATGCAGGACAGCAAGAGCTGATTAAAAATCCTTTTTCAGCCAACTCTTTAGATTCTGCCTTAGCAACCATGTCTGCTCCCAACGCAGCTTCCACCACCGTATGAAATCCTAATTCCTTCAATCCCGAAATTACCTGCCCTAACTTAGCGTAGGTAAACTGACTGGAAATGGATGGCGCCACCATAGCATACACTTTATACGCTTTGTTTTCATCGCTTTTTTGAATCAAATCAATCACATCCAGGATGTAAGAACGATCCAAAATTGCGCCAAAGGGACACTGATACACACAAGCACCGCAAGCGATACATTTCTCGTCGTGAATGGCTGCTGCATTATTTTCATTGGTAGAAATTGCTTTGATTTTGCAGGCATTCTGACACGGACGTTTTCGGTTGATGATGGCAGAATAGGGACAAACCTTTGCGCATTGTCCACATTCCACACATTTGGATTTATCAATATGCGCCACATGATTGGAATCAAAAGTGATGGCATCCTTTTTGCAAACATCTTCACAGCGATGTGCCAGACAACCACGACAGGATTCACTTACCACATAACCTGCCGCCGGACATTCATCACAGGCAAGTTCAATCACTTCAATTACATTGGATTTTTTACTGCCTCCGATGGCAATTCTGACACGCTCCGAAACATCTGCCCGTTCCTTATACACACAACAACGCATGGTGGGCACCCTTCCGGGAACAATGGCTTTCGGAATCTGGGTAATATCTTCCAAAAGCGTACCGTTCCAGGCAGATTTTGCCACCTCACGAAGCACTTTATAATTCAAATACTGAATTTTGGTATCAAATTTTCTCATTGATTTCGCTCCTAAAAATAGCTGACTTTAATTCTTTTCCCCATCATTTTTAAACATTCGGATAATTCTTCCACCAAATTCATCTTAATGTTAAAATTGATTGGCAAATCCGGATTCTGATGTGCCGGATTGATGGCACGTCCCACATAGAAATTGATGTCGGTTGCTTCCACAAACAACAATCTGCAAATCCGGGATGCTCCGTCTTGTTTAAAATTCCAATGTTCATACATTTCGTTTTTGCCCAGATAATCTTTGGCATACTCCAACACTCTGTTAACGGTAATCACACCTTCTGTCACCAGATCCACCCCTTCCAGATGTGCAATGGGCGGAATATCCGACTGTTCAAAATTCAAAGTGGGTTGCAAAGGCTTTTGCAAATACTTCGAAACAATGGAGGACGTGGTTCCTCCGCAAACGATGTGTTTTCCTTCCTTGGAAAAAAACAACGACAGCATCCGATTACAGTCATCCCGATTGGCAGGAGGTCCAAACAACAAATTCATGGGTTCGCGTTTTCTGATTTTCACAACACAAGCAGTCGCATCATCACCGGGCTGATAACCATATAACTTATCACATTCATCCACCAGAACTGTGGACAGATTTTTTGCCGTCAACCCCGTTTGACTCATCACTTCCATATAGTCAATAATTTCTTCTCGTTTCCAGCCAAAGTTATAGGACTGTCCAATTCCTGCGTGGGGACAACCGTCACTCATTGCGATAAAAATATCATTTTCCTGCAACCGAATGACCGACTGGTAAATCTTTTTCCCGTCAATGGTCACTTCCGTTTTGGGGTAATCAAAATTTTTATGGTCTCTTAAAAGAATAATTTGCGGATTGTCATACTGAATCAATTCGGCAGTTTCATTGTTAATAATATGTATCATGGTAAAGGTAGAATAAGCAACGCCACGGATGGAACACACCGGCAACGTCTGTGCAATGGTGGAAACACATTCCTCAATGGGCAATTTTGCCGCCATCATCGTGGAAATAATTTTAGAGGTCAGGGTAGAGAGGATACTGGCTTTCACGCCACTTCCCAATCCGTCTGCCAACACAATCACAACCGAATTGTCATCCTGCTCCACAATGTCAACATGGTCTCCGCACAGTTCTTCTCCTGCATGGTTAATACTTTTCCAACCGATATCTGCGCATAAATCATTCATCCTGAATCGACTCCTTTAACTTGGCAAGGGCAATTTTGGTTTCTGCGGCAGTCTCTCCCAGAAGGGAGGCAATTTCCTGAACAATACGCATCTGCTTATCCACAACCTTATCGGCAACTTCAATGGTTTTTCTGCTGATGCTCTCCTTCTTTTCCCGTTCATTCTGTTCATCGGTAATATCACGCATAATGCCGATTAAAAGACGGGAATCCTGGTCATACACAACCGACTGCTCCACATAGCGCTTATATTCTGCCAGATATACTTTTTTGTTCCGGATATCCCGTCCGGTTTCTTTCACCCGGATAAAATCAGTGGGATCCATAATCCGAACCACCAAATCCCCCAAAACATCTGCACTGGAACGAATGTTCATCATATTTCGTGCCGCCTGATTGATTTGCTGGACTTCCAGTTCTTCATTTAACACAATCAATCCGTTGGGTGTATTTTTCACAATGGTGTCGGAAAAGCTTTCCGCCTTATCTTTTAAATACGGCAGACACATCGAAATTTCGGCTTTTCCCTGACAAATGGCAATGGCTTTTTCCCGACAGGTATTATAACCGCAGGAGCCACAGTTAAGCTCGTCGGAGGGTTTAAATTTGCCCATCTGACGAAGCACTTTTTCAATCTCCGAATCAACCGGTGTCTGTAACCGGTGTTCAATGTAAGTAAACTGTTTTTTCATCTCCATTGCATCGGGCTGATTGACGTTAAAATCTTTGTTGCCTGCATAATTTACAACACTGATGTAATCCTTCACACGCTCAGGATGATGATATTTCTCCATAACAGGGCCACCGATACAGCTACCCGAACAAGCGGACATTTCAATAAAGCAACGATGAATTTTCCCCATTTCAATATCTTTTAAGGCATCCATACAATTTTCGATGCCATCCAATGCCAGATAAGTGTATCCCGAAATGGCAGGCTCCATCGTTTTTAAAATTCCGCCCGTTGTGGGGAAAAATCTTGCACGGCTTTCCTCTTTCGAATCCATTTCCGGTTTTAATTCAATATTTTTCTCCTTAAGCCAGGTGGTGAGTTCTTCAAAGGTCAGAACAGCATCCACAATCCCCTCATAGTGCTCCGCTTCGTCTTTTTTGGCAACACAAGGGCCGATAAACACGGTTTTTGCATCCGGGATTCTCTTTTTAATATCCAGACAATGTGCCTGCATGGGTGAGATGACATCTGCTAAATATTGCAACGCTCCCGGGAAATACTTTTGTATCAGTAAATTCACTGAATGACAACAGGAAGAAATCACAACATCTCTCTCTTCTTCCCGAAGCATCCGTTCATATTCTTTTTTCACAATGGTGGCACCGATTGCCGTTTCTTCCACGGCATAAAAACCAAGTTCACAAAGTGCCTCACGCATTGCTTCAATTCCAACTCCGTGATAATTGGCAATAAAGGAAGGTGCCAGACTTACCACAACCGGACTGCCGCTTTGCAACAACACTTTTACCTTTTCGGTTTCATCCACAATCTGTTTGGCGTTTTGCGGACACACAACAAAACACTGTCCGCATAAAATACATTCATTTCCGATAATATGCGCTTGATTTCCGGAAAAACGAATGGCCTTCACAGGACAATGACGAATACATTTATAGCAATTTTTACAATTTGATTTTTTTAAGGTTAAACAGTTGGGCATCTCTGTCACATCCTTTTCTGGTTTATTTGCTCACCTTGACAAGCACTTCATTTTTGAAAAATTCTTCCGTCGATTCGGGTGTAACCGAATGAAAGACATCATCCACCGTAACACAAACCCCTTGCTGACATTCGCCCATACAAAACGTGCCGCATAACTCAATCTGTTGCTCCAGCTGATTGGTTTCAATCAGCTTCTGAAGCTGTTCCACCACCTGACGGGATCCTTTAATATGACAAGAGCTACCAATACAAACCGTAATTTTCATCGTCAATCATCCTTTCACTCCAAAAAGCATTTGAAACATTTTATAGATAAAAATACCTTGTCACAACAATTTATTGCCTTGACTTTGCTAAGTTGTCCAATTTTTCTAACACAAACGTTAAATCGATATTTCCATCGGTAAAGGTAATTACTTCCTCGCAATCAAAATTAAATGTCAAATCAAACCGAATCCCATTGTACCTACAACCAAGACCAAAATCCTCTACATACCAATCATCTTTGTCAAAACAGAATAAGGCTTCCACAGAATCATATACTCTAAAAAGATGTTCCGGCTGTTCCAAGGAATTGGAGAAAAAACCATCGATGATTGTAACATCTAAATCTTGAACTGCGTTTATAATCTCACAAATGTCATCCACTTTAAAAAACTTATCAAATTGATAAGTTTCCACCAATTCTCCTGTACGTTTCAGAAAACTCTTCACCTTTTTCATATTCTCCTCCAAAACCTAATATCAAACTATAACTTTATATCAGACATATTACATAAGAAAATAAGTTTAAGAAAACGTATGCTACTATTTAAAATCTATTCTACCACATAACCACAAAAATTGCAAGATTAGCATCAAAAATTCATCAGAATAAACGAAAAAAACACTTGCAAATTTACAAAATTACAAGTGTTCTTCGTTTATGTTATTTGTCTGAACCTTCGATTTTACTTTGGAGATATAAAAGCAATTCATTCCAACTGCCGGAAGGATAGCCGGAGATATCTTTATGTTCGTGGTTAATGAGGCAATCCGTCAGCAAAAATACGTCCATTCCAAGCTCAGTTACCACCATATCATCTGCCACGTCATTGCCCACCATCAAACACTCTTCGGGGACTAATCCAAATTTTGATAAAATAGCTTGATAATAGCCGGAATGGGGTTTGGAATAACAACAGTTTTCATAAGTCGTATAATGACAGAAATCATCAAAAGAAAGTCCTGCCCAAGCCAACCGTTTTTGGGTTGCCACTGCAGGAAAAATCGGATTGGTGGCAAGAATTCTTGCAATATTTTTCTCTTTTAAATACCCAACAATTTCTTTTGCCATGGGATGCTGTCCGCACACCTCTTGCACCTTGTCAAACTCGGTTTGATAAAAACGGTCAAAATGTGGGATATCTTCCCTTGCTTTTTCTCCATAGTGTTGACAAAAGCTTTCCCAGAATACCACTTCATTTAAACGGGTGCCGTCATTATGAATCATTGCTTCAGTTCCCTGCCACACGGCATCAACCAACTCTTTTGGGTCATAGCCCAAAGGAGCGAGTGCCTTTGCCAGTCCTTTAAAATAGGTTTTTACAAACACATCCTGATCCATCGGGAGCAAGGTTCCGTCCAAATCAAACAATACTGCTTTTAACGCCATACACTTTCCCACCGTTTTTCCTATTTTTTAAAGAACGCAATCGCCACAATACCGGGACCGGCATGAGTACCGATGGTGCTTCCCATCAGAATGGATTCATCCACTACATCACCATTTTGCCAGAAGTCTTTGGTTTGTTCCAAAAACAGTTTCATTCCATCATCACTCTGACCGCTGTGTCCGAATAATACGGGCTTTCTAAAGTCCACTTCCCCAACCTTATTGATTTCATTGATGAGTGCCTGATTCCCCAGTTTTGCACCTCTCGCCTTTGCAATCTGATGAATTGCACCGTCATAAACCTGCACAATGGGTTTAATGTTCAGAAGTTCACCTGCCAAAGCTACCACGCCGGAGATTCTGCCACCCATTTTCAGATATTTCAACGTGTCTACCATAGCAATGATATACACATTTTCTTTTTCTTTATCTAAAATTTCTTTGATTTCTTTTGCGCTTTTTCCTTCTTCCAACAAACGGAATGCATACTCCACAATAACGCCGGAGCCAACGGCAACATTACCGGAATCCACAACATGGATATTCTCAAATTCTTTTGCTGCAATACTTGCACTCTGGCAGGTTCCGGAAAGACCGGACGCAACCGTAATCACAACTGCCTCATCCCCGGCGTCGGTCACTTCCTGATACACTTGACGAAATGCCTCGGGAGAAGGCTGACTGGTGGTGGGAAGCGCATCCGCTTTCACCAGTTTTTCATAAAATTCCTCGTTTGTGATGGTAACGCCATCAACGTATTCATCCTCGCCAAATCTCACATTCAAAGGAACCACAAGTGTTTGTTCCCGATAATGAAGCTGTAAATTTGCTGTTGAGTCAATAATAATTCTTGTTTTCATTCTGATATCTCCTATATTTAACCTTTTGGCAAACCTGTCTGATTGATTTTACTTAAATTATCTGCAATCATTTGCAACGCAAAATAAAAATGATTCCGCTCTTCTTCACTCAAGCCGTTTCCGCCTTGTTCCACACCAAGATAAATCCGCTCCCGCATGGCATTCGCAATTTCGGTTCCATTAGGAGTCAACTTGATTTTGGCACGATAGCCATTTGCTGTATTATTTTGTCTGGCTACAACATTTTTCTTTTCCATTTCAGAAACCGCACGGGAAACCTCCGCCTTATCCTTATGGCAGATATCACACAAATTGGCTGAGGTAAGCCCCTCTTCATATTTAGAAAGAGCCACCAGATATACCAGATAGCTTCCCTTCAACCCGTATGGCTTCAGTTCTTCTGCCGCAAGTTTGTTCAGTTCATAAGTCACTCTGGAAAGCCCTAATGTCAAAGCTTCAAATCGTTTTACCATTCTGACCTCACCTTTACAAAAATAGACTTGTTGACAAATCAACAAGCCTATTATACCACGAAGACGTTGAACTGTCAACATCTTCGATAAAAAAATCAATTTTTTAGCAAAATCTTACAAAAATTTACGGATATCCATTGCCAGTTTTTCTTCTAAATCAATTAGTTTTTTGGTGATATTTTTGGAATCTTCATCCGCCGCCTGATATTCGTTTAAATACATATGCAGTGACTTCACGCCCATGTTGCAGCCGTCTGTCATCAAATCTGCCACAGTCTGGTCAGATGCATTCATCATCAGCTTCACATTGGTTTTCATCCAGGACATCCCCTGCGCTATCATTGCAGGCTCTTTCCCCTCATCGTGATATTTGTCCAACAGCTTTTGCAAATCACCTTCCAAGCGTTCGTGCTGTTCTTTGCAGTCGGCCAAAAGTTTTTTCAGCTCCTGATTCTCAACCAATCCCAACACGTCCGACAGGGAAGAAATCCCCATTTTTACACCTGCATCACATTCTCTTAACAGCTTGATGGTATCTTGCTCTACCATGTTATATCAACTCCTTTTTTATTGAGTATAACAAATGGCCAAAAGTTTTATTCCTACATAGTGAAAAAACTATTGCATTTTTTATAAAACTATGTTATACTGAGGATGCGAAATCAATTTAATAGCGTGGGATAGGAGTATTTTTATACCCTTTTTTCGATGTGTCAGTTTTTTCCTAAACTTTGCAAAAAATGCAAATTCCTGGGAAAAGCTGACATGGTTTATGCTCCATTCCTTTTTAAATTGGTTTCGCGACTATTGGAGTTTGCATTTTTATGCGTCTACTCCGGTAGGCGCATTTTTTTATACTATTTTGTAAACGATTGCAGATAAATTGAACCTTCCATCAACGGGGCTGCGAAAGCAGAGAAAACAGAAAAACAGGTTGTCTCAAGTGAGACAACCTGTTTTTCTTATTCTTCATCTTTATGACGGATTTTATAAAAAATCAAGGAGCCAACCATCATCAAAATAGCGATGATAAAGGGAATCCAGAATTCTTTTGACATTGGGTTTTTCAGAGCATCCCCCATCACCGAAAACGGAATCAAAGTTGGAACCATTGCCAGAAGAGACAGTCCCAAAAAGCTCCAATACCGATAGCCGGTGCATCCGCAAACCAAAGAAATCAGTTCTACAGGGAAAATATTGGAGGCTCGAAGTGCAAACAGTGTCACATTGTTTTTCTCGGTGTTTTCCATGAATTTTTTCACTTTTTTAGACCGTCGCACAATTTTTTCCACGAAATTTTTTCCAAGCTTTTTCCCAAGAAAAAAAGTGAGTGTTAACGTCAGCGATACTCCCAGAATATTTAACAGAATACTATACATGGGAGGAAACAAATTCCCCGTTAAAATATAACAAAAGGCAATGGGAATGAAAAACAACACCGATTTCACTGCATAAATCAGAAAAATGATACCGACTTCCACCAACACATTTCCGCCGGCAAACTGAAAAACATCATCCGGTGTCAAACCGGTAATTTTTTTGGTTAACGTGTAAAGAAGCACAATCGAAATCGGCAGTAAGAGTACGCCAATCCCAATCCACAAAAATGTTTTCTTTTTTCTGAATGCGTCCATAGATCAATTTCCGCCTTTCAGGTCTATTTTTGTTTGTTACTGATTGCTAAAAGTCTTACAATTACAGGGCTTAAAACTAAATTGAAGGCAAGTTCCACCGGAAAATTGATACCAACTAAGCCAAACATAGCATATTTTGCAACGTCGCCGCCATAGCCTGCAGCTTGTGCCCAGGAAGCAACTGTTTCCATAAAAAATAAGGAACAGCCTACCAAAAATACACCTGTATTGACCACCGGACAAATCACTGCCGCAACCACAACCGCAAGATAACGGTTATATTTTTTGAAAATCTGATATCCCAAGCCGGACAAAATACCGCAAAGAATCCCCTTTACCAAAACGGTAATGATAGTTCCGGGAACGTTGACTGCAAAAAATGCAGCGGCATCTCCGCTTAACAAAACGGTAACACCAAACACCAATCCCAACCATCCGCCAATGCCAACACCGCAGGTTGCCGCACCGATTACAATGGGAATTAACACCAGAGAAATGGAGAAAGGACCAAATCGAATAAAACTTCCCATCAGCTGAAGCACAACCACCAAGGCTGTCAACAGTGCACCCAACACCATTTTTCTTGTTTTATACTGATTATTTGTTATTGTATTCATTTTAAAAATCCTCCTAAATCAGTCTTTCACATTCATCTGATACACCAGATTCAAACCGGTGAGCAACAGATTTTCATTATAAACAATTTCCCGTTTACAATGAGGAATGATGTATCTGGCGTGACCTCCGGTTGCCACAACGGTGGCAGAAGTGCCAAGCTCGTCCATAAAGCGTTCAATCATTCCGTCAATCATAGATGCCCAACCGTAAACCATTCCGGATTTCATAGAATCCACCGTATTGGTTCCGATAACTTTTTTAGGATTTTCCAGATTGATTCCCAAAAGCTGTGCTGCATTCTGAGAAAGTGCATTTAAGGAAATACCAACACCGGGTGCAATGGCACCGCCACGGATATTCCCCTTTTCATCGGTAACAGACATCGTGGTTGCAGTCCCCATATCAATCACAATCACGGCACCACTGTATAAATGCCGTGCCGCCACATTGTCTACCACAATGTCCGACCCGAGCTGAGAGGGATTGTCGATTAAAATGTTTAACCCTGTTTTGATTCCGGGACCCACAATTAACGGCTCTTGTCCGATGGTTTTTGCAACTGCTTTTGCAATCACGTTGGTAACGGGCGGAACCACACTGGAAATAATTCCGCCTGAGAAATCTTCCCCTTTCATTTGATAAAGACTTAAGATTTCCCGAAAATAGATGGCGTATTGATCTTCGGTACGGCACCCTTCGGTTGCCATCCTGGATACAAACTGCACCTGGTTTTCGTGGATGGCTCCAATGACAATGTTGGAGTTTCCCACATCAATTGCTAAAATCATAGCCAAAATTCCTTTCACTACTGCTCCCGCTTTCGGGATGCAATGTATTTAAAAATTTTTTTACTGTTTTTGCAATGAATTATATTTAATTATAGCTTAGTATTTACTGTTTTTCTTGAAATTATATATCTTTTTTCACACGGAGAGTTCGTCTGATTTTTGCCTTCCGACGCTGTTTTTTCTTGCGTTCGGCATCTAAAATGTAATAAACCACCACGCAAAGGATAAACAAAACAAACAGCAGAAGAATCATCAAAATTGTTTTTAACACATTGTAGAAAGTGATTTTTTTCACCGCAACACCGTAAAGCGGAATCTGAAACAGTTCTTCTCCTTCCACGTTGACGGTTACTGTTGCAAGATATTCTTTTGCAGTTGGATAGGATTTTTTCACATCATAGCGAAAATCCAACTGTTCCAGCCCCGTTCCGTTGGGAAGCATAACTTCCACATCTTCTTCCAGGGTGAAATCCACCTGTCCGATAGATCCAAACCATCCTGCCAATTTAGCAACGGGAGGTTGCAACTGTTCTTTGGTGATTTTTGTTTTGTAATAATTTTCATAACAAAAATCCAGAAGCTTGGCGGCATCGGCATATTTATTGTCCGGATTGACACAATCCATCACAACGCAAATCAGCTCCAGACTTCCACGCTTGGTTTCCACCACCATCGTGTTGTTCGCCTGACTGGTATAGCCGTTTTTCCCAAACACGGCATACTCATAGTAGTGTGTGCCCTGCTTCAGCATTGCATTCTGATTGGCAAGTGCACGTTCCTCCGTTTGAAGATTGGTGGGTGACATAATGTATAACACTGTGCCGGAAATTTTCACAAAATCCGGGTATTTCATCGCTTCTCTGGTAATTAACGCCATATCGCGAGGTGAGGTATAGTGACTTTCATCGTGAAGCCCGTGGGGATTGACAAAATGGGTATTTACGGCACCGATTTCTTTTGCCTTCAAATTCATCATTTCCACAAACTTTTCTTCGCTTCCGGCAATATTTTCCGCAATGGCAACCGCACAGTCGTTGGCAGATTCCAGCATCAAACCGTACAAAGCTTCTTCCAGAGTGAGAACCTCACCGGGTTTTAATGCAATATGGCTGGTTCCGCTGACCGAATAAACAGCGTGTTCACTAACGGTCAAAACATCGGTCAGCTTCCCGTTTTCCAGCGCCAGAAGAGCCGTCATAATTTTGGTAATACTGGCAGGAAAAATTTTTTCTTCCATATTTTTCTGATACAGAATCTGCCCGGTAGAAACCTCCATTACGATGGCTCCCCGAGGGGCTATTTCAAAGTCAGGCACCGGCCCCATTGCACTCGCAATGCCCAGTGTCAACAAAAAACAAATCAATATACAAACAAGTTTTTTCACATTGAATCTCCATAGTTATAAAATTTAACTCGCACTAAGTTATCATATAGTATAGCACAATATTTTTCCATTTGCAAGAAATTTGAAAATTTTTTTGTTGATTTTGGTATAAAATAAAAAAAATACAAAAAAAGACTTTATTTTTTGGGGGAGCTGTGCTATAATGAAAAAAAGACTGTAAACCGATCAGCAAACGGTCGGTTTTTCTCAGCAATGATTTATGGAAGGTGTGATCCATACTTTGGAAAAATATGTCATCAACGGCGGATTCCCGCTGCGGGGTGAAGTTACCATCAGCGGTGCAAAAAACGTTGCAGTTGCTATGATTCCCGCGGCTTTACTTTCGGATACGCCCTGTATTTTGGAAAATGTGCCGGACATTTCTGATGTTCGGATTATGATTGATATTTTAAAAAGACTGAATGTAGATGTGTTCTATAAAGAACCCGGAGTTCTGGTGATTGATTCGTCGGCCATTTCAGGCACAACCGTTCCTTATGAACTGGCAACCAAAATGAGAGCTTCCTATTATTTTCTGGGAGCGCTGCTTGGCAAATATCATCACGCGGAAGTTGCCCTGCCCGGCGGATGCAATCTGGGGAATCGTCCCATTGACCAACACATCAAAGGATTTGAAGCTTTGGGAGCAGAAACCGAACTCAAAGGCGGTGCCATTATTGCAAAGGCTACCGAGCTGGTTGGTTCTTCTGTATTTTTCGATCAGGTATCGGTTGGTGCCACCATTAACGTAATGCTTTGTGCTTGTAAGGCAAAAGGTACCACCATCATTGAAAATGCTGCAAAAGAGCCTCACATTGTTGACATTGCAAACTTTTTGAATTCTATGGGTGCCAAAATCAAAGGTGCCGGAACCGACACCATTAAAATCGTGGGTGTATCGGAATTAAAAGGCTCTTGCTATTCCATCATTCCCGACCAGATTGAAGCAGGAACCTATATGGTAATGGCTGCGGCAACCAAGGGAGATGTCCTTGTAAAAAATGTAATTCCCCGTCATATGGAATGTTTAACCGCAAAACTCAACGAAATGGGAATCGGAATCGAAGAAGGTGACGATGCCATTCGTGTTTATTATAAAAAACGTCCGAAAAAAGCAATGGTAAAAACCTTGCCTTACCCCGGTTTCCCCACCGATATGCAACCTTTGATTGTCACTTTGTTAAGCGTGGCCGAAGGCACCAGCACCGTCAAAGAAACCGTGTGGGATTCCCGTTTTAAATTTATTGACGAACTGAAAAAAATGGGAGCTGACATCAATGTCAGTGGAAACACTGCTATGATTACCGGTGTAGACGAGCTGTATCCCGCTCCCGTCAAAGCTACCGACCTTCGTGCCGGTGCTGCTGCAGTCATTGCAGGGTTGATGGCAAGAGGCACCACCGAAGTATACGATATTTTCCATGTGGAACGCGGATACGAAAAAATTGTTGAAAAAATCAAAGGTTTGGGCGGAGATATCAAAAAAGAAGTATAGCACATCCGCCAAAAAAAGAAATCTATGGAGTCACTCAAATTTTGTCCGTTATTCTCCGGAAGCAACGGAAATTCAATTTTTATTTCATATCAAAACACCCGTATCTTGATTGACTGCGGGTGCAGTTTTAAAAAAATCAAAGAAACACTACATAGCATTGGGGAAGACATTTCCCGTTTGGATGCCGTGTTTTTAACACACAGCCACTCTGACCATACGTCAGCACTTCCCATGATTTTAAAAAATCTGGATGTCAAGGTTTGCGGCTCTAAAGGTACCCTCATTGAGCTGTACCCTAAAATCTGTGACTACACCGACAACATTTTCCAGATTGGTCAAAATCAAAATGTGGGTGTGTTGGATTTGCAAGTGGAGTCCTTCCCCGTTCCTCACGATGCCTGTCAAACACTGGGATACAACATATCCAACGGAAATCGCACTCTCAGCATCCTGACCGATGTGGGATATCTGGCAGACAATCTGTATACCGACGTCAAAGGAAAAGATTTGGTATTCTTAGAGTCCAATCACGACCTTAACGCATTGGAAAACTGTTCCTACCCGTTGCACCTAAAGCAACGAATTCGTGGAGACGGCGGGCATTTATCCAATGAAAATGCAGGAAAATTTGCAACCCATCTGGTAAACGGCGGCACTAAAAAAATCATTTTGGGACATTTAAGCGGTGAAGCCAACACAACCGAATTGGCCTACGAAACCGTAAAGGATGTATTAAACCAACAATCCATTGTGGCAAACCGTGATGTGATACTCTCCGTATCAGAACGCGGAGCTTTGGGAGAAACGGTGTTGTTATGATCAAAACAAAAATTATTTCAGTTGGAAAACTAAAAGAAAAAGCCACCCGTGATTTGCTGTCGGAATACGAAAAACGCCTCGGCAGATATACAGAATTTTCCCACATTGAAGTTGCAGACCTTTCTGTCAGTGACCGACCGTCGGAAAAAGAAATTGAAGGTGTTCTGCAAAAAGAAGGTGTACAGATTCTAAAGCATTTACCCAAAAATATGATAACGGTTGCCATGGCGATTGACGGAAAAAGCTATTCTTCCGAAGAATTTGCAACCCTCATCGACCAAAAGCAAACCGAAGGCGGGCTTTGTTTTGTCATCGGCAGTTCTCACGGACTGCATCCCGATGTGATAAACGCCTGTCAGATGAGAATTTCCCTCTCTAAAATGACCCTTCCCCACAATTTGGCACGTCTGATTTTAACCGAACAGATTTACCGTGGCTTTAAAATTTTAAATAACGAAAGTTATCACAAATAATGGAAATCGCTTTTTGGTAAAGTTGTGTGTTCTTTTTAAAAAATAACTCCGGGCAGACTCTTTACGAAGTTCCTAAAATAAAAATATTTCAAACTTTTTTGGAAAAACTCTTGACTTTACAAAACCAAAGTGCTATAATCGCCTTATCAAATGCGAAGATCAGAAACCAGTAGGTTGGAAAGAACCTGGAGAGAGTTGCCGGATGGTGCGAGGCAATGGGGGCGTCCTTCTCGAATTCCTTCTGTTAGCAGTGCACTGAATGAGAGCAATCTTTAGTAGGATGCAACGGGAGTTCCCGTTACAGAACTAAGGTATGTATGTACCTGATAAGGTCGCTACCGTGAGATAGCGACGAACTGAGGTGGTACCACGGAAATGATATTTTCGTCCTCTGTATCCTGAAACAGGATTGCAGAGGGCGTTTTTTTATTTCATCCTTTGCAAACCCTGCGATAACAAATTTGATGCGTAATGGAAAGGATGAACAAAAATGACTCAGAAATACTACCAGAAAGATATTGAAACCATGTCCCGTGAAGATATGAAAAAACTTCAGTCGGAAAAATTGGTGAAACAAGTAAAACACGTTTATGAAAACGTTCCCTATTATAAAAAGCTCATGGATGAAAAGGGTGTAACTCCCGATGATATTAAAGGGATCGACGATTTACATAAGCTTCCGTTTTTAACCAAAGCAGATTTAAGAGACGCTTATCCCTACGGACTGCTTGCAAAACCGCTGGATGAATGTGTTCGTATTCATTCTACCTCCGGGACAACAGGCAAACGTGTGGTTGCGTTCTATACACAGCACGATGTTGACCTTTGGGATGATTGCTGTGCCCGTGCCATTGTTGCTACCGGTGCAGATAAAAAAGATGTTTGTCAGGTTGCTTATGGCTACGGTTTATTCACCGGCGGTATGGGTCTCCACGGTGGCTCCGGTAAGGTTGGTTGCCTGACCCTCCCCATGTCATCGGGTAACACAGAAAGACAGATTCAGTTTATGATGGATTTAAATGCCACTCTGCTTTGCTGTACCCCCTCTTATGCAGCATATATTGGCGAAACCTTAAAAGAACAAGGCTACAAACCTGAGGATATTCCGTTAAAAGCCGGTATCTTTGGTGCAGAACCCTGGACCGAAGAAATGAGAAAAGGCATTGAAGCAACTTTGGGCATCAAAGCGTATGACATTTATGGTTTGACAGAATCAACCGGCCCCGGGGTTGCATTTGAATGTAGCGAACAGAACGGTATGCACGTAAACGAAGACCATTTCTTTGCAGAAATTATTGACCCCGATACCGGTGAAGTTCTTCCCGAAGGCGAAAAAGGTGAACTGGTGTTCACTTCTTTAGACAAAGAAGCATTTCCGCTTCTTCGTTACAGAACCAGAGATATTTGTGTTCTGACCCGCAACAAATGTTCTTGCGGCAGAACTCTGGTAAAAATGGCAAAACCCATGGGCAGAACCGATGATATGCTCATCATCCGTGGTGTGAACGTGTTCCCCAGTCAGATTGAAACAGTTCTCTTAAAAGAAGGCTATGAACCGAACTATCAGATTGTTGTTGACCGTGTGAACAATAACGATACATTTGAAATAAATGTAGAAATGCCTCCGGAACAGTTTACCGATATCGTAAGCGATGTTCTTAAAATGGAAAAAGCACTTGCAAATGCAATGAAGATTATGCTTGGAATCAATCCGACCGTTCATCTTGTTGCTCCAAAAACCATTGCTCGTTCAGAAGGTAAAGCAGTTCGTGTGATTGACAAACGTAAATTGATTTAATGAGAGGAGAGCTTTTATTATGGCAATTAAACAGTTAACCGTATTTGTTCCAAACAGAAAAGGCACCATTGTTGCAGTTACTGATATTCTTGCAAAAAACAACATCAATATGAGAGCCCTTTCGATTGCTGAAACAGAAGATTTCGGAATTCTCAGACTGATTGTAAATGACGAAACTTCTGCAGAAAAAGTGCTCAAAGAAAACGGATACCTGATTAAAGTGGTTGACGTGTTGGGAGTTAAAATCGGCGATGCTCCCGGAAAACTGACCGCAGCGTTGGATGTTTTGGATAAAAAAGATATCAATGTGGAATATCTGTATGCATTTATGGCACGTACCGAAAAACACGCATATGTTGTATTAAGAGTGGCAGATAATGCCGCTGCAGAAGTAGCACTGGAAAGTGCAGGATTCCACTTGATTACCGAAAGTGATATTGAAAAATTATAAATAAAACATCAAGATGAAATGTATCAAAAAGCGGCATTTCACCTTGACAAAATCCTATCAGTCGTGGTAAAATAAAGGGAAATATATAAAAAGGTAATTGTTATGAACGTATCATTGATCAATGCAAGTAAATATTACTTTAGCTATTGCGTAGTCTTTTATTGTGGCTATGCTTATTTTGCGTTACAACAGTTACTGGTGAGAGTGAAAAACAGTTTATAGCAATATTTTTACAATGTTTGAAGCCTCACTTGTAACACTACAGGTGAGGTTTTTCTTTTTTGAGAAGGGATGGGATGTACAATGGCAAACAAATTGGAAGAAGCAAGAAAGATTATCAACGAAGTGGATTCTAAAATGGCAGAACTCTTCCTCGAAAGAATGCGAGCTGCCGAACTGGTTTTTGAACATAAAAAGGAATTTGGTCTCCCCATCCTTGACAAAGAACGAGAAGCTGTTGTCATTGAAAAAAACGCAGCAATGATTGAAGACGATGTTTTAAAGGAATACTACATTGACTATATTAAAAATCTGATGTCAATTTCCAGAGCCTACCAACATCGGATGCAATCAGGGCTGAAGGTTGCCTACAGTGGCGTCCCGGGAGCATTTGCTCACATTGCGGCAGGCAAAATCTTTGCCAACAGCAACCGGGTATCTTACCGTGATTTTAAATCAGCATATACTGCAGTTGAAAACGCCGAAGCCGATGTTGCAGTGCTTCCCATTGAAAACAGCTATGCCGGAGAAGTGGGACAGACAATCGACCTTATCTTTTCAGGCGGACTGGTCATAAACGGCATCTACGAATTGGAAATTCGCCAGAATTTACTGGGGCTTCCCGATGCAACGACAGAAGATATCACCAAAGTTACCAGTCAGCCGCAGGCACTCAACCAATGTCACGAATACATCCAGCAAAAAGGATTCGAGACCGAGGAGGCGAACAACACCGCAACCGCCGCAAAAACGGTTGCAACAAAAAAAGACAAATCCCTCGGTGCCATCGCCAGTGCAGAAACAGCAGAAATATACGGATTAAAGGTTCTGCAGTCTGACATCAATAAGAGCAGCGATAACACTACTCGTTTTGCGGTTCTTTCCAAAGCAAGAGCGAACTCCCCTGCTCTTCCCAACTCGGTTCTGATGTTCACCGTTAAGAATGAAGCAGGTTCTTTGGCGAATGCCATCGGTATTATCGGAAAATACGGATACAATATGACGGCACTTCGCAGCCGACCGCTCAAACAACATTCCTGGCAATATTATTTTTACATTGAGATTGACGGAACAACCGATCACGAAACCGGAAAACAAATGCTTTTAGAATTAAATAAAGTGTGTGATAAACTAAAAGTAGCGGGAACGTATGCACCACATAGCAAAATATGAGGAATTTTGACATGAAGATACATATGAATTTAAACGAAAACAGCTATGACATTGTTGTACAACGCGGTATTCTTGCACAAGCAGGCGAAAACCTGAATTTAAACCGACGTGTTCTTGTGGTTACCGACTGCCAAGTTCCCGAAGCGTATGCAAAAACTGTTGCCGCACAATGTAAGCAACCGGTCATCTGCACCATCCGACAGGGGGAAGAATCCAAAAGTCTTGAAACCTTTGGAACCCTTCTTGAAACTATGCTTGACAACGGATTTTCCAGAAAAGACTGTGTGGTAGCAGTCGGCGGCGGCGTTTGCGGAGACCTTTCAGGGTTTGTGGCATCGGCTTATATGCGTGGAATTGATTTTTACAACATTCCAACCACCCTGTTATCGCAAATTGATTCCTCCATCGGCGGAAAAACGGCGATTAACTTTAAAAATGTCAAAAACATTGTGGGTGCTTTTTATCAGCCAAAAAAAGTGTTGATTGACCCTGATGTTTTGTCCACGCTTCCCGATAGGCAAATTGCAAACGGTCTTGCGGAAGCCATCAAAATGTCTCTCACTTCCGATTGCGAACTGTTTGACATTTTTGAAAATCAAAATATCAACGAAAAGATAGATGAAATCATTGTCCGTTCTCTGAACATCAAAAAAGATGTTGTAGAACAGGACGAAAAAGAAGCAGGACTTCGGAAAATTCTCAATTTTGGTCATACCATCGGACACGGAATTGAAACCAGCTCATCCCTTTATCACGGCGAATGTGTGGCACTGGGTATGATTCCTATGTGTGATGAAGCAATCAGACCAAGAGTAACAGAAGTTCTAAAAAAATGCAATTTATATCAGCAGATTGCATTGGATTGGGACAAAATTGCCCAAGCGGCATTTCACGATAAAAAAGCTGATGGCGACTCTGTAACAGTAACAACCGTTTCCGAAATTGGTTGTTTTGAATTAAAAACAATGCAATGCAGTGAAGTCATCGAAATGGCAAAAAAATGTTTTAGGGAGTGATTTTTTTGAAAAATACATTTGGAAACAGCGTGGCAGTTACCTTGTTTGGGGAAAGCCACGGAGAATTTATCGGCGCAGTTTTAGATGGTTTGGCACCGGGAATCCGGGTAGATGAAGAATATATCCGTCATTTGCTTTTTTTAAGAAGACCCGATGGCAAAATTTCAACTCCCAGAAAAGAACAGGATAATTTTAAAATTGTCAGCGGTGTGATAAACGGTATCACCACCGGAACCCCCATCACCATCTTAATCCCTAATGAAAACGTAAAAAGCGGTGACTATTCCGCAATGAAAACCGTTGCCAGACCTTCCCACGCAGATTATACCGCTCAGTGCAAATATCACGGATTTCAAGATTCACGAGGTGGCGGGCATTTTAGCGGAAGAATCACGGCGGCATTGGTTGCAGCCGGTGCAATCTGTAAGGCAGCGTTGGAACAAAAGGGAATTTTAATTGGAACCCACGTGAAAAAATGTGCAAAAATCTCAGACAGAGAGTTTGACGACTATTGTTCGGATATTAAAAATTTGAATGAAAAAACCTTCGCAGTTTTGGATGAAAATAAAATCGAAGTAATGACAAACGCCATTTTAGCTGCAGCTTCGGAAGGTGACAGCGTAGGCGGTGTATTGGAAACTGCAATCATCGGTATGCCCGAAGGGGTGGGAGAACCTTGGTTCGATTCATTGGAGAGTGTCATTTCCCATATGATGTTTTCCATTCCTGCGGTAAAAGGAATTGAGTTTGGCGAAGGCTTTGCAATTTCAGATATGAAAGGCTCCGAAGCCAATGACCCAATGAAGATAGAAAACGGAAAAATTGTGACCGAAACCAATCACAACGGCGGTCTAAACGGCGGCATCACCAACGGAATGCCCATCATTTTCAGAACTGCCATCAAACCCACACCCACCATTTTTAAACCACAAAATACGGTGGATTTTCATACAATGAGCGAAACTGTTTTAGAGCCGAAGGGCAGACACGACCCCGCCATTGTGCACAGAGCAAGAGTGGTGCAGGATGCGGCAACCGCCATTGCACTTTGTGATGCTTTGGCAATGCGGTTCGGAACAGACTGGTTGAGGTAGGAAACGATGAAACAATATGGACTGATCGGAAAAAAACTGACTCACAGCTTTTCCAAAGAAATTCACAACAAACTTGCCGATTATCCCTATGACCTGATCGAACTTGCCGAAGACGAAATCGAGCCATTTTTTCAAAAGAAAAAATTTGTCGCAGTGAATGTGACAATTCCCTATAAAGAAACAGTGATTCCCTTCTTAGATGAGGTAAGTGATGTTGCCAAAAGAATTGGTGCAGTAAATACTGTTGTGCAAAAAGATGGTAAATTATACGGCTACAACACCGATTATTACGGAATGAAAGCGTTAATTGAAAAAATCGGAATCGGTTTTCAGCAGAAAAAAGTGTTGATTTTAGGAACCGGCGGAACCAGCAAAACCGCAAACGTTTTGGCGAAGGATTTGGGAGCATCCGAAATTCTTACCGTTTCCCGAAATGAAAAAGATGGCGTCATCACCTATCCGGAAGCCATCGAAAGCCATTTGGATGCTAATATTATCATCAACACCACTCCTTCGGGAATGTATCCGGATTGTGAGGGAAAACCTATGGACATTTCCACATTTGCCTCGTTGGAAGGTGTGGTGGATGCGGTGTATAATCCACTTCGCACCAATTTGGTGGCAGATGCCAAAAGAAAAGGTATCAAAGCCGAAGGCGGACTGTATATGCTTGTGATGCAAGCGGTGGCTGCGGCAGAAAAATTTTCAGACACCAAAATCGAACAAACGATTGCCGACCAGGTGTTTGCATCGGTGTTGGCTTCCAAAGAAAATATCGTGCTGACGGGAATGCCCGGAAGCGGAAAAAGCACCGTCGGAAATCTTTTGAAGTTAGATGACTTTCAATTTGTAGACACCGATAAAGAAATCGAAAAACGATGCGGATGCCCCATTAAAGAGCTGATTGCAACCAGGGGGGAACCCTATTTCAGAGATTTGGAAACCGAAGTCATTTTCGATATTTCCCAAAAAAGTTCCTGCATTATTGCGACTGGTGGCGGAACCATTTTAAGGGAAGAAAATGTGAACTGCTTAAAACGAAACGGGAAACTGTTCTTCTTAAATGCCGATTTTAAACGATTGCAGGCAACTTCTGACAGACCGCTATCCGATACTTATGAAAAGCTTCAGAAGTTATATGATGAACGCATCGAAATTTACAAAGCCTCAGCCGATGTCATTGTGCCGGATATGGCAACACCGGCTGAAGAAGCAGACTATATTTTAAAGAAACGAAAAGAGCTGATAGTATGAAAATTCTGGTCATAAACGGTCCCAACTTAAATATGCTGGGAATCAGAGAACCTGACCACTACGGCAGAGAAACTTATGCCGACTTATGCAAAAAAATTCAAACCTATTGCGACAAGAAACAGATTGAAGTAACCCTCTACCAATCCAATCACCAAGGCGACCTTGTGGATAAAATTCAACAAGCCTATCAAACCATGGATGGCATCATCATCAATCCGGGTGCCTACACTCATACCAGCATCGCCATTTTGGATGCGGTAAAATCGGTGAATGTTCCAACGGTTGAGGTGCACATCTCAAAAGTAGAAGAACGAGAAGATTTCAGACAGATCAGTTATGTCCGTGCTGCCTGTGTGAAAACCATTACCGGTCACGGCACAGATGGCTATATCGAAGCCATTGACTATCTGATGGAAGGGAAATAATATGACAGCGAAATTCAAACCTTGCATATTAAACGGCACCATTGACGCACCACCTTCTAAAAGTATGGCACACAGATATCTGATTGGTGCTGCATTATCGGGAAAAAACTGTGTATTATCCGGCATTGATTACAGCGAGGATATCCTTGCAACCATCGACTGCCTGCGTGCATTGGGTGCTGAAATCACAACCGAAAATGATGTTGTGAGCATCAATTCCGAAAATTTTATGAAAGCCAAACAACCCGTTTTAGGTTGCAGAGAAAGCGGAAGCACCTTGCGATTTTTCATTCCGCTTGCCCTGTGTTTGGGGACTGATGTGACCTTAAACGGAAGTACCCGTCTTTTTGAAAGACCGCTGAGCATTTATGAAGACTTATGTCAAAAATATGGCTTCACTTTCCAAAAGGACGAAACTTCTGTTACCGTTTGCGGTAACCTGCAGAGCGGAACCTATCAACTAAGAGGAGACATCAGCAGTCAATTTATCACCGGACTTCTTTTCGCACTTGTTTATTTGGGAAAAGAATCTTTGATAGAAATTCTGCCTCCTTTTGAAAGCAAAGACTATGTAAATCTCACCCTCTCTGCTCTGAAATCATTTGGAGCCGACGTGGAATTCTTGGATGAATACCATATCGCAATCAGAGAATCCGATCTTTGTTCCTATTCGGGAAAGATAGAGGGCGATTATTCCAATGCCGCATTTTTAGATTCTTTTAATTATCTTGGTTCCAACATCAAGCTCCAAAATCTGAAACCAGACAGTTTGCAGGGAGACAAGGTTTATCAAGACTATTTTGCAAAGATATCAAACGGCTCCCCCACTTTGGATATTTCGGACTGTCCGGATCTGGGTCCCATCCTTTTTGCACTTTCCGCTTTGAAAAACGGTGCCACCTTTACGGGAACCGACCGTTTGAAAGCCAAAGAAAGTGATCGCGGGCAAGCAATGCACGAAGAACTTTTAAAACTGGGCGGCGGACTGATTTTCGGTGATAATAGGATAACAGTCCCCAAGCAGGAACTAAAAAATACCGGCATCCTTTTGGATGGACACAATGACCACAGAATTGTGATGGCAATGTCGGTGATATTATCAAAAATCGGTGGAGAAATTTCCGGTAGTGAAGCTGTTAAAAAAAGCTATCCCGGATTTTTCAGCGATATGAAAAAACTTGGCGCAGAGGTTATCGTAGAATGATTGTAGATGTAAGTAAAAAAATATTGATTGTGGGACTTGGTCTGTTGGGCGGAAGCTATGCCAGAGTGTTAAAACGCTTTGGATTTCACATTTCTGCCATAACCAAGGAACAAAGTTCCATTGACTATGCCATAGCTGAGAAAATCATTGATGAAGGCTCCACCAAAGTAGACGAAAAACTGATTGGAGAAGCAGATCTTGTCATTTTTGCTTTGTATCCTCAGGTGTTTGTTGATTGGGTGAAAGCCAATCAGCATCTTTTCAAAAGCGGAGCCATCCTTACTGACGTAACAGGTGTAAAATGCAGTATTGTGTATCAGATTCAGGATATGCTGCGGGAAGATGTGGAATTTATTGCAGCCCATCCTATGGCAGGACGTGAAGTTTCCGGCGTGGAAAACAGCACCGATAAAATGTTTGCAGGTGCCAACTATATTGTGACTCCCACCGAAAAAAACACCCCCAACGCCATCAACACCTGTCTGGAACTGGGACGCCTGCTTGGTTTTTCCAACGTTACCACTCTTTCGCCGGAAGAACACGACGAAATGATTGGATTTTTATCCCAGTTGACCCATTGCATTGCTGTTACCTTGATGACTTGCAATGACAAAGAAAATATGGAAAAATTCACGGGTGACTCTTTCAGAGACTTAACCCGAATTGCCCGCATCAACGATTTGATGTGGAGTGAACTGTTTGTAGCCAATAAAGATGTCCTTTTGCAACAAATGGACCTCTTTATCAATAAATTTAATGAACTAAAACAAATGCTCGAAACAGAAGATGTGGATAAAATGCGTGAAATGATGCAACTTTCCACCAAACGAAGAGCTTTGTTTGACAAAAAATAGCCGCCAATCGGAGGATTTTAAAAATGAACATGAATTTCAAACGTAAATTACCCATTCCCAAAGAAATCAAAGAACAGTATCCCGTTACCCCGAAAGTGGAAGCAATCAAAACAAAGCGTGACGCAGAAATCAAATCTGTTTTTGAAGGAAAGGATGACCGTTTCATCCTGATTATCGGGCCTTGTTCTGCCGACCACGATGACAGCGTGATTGATTACATTTCCCGTTTGCGCGGCGTTCAGGAAAAGGTGTCCGACAAAATTCTTATCATCCCCAGAATCTACACCAACAAACCCAGAACCACCGGGGACGGCTATAAGGGAATGTTGCATCAGCCGGACCCCAACAAAGAATCAGATATGTTAAAAGGGGTTATTGCCATCCGAAATCTGCATTTACGGGCAATTTGGGAAACCGGCTTCACTTGTGCTGACGAAATGCTGTATCCTGAAAACCACAGATACTTATCCGACTTATTGTCATACGTTGCGATTGGGGCAAGATCGGTGGAAAATCAGAAACACAGACTGACAGCAAGTGGTCTGGATATTCCCGTAGGAATGAAAAATCCCACTGCCGGTGATATTTCTGTTATGATGAATTCTATCACTGCGGCACAACACGCACATACCTTTATCTACAGAGGATGGGAAGTGGAAAGCGCCGGTAACCCCTTGGCACACGCAATTTTAAGAGGTTATGTCAACAAACACGGTCAGTCTATGCCCAACTATCACTATGAAGATTTAATTCATCTGTCAGAAACCTATGAAAAATCCGGTCTTCAAAATCCTGCAGTCATTATTGACACCAACCACGCAAATTCCGGCAAAAAATGGGCAGAACAGCCGAGAATTGCCAAAGAAATTCTCCAAAGTTGCCGTCACTCCGACGACATTAAGAAATTAGTCAAAGGGTTAATGATTGAAAGCTACATTGAAGATGGTGCACAAAAACCGGAAGACGGTATTTACGGAAAATCCATCACCGACCCTTGCCTTGGTTGGGAAAAAACAGAAAAATTAATTTATGATTTAGCAGATATGCTGTAGGATGGAGTATCAGATATGTTTGGTGTGATTGTAAATGTCATTACCTTGCTTTTGGGGTCTTCCATCGGTCTGCTACTTAAAAAAGGGATTCCCGAAAAAGTAAGTACTGCCACGATGATAGGGCTTGGAGTATGCACGCTTTATATCGGCATATCGGGCAGTTTATGCGGTGAGAATGTTCTGATTGTGATAGCCTCGGTGGTTCTCGGTGTCATTGTTGGCACGCTGATTGACATCGACGGTGCCATCAACCGACTTTCTCAAAAAGTGGAAACAAAGTTCAAAAAAGAAGGCAAAAACAGTTCCATTGCAGAAGGTCTTATGACAGCCACTCTCTTGTTCTGTGTGGGGTCTATGACGGTTACCGGCTCTCTTCAGGCAGGACTTTTGGGAGACCATTCTGTTCTCATCACCAAAGCCACTCTGGATTTTGTGTCTTCTATGATGCTCTCCTCCACACTTGGCTTTGGCGTACTGTTAGCATCTGTATCCGTATTTTTGATACAAGGCGGATTGGTGCTTCTTGCCGGTGTTGTCTCCCCTTTTCTTACCACAGGAGCAATCAATGAAATGAGTTGTGTCGGTTCTCTTTTAATTATTATGATTGGAACCAACCTGATGGGAATCACCAAAATTAAGGTGGCAGATTATTTACCGGCTATTGTGTTTGCACCTGTCATTTACAGCATTGTATCCTGGTTTACCAATCTGTTGTAAATAATAGTTCCATACAATGAACATCCCCCCGTTATTGAACGGGGGGATATTTATTTGTTTTATTATTTATCTCACAAAAGGATAGGTTACGGGAGTTAACTCGTCATCCCAAATGTAAACACAGATATCAGCAGTATCCAAACCTGTTAAATCATAGGTTACTGCATTGTCGGAAGCGGTTTCGGGTGCAACCACGATAAAGCTGCCGTCCGCATTTTCTGCTTTCAGATAAACGCTTGCAGGTGTAGCACCTTCTTCAGGTGTGATTGTTACTGAGTTTCCGTCTTCCGCCCAGTCTACGCTGTAATCGTTGCATAAGTTTGTACAACGCAAGGTAATCGGAGCCGAATAAATCCTATAAGAACGAGAGCCTATAAACATCGTAACTGCGCAACGAACTTTTTTGTTGTTGTCTAATGTTGAAATTTTAAAGTTCATCGTTTTTGCGTTCTGTCCGTCAAGGTCAACCCAGCCATTACCGTCAGACTTCTGCCACTGATAGAAGGTGTCATAGCTCTGGTTGCCGTCGATATTTAATTTCGCAGAGAGGTTTTTGCCGTCTCTGTAAATCGCATTTTCAATGCCTTCAACCGACATTACAACTGCAAAGCCTTCGGGCATGGTTGTAACAGAAATCATTTCGGATGCAATACTCTTTTTGCCACTTGTGTTGTAAGATTCTATCACATAATATGATGTACTTGGTGTTGTGCCTGATGGCTTGAGATTTGATATATTGTAAGAACATTTTCCGCCAACGGGAACGATATTGTTTGCAATCTGTACCGGGTTGTCTCCGTCTGCATCAACTCTTAAAATTTTGTAAAAGTCAGCTGCTCTTTCGCCGTTTTCCCATGTGAGTGTTGCAGATGTATCTGTCAGATTTTCAACAGAAATATTCTGTGCAACAGACGGTGGAGGTGTTGAGTTAACCTTTGTGAGATAACCTACAACGGGCACCTTTTTGCCGTTAAGCATAGTTGTGTATGAAACGAGCTTCCAGCTGTAAGTATAATCTGCAGGGGTATCTTTTGGCAACGAGAAAACAGTACCTGAATATTCATTGCCCTGTGTGGTAGTGGTTGTGTGGCTTCCGTTATACTCTGCTGAAATGGTGAATCCAACCTTTGCACCTCCGACTATTGCAAGCGATGTATTTTCTAATGCCGCACCCCAGGTCAATGTATCGGAATCTGACTCTTCAACAGAAATACTCTGCGACTGGCTGCTACCGGCAGAAGAGTTACTGTTTGTTAAGTAACCGTCAGATGAGCCGCCCATTGACATTTTCGACTGAAGAACAGTACCTGTTGCGTTTAGTGCACTGGTTGAGTGAGCGTATGTATTCGGGTCACCGGGACGGTATGTTTCGCTGAACACATTGCCATAGATTTTCTCAAGTCCGGGTGTAGCGTCTGCTATTGCGTCGTAGGTTTTTGCGTCTATTGTTGTTACCATAGGCTGCTGAGGTATGCAGTAATGATAGGGTAACACTGCGCCTTGTACAGTACCGCCCCATTCACCGCTGCCGCCTTTTCCAAAGGATGCTATAGCATCTTCAATAAAGCTGATTTCTTCTGCTACCTTATAGAGCACTTCCTGCTGCTTCATATAGTTATTTTCGGTTACATAAGAGCTGTATCTGTAATAATAATACTTGCAACCCATTACATAAGTACCACTTGACTGTGTATCTCCCGTGTCAACATACTTTCTGAGATTATCGGCAAGCTCATCTCTGAAAGCACAGAGTGTGTTGTAATCTTCTTCTGTTGGCAATGTGTACTCAGGAACGTACATTGTACAATTGTAGCGTACATAAGGAACGGCGAAAATTACTGCGGTATCTGTAGTACCTGACGTTGCAAAGCCCGAAGAATAGTCGTAGGTTTTTTCTTGGGTGTCTTCACCGCCGATGGTTCCTGTAAGACTGAATTCATATTCTGCACCTACAGCAGGAAAAATACCAAGGAATGAGCCCTTATATTCAAAGCCTGCCACAACACCTGCCGTGAGCGAACCGCCGTGAGTCCAAGATTCACTGCTGCCTTCCGACTTTGTAAAGCTCGTTTCGGAGTTGCCTATATATGTATCGTCATTGAGCTCTTCATACAGCGGAGGTGCCTGCATAATAGAAAGAACCTCCACATCACTGTAGTACACATCGGTGTTGTTGCCATCGTAGGTCAGGTAGCCTGTTTTTCCACCACCGTCTAAAAGAGCTAAAGAAGCCAATTGCTGAGAAGAAACAGTAGAAAATGCATAATGGTAAGTATTGGCAAGTACTTCCTTTCCGCCCAAAGATTGTAAAGACGTTCTGTTATAGAAAAAATCTACTTCGCAGGAGAATATATCTTCGCCGCTTTTCTTCATATAAAACGGGAATACTACAGCCTCTCTCCCAAACACATCATTTGCTAAGTTTCCTGCTACGGCTTTACCAATCCACACAACGCTGGTCTTTCCTATACTATCGGGGTAGGTAATGTTGCTGTTTTTCAAAAATGCGAGCGTGCCTGATTCTGAATTATATTCAAAGAACTGACCGCCTACAAATATTGTTTCGGGGTAGCCCGTACCGTTGCGCTTAAATGAAGCCAATGATACGGTAATCGGACCTGAATCGCTATTGTCTTCATTGAACCAATAGGTCTGACCGTCGCCCGTGCGCTGTACTGTCCAGTTATATTCTGAATTTGAGTTGTACATTTCGCGGTTTTTAAGGTTTTCATATGTGGTGTAGCCTACAATGTGGCAAAGGGCGCTCTCACCGTCAACCTCTACAAAGCTGTTTGAGGTAGCAGTATTTGTTGAAGTGGTCGAGTAGTTTGAGGCTCTTGTGTAGTTACCCGCTATGATGATTTCGTTTATTCCGTCACCGTTAACATCGCCCGTTGTGATGTTTGCATTACGGAGTATAAAGCGGTTCTGCGCGTTGGCATCACTTGAGCCGCCTGTAAGACCTGTTGTCACCATTGTTCTGTGCTTTATGCTCTGGGTGAAGTCGCCGCCTTCTTTGCCTTCATATACCTCAAGTACAGATGCAAGGCGTGTTGAGGGGTCGATTAACTGTTTTGTAGAGTATGTTGTTGAACCGTCACGGGTATCAAGCCAGGTAGAAAAGCTTGCTACTGCTGCAAGGTCATCAATTCCGTCACCGCTCAAGTCATCACCGCAAAGTGCAACATACGGCAAAAAATAAAAGTACGGAAAGTAAATACCAAATGAGCCGCCCGTATAACCTTTTGTCCACGATGAAACGTCACTTGCTAAATCTATGTGCTGCTTTGTTGTAATGCTATTGCTTAATGCGTCAAATTCAAATATTTGCATATAAATCTGGTTGGCTTTTCCGCTCAGTGCACCGCTGTTATTGGGAGTGTAAACGGCAATTTCATCAACACCATCGCCGTCAAAGTCACCCGATGTTACGGATAAGAGTCCTTCAACCTCCCACATTTCGATTGCTTCGACAGAAGCCACATAACCGCCTGTTTCATATCCCGTTACGAGGGCGTTGCCTTTGGCATCGTATATGCTTAATAATATTCTGCCGCCTGTTTTTCCGCTTTCAAAGTAAACCTTTGCTATATGGTCATCAACACCTGTTTCAGTTGCTGCAAAGCCTGTTGAAACGAAATAGGGTGAGGATTCTTGGTTTGTAAAAGCGTCCGATACTTCCAGCGAGAGGTTAAACCGTGGATAAAAGTTGAGTCCACTTGGAATGGCGTGTTTCAACCTTGCATCTGTTTTTGAGTGCTTACTGCCGTTGTCGATGTATAAGTCATACTTCGGCTCTAATGGGTGTGTGCCCGGTTTTAATGCATTAGTATCGTAAGAGTTGGGGTCAAGCGAAAAACCGAATTTTTCCAAAACCTCAGGACTTGCGCCATCTGTGCTCTCTGTGGTTTCTGTTGCGCTTGCGCTGATTGGTATAAGCGAAGTAATCAGCATCATACACAAAAGAATGCTTAAAAGTTTTTTCATTTTTGTGTTCCTTCTTTCTGTTTATATTACTTGAATTTTATAATATAATATGATACAATAAATTATACACCGTACCCTAAGGTACGATGCAATAGTTTTTTTTCAATTTTTTTTGCAAATAATTTATTTTGTGTTTGAAACGAGGAAATTTTATGAACAGTAAAAATTTATTTTCCATTGGCGAAATGGCAAAAGCCGTTGGAATTACAAGAAAAACTATATTGAATTATGAAACAAAAGGTCTTATTACTCCTGACAAAAAAGACGGAATCACCGCCAACAGATATTACACCATTGACACCTTTACGAAAATCCGTACAATCCGTGTATTTCAGAATTTGGGTCTTTCTCTTGATGAAATTCGTGCATACTTTAATGAATCTTCCGATTTGCACCCTATGATAAATCGACTGGAAAAAATGAGGGACGAGTTGAATCTCACCATAGAGAAATTAAAAGAGAGAACCAAAAAAGCGAGTACGATTATCGAAGAGATAACGATTCCGTCACAAACAATCTATTCCCGTACATATCACTCAAACACCATTGCAGATAAAACTAATTTGCTCCGGGATACTGCACTTGAAGCTTTCAGAACATATGAAACAGATACAACAAGACGCTTGTATTATATTGAGTATTCCATTAAAGTTCCTGAAGAAATATCTTATTGCGTAGCAATCCCTGACGGAAGTAAAGGAGAATATGTTGAGAGCATTCCCGATGTCCGCGCTCTTTCTGTTTATCATCACGGTGCATATGAGGATATGCCAGACACTCGTAAAAGACTTTTTGAATATGCAAAAGAAAACGGCATTACCCTATCAGGCAAATGCAGACACATCTACCTTGAAGGGCCACCGCAACATAAAGATACAAGCAAATTTATTACGCAGATTATTGCAATCATTGAATAACAAAAAACAAGGGCATACCTCAAGCCGTGAATCTTCACGAAATTGAGGTATGCCCTTTTACTTTTTCACATAACGGAAATCATATGAAGTGATAGTCAAATAAAAATACTATAACTTACGCCTTTTGGTTAGCTCCAACCAATCTGATTTTTTCTACTGCCAGTTTTTTCACAGTTTCAATCGGATGTTTCATAAATAAATCTACTGCAAGACTTCTGTTGGGATTTTCCAAGGTTTCTTTGGTACCTTCTGCAAATGCACAGCAAACATCGGTACCGATGTTCATTTTACGGATACCCGCAGCAATGGCAGCTTTTACCTGATCATCGGGAATCCCGGAACCACCGTGCAGAACCAACGGAATTCCGCCGGTTGCTTCTCTGATTGCTTTTACTCGTTCAATATCCAATTTCGGAGTTTTTTTGTAATGACCATGTGCATTCCCGATTAACACAGCAAGACAGCATACATTGGTTTTCTTAACAAATTCAGCCGCTTCCTGAGGATCGGTGAATTCTTCCATAGCCTCGTCGTTTACGCTACCAACGTGACCCAATTCCCCTTCCACAGAAACGTCAATCGCTTCACAAATATCCACAATATGCTTGGTACTTGCAACATTTTCGTCAAAGGGATGAACGGAACCGTCATACATAATGCCGGTTGCACCCCAACGAAGTGCTTTTTGCACTTCCAGTTCAGACGGACCATGGTCCAAATGGAAACATACGGGAACCGTTGCTTTTCTTGCTGCTGCAACAATAGCAGGACACAAATAATATCCTACTTCTTCGTTTAACAATCTGGGATATACCTGAATAATAATGGGAGCTCTTTCTTCTTCTGCCGCTTTAATTACCCCCATAATGGTTTCGGTATTATACACATTAAATGCAGGAATTGCGAAATTCCCTTTCTCTGCTAAATTAATTACTTCTTTTAAACTTACAAGCATTCTGCTAAACCTCCTAATTTTTCTGAAATTCCATATTTTCGGGTTTTGTTTTCGCCCTTGTTTATTCTTTTGTTGTTGCGTGATATAACACGCCGTCTTTCACATATGCATATCTGCCGTCTTCGTATAACTTAATTTCTTCTCCACACACATACTCGATGGTTTTGGGAGAAATAAACTTATCCACTCTGCCAATCGGTGCAAATCCGTTTTGAATCGGTACAATCACATATAACTGATAGCCCTCTGACGCAAGG